>NZ_JAWQUM010000001.1:0-943498 GCF_033447125.1 Rhizobium sp. PL01 | reverse complement strand
GGCCAGATTTCGGTTCAACAGCCAGCGGTAGCCAGCGGCGGTTCGCGGTCGCAGTTTCGACAGGCGGCGCGCGGTATAATCGGCCAGCACGGTTTCCAGCGTATCGCTTTTCAGCCGTGCCTCTTGTTCCTTGCGCTCGCGTTCCGCCACCTTGGGATCGACACCCGTCGTCACCTGTCCAACGATGCCTTGCGCCAGTTCGCGCGCCTTGGCGAGCGGGATGGCGGGATAGGAACCCAACGTCGCCTTGGTGATCTTGCCGCGTATCGAATAGCGCACGGCGAAGGATTTCGAGCCGGTTTGCTGGATGATCAGATAGAGGCCGGGAAAACCGAGATCGGCGATTTCCTGCCGCTTTTCGGTTGCTGGTGCATGCTTGCAAAATCGGTCTGTAAGTTTGACGGGCATGGTGTCCTCGGGGGAAGTCTGGGGGAAGCGTGGCACCCTGTATACAGCTGTTATCAACTGTTGTCTACTGTTGCAACAAACGGTTGATATCTATGGCTTTTTGGCCGATATCGGCATTCAGCTGTTGCCAATTGGGGGAAGCTGTTTTGCCAGTATATCTGTGCTTGTCACAGAGATCCAGCCAGCCCAAGTCCTTGGGCTGAAAGAGCCTTTTGACCCGACAGACGTCGGGTCGCTGGATCCCCGCCACAAGGGCGAGGATGACGGAGAGTGGAGTGCCGCTTTCACCAGATAGTCGTTGTCGGGTTTTGTCAGCAGTTTGATGGCCGGTCTTCGAACCGGCCATTTTTTTACGGGCCGTAAGCAGCCTCGAAACCGATTCTGGCGAAACAGCGAAAGCGCTTTTTTGAGGATTTGACCACCCCTCGCCGACGGACAAAGAAAAACCCCGGAGCAGCGCTCCGGGGTTTTTCGTTTCAGCGATGAATGCAGAGCTTAGAGCTTGCCGCCGCGCTGCTGGATCATCATGAACGTGTCGTAGTTGTATTCGGCGATCTGGGCATTGAGGTAATACTCACCACGGAACGCCTTGATCGAGTCCCAGATCTTCTTGAAGGTCGGATTGGTCGCTTCCATTTCGGCGTAGACCTCGTTGGCCTTGTCGAAGCAGGCCGACAGGATTTCCGGGCTGAACGGGCTGAGCTTGGCGCCAGCGGCAACCAGGCGCTTGATCGCAGCCGGGTTCAGATAGTCATACTTCTGCAGCATGTTGGCGTCGGTTGCCTGGCAGGCCGTGCGCAGCAGCGACTGGTAGTTCTTCGGCAGGCCGTCGAACGCCGCCTTGTTGAACATGGCGTGAACCGTCGGGCCACCTTCCCACCAACCGGGATAGTAGTAGTACGGCGCAACCTTGTAGAAGCCGAGCTTTTCGTCATCGTACGGGCCAACCCATTCGGCCGCGTCGATCGTGCCCTTTTCCAGCGACGGATAGATATCGCCGCCTGCGATCTGCTGCGGCACGACGCCGAGCTTCTCGACGACCTTGCCGGCAAAGCCGCCGATGCGCATCTTGAGGCCAGACATGTCAGCAACGGTCTTGATTTCCTTGCGGAACCAGCCGCCCATCTGCACCCCGGTGTTGCCGCCAGGATAGCCCACCAGACCCTGGGTCGCCAGGAACTCGTTGAACATCTCGATACCGCCGCCATGGTAATGCCAGGCGTTCATGCCGCGTGCGTTGAGTGCAAACGGAACGGCGGCACCCAGCGCCCAGACAGGGTCCTTGCCCCAGTAATAGTAGGAAACCGTGTGGCAGGCTTCGACCGTACCGGCAGCGGCAGCGTCGGCGGCCTGAAGACCCGGCACGATTTCACCGGCGGCGAAGACCTGAATTTTGAAATTGCCATCCGTTGCGTCGGATAGGTATTTCGACAGCACTTCCGCGCCGCCATAGATCGTGTCGAGCGACTTCGGGAACGACGACGCCAGGCGCCAGTTGACCTTCGGGTTGCTCTGGGCAATGGCAGGCGCTGCGAGCGTCGTGGCAGCGGCGGCACCGACGCCACCGAGAGCCGCGCGCTTGATGAATAGACGGCGATCCATGTTCTCTCCTCTGTTGTCGCGGACAGACGGCAATGCCGGACCTGTTCCTCCCCGCGAAGTGCAAACCGCACTGGCCGATGTCGACTAGCTCAAACGGACATGCACAATCTCAAATCCATTTTATGCGGACACGCGATTTCGAATATACCCGCGCACCTCCGCCCGGCAGATTACACGCTCCCCCCCTCATGTCCAGCCACGCGGGAAAGAGGCGATCTTCGACTTTTGTCTAACAACAACGTTCAATGTTTGCAGCCGCTTACGCACGCTTGATGATCGCCGGCGGGCAAGCGGCAAACTTTGTGAAGATAAAGCACCAACTCATTGAAACAGCTAATATACCAGAAATTGGCGAGGCTGGATGATTTTGACTTGATGAAGGCGTCCGTTTCTCCGTTGGAGCCTTTCAGGCAATATTTTTCCAATGCGGCGGAAACATTCACAGAAGGGTTCCTCGGCACGCCGCTGTGCCGACTCTATGCTCCGGACGAAATCAAATCTCGGGGAGTTCTTCATGAAACGTCTATTGCTCATCGGTGTCGCACTTGCGGCTTTGACCGCTCCAGCCGCCGCTGCCGACAAGCTGCTCAATGCATCCTATGATGTTTCCCGCGAACTGTTCGAACACGTCAATGAAGCCTTTATTGCAGCCCATCCCGGCATCACAGTCGATCAATCGCATGGCGGCTCCTCCAAGCAGGCCCGCGCGATCCTCGAGGGTCTCGAAGCCGATGTGGTCACTTTCAACCAGGTGACGGACGTCGATGCACTGGTCAAGGGCGGCTTCGTCTCGGAAGACTGGAAGAGCGACTTCGCCAACAACGCTTCCCCCTTCTATTCCTTCCCGTCCTTCCTCGTGCGCGAAGGCAATCCAAAGGGTATCAAGGACTGGAACGATCTGGTTCGCGACGACGTGAAGGTGATCTTCCCGAACCCGAAAACCTCTGGCAATGCCCGCTACACGTATCTCGCAGCCACCGCTTACGCGAAGGAAAAGTTCGCCAACGATCCGGCCAAGGTCGAAGAGTTCGTCAAGAAGATCTTTGACAATGTCCCGGTCTTCGACACTGGCGGACGCGCGGCTACTACGACATTCGTCGAGCGCGAGACTGGCGACGTGCTGATCACGTTCGAAGCCGAAACCAAGGGCATCGCCAAGGAATTCGGCGAAGACAAGTTCGATATCGTCACGCCTTCCGTCAGCCTTCTCGCCGAGTTCCCGGTGGCGATCGTTGACAAGGTGGTCGACAAGAACGGCACCCGCGATCTGGCAAAATCCTACCTCGACTTTCTCTACACGCCGGAAGGTCAGAAAATCCTGGCCGAGAACGGCAACCGCGTGAACGACGCCACCGTCGCTGCGCAATTCAAGGACCAGTTCCCCGAAATCCGGCTCCTCAAGGTCGAAGATGTTTTTGGCGGCTGGGGCAAGATCAAGGAAGAGCAGTTCGCCGAAGGGGCAGCGCTCGATAAGATCTACGGAAACCGTTGATCACAAACACAGACTCTGAAAAACGAAGGCCGCGGCGGACGAAAGTCCCGCCGCGGCCTCAAGATGTTTTCCACCTCGAATTTCAAAGGGCAGTTTATTGGCACGGCGCATTCTTCCAGGCTTGCCCCTGACGCTCGGCATAACGCTCGTCTATGTCGCCATCATCGTCGTGCTGCCGCTTGGCGCACTGATTTTCAAGGCGGCTAGCCTCGGTCCGGAGGACTACTGGCGGATCGTCTCGTCCGAACGCGCCATGGCCAGCTACCGGGTCACCATGCTCTGCGCTCTGGCCGCCACACTGTTCAACCTGGTGTTTGGCCTTGCCCTAGCCTGGGTCATCGTGCGCTACCGTTTTCCGGGCAGGCGCTTCATTGATGCGCTGGTGGACCTGCCCTTCGCCCTGCCGACCGCCGTTGCCGGTATTGCTCTGACGACGCTGTTTGCCTCGAACGGCTGGTTCGGCGCGCCGCTCGCCGCCATCGGCATCAAGGTCGCCTATACGCCGCTCGGCATCATCATCGCCATGGCCTTCACCAGTCTGCCCTTCATCGTGCGTACAGTGCAGCCGGTGCTGGAGGAACTTGACCCGGCGCTGGAGGAAGCGGGGCAGACGCTCGGCGCCACCGATCTGGAAATCTTTTTGCGGGTGATCCTGCCGCAGCTGGCGCCAGCGCTGCTGGCTGGACTGTCTCTGTCGTTCGCGCGCAGCCTCGGCGAATTCGGCGCCATCATCTTCATCGCCGGAAACCAGCCGTTCGACACGGAAATTACCGCCCTCCTCGCCTTCATCCGGCTGGAAGAATACGACTATCCCGCATCGGCCGCGATCGCCTCGGTGATGCTGCTGGCCGCCTTCACGATGCTTGCCGTCACCAACGTCCTGCAGGCGCGCGCGCTGCGTTATACGGTAAAGGGTTGATCATGGCCAAAGCCAAGACGAAACGGCCGCCGCGGATTGGCGAAGCACCGGTGTTTCGCAACACGATGATTGCTATCGTGCTGACGCTGGTAGCGCTTGTCATCATCGCACCCCTGGCCGTCATCGGCTACGAAGCCTTTTCCAGAGGCATCGCTTATTTCGGCAAGACGATTACCAATGCCGATACACGCCATGCGATCCTGATGACGGCTTTGACGGCATTGATCGCCGTCCCAATCAATACGGCATTTGGTGTCGCGGCCGCGTGGGCCATCACCAAATTCGATTTCCCCGGGCGCCGCCTGTTGCTGATCGTCATCGAAATCCCCTTCTCGGTGTCGCCTATCGTCGCTGGTGTCGCCTACCTCTTCGTCTATGGCCTGCAGGGCCTGTTCGGCGAAACACTGCAATCAGCCGATGTCAAAATCCTGTTCGCCCTGCCCGGTATCGTGCTCGCCAGCATGTTCGTGACGGCCCCCTTCGTTGCCCGCGAACTCATTCCGCTGATGCAGGCGCAGGGCCGCGATCTGGAGGAAGCAGCCACCTCGCTCGGTGCCAGCGGCTGGCGGACGTTCTTCTTCGTGACGCTGCCCAACATCAAATGGGCGCTGCTCTATGGCGTTATTCTCTGCAACTCGCGGGTGATGGGCGAATTCGGCGCCGTCTCGGTGGTTTCGGGCAATATCCGCGGCCAGACCAACACCCTGCCGCTGCATATCGAGCTGCTCTACCACGACTACAACGCCGTAGGCGCCTTTGCCGCCGCATCGATCCTTGCGGCGCTCGCCGTCGTCACCCTGATCGCCAAGGTGGCGCTTGAGCGCCGGGGCGCTGGCCGCGTCCGCCGCCCCTCACTTGCCGGCACAGCACCGACCACTTCGGAGACAAAACCGTGAAAATCCGCCTCGACACCGTCGTCAAGACGTTCGACACTTTTCGCGCCGTGCATGGCGTTTCGCTTGACATCGAGAGCGGCGAGCTGGTCGCCTTGCTGGGACCGTCCGGCTCGGGCAAGACGACGATCCTGCGCATGGTGGCCGGCCTCGAATTCCCCGATGGCGGTGCCATCTATTTCGGTAACGAGAACGCCACCGATATCGAGGTTCGCCATCGCGGCGTCGGTTTCGTCTTCCAGCATTATGCGCTCTTCCCACACATGACGGTTGGCGACAACATCGCCTTCGGCATGAAGGTCTCGAAGACCAAACGCTCGTCCGCAGAGATCACCAATCGGGTGGAGCATCTGCTGCGCCTCGTCCAGCTTGAAGGCCTGCAGGATCGGTTTCCAGCCCAAATCTCAGGCGGACAGCGGCAGAGGGTGGCGCTGGCCCGGGCGCTTGCCGTCGACCCCAAGGTTCTGCTGCTCGACGAACCGTTTGGCGCGCTCGATGCCAATGTCCGGCGCGACCTGCGGCGCTGGTTGCGCAAGATCCATGACGAATTGGGCATCACGACGCTGTTCGTCACCCATGACCAGGCCGAGGCCCTCGACCTCGCCGATCGCGTCGTCATTCTCGACAAGGGTAAGATCGTTCAGACGGGGACGCCAGAAGAGGTTTGCCGGGCACCGGCCAGTGCCTTCGTCATGAATTTCCTTGGCGACGCCAACCGCCTGAAGGTCACGGTTTCCGGAGAAAAAGCACAGATCCAGGAGGTTGGCTTCGACGCGGCCGGAATTGCGGACGGCCCGGCCGAACTGTTCTTCCGGCCCGCCGACGTCACCTGGCGCGAAGATGGCCATGGCATTCAGGCAACCATCGCCCGCGTCATCGACCGGCCCGATTCCAAACGTGTGCTTGCCCTGACGGTCGATGGTCAGTCCATCGAGTTCGACGCGGCGCCGGAATTCCCGTTCCGGGCCGACGCGCGCGGCTTCGTCGATATCCGCCGCCCACGCATCTATCCGGCTTGAATGCATGCCCTGAACGCAAAGAGCACCGGATCAGACGATCCGGTGCTCTTTGCTATTGTGCGTGACCGTAGGGCCGATGCTTAATCGCGCTCTGCCGACGAGGCCCACAGATTGATGTCGGCTTCCTTGGCATAGACATCGATCTCGGCCAGTTCTTCCGCCGTGAACGTGTCGTTCTTCAACGCAGCGACGCAATCGACGATCTGCGACGACCGGCTGGCGCCGATCAGCGCCGAGGTGATCCGGCCGTTGCGCAGGACCCAGGCGATGGCCATCTGCGCCAGCGTCTGGCCGCGCTTTTCGGCAATCTCGTTGAGCTTCCTGATATTGTCGAGGATCGACGGGCGGATAAAATCCTTCTTGAGGAAGTGGTTCTGCGCGGCACGACTGTCGGCCGGAATGCCGCCGAGATACTTCGTCGTCAACATGCCCTGCGCCAAAGGCGAGAACACGATCGAACCCATGCCAAGCTCTTCCAGCGTATCGACCAGACCGTCATCCTCGACCCAGCGGTTGAGCATCGAATAGCTCGGCTGGTGGATGATCAGCGGCGTACCGAGATCTTTCAGGATCGCTGCGGCCTCGCGGGTACGCTGCGAATTGTAGGAGGAGATGCCGACATACAGCGCCCTGCCCGATCGGACGATATGATCGAGCGCACCGCAGGTTTCCTCCAGCGGCGTGTCTGGATCGAAGCGGTGCGAATAGAAGATATCGACGTAATCGAGACCCATGCGCTTGAGGCTCTGGTCGCAGGACGCGATCATGTACTTGCGGCTGCCCCATTCGCCATACGGACCCGGCCACATGTCATAGCCGGCCTTGGAGGAGATGATCAGCTCGTCGCGCAGGCCGGCAAAATCGGTGCGCATGATCTCGCCGAACGCGGTTTCGGCCGAGCCCGGAGGCGGGCCGTAATTGTTGGCGAGATCGAAATGGGTAATGCCGAGGTCAAATGCCGTGCGGCACATGTCGAGCTTGCGCTCATGCGGCGTTTCATGGCCGAAATTGTGCCAAAGACCGAGCGAGATCGCCGGCAGCTTCAGCCCGGTCTTGCCGCAGCGATTGTACTTCATCGTCTCGTAGCGATTGTCAGCCGGTTGCCAGCTCATCGTTTTATCCTGCCTGTGCTTTGAAAAAGGAATTCCCGAAGCGGCTATGCTCCGGGAATATCGGGATAGAAGCGGTATATTTTATTGTGATGACGGTGCAAGGCGATACTGCCTTGCACCCCCAAATTTGGCCTAGAGCTTTCCGCTTTCTTCGAACCGCGAAAACGCTCTCCCTTTTGCTTTTTAGGCAATTCCGAACGCAAAACCGCTGCGCACTTTTGCTGGAATTGCGTTAGCGCAACAGGGCTTTGGCTTCCTCGATACCGAGCGCTGCCGGCTGGGTACAGGTCGTCGTCAGCTCGATGAAACGGCCCTCTTCGCCCGACCTCAGGATCGACACCATGACATCGACGCCGTGAAGTGCCCGTTCCAGTGAGCAGCGCGCGTCACGGCCGTCGAGAATGGCAAGCGCCATATCGGCAAGGCCAGCCGTGCGATAATTGGCCATCATGCCCTGCTTGTGTTCCTGGTTGGGAACAGAGAACGGATGATCCCAGGTTTCCAGTGGCTGGATGTCTTTATCAGGGCCGCTGGCAGAGACCGTGCCGCCGAAGAAGTTCGGGTCCGGCACAAACAGCGAGCCTTCCGTGCCGTAGAGTTCCATGTTGGCATGATTGTGCGACCAGACATCCCAGCTGGCCGACAGCGTGATCGTCGCCCCATTCTGGAACTCGAGCAATGCATGGATGTTTGTCGGCGTCTTCACCGGAATGACTTCGCCCTGGCGCGGCTCGCTGGTGATCGTGCGGGTCGGATTGGCCATCGAGGTCAGTGCCGCCACGCGCTTGACCGGACCGATCAAGTTGATCAGGTTGGCAATGTAATAGGGACCGAGATCGAGGATCGGGCCGCCGCCGGGCAGGAAGAAGAAGTCCGGGTTCGGATGCCACATCTCCATGCCAGGGCTCAAGACGTGGCAGGTGCCGGATGTGACACGGCCGATCTTGCCTTGGTCGATATAGTCACGCGCCAGCTGGTGTGCGCCGCCGAGGAACGTGTCGGGCGCGCAGCCGACCCTGAGCTTGTTGGCGGCTGCGACCCCGCGAAGCTCTTCGCCCTGCTCCAGCGATAGAACCAGCGGCTTTTCCGAATAGACGTGCTTTCCGGCTTCCAGAATCATCTTGGAAACAGGGAAATGCGCATCCGGAATCGTCAAGTTGACAACGATGTCGACTTCCGGATTGGCCAGCAGTTCTTCGATGGTCTGTGCCTTGACGCCATATTCGGACGCACGCGTTTCTGCGGCAGCCGGGTTGATATCGGCGCAGGCGACGACCTTAATGCCCCTAAAGAGCGGTGAGAGCGTGAAATAGGTGGTGGAGATGTTGCCGCAGCCGATGATGCCGACGCCAAGTTCCCCTGTCACTCGTTCCTGTGTCATAGTGTTGTCTTTCTTTCAGTAGGTCTTGATCGAGGCGATCGAGCGCTCGGCCGTCACCTTGTAATCCGTGGGATTGTCGTGCTCGACGATGTAATATTTTGCTGATGTTGCAGACAGCGCCTTGAAGAGCTTTGCCCATTCTACCGTACCGTGACCAACATCGGCCCAGCCATCCTGATCCGTATTCTCACCAGCCGAGGCGATATCCTTCACGTGGACGGCGGTAATGCGCTTGCCGTACTTTTCGATATAAGCGAACGGATCGGCACCGCCACGGATGACCCAGGCGATATCCGCCTCCCAGGACAGATTTGGCCCGCCGGCAAAGATATGGTCCTGCGGGATCGATCCGTCGGCCAGCGCCACGAATTCGAAATCATGGTTGTGCCAGCCGAAATCGAGGCCAGCGTCACGGAAGGGCTTGCCTGCCTTTTCAAGGCGCTCACCAAAGGCTCTCCAGCCGGCAGCGTCCGTCGGACGATCTTCAGCGGCAAGATAGGGGCAATAGATCGACTTGATGCCGAGCGTTTTGGCGATGTGCACGGCGCGCGCCGGATCGTTCTCGAGCAGATCGAGGCTGAAATGGGCCGACGGCATGGTCACGCCGCTCTTATCCATGTCTGCCTTCAGCGCGGCAAGGGCGGCATCATCGAGCGCGGCGTAAAGAGCGCCATACCCTTCGACCTGCTTGTAGCCGGCGGCACCGATCGTCTTCAGGACATCGGAAAGCGGCGGGAAATTACGGGCGCTGTAAAGCTGGAAGCTGACGGTCTGCATGAGAATTCCTCCTTGGGATCGTTTATGGGAGCCAGGTGTCATAGTCCGACACCAGCAGATGGCTCGGCTTGGTGTCTTCCTGGATGGTGGAAAAGCGGCCGACGGGCTCGCGGAAATAATTGTCGGTGAGATCATCGTTGACGGTCGACACCTCGCCCATCAGCACATCCGCGCCCTCGGCCCAGAAGGCATGCCAGTTGCCGGGCAGAAGCGTGACGCTTTCGCCGGGCGACAGCCGCAGGAAAGCGCCAGCCTTCAGTGTCCGCAGGCGGGCGTCGGTGGCGACCACCACATCATTGGCCTCATCGACATTTCCATCAGGCAGTGAATTGTACATTTGCAGCACCAGCGTGCCGCCGCCGCGATTGATGATATCCTCGGTTTTCACAGCATGCCGATGCAGTGGATTGACCTGATCTTTTGCCGTGATCATCAGCTTTTCGGCATAGAGCATGCCGCGGCCATCAGCGAGCGCCGCCGCCGAGCCGTTACGCAGGGTGAACAGGACAAGGCCAAACTCGTCGAACCGGCCCTTGCCATAGTCGGTGATATCCCAGCCGAGCCGGGTGTCGCGGATGGAGGGCGTGTCCGACGCCACCCGCGCCTTCAGCTCCTCAGGCGACCAGTAAGCGAAAGGTGGCAGGACGAACCCATGCTGACGCATGAAGGCATCGCTCCGCTCAATTATGGCATTGACTTCGCTTCGCAGCATTGCGGCCTCCTATCCGTTGCCTTGGCAGGAGTGAAGGTCGTAGCCGGTGAAGACCGGACCAGCGCCTGCTGCCAGTGGTTGCCGTGGGGTAAAGCGGATGACCCGGCTTTGGCCCGCCGTCAGGTCGAAGGCGTTATCCGAATAGCGGCCTTCGACGTCGGCTTCGATCATCACATGCAGGGCAAGACCGGTTGCCGAAACCGTGACACCGTAGGAACCATCGCCGACCGGCGTCGCCGAGATGGAAAGACCCGATGGCTCAAGATCAAGCGCCTTGTAAGTGCCCTGAACGTGGTGCCCCTCGCCGCGCATGCCGTTCGAAGCCTCGAACGACCAGAACAGCAACGCGTCCTTCGGGATATCGGACGCGGCAATCGTCATCAGCGTATCGGCACGATCCGGGCTGCAGGTGCCGGCAGCAGCCGTCAGGGGCTGTCTCTCGCCGGAAAGCGAAATGACAAAGGTCTGAAGCTCGACTGTCACGGGTGCCGCCGTATCGTTGACCATCGAAAACGAGATGGTCTTGCCGTCATCTGACGGGATGGCCGCGACTGCGACCGGCTGGAAGAACCGGCGGGTCATGTAGTGCATGGCCTTCCAGTTGCCGCCGTAATCAAGGCTGGCCCAAGAGGCGACCGGCCAGGTATCGTTGAGCTGCCAGTAGAGCGTGCCCATGCAATGCGGCTTCAGCGATCGCCAGAAATCGACGGCCGTGCGGATCGCAAGTCCCTGCTGGATCTGGCTGAGATAGACGAAATTAGAAAAATCCTTCGGGAAGCGGAAATAGCGGAACATGGTCGCGGCGATGCGCTCGTTGCCGCCGGCATTTTTCTGGTGTGATTCCATCACCGGCGAAGCGACGTTCAGGTCCTTCTGTTCGGCAAACTGCCGCACCACCGGCATCGACGTGTAGGACTGGAAGCCGAACTCCGAGCAGAAACGCGGCCGCACGGTGCGGTAATTGTCGAACGACTTGTTTTCGTGCCAGACCGACCAATAGTGCATGTCGCCGGAACCATCGGCGTGCCAGGCATCGCCGAAATTGAGCGGCCCGACCGACGGGCTCGACGGCCACCAGATCGCCTCGGGCGCTGCCGCCTTGATGCCGGTTTCGACGACACGGTTGAGGCGATCGTAAGACACCAGGTAGCGGTCACGGTCTTTGCGGCTTTCCTCGAACCAGGTCAGCGCGCCGACCAGTTCGTTATCGCCGCACCAGAGCACGATCGACGGATGCGAGGACAGGCGCTTGACCTGATACTCGACCTCGGCGGCGACGTTCTCCAGAAAATCCGGTGTCGAGGGATAGAGATTGCAGGCGAACATGAAATCCTGCCAGACCATGATACCGAGCCGGTCGCAGAGATCGTAGAACCAGTCTGGTTCGTAGAACCCGCCGCCCCAGATACGGATCATGTTCATATTGGCGTCGACGGCTGAGCGCAGCAGGTCCTCGACGCTCTCCGGCGTAACCCGGGAGGCAAGCGCATCGGCAGGGATCCAGTTGGCGCCCCGGCAGAAGATTTCGCGGCCGTTGACGCGGAAGGCGAAACGGCTGCCGGCCGTATCCTTGTCGGTGATCAACTCGACGGTGCGAAAACCGATATGGCGGGTAACAGTTTCGCCTGGAACTGAGACCCTGAGCAAGGATAGTACTTGCTCGCCGCTGCCGGCCGGCCACCAGAGAGCCGGATTTTCCACGGTAAAGACATGGGTGACCTGCGTTTCACCGGCATTGACGGCGCACTCCAGATGCTCCCGCTGGCCGCCAAGCACGAAGTCAATCCCGACAATGCCGGGCTCCTTTGCGAACAACGTCACCGTGATCTGAAGATCAATCGCTCCGCCGATCTGCGGCACCTGCCGCGTTGTCACATGTTCGATACGGGCGGCGGCAAGCCTTTTCAGCGCAATCGTGCCGTAGATGCCGAGCGGTGCAATGGCGATGTTCCAGTCCCAGCCGAAATGGCATTGCGGCTTGCGCAGCATGTTGCCATTGGCAATGGGTGAGTTACCGGTCGAATAAGGAATGTAGAACGGCTGGGCCGCCTGCCTCTCAGCCCCCGCGGCGATCGAGGAACGCAGAACGACACGCAGCCTGTTTTCACCCGCCTTCAATGCCGAGCCAACATCCGGACGATAGCGGCGGAAGCAATTGTCTGATTTCAACACCAGCTGGTCGTTAACATAGACCTCGGCGATCGTGTCGAGGCTCTCCAGATCCAGATACCAATTGCCTGCGAGATCGACCTCATCGATATGGAACAGCCGTTGCAGCACCCAATCCTTGTGCGCCACCCATTGCACATCGTCCTCGTTGCGGCCGGCATAGGGATCCGCGATAACGCCTGCCGCCTGCAGGGCGCTATGGACATCGCCGGGAATGGCGATCGTCAGTGCATGACTGTTGTCGGACGCGGCAAGTTGCCAATCGCCGGACAGGTCGAGGGTGGCAGGGGTGGAGAAAGCAAGAGCAGACATTGTCGCAATCCATTCGCAGCCAACCCCGACAGGGCCGGCATCATTCATTCGGTCATGATGGCCGCGCACGCTTGCGGCCATCACAGTGTTTCAGAGTGATCAAATCCTGTTTTCGGTCACGGCGTCGAACACCGAGGCCATCGACATGTCGAAGCTGAGTTTCACCGCCGATCCAGGCGCATAGCGCCGCGCGCCGGCAATGCGCACCGATATGGTCTGCCCGGCCAGCTTCAGCCACAGCAGATTATCGGCGCCCATTGGCTCCTCGATATCGACCACCGCGTCATGGATTTCCGCGCCTGGCTCATCGACCTTGACGTGTTCCGGGCGAACCCCGAGAACGACCTTGCGGCCAGCTTCCAGCGGCCCACGGGCGGGATAGGCATCCATCGCGAAATCGACGCCGTTGATCTCGATGACCTTGCGGCCGGCCTTGTCCTTGATCTCGCCGCGAAAGAAATTCATCGATGGCGAACCGATGAAGCCGGCAACGAACAGGTTTTCCGGCATGTTGTAGATCGTCATGGGATCAGCCAGCTGCTGGATGACGCCGCTCTTCATCACCGCGATGCGATCGGCCAGCGTCAACGCCTCGATCTGGTCATGGGTGACGTAGATCATCGTGTTCTTCAGCGACTGGTGGAGCCGCTTGATTTCGACGCGCAGTTCCGAACGTAGCTTGGCATCGAGATTGGACAACGGTTCGTCAAACAGGAAGACATCGACATCGCGCACCAGGGCACGGCCGATGGCCACGCGCTGCCGCTGGCCACCGGAGAGTTCGGACGGTTTGCGCTTCAGAAGCGGTTGTATCTGCAGAATTTCGGCGGCGCGGGCCACCCGCTTGTCGATTTCCGCTTGGGGCAGCTTGGCAACCTTGAGGCCGAAGGACAGGTTGCCCTCCACCGTCATCTGCGGATAGAGCGCATACGACTGGAACACCATGCCGATGCCGCGATCCTTGGGCTCTTCCCAAGTGACGTTCTTCTCCTTGATGAAAATCTGGCCTTCCGACACGTCGAGAAGTCCGGCGATGCAATTGAGGAGTGTCGATTTTCCGCAGCCGGACGAGCCGAGAAGCACGAGGAACTCACCATCCTTGACGTCGAGATTGAGAGTTTCAAGTACGGTGACCGCACCGAAGCTCAATGACAGATCCCTGACCGATACACTGTTGCTGGTCATGCAATTACCCTTTCACTGCGCCGGCGGCGATGCCACGGACGAAAAGCCGTCCGGAGACGAAATAGACGATCAACGGCACGGCACCAGTCAGGATGGTTGCCGCCATGTTGACGTTGTATTCCTTCACGCCCTGAACAGAATTGACGATATTGTTGAGCTGGACGGTCATGGGATAATATTCCGGCCGCGTGAACACGACGCCGAACAGGAAGTCGTTCCAGATACCGGTGATTTGCAGGATCATCGCGACCACGAAGATCGGCAGCGACATCGGCAGCATGATCTTGAAGTAGATGGTCCAGAACCCTGCCCCATCGACACGTGCCGCCTTGAACAGTTCCTCCGGCAGCGACGTGAAGTAGTTGCGGAAAAGAAGCGTGAGGATCGGCATGCCAAAGATCGTGTGGACGAGGATCAGGCCGGTCAGCGACCCGTAGAGGCCCATTTCGCGCAGTACGATGACGATCGGATAAATCATCACCTGATAGGGAATGAATGCGCCGACGACCAGGATGGTGAAGAACAGGTCGGCGCCCTTGAAGCGCCAGTTGGCCAGCGCATAGCCATTGACCGAGGCGATGGCGATAGAGACGACGGTCGAAGGGATGGTGATGCGTACCGAATTCCAGAACCCGCGGGAAAGCCCGTCGCAGTTCAGACCCGTACAGGCACTCGCCCAAGCCTTGGCCCAAGGTTCGAAGGTGATTTCGACCGGCGGTGAGAAGATGTTGCCGAGCCGGATTTCCGGCATGCCCTTCAACGATGTGACGACCATCACATAGAGTGGCAAGAGATAATAGACAGCGGCAAACAGCAACGCGCCGTAGATCATGATGTTTCGCGGCGAGAACATCGGCTTCGGCTTTTTGCCTCTCGGTCCGGAAATTGGCTTCGTCGCAGGCGCCGCGGCAGTGGCGGGTTTATTGAGGGATACGACTTCAGCCACGCTTGCGTCCTCCGAATTCGAGATAGGCCCAGGGGACGATGATAATGGCGACGGTGAGCAGCATCATGGTCGAAGCGGCAAATCCCTGACCCAGATTCTGTGCCTGGAACATGTAGTCATAGACGTATTTGGCAGGCACCTCGGAAGCGATACCTGGCCCACCGCTAGTCTGCGCTACGACCAGATCGTATACCTTGACGATGCCGCTGGCGATGATCACCAGCGTTGTGATGAACACGGGGCGCATCATCGGGATGATGATGAAAACATAGGTCTTCCACGTCGGAATGCCGTCGACGCGCGCCGCCTTCCAGATATCCTCATCAATCCCGCGCAGGCCGGCCAGCATCAGGCACATGACAAGCCCTGTCCCCTGCCAGAGGGCCGCGATCAGGACGCCGTAGATGACGATATTGGAATTATAGAGGGGATCGAATGTGAAGCTGCTCCAGCCGAGCGAGCGCACAACGGATTGGACGCCAAACTCAGGGTTCAGAATCCATTGCCAGACGAGGCCGGTGACGATGAAAGAGAGCGCGAAGGGGTAGAGAAAGATCGTCCGAAATGTGTTTTCGAAGCGAATCTTCTGATCCATCAGCGCCGCCAGCAGAAAACCGATCACAAGGCTGAAGATCAGCGAAAACAGACCATAGATAGCCAGATTCTGGATTGAGATGAGCCATCGGGGGGCTGCCCACAAGCGCTCGTACTGGTCGAGACCGACGAAAGACAGACGCGGCAGGAGCTTGGAATTGGTGAAGGAATAAAACACCGTCCAGAGTGTACCGCCGAAAAAGATGACGACCGCGGTGAGAATCATTGGAATTGAGGCAATCTTCGCATTCAGATTGCGCAGCAACTGGTTCGGCCGGCCGGCGTTCGCGTGGCCCGTCATAGGTCAACCCTCCCCTGGATCGCATTTTTATTTTGAGGACAGAAGCTCCAGATTGCCGGGAGCCTGAAACCGGCCCCGCGCGTGCGGAGCCGGTTTCCGAGAGACTGGCTCGATCAATCGGCCGAAGCGATGATGTCGGCAAAGCGCTTCTGCGCTTCTTCGGGTGTCATCGATGGGTTGGCGAAGAACTCGGAGAAGAGATCTTCCTTCTGCTTCTGACTGTCTGCAGAGAGGAGCTGGTCGGTCCACTGGACGACATCGCCCTTGGCCAGGATATCGAGGCCCTTTTTCATGCAGTCGTTGGCTGCTGCGAGGTCGACGTCACCACGAACCGGCAACGAGCCTTTCTTCAGGTTGAAGGCAACTTGCGTCTTCGGATCAAGCAGCGTCGATGCAAGTGCTTCCTGTGCCTTGGACTTTTCCGCATCCTTCAACAGCGGGAAATAGAACGCATCACCGCCGGTCGCGATGACGGCATTCACCCCGAGCCCGGGCAAGCAGGAATAGTCCACGCCTGCCTTTTGGTTGGCGAGCTGGAATTCACCCTGTGCCCAATCCCCCATGATCTGTCCGCCGGCCTTGCCGGTGATGACCATGTTGGTCGCCTGGTTCCAATCCTGAACATTGGTACCCTTGGACATGCGGCGAGCATCGTCGGCAGCCTTGAAGACCTTGGCCATTTCCGGCCCGGCCGCCACGGCTTCATCCTTGTCACCAAAGACCTTGAGGAACGTATCCTTGCCCGCAAGCGACAGGATCAGAACGTCGAAGGCCCCCGCCGACTGCCAAGGTTGGCCACCGATGGCGAGCGGAACAATACCTGCCTTTTCAAGCGCTGGAGCGGCGGCAACAAACTCGTCCCAGTTCTTCGGCACATCGACACCGGCCGTCTTGAAGGCCGCGTTCGACAGCCACAGCCACTGCCAGGAATGGATATTGACCGGCGCGCAATAAATCTTGCCGTCGATCGTGCAGCTGTCGAGCAGGCTCGACGGCTTGATGATGTCTTTCCAATGTTCCTTGGTCGCGACATCCGTCAGGTCGCGCATGAGACCAGCCTGCACCAATTCTTCAGCCTGACGGCCGTGGTTGAACTGGGTGGCACCCATCGGGTCACCGCCGGTGATGCGGCTGATCATGATCGGCCGAGCAGTGCCGCCGGAGCCGGCAATAGCGCCATCGACCCAATGATTGCCGGTGGCATCGAATGCCTTGGCCAGTTCTGCGACGGCCGCGGCTTCGCCACCGGACGTCCACCAATGCGTCACTTCCAGATCGGCAGCGTTAGCGATGCCCAATGGAAGCACTACAGTCGCCGCCAATGCAGCAGCCAACAAACGCAATTTCATGAGTTTTCCTCCCTCACTGTAACGTTACCGTAAAAACTTAGTTCAATCGATTTGCAGACGCAACCACCACAACGCACAATTCCCGATAAAAATATCCACACAACTTTTAGCTTTAAAAAAATGCATACCGATGCGGTGAAAACCAAGCTTTATTGCGGTGCAAATTTGCACCGAAAATCGCTATAAATGCAGATATTTCGACAATCCTGTCACTAAATTCGCGGTTCTTCACCCCACGCATACTTCGCGGATGCAGCGACATCTTGGTGCGGCGCAAGATTCAACCCCAGAGAGAGCGGCAATCACGAAAGCAAAAAAACAACTCGACAAGGCTACTGTATCGTTACAGATTTCTCAAAATTCGGGGGCATGGACCGTGGGTGCCTCTATGTCATGAATCGGATATAAGGCAGGCAAGCCCCTTGGGGTTTCTGCAGGTTAAACGTCGTCCTTGCGACGGCACGACCTGAACATGGGAAAGCGACGGGCGGGGAATGGACGAGAACAACAAAGGCCGGCAGGCAACGATACCGCCCTCAATGAACGAGCGCCCGACGCTGAAGACGATTGCCTTCATGACCGGCCTCGGTATAACAACGGTATCACGCGCCCTGAAGGATGCCCCGGACATCGGCGCCGAAACCAAGGAGCGGGTACGGCTCGTCGCCAAGCAGGTCGGCTATCAGCCGAACCGTGCCGGCGTCAGGCTGCGCACCGGCAAGACCAATGTCATCAGTCTGGTCCTGTCACTTGAGGAGGAAGTGATGGGGCTGACCAGCCCCATGGTCATCGGCATCTCCGAAATACTGGCCTCGACGCCCTATCATCTTGTGGTGACACCCTACAGCTCCTCCAAGGACGCCCTTGTTCCCGTGCGGTATGTTCTCGACACCGGTGCTGCTGACGGGGTCATCATTTCACGTACTGAGCCGAAGGATCCGCGCGTGGCGCTGATGATGGAACGGAACTTCCCGTTCGTCACCCACGGCCGAACGGACATGGGTCTTGCCCACCCCTATCACGACTTCGACAACGAGGGCTTTGCCTATGAGGCAGTGAAACGGCTTGTCGATCTTGGCCGCAAACGCATCGCGCTACTGCAGCCGCCGCCGCGCCTGACATTCCACCGGCACATGCGCGATGGTTTTGACCGGGCAATCCGTGATTTCGGTGTCGAAACCATCGCTTTCAACACTGTTGATATAGACAATACGCTGGTGGAAATTCGCGCGGCCTTCGAAACCTTGATGAGATCCCCGGATGCGCCTGACGGCATTGTGTCTGGCTCGGGCGCCGCGGCGATCGCATTGATCGCGGGGCTGGAGACGGTTGGAAAGAAGCTCAACCAAGATATCGATATGGTCTCGAAAGTGCCAAGCGACTTCCTGAGCTGGCTACGGCCGGAAGTCATCACCATGAACGAAGACATCCGTCATGCCGGCCGGGAGCTTGCCAAAGCCGTCATCGGCCGCATTGCTGGCACCCCGACTGAAGAATTGCAAAGCCTCAGCAAGGCGGTCTGAACCGAAGGCAGTATCCGGCTATCAAAAAACCCGCGCGGAGCGATCCGCGCGGGTTTTTCTGTTTCAGGATGCTTGAAGCGCGATCAGGCGTTGAGACCGCTGCCCCACGGGCCGTGATGCGAATCGGCACCATCTAGGCGGTCGAAACCGTGAGCGCCAAAGAAGTCGCGCTGCGCCTGGATGACGTTTGCCGTGCCGCGGCCGCGGCGATAGCTGTCGAAATAGCCGAGTGCCGACGCCAGTGCCGGAACCGGCAGGCCGCCAAGAACGGCTGCCGAAACAACCCGGCGAAGCGCGCCGTCAGTTTCTTTGACCATGCCGGAGAAGGCAGGCGTGACGATCAGGTTGGCAACGCCCGGATCCTTGGTGAAGGCCGTGGTGATCTCGTCGAGGAAGGCCGAGCGAATGATGCAACCAGCCCGCCAGATTTTTGCGATCGTCGGCATCGGCAGATTCCAGTTGAACTCGCGCGATGCTTCCGCCATGACCGCGAACCCTTGGGCATAGGCGCCGATCTTGGCGGCCAGCAGCGCGCTTTCGAGGTCCTTCAGGAACGCGGCCTTGTCGGCAATCTTGAACTCGCCAACATTCGGCAGGCCAAGCACCTTTTCAGCCGCTTCACGCTCGCCTTTGACCGACGAGATGCTGCGGGCAGCAACAGCCGCCTCGATCGCGGTTGCCGGAATGCCCATGTTCTGCGCCTCGATCACCGACCATTTGCCCGTGCCCTTCTGGCCGGCCTTGTCGAGGATGAGATCGACGATCGGCTTGCCGGTGATCGGGTCTGCGGCCTTCAGCACTGTCTCGGTGATTTCGATCAGGTAGGAATTCAGGCGGCCCCTGTTCCACTCGCCAAAAACTTCGCCGATTTCGGTGGCGCTCATCTTCAGGCCGTCCCGCAGGATGCCATATATTTCGGCGATCATCTGCATGTCGGCATATTCGATGCCGTTGTGGATGGTCTTGACGAAATGGCCAGCGCCATTTTCGCCGAGCCAGGCAACGCACGGATCATCGTTGTATTTCGCGGCGATCGAGGTCAGTACCTTTTCGACGCGCTTCCAGGATTCTTCCTTGCCGCCGACCATGATGGACGGGCCGTGGCGCGCGCCCTCTTCACCACCGGAGACACCCATGCCGATAAAGGTCAGGCCGCTATCCTTGAGATTGTCGAATCGGCGCATCGTGTCACGGAAATTGGCATTGCCAGCATCGATCATGATATCGTTGTTCTCAAGATAAGGCTTGAGCAGTTCCATCTGCTGATCGACCGGCTCACCGGCCTTGATCATGATGATGATTGGCCGTGGCGGGCGGATCGCAGCGACGAATTCCTCGATGGTCTCGCACGGCACGATTTGGCTCTGCAAGCTGCCTGCTTCGGCATAAAACTTCCGCGTCGCCTCGACGGTGCGGTTGAAGACTGCGATCGTGTTGCCTTTTTCGGCAATATTGAGCGCCAGATTCGATCCCATAACGCCAAGACCGATAAGGCCGATTTCTGCCTGTGCCACGTATGTGCCTCCGTTGGACAGTGAAGGTGCTAATGCCCGGCTGGGCGTGCGCGCAGCTCCACCAGATTGAACTTGCAGGGCGATTTTGTTCGGTTGCGGATGCCTGAACACGCCCTGCGGATGCTGAGGGAGTTTTGGCATTCAAATCGATTAACGACAAGTGATTGTTGTCAAAAGTGATACTTTTCCGATGCGATGAAATAGGCTTTGAACCCTTGGGGCGCTCGCTGAGGAGACCACACGGATAACGGATGAAACAGGGAGGCCTGGCGCACAAACCGGGCAAAAAAGATCGGTTATGGCCTCGTCTGTCGGGAAATACAGCGAGCAGCCGCTGGTGACAGCACTCTGCAGCGCATTTCGGTTACGGCCCCAACACAAGCGACCGAATTTTGCGTTTCCAGCAGCTTATTTCACTGTTGAGGACACATCGGCACGACGCCCTCTCTATTCTGGCGATCGATACCGGCTATGCTGATTAGGCGGCAGACCGCAGTCTGATTGTCCGTTTTGTCCAATCTTCTCCGTCTTGACGGCGGCATAGTCAGCAATGGTTTCAACGGAGGAAACAGCGTGCCTGCAATGGAAGCAAAAATCGTCCATATCAGCATCGAAAGGAACTGGCGCGATGTCTACGCATTCGCGTCGAGGCCGGAAAACATGCCACACTGGGCGTCCGGCCTTGCCGACGGTCTGGAACCGGATGGCGAGGATTGGGTGGCACACGGCGCGCTCGGCAATGCCCGCATCCGCTTTACCGCCCCCAACGATCTTGGCGTGCTCGACCACCTCGTCACACCGGAAACGGGACTGCAGGTGCACAACGCCCTGCGTGTCGTGCCGAACGGCGATGCAGCGGAAGTGATGTTCACGCTGCTCAGGCAGCCCGGCATGAGCAAGGAACAATTCGACAGCGATGCCGATTGGGTTAAGAAGGACCTCTCCGCATTGAAAGAACGGCTGGAAGTATAAAGGATTACCGCCATGGGACAGAAAGGCACCGACCGCCAGATCGACAATATCGAGTTTGCAGTTGCCGATATTGCGCGCTCGAAGGCTTTTTACGGCACAGCCTTCGGCTGGTCGTTTACGGATTATGGCCCCGAATATTGCGAATTCACCGATGGCAGGTTGACCGGAGGCTTGGCCACCGGAACAGCTAAACCCGGCGGCCCATTGATCATCCTCTATGCCGATGATCTTGCTGAAACACAGGCGCGGCTCGAAGCACAAGGAGCCCGCATCGTCGTGCCAACCTTCTCCTTCCCAGGTGGAAGGCGCTTCCACTTCCAGGATCAGGATGGTTACGAACTGGCTGTTTGGTCAGATAAGTAACCGTCAGCGAGCAGCGAGCGAGGGCAAGCGCCCTCGCCTTTCACGCTCACGCCGCGATTGAGCGGCGGCGGTCGGCGATTTCCTGCAGCACCAGAATGGCGCCGATGACCTTGCCGGTGCCCGACATGCAGGGTGTCATCCGGCAACGCACCACAATCGTGCGGTTTCCGACATCCTTGGCAAAGGTATAATCGATCAGCTCGCCGGAAAAACACTTGTCGAGGTTGGGCTTTACCCGCTGTTCGAAGCGCTGGATGCCAACGAACTCGACGATATGCCGGCCGACGAGATCCATCGGACGTTCGTCCAGCCGCGCTGCATTGACGGGGTTGGTATAGAGATAGCGGTAATCCGGCGTGATGACCGCAACCCGGTCGGGCAAACAATCAAGAATCGCTTCGTTGAGAAACCCTTCGTCAGCGCGGCCCCTGAGTGCCGCAACGTTAGGCGGCGGCGACATCCACGGCTTTCCGACAATCTCGTTGCTGCCAGGAGAGAAATAACGGTCGGCCAACGTTTGCAGGGCAGCGCGCTGACGCAGCACGCTCGACACATCGTCGGCTTCCTTGCGGAGCAGATCAAGGACGAACTGGAATTGCAGGCGAGCGTCGGTGACGTTGTCAGCCTTCTCCTCATAGATCGCAGTTAGAACCGGATCAATCTCGCGATCAAGAATGCTGATCAGCAGATCATCACCCGATTTAACGGCATATTGCAGCTGAGAATATTTGAACCAGAAGAGCTCGATCAGTGCCTTCAATTTCCACCCCACTCCCCCAATTTTCTGTTTCCGCTTGAAAAAGCTTCAGAAAATTGAACGCAATCAAAAATTAAATCGATTGAAAGGCGCCATTCCATGGACCCGAAGCGCTTGCAATCGCCTTATAGTAATATCAGAAGTTTACACCCAAAAAGACGGGGTTCAACACCTGAAAAATCACCTGAAACGTTTCCGGTGAACTTATTTTAGGCATTTAATATAAAACAATTCGAATTGCGTCGCTGTTTCCTCCCAAGGAGGCTGTATTTGCGACACGAGGGCACCCATAACACGAGAAAATGAGCTGAAGCACGCACAAAAAAGTGAAGGCTCACTCATTTATCGGGGACGGCGATATCGATTTGTCCGATCGCCGACGCCATACCGATAAAGGCTCGCGGCAAACTCAGTCTTTGAGGTATCTCTTGATGTGCCACCGGTCATGGTACCAGAGCCACTGGCCCGGATATTCCCGCACCCAGCTCTCGACCTTGTCATTCAACAATTGTGCTGTCGCATTGACATCGACACCTCCGTCGGGTTTACGCGGAATTTCGATGGCCGGCTCCAGCTCCAGGCGAAAGCGCCCATCCGGCAGCCGGATGGAGCGGGCGGGATAGACTTCGCAATTGAACTGCCGCACCAGCTTTGCCAGCAGCGGATTGGTGCGTACATCGCGGCCGAAGAATTGCGTCATCAGCCCCTTGCGGAACTTCTGATCGACCAGAACGCCGACGGCGCCACCGGCCTCCAACTTACGCGCCAGCGTGAACGACGATCCGGCATGCGAGGGCACCAGATTGCCCATGCGTTGCTTGCGGAAATCAAAAACTTTGTCAGCGACATAGGGATTGTTCGGGGGGCGGAAAAGCACCGTCACATCCAGCCCGAATGCGGCACTTGCGACCGGCAGGAGCTCGAAATTGCCGGTATGAGCAGTAAAGACGATGAACGGGCGCGGATTATCGCGCAGCTCCAGGAACAGCGGAATACCGGACACTTCAATACGGCCCGGCTTCGGGTTTTCCGGATCGAAATCGAACAGTTCATCCAGAAAGACGTATTCCGCCGCGAGCCTGCCGATGCTGCTCCAACTTTCCAGCGCAATCGCCTCGATCTCCGCCTCGCTTTTCTCCGGAAAAGCGTTGCGAAGATTGGTCATCGTCAGCTTGTGGCGCCGCTTCAGCTTAGGCCCGAGCCAGCGGGTGAAACCGGCAGAAAACTCGATGGCCCCTTTGGCTGGAAACAGCTTGAGCGTACCGAGAAGCAAAAAGACGAACTGCGCAATCGACCACTGGCGAAAACGCTTCGCCGAGAGCACCAGTCGTGTAATCAGCATGCGCACTGTGTTCAGTCCATCCGCAGGATGATTTTGCCGAAGACCTGGCGGGTTTCCATGCGCTCCAGCGCCTTGTCGATCTCGCTGAAACCGACTTCTGTGTCGATGACGGGGTGAACGAGCCCACGCGCCATCTTCTGCATGGCATTGGCCATGTTCTCCATCCGGCATCCGAAGGAGCCGAACAGCTTCAGCTGCTGCTGGAACAGCATCATCAGGTTCATATCAGTGGAGACGCCTGAGGTCGAGCCGCAGGTGACGAGACGGCCACCGCGCTTGAGAACGAACATCGAGGCAGCAAAGGTGTCCTTGCCGACATGTTCGAAGACAACATCAACGCCCTTCTTCTTGGTCAGCTTGCGGGTGACGCCCTCGAAACGATCCTTGCGGTAGTTGATGACGTGATCAGCGCCAAGCGCCTTGGCCCTTTCGATCTTGTCATCCGAGCCGACCGTGGTGATGACGGTGCAGCCGATCTTCTTCGCCAGCTGGATCGCCGCCGAGCCGATACCGGATCCACCAGCGTGAATGAGAATGGTTTCGCCCGGCTCAAGCTTGGCATTGTCGAACAGCATATGCTCGACGGTGCCGAAGGTTACAGGTGCCACAGCCGCAGCCACCGCATCGATGCCAGGAGGTGCCGGGACGAGCAGACGGGCCGGCAGATTGACCTTTTCCTGCGCAAAGCCATCAAGATGGAAGCCATGCACGCCGCCAACATGTTCGCAGAGGTTGTCACGGCCTTCGCGGCACGGGCGGCAGAGGCCGCAGGTACGCGCGCCATAGATCGACACCAACTGGCCCGGCAGGACATTGGATACGCCCGGGCCGATCTGATCGACCACGCCCGACGCTTCCGCACCAATCACCAATGGCATCTTGCGCTTGGCAAAGGCCATGCCGCGCCAGCCCCAGACGTCGATATGGTTGAGCGCGACAGCCTTGATGCGAAGGGTAACCTCACCAGGACCTGGAGCCTCCGGCTCGGGAAGATCGGTGATTTCCAGCTTGCGGTCGTCGACCAGTTGCAAAGCGCGCATGATATAAGTCCTTAAGCCCGAGGGGTTTGCCTCAAAAAAATATGATGTCCGATTAGGCCGGTTCAGCGGCCATGACAAGGCTGGCGTTCTGGCCACCGAAACCGAACGAGTTCGAGAGGACGGCAGTCACCTGCGCATCCCGCTTCACGTTCGGCACGACATCGAGAACGATAGACGGATCGGGATTCTGATAGTTGATCGTTGGCGGCACCGTGCCAGTCAGGATGGTCTGCAGCGAGAACACCGCCTCGACAGCGCCGGCAGCCGTCAACGTGTGGCCGATCATCGACTTGTTCGACGACACAGGAATGGACGGCAATGCTTCGCCGAACACCGACAGCATCGCGCCATACTCCATCTTGTCGTTTTCAGGCGTCGATGTGCCATGAGCGTTGATATAGCCGATATCGCCTTCGCTGAGACCAGCATCGGCAAGAGCTGCACGGATCGTCGCGATGGCCGGACCGCCGTCCGGTGAAGACCGCGTGCGGTGGAACGAATCGGCTTTTTCGCCGCAGCCCTTCAGGATGCCGTAGATTTTTGCGCCACGCGCGACCGCGGCTTCCAGTGATTCCAGCACCAGCGTTGCAGCACCTTCGGCAATGACGAAACCATCGCGGTCCTTGGAGAAAGGCTTCGACGCCCGCTCCGGCGGATCATTCTGGGTCGACAGAGCAGACAGAAGGGCAAAACGGATCAGCGCTTCGGCACTGACAGAACCATCGGTGGCAACGGTCAGCGCCCGGTCCGTGCGGCCCTGACGGATCGCTTCGACGCCGAGCTGGATGGCGGTAGCACCCGAGGCGCAGGCCGTCGAGAGCGTTACCGGTAAACCGCGTGTGCCGAAACGGTCGGAGAGGCGCTCGGAGATTGCACCGAACAATGCCGCCTCGTGGAACACGGGATCCGCACGGTCGCGCATCGCAGCGAGAAAACGATTATAGGCATCGCCCGGTTTTTGCGATGGCGGCGAACGGTCGGCAAGCTCGAAACGGGCGCTCCATTCCGGCTCGATCGGAGGAGCCGCGAGAAACAGCGGTCCGTTGAAATCGCCAGACAGACCGGCCTGTGCAAGCGCCTCGGCCGTCGTCTCACGCGCAAATGCGTAGGAACGCTCAACGGAGTTTTCGGCTGGAATATCAATGAAATCGACCGTTCCGCTGATTCGGGTCGAGAGGCCCTCAGTGGGGAACCGGGTGATCTTGTGGATGCCGGACACACCGGAGGTCAAAGCCTTCCAGTTGTCCTCGACGCCTTGACCGAGTGAGGTGATGACGCCCATCCCGGTGACGGCGATCAGCGGGCGGCCGAGATGATCCTTGTAAGCGCTGGTCATATCTGCCGCTCCTTATTCTTCTGCCGAAAGCACGGCGATACCTTCGCCGCGCGCATGACCGATCGTTGTGACGATGGCCGTCTTTGCAGGCTTTTCCATGAGCGTCTCGCCTGCCGGATCGAATGGCGGCACTTTGGCACCCGCTCCAAGCGACAACGCCGCAAAAGCCAGGCCCAGCGGGAACTGCGATTCCAGAGCGTGGCCGACGAGCCCGCCATAGGCACGCACGGCCGCCTTCGGGAACTGCGCGTCGAGAAAGGCCTTTTCGCGGGCCGCTAGATCATGGAACCCGGTCGTACCGGAAAACACAACAGTCCGCGAGGGGTCAGCGTCTGCAGCAGGGGCCGTCAGGTATTGCAGGCGCTGTTCAAGGCGATCCCCTTCGCGGCTACCGCGATCTCCGCCAACAGCATCGATCGTTGCATAGATGCGGGCATTGCGAGCCTCGGCATGCGCGCGCGATTCCAGCATCAGGAACGCACCGACCGAACCGGTGATCATGCCGCCGCCATTTTCAGGCTTGCGCGACCAGATCGGATGATGGCCACCAAGTGCATGCCCCTGGATGGCTTCGATCAAAAGGATCATGTCGAGACGTTCGGCCGAAAACGCACCGCCAACCAGCGTATGGGTCGACTGCCCGGCCTTGATGCGGGCAAAAGCGGTTTCGATCGCCGAAATACCGGCGCCCTCTTCCCCCATGAACGTGCGCGAAGAGCCGGTGACCTTGTGAACGATGGAGATATTGCCGGCCATCAGATTGGAAAGCTGGGCCAGAAACAATGTCGGGCGCAATTCGGTCGTCAGCTTTTCGTTGAGCAGCTGTTCGCGGTCATTGCGCTTCAGGGCTTCATCGACGATCAGCGAATCGACATTGATGTCGCGCTCGCCACCGCCGGCGGCCACGATCATGTCCATGCCGCCGCAGGCGTCCAGATCGTCCTTGAAACCGGCATCGTCAAGCGCCAGACCGGCACTGAAGACGCCGAGGCGCTGCCAGTTCTCCATCTGCCGCTGGTCACCACGCTTGGATATCTGCTGCGACCAGTCGATCTCCGGCAGCGGATGCACCGGATAGGGCGCGAAACGCTCGGTATCGACACGGACAACAGGCGTCTGGCCGGACGTCAGAAGTGCTGTATGCACGTCGGTGCCAACACCCTGGCTGGTGACGATACCGACACCGGTGATCACGACATCATTGGCGGACTTGCTCATCGTCATTCCCCCGTCGCGGCCGAGACCGCCATCGCAGCCATCAGCCCGACTTCTTCGGCACGCTTCTTGACGATCGGACCGAGCGGAACCTGATCGAACGGCATGGTGCGCAGTTTCAGCTGTGCATCGCAGACTTTTTTACCCTGCGATGTGATTTTAGCCTTCACGACGGCAAAGCCGGAACCGTCATGCTCAAGGAAAGCCTCAATGTCGAGGACGGCTTCCGGCTCGACAAATGTACGCATCTTGGCGCTATCGACCGACATCAGGAACGGCATTGCGGCGAAATCCGTAGCAGCAAGCACCAGAAAACCGCAGGCCTGCGCCATCGTTTCAATCAAGAGAACACCGGGAACCAGCGGATAACCCGGGAAATGCCCCTCGAAAACGGGGCTTTGGGCCGGAACAACCGATCGCGCCGTCAGCGTCTTGGCGTTGAGATCGACCGTTTCGACCCGATCGATCATCTGAAAATATTCAAGGAGCATCAGGAGCAAATCCAGCTTGGCCCGGAACATGGCGCTTGAGACAGCACCTGACCGGATTTCAAATCCGCGCATGATCCCGCCCGAAACCGGTCCGGCGTCGCGATCATGCGACCGTCAAGTAAAAACGCAAATGCCGCCTGTCAAGCGCGGTCCACGCGACAGGCGGCATTGATATGGTTCATGCACGTGTTCCCGCGTGTCAAACGCGCGATATCGTCAATCAGCCCTTGGCGGCCTTCAGTTCGTCAATCTTGGCGCAGAGGTTTTTCAGAACGAAATATTCTTCCGTCGAAACCTTGCCTTCGTTGACTTCCTGCGTCCACTGCTCAAGCGGGATCTTGATGCCGAATTCCTTGTCGATCGCAAAGACGATGTCGAGGAAGTCCAGGCTGTCGATGCCAAGATCGTCGATCGTGTGGCTTTCAGGCGTAATCGTCTCGCGATCGATTTCGCTCGTTTCTGCAATGATGTCGGCAACCTTGTCGAATGTAGCTGTCACGCGCATACCTCTTTAGAATACATGTTTTGCCGAACCTATAGGTAAATGCGGCTGAAAAGCCAATGGCCTTGGGCTCAAGAGTTGCATTTATGACCATGGTGTTGCTCAAACAGCAAGCCAAGCCTGAGATACCGACCCTCAAAGCCCTGTCGCGGCCGGCAGGCTCGCTGCCAAAGCATCGATTGCAAGCCGGACACGCAGCGGCAGATGCGGCGTCTGCGGCCATACGGCATGACAATCGAAGGACAGGCGGCGTTCCTCGACAAACAGCCGGACAAGACGGCCGTCGCGCACCTTGTCCTGAACCAGCCAACAAGGCAGCCAGACTAGCCCCAGCCCCGCAACACCGGCATCGGCGATCATTTCCAGATCATCGAAACGCATGCGCGAAGGCGGCAGGATTTCGGCGTCCGGCCCGCCCTCTACCGGAAAAAGCCACGAACGGATCCGGCCTGCGCGCGCGTAGAGGATCGCGTGATGGTCTTGCAACGCGTCTCTGCTTTCCGGCGTGCCATGGATACGCAGATAATCCGGAGCAGCGCAGACCGTCATGCGCTGATGCGCCAGCCGGCGCGTCATCAGCCCCGGCCGTTCACCCAGAGGGCCGTTGCGGATGGCAAGATCAAACCCGTCTTCGACGATATCGACTTGGCTGTCGGTAAAGTTCAGGTCAAGTTCCAGCTTCGGATGTTGGCTGGCAAGTTTCAGCAGGATAGGCGCGACGCAGCGTCGCCCGAACAAGACCGGCATCGAAACCCGCAACCGGCCTGCGACCTCCTTGCGGCCTGATTCGAGCATGGCCTCGCCTGCCCGCAGTTCTTCCAATGCCCGAAGGCAACGCTCGTAAAAAGCCTGACCGTCTTCCGTCAGCGTCTGGCTGCGCGTGGTGCGATGAAACAGCCGCGCGCCGAGCCGTTCCTCCAACCGGGCAATCGTCTTGCCAACAGCCGAGCGGGACAGATTGAGCCGCTGCGCAGCCGCTGAGAAGCTGGCCGCCTCAACCGCTTCGACGAATACCGATACGCCATTCAAACGATCATTCATGTCTTTTGTAGCCCCGAGGGAAACAATGATTGGAAATCATATCGCCACTGGCGAATGAAACGCAATGCTAGCTTCGCCTCATTGCTTGAACGAAGCCAAAATGCAGGAGACGAATATGACGGAAACAATGAGGCGCTGGTCGATGCCGGCGATCGGCCGTGACAATCTGAAACTGGAGACCGTCGCGATACCCGAGCCGGGACAAGGCGAAATCCGCGTCAAGGTTTCGGCCGCATCGCTGAACTATCGCGACAAGCTGGTGATTGAAACCGGCATGGGGCTCGCCTTGCCCACACCGTTCGTTCCGGCGTCCGACATGGCCGGCGTGGTCGACAGTATCGGATCCGGTGTCACCCGTTTCAAGCCCGGCGACAGGGTGATGTCCATGTTCAAGCCCGACTGGGTCGACGGCCGCGACGATGGCAACGCCCGCACGCCGGCCTATAAGACCCTTGGCGGCGCCTATCAGGGCGTTCTGGCCGACTATGTCGTGTTTCCGCAAGATTGGGTTACCGCCTCGCCGCACAGCCTTGATGATGCGCAGGCCAGCACCCTACCCGTCGCCGGACTGACGGCGTGGTTCGCACTGATCGAACTCGGCAAACTCAAGGCCGGATCGACCGTGCTCGTCCAAGGCACCGGCGGTGTCGCCCTGTTCGGGCTACAGATAGCCAAGGCATATGGGGCCAATGTCATCGTCACGTCCCGCAGCGACGGGAAACTGGAACGCGCCAAAACGCTGGGCGCCGACCACGGCATCAACAGCAGCAAGGAAGACTGGGTCGAAGCCGTCTATAGAATCACCCGTGACGAAGGTGCCCATCACATCCTGGAAATCGCCGGCGGCGCCAATCTCGGGCAGTCCATCCGTGCTGTGGCCGTGCATGGACAGATCTCGGTCATCGGTGTTTTCGAAGGTTTCGAGGTCGCCGGGCCTGCAGCACCGCTCTTGTTGAAATCACCCGTTATCCAGGGAATCAGCGTTGGCCATCGGCGATCGCTGGAGGATTTCGCCGACGCCATCGATAAGACAGGGATTAAACCGGTGATCGATGCCCGCTATCCGCTGGAAGATTTGCATCAGGCGCTTGACCATCTCGACAGCGGTCCGTTCGGCAAGATCATCATCGAGCTGAATTGAAATCGGCAGATGTCCTGAGATCGGCGCGCTGCCGACCTCAGGACATTATCTTACCGGCTGACGACGATCTGGGTGTTTTTCAGACCGTACTCACTGGCCAGCGCGAAAAACTCGGCAGCATTTTCCGGATGCAGGCGGATACAGCCATGCGAAGCCGGACGGCCGAGACGCTTGAGGTCGAAGGTTGCGTGAACGGCGTAACCGCCGTTGAAGAAAACGGCATAAGGCATCGGCGCGTTGTCATATTTGCGTGAGCGATGATCTCTCGACAGCCACTTGGCGCTCCAGCTTCCTTGCGGTGTGACATAACCCTTCCGGGCAGTCGAAACCTTCCAGCGATACCGGACGAAACCATTCTGCGACACAGTCATGGTTTGAGAAGAAAGGCTGACCCTTGCAACAAGATTGGCTGCAAAGGCCGAAGGCGAATGAAATTGCATCAACAAGACGGCCAAAGAAGCAAAAAAGAATTTACGCATGAAAACTCTCTCCGAAAAGTACGCACCTTTTTACTGGTGTCCCAACACGACACAGACTCTACAGCCTTTGAAATGATAGACGTTTAAGACAATTGGAAAATTCTGCGTTAACGCGCACGAATAAGATTTTTCGATTTGAGTAATGTCTTCAAACTATACCGGCGAGGGTGACCACAATCATTGCTAAAACTACGAGCATTCCGCAGGCACCGTAGAATATAGAAACGCCGGTCTCTACGTCTGCGACCGTTGCCACTGCCCGGCCCGCTCCATTGATCATCGGCTCGTTTACCTCAGCACCAGCGTAAATTCTCGGGCCAGCCAGCTGCACATCGAGCGCGCCGGCCATCGCGGCTTCCGGCCAGCCGGAATTCGGCGAACGATGCAAGCCGTGATCGCGTAACGCGACCCCAAGGGCATTGCCAGCCGCGCGCCGCCCAGTGATCAAGGCAGCACCGGCTGCAATCAGCAAAATCGATAGCCGGGCAGCCGGAATGTTGGCGAGATCGTCGAGACGAGCGGAAGCCCAGCCGAAATGGAGATATTTCGGGCTTTTGTGACCGATCATCGAATCGGCGGTGTTGAGCATCTTGTAAGCCAGCAACCCGGGCAGCCCGAGCAGCGCGTACCAGAAGGCAGGCGCAACGACACCGTCGGAAAAGTTCTCCGCCAGACTTTCGATCGCCGCCCTGCACACGGCTGGCTCGTCCAGGGTCTCGGGATCACGCCCGACAATCATCGACACCGCCCTGCGGCCGCCCTCCAGGCCACCCGTCCGAAGACCGGTGGCCACCCGTGACACATGGTCGGCGAGGCTCTTCTGCGCCAGGAATACCGCGACGACGATGATTTCAAGCAGCCAGCCGAAAAGCCCGATCTGCATGAACAACCGATGCAGCGCCCAGCCGCAAAGAAGGCTCAATAGCAGCAATCCGGCGATGACCAGAACGCCGCTGATCCGCAGCGCGTCCTCTCCCAGACGCTTGCGGTTGAACGTCCGGTCGCACCAACCGATCATCGCGCCGAAAAGGACGACCGGATGCGGCAACCGGCGCCAGAGCCAATCGGGATCGCCGATGATCCGGTCGAGCAGAAGGGCAGCGATCAGGACAAGCAGAATTCCGGTCGACATCAAGGGGGGTCCGTTCAGGCGAGGTGCGCGCTGCGCAGGGCATCCGCCAAGCGTGTATCGCCAGCGGTATCCGGCGCAAGTCCAATCCTCAGCCAAGCGGGTGCATAACTGAATTTTCGCGTCAAAATTCGGGCATGACACAGGTGTTCATGCAGTTCTGAAGCCTGTTTGTGCTCGATCAGTGTAAACAGCGGCGTGCCGCCGATGATCTCCAGCCCGGCCTGCCGGATCACAGCTTCCAGACCTTCCTGACGTACCGATATCAGCGCCTGCACCGCCTGCGTATCGCCATCCATCAGTTTTGTCGCCGTCACCAGCGCCGGTCCCGACACCGCCCAGGGACCAAGCCATTCCTGAAACGCCGAAACAACCGGTTCCGCGGCAATCACGAAACCAAGCCGCAGTCCCGCCAGCCCGAAGAATTTACCGAAGGAGCGAAAGACGATGAGATTGTCGTGACCGGCGGCCTGCGCTGCCACACTGAGATGCGGCCCGGTATCGCCAAACGCCTCGTCGACAAGCAGCCCCCCGCCATGGACCTTCATGCGGCTTGCCATATCGATGATCTCAGCCGGCAGAAAAGCGCGCCCGGTCGGATTGTTGGGATTGACCAGAACAGCCAGCCCATGATCCGGCGACAACTGATCGGACTTGGAAATCTCGTCGATCTCGAAACCGGCACTGATGAAGGCCCGTGCATATTCGCCGTAGGTCGGCCCGAAAATGGCGACACGCCTGCCCGGTGCGACGAGATGCGGCAGAAGCTGGATGACCGATTGTGTGCCGGGAACAGGAAGCGGCAGAGTATCACCGCTATGATAATAGCGGGCAGCCGCATGCCGGGCGCTATCCACCAGATGGCGATCCGGCAGCCGGTGCCAGGCCTGCATCGGAATATCGGGCAATGTCACCGGGTTGGGATTGATGCCGGTCGAAAGATCAAGCCAATCCTCGGGCCTGCCGCCAAAAGCCGCCGCTGCCTCGGTGATGCCGCCACCATGCACGATCGGGGCAGTCATACGGACTGGGCCGTATCGATGAGATGCATGAAAGACCCAGCGACCTGCCCGCGCCGCAGCCCGGCAGGCCCAAGCGGCGTCCCGGCAGCGTCAGCGGTGTCGAACAGCCGGTCGGCATTGCCCTCCGACAGGATCGTGGCATAGTGAAATTCGTGCGCCATCAGTGAACCATCAAAAAAAATGCCATCAAGCGGCGTGACCCGCCGGTATCCCAAATGCCGTTTGCGCACGGCAAAACTGGTGGACAGCGGAAGAAAACCGAGCATTCCGTAACGCTTGCCATCGGCTGCGACAAGCCCCTCACCCAGCACCATGTAGCCGCCGCATTCTCCAAAAATGCGCGCGCCACGGTCCCGCACTGCCGTCATCCCGGATTTGAACTGCCCGGCATTGGCCAAAGAGCCGGCGTGAAGCTCGGGATAACCGCCCGGCAGATAGACGGCATCCGCATCGTCTGCGGGCGCCTCGTCGGCCAAGGGCGAGAAAAATGTCAGCTCGGCGCCGGCACTCCGCCAGCCGGACAGAAGGTGCTCATAGCAAAAGGCAAAAGCGATATCGCGGGCGATGGCGATCTTTTGGCCAAACGGCTTCAGCGGCTGGACATGGACCTGCGCATGATTTGCCGTCCGTGATCGGGCCAGAGACAGGATGGCATCCAGATCACAGCCCTGTTCAACCTGCGCTGCAGCATGGGCAATGAACGCATCCAGACCGCCATGTTCCGTCGCCTGCACGAGGCCGAGATGGCGTTCCGGCAGCTTCAAGGCCTCGTTCTGACGCAGGACGCCAAGCACCGGCATTCCGCTTGCCGCCAGCGCGCCGCGCAACATCATTTCATGGCGATCACTGCCAACCTTGTTGAGGATGACGCCGGCCACATGAACATCATCGCGATGGGACGCATAGCCGCGCACAAGGGCGGCAACGGATTGCGACATGCGGGCGCAATCGACGACCAGAACAACCGGCAGTCCCAGCATTGCCGCCAGATCGGCAGGAGAGCCTGTTCCATCCATCGCCCCGTCGAAGAGCCCCATCATGGCCTCGACAATCAGCACCTCGCCACCGGCAGCCTGGCTGGCCGCATTGGCGCGCAGAAAATCCGGCCGCATGGCCCAGGGGTCATAGTTGAGGCAGGCCCTGCCGCTTGCGGCCGTATGAAAGGCAGGATCGATGTAATCCGGCCCGGCTTTTCCAGGCGCCACAGCGACGCTGCGATTGCGCAAGGCCCGCATCAGGCCAAGGGTCACGGTGGTTTTTCCGGAACCGGACGATGGCGCAGCAATCAGCAGTCCGCTCATGCCGGGTCCTTGTAAGCCCGGCTCGACAAAGGGTCGGAAATCAGAACGCGGCCATGGAGAGCACCCAACCAGTCGAGCGACGCGCGCAGGCGGACCACCTCTCCGACAACGACGATGGCGGGCGGCTCAAGCCCGGACGCAACCACATCGGCCTCGGCCCGCGAAAGCGTCGTTTCCAGCACCGTTTGTTCGGGGGTCGCGGCATTGCAGACGAAGGCGACCGGTTCGTCCTGCGAGCGGCCGGCGGAAATCAGATTGGCCGCGATCTGACCGATATGCTTCATCGCCATATACATGACGATGACAGGCGATCCCTTGGCAATGCCTTCCCAGTGAATCCGGTCAGGAACCAGTCCGGAAGAATCATGCCCGGTCAGGAACGTCACAGCGTGATTGACCTCGCGATGCGTTACCGGAATACCGGCATAGGCAAGCCCGCCAATACCGGCGGTAATGCCCGGCACGATGCGGAACGGGATGCCATGCTCGACCAGCGTCAAGGCCTCCTCGCCGCCACGGCCGAACACGAAGGGATCACCGCCCTTCAGCCGCAGCACGCGCTTACCTTGACGCGCCAACTCGACCAGCCGCAGGGAAATGTCGCGCTGTTTGGGCGACGGCTTGCCACCACGTTTTCCGGCAAACTCCAGAACAGCACCGGGCTTTGCCAGGCTCAGGCAGTCGGCGTTGACCAGAGCATCATGAACGATGACATCGGCCTGGCGCAGCGCATTGGCCGCATGAAGGGTCAGCAAGCCGGGATCACCGGGACCGGCGCCAACAAGCCAGACCGAGCCCGGCGCCAGTTCTGGCAGACCGGAAAACAATGCGTCGGTCATGATGCGGCTCCTGATAAGCCGGACATAACGCAACCTGATTCTCGATATGAGGATGCAGAATCATTTTGCCAACTCCCGGCGGCAACATCCTGACTTGATTCGGAAAATACCCCAAGGGCGATCGCCGCGGTCGCATGGGCTGACTTGATCTTGGGAACGATCAAGGCCCCCGCCTTGCCTGCAGCAGCCAGTGCCGCAGCCTCCGCCACACCATGACAACCGGTCAATGCAAAGACAACATCTGACGGATTTTCCAGCCGTGGTGACTGCGCCTCCAGCGTATCAGCGTCGAAGACCATGAAAGGCACGGAAAAATGAGTGGCGGCGACGAGCATTGCGGGCTCGCTCTCGCGGCTATCCAGCGACGCAATACCGGTCAGCAAAAGGCGATCGAAACCCGAGAGGCGCAACGCCTCCTCGGCAAGCGCGATCACTTCGTCGCAAGGCGTGCCGCGCTCGCAGCCAAGGCCCAGAACGACCGGCCTGCGGCCTGCCTGATCGCCGATATCCAGATGCATCACTAAAACGGGCCTCCCGAGCCGCACAATCGAGATGCGCCGGGGCCTTCGACAGCCAAAAGCGTCGAAGCGGTCTGGACAGCACCGGATGAAGCCCCCTGACTGGGTCGGCCGTACCGGACGCTCTTTCAGCCCACCGTGATGGGCGCCGTCGCACGTTCCTCCTGTTTACCGGAGGCCACCTGCCCGGTCAAACCGGATTGCGTCATTCGCGAAACAGCCTGCGTCATACAGGCGAATACCAGCCTTTTGAATGTCAAATTCGCCCATCAGCAATTTGAACTCACTTAAACCTCATTTGACGCCCACGCCTCGGAAAGGTGCCCCACTAAAGACGCATACGCCTGCGGCACCGCATTCCGCTTTGGAACATTTCTGACGATGACGAGCCCCATTCGCTGCTTGTCACCGCGCCACCAAACAACATGAGTGACGTCACGAACCGCAGAGCGTTGCGCGTTCGGCGCGCGGGCATTTAACGAAACCGCATTCCCGCTTGCCGGTGCAATGCAGGAGGACGGCCGCATGATGTTTTTCAAGAGAAAACCCGCCCTGATCAAGATCCTCGCCATAGCGGTACCCAAACCGGCGCGTTACCCAGCCGAGATCAAGATCAAGACGGCGAGCAAGCCCGATAGCGATGGCCGGCATCGCCGCATGCTGCGCACCGTCGAAGACAACCGTCTTCTGTAAGCCACACGGTCCGGCATGCGTTAAATACCTAATCCTCCATAATCCAAGGCATATCGCTTCATGGCATTGACGTTTCCGAACACCAGCCGCAGTTACGATGAAACCGCGAGACGCGTCCGCTTTCTCGGCCATGACGGCATGTTCGAAGTGAAATTCTTCGTCGATATCGGCGCATTTTCGAAGATCGCCTCGCGCGCTCCAAGCGAAGCCGATTGCCTTGCGGCCTTCGATGCGGCGCGCAGTTCGGTCCAGGATATCGCGCGCAAGGCCTATGGGCGCGACCGTCGCGACAGCTATGTGCTGACCGAAGCGCATTTCAAATAGGGCATAAACCCGGCGCGATTTTCAGGAGGGGTCGGCACGATCCTTCCCCTGTCTTTGCATTTCCGGCAAACCTCTGACACACAGTGGCTGAATTTCCATCCGCTCTGGCTGTCCGAGTCTCCCCGTGCACGATCTTGCTCCCCATCTCCTCGCCTTCCTGTTTGCAGCCGCGTTCCTTGCCGGTTTCATCGATTCTATCGCCGGGGGCGGTGGGATGATCACCATCCCAGCCATGCTGATTGCCGGTATTCCGCCGCTCGAATCGCTCGGAACCAACAAGCTGCAATCCCTGTTCGGATCAGGCTCCGCCAGCATCGCCTATGCGCGGCGCGGCCACGTCAATCTGGTGGAGCAATTGCCGATGGTGGCGCTTGCGCTCATCGGCGGCGGGCTGGGTGCAGCACTTGCAACGATCGTTCCAGGAGACGTTCTCAAGGTGGCGCTGCCATTTTTCCTGATCGCCATCGCCCTTTATTTCGGCCTCAAGCCGAACATCAGCGACACCGACCGGACGCGCCGGATGACGCCATTTCTATTCGGCCTCATCTTCGTTCCACTGATCGGCTTCTACGACGGCGTCTTCGGCCCCGGCACAGGTTCCTTCTTCATGCTGGGGTTTGTGACCTTGGCCGGTTTCGGCGTCTTGAAGGCGACGGCACACACGAAATTCCTCAATTTCGGCTCGAATGTCGGCGGCTTCATCGTCTTTGCGTTCTACGGCGTGGTTCTGTGGAAAGTCGGCCTCGTGATGGGCGTCGGCCAGTTTGCCGGCGCGCAGGTTGGCTCACGTTTCGCCATGAAGAACGGCGCCAAGATCATCAAGCCGCTTCTGGTCGTCACCTGCATCGCACTGGCGATCAAGCTTCTGGCAGATCCGGGCCACCCGGTCCGGATCTGGCTTGGCTGGTAAAATCAGGGCCGCTCAGAATTCGACGCCGACCTGCGCCTTGATGCCGGAGCGGAAGGGATGCTTGATCAATTCCATCTCGGTGACGAGATCGGCCGCTTCAATCAGCTCTTCCTTGGCGTTGCGGCCGGTCAGCACCACATGGGTCATGTGCGGTTTTTCTTCCTTGAGGAACCGCACGACTTCAGCAACATCGATATAATCGTAGCGCAGCGCGATGTTGATCTCGTCGAGCAGCACCATGGAATTGCGTTCGTCACGGATCAGCTCCTTGGCCTTTTCCCAGGCCTTTTCGGCCATGGCGATATCGCGTGAACGATCCTGTGTTTCCCAGGTAAAGCCTTCACCCAGCGTATAGAACTGGCAGACATCGCCAAAATGCTTCTCGATCAGGTCGCGCTCACCGGTTTCCCACGCCCCCTTGATGAACTGGACGACGGCTGACGGCATGCCGTGGGCGATATGGCGGAAGATCATGCCGAAGCCGGCCGTCGATTTGCCCTTGCCCTTGCCGGTATTGACGATGATCAGACCTTTCTGGTCCGTCTTTGTCGCCATGATCTTTTCGCGCGCGGTCTTCTTCTTTGCCATCTTCATGGCATGGCGCGCCTCGTCATGCACGGGGGCGGTCTCGGTTGCCTGTACGTCGTCTTCACTCATGGTGTGTCCCCTTGAAATTTTGGTTTTTCTGAAAGCGGCCCGCCGCGCCACAGGTAAAGTGCGACAAGCAGCCGGTCCTTGGTTTTCATGGCGTGATTGACGCCGGATGGATGATGGATCACCTCGCCTGCATTACGGCCTGTGAAAGCGCCTCGATCCTTGCTCCAAAGCGATCCGTCCGTCAGCGGAATGTAGATTTCTTCGGCGGCGTGATGGTGATCCGGATAGTCAATACCGGACCCGAGCACCAGAAAACCACCAGCCATTTCGTCACTGACAAAATGTCCGCGTGAACCGAACATTTCTACCCAGCCATAGTTTTGCAAAAAATGATTGCCGAAGTCGGCCGACGTATAGGTGCGTGCCCAATGAAGATCGGGCGCGTACCGCAGGAGCGATTCAAGAAGCACATCGCCCCGTCCGGTCTCGATCGAATGCAGACGCTCAATGACAGGGATATCAGCCGCCGCCAGCTGCCGGGATGGCAGGTCCAAATCGAAACCAGCGATGAAACGCCTAACCTCCGGCGCATCCATTGCAGCCAGATAGTCCCTGAATGTCGCCAGCAACCCGCGCGGGTCCATCATCGCCGCTACTCCGCCGCCGCCGAAAGGCCCTGCAGCTCGAAGCGGGCGGAGTTGGAGCGAGGCGACCAGAGGCCGCGGTCGATCGCCTCCATCAGCTTGTCGGTCATTTCGCGCAAGGCATCCGGGTTCTTGTCTTCCATGAACCGGCGGACGCGCTCATCCATCACATAGGCTTGATAGACAGCCTCGAAATGATGGCTGCGGACAGCGCCCGTCGTTGCCGCAAAGGCAAACATGTAATCGACAGTGGCGGCGATCTCGAAGGCGCCCTTATAGCCGTGGCGCATCACGCCCTCGATCCATTTCGGATTGACGACACGTCCGCGCACCACCCGGCCGATCTCTTCTTCCAATGAGCGGATCACCGGCTTTTCCGGACGGGAGTGGTCGTTATGGTAGATGGTTGGCCGCGTGCCCGCCATCTGCTCGACGGCCAGGCTCATGCCGCCTTCGAACTGGTAATAGTCGTCGCTGTCGAGCAGGTCGTGCTCGCGATTGTCCTGATTCTGCACGACGGCCTCGACCGTCTTCAGTTGCGCCTCCAAAAGCCCGCGCTCGGCCTTGCCGTCTTCGCCGGCGCCATAGGCGTAGCTTCCCCAGGTGAGATAGGCGTCGGCAAGGTCGGCACGATTGTCCCAGCCGCCCTCATCCATCAACGCCTGCAACCCGGCACCATAGGCACCAGGCTTCGCCCCGAACACACGGTAGGACGCCCGTCTTGACGCTTCCTTCAACAAAACACCAGCGGCCTCCAGTCGTTTGGTCTCCGCCCGCATGCGGGCTGCAATCATATTGTCGGCGTCATCTTCTTCAAGCGCTCCGACAGCGCGGATCGCCGTGTCGAATAACGCGATCTGCTCGGGAAAGGCATCGCGGAAAAAACCGGAAATACGCAAGGTCACATCGACCCGCGGACGGCCCAGTACCGCAAGAGGTACGATCTCATAGCCGGTGACGCGGCGCGACATCATATCCCAGACCGGCTTGGTGCCGATCAGCGCCATCGCCTGGGCGATATCATCGCCCCCCGTGCGCATGTTCGACGTGCCCCAGGCGGTCAGGCCGAATGAGGTCGGCCAGTCGCCATGATCCTGCAGATAACGGCGGATCAACAGCTCCGCCGATTTCTTGCCAAGCTCGAACGCCGCCGGTGTCGGCACGGCGCGGCTATCGACCGAATAGAAGTTGCGCCCCGTCGGCAAGACATCCGGCCGCCCGCGCGTCGGGGCACCGGATGGTCCAGGGGCGACGAATCGGCCATCGAGGCCGGTCATCAGCGCTGCGATTTCGGCATGCCCGGATTGCGTGATCGAAGGCTTGAGGCGGGTATCGATCTCGTGGAGAACGGCGCGGGTGGCGCTCCAGTCTTCAGGGCACGGCAATTCGCCCGAGACGAAGCGGGCGGCCAGCAACTCGATCCGCTCGACGGTGTCGCCAGCGGTGCGCCATGGGGCGTCCGATACCTCCATAAGAATGGCCGGTTTCGGGCCATCCCAAGGATCGGACAGGATGCAATCGAGCGGGTCAAAAGATTGCTCCGGCTTGATCTCCCCCCCTGTGGGGGAGATCAATGGGGAAACCCCCAGCCCAGCATCCGCCGCAATCGCGCGCTGCAGGCTCTGGTCGCCGCCCTCGCTTTGCCCGCGCGGCACACGTGCCAGAGCAACTGTCAGATCCGTCAGCAAGCGCCCTTCCGGAGCCACGCCAAAGATATGCAGGCCATCGCGGATCTGTAGTTCCTTGAGATCGCAGAGATAGGCATCAAGCTTTTCGAGCGCCTTATCCTCTGCGTCCGTGCCTGCAATGCCGGCATCGTGGTCGAGGCCGATATCACGCACCAGTTCGAGGATCTGCTTGCTCAGCAACCGCAAACGGCGCGGATCGCCGCCGGCAGCGTCGTAATATTCGTCGACCAGCGCTTCCAGATCTTTCAGCGGGCCGTAGGATTCGGCCCGGGTCAGCGGCGGCGTCAGGTGATCGATGATGACGGCGCTGGTGCGGCGCTTGGCCTGCGTACCTTCACCCGGATCGTTGACGATAAACGGATAGAGATGCGGCATCGGACCGAAGACAGCCTCCGGATAGCAGGTCTCCGACAGCGCCAAAGACTTGCCCGGCAACCATTCGAGATTGCCGTGCTTGCCCATGTGGACGATGGCATGCGCGCCATATTCTCGGCGCAGGAAGGCGTAAAAGGCCAGATAGCCATGCGGCGGCACAAGGTCCGGCGAGTGGTAGGTTTCCTTCGGATCGATATTGTAGCCGCGTGCCGGCTGGATGCCGACCAGGGTTTCGCCAAACCGCGTCAGCGGCAGGGCAAACCGGCCGTCACGGAAGAACGGATCGTCCTGCGGCTTGCCCCATCGGCCTGTAACCTCAGCCTGAATCTGAACAGGAAGTGTCGCAAAGAAGGCGTTGTATTGACTCAAGGAAAGCGTTTCGCGGATGTCGCAATCCGCTCGCGCTGAATTGGTAGGCCCGTCCATCAAGTGCCGGATCAGCGCATCGCCGTCTGCGGGAATGGAATCGATAGCATAGCCGGAGGCAGCCATTGCCTTCATCACTTCGATGGTACCGGCGGGCGTATCGAGGCCGACGCCGTTACCGAGCCGTCCGTCGCGATTGGGGTAATTGGCCATGATGATCGCCACGCGGCGCGCAGCCGGCGCTGCCTCGCGTAGCCTCGCCCAGTTGGCGACCAGTTTGGCGGCAAAAATGACGCGGTCGGCCAAGGGCTCGTGGCCGACAATATTGGCCTCGACATCCGTATCGTAGACAGCAGCGGCCTTGAACGAGACGGCCCGCGACAGGATGCGCCCATCCACTTCCGGCAGCGCCACGTTCATCGCCAGATCGCGCGCCATCAACCCTTGCGCCGAGGTTTCCCATGCGGCCCGCGACGAGCCGGAGAAAATCACCTGAAGGACCGGCGCGTCGGAAAACTCGAGCACTGTCGGCTTGCGGTCGGCGCCGGGCGCGGAAACCGCAAACCCCGTCGCATTCATGGCTACCGTCGGCGGCACTTCACCGAAGATCGCCTCCAGCGTTCCGATCGACACGGCATCCTTGAGGCTGGACACGAACACCGGCAGCACCGTCATGCCTTCGGCGGACAGTGCTTCTATCAGAGCTTCGACAGGCTTGGTTTCGCCGCTTTGAACCAGCGCGCGGTAAAAGCTGAGGGCGACAACGGGACCGTTTCCCGGATGAGGAACGATACGCCCCACGGCTTTTTTCCAGGCGTCAACCCCGATCACACCCTGGCCCGGCCACCAGATCCCCGCCTTCATCAACGGCGCTGCGGATTCCGGTTTTTCCGTGCCGTCGATCAGTGCCTCGGCATAGCGCAGCAGCCGGACCATGTTATCGGCACCACCTTCGGTGAAATAGGCCCACATCCGGTTGCGGTCTTCAGCGGAGACGGTCGAAAAAGGCTCCAATCCCGGGTCGGGCTTGTCGCAGCCCGGCAGCACGGCAATCTGGAATTTATGGGTGACAGCCGCCGCATGCAGCGCCTCCAGCACATAATGGAAATAGCTGGCGCCACCGAGCGGCCGCACGATGATGAGCTTGGCATGGCGTGCCGTGCGCTCAACATAGGTATCGACCGACATCGGATGCTTGAGCGTCAGCAGGCTTGCCACCCGAAGGGTCGATCCGGCCCCACGCGTGCGCTGCGCACCGGCAATCGACGAAAGCTCGGTATCGGCAGCCGAAAGAAACAGGATGTCGGCTGGCGATTGACCAAGGTCAATCGCTTCCTCGCCGTCAGTGATCGTGCCCTTCTGGGCTAGGAGGAGATGCATGATATTCCTCGAGGGCGGCAATACCCCTCTCTGTCACGACGTGACATCTCCCCCTCGAGGGGAAGTGTCCGGCAGGATAGAGGGAGATATGCCGCGCTCATCATTTTCAAATCGCCGCTGCGATGGCAGCGCGTACGGCTGCTTCGTCCATGTCATGCAGGCCGATGACGACCAGACGAGTGCGGCGCACTTCGCCTACAGCCCAGGGGCGGTCGAAATACTGGTCGATGCGGGCACCGACACCCTGGATCAGCAGGCGCATCGGCTTGCCGGGAATATCCGCAAAGCCCTTTAGACGCAGCACGTCATGCTCGGCAATGATCGGCTTCAGCTTTTCGATGAAGGCTGCCGAATCGGCAATCGAGCCCAATTCAACGACGAAACTGTCGAACTCGTCATGGCTGTGCTCCTCGCCTGCCTCGTGTTCCATCTCGTGATGGGATTTGCGGTTGGCGATGTCGCTTTCGGTACCGACACCAAGGCCGAGCAGCACGGCAGCGGAAACCTCGCCGTTCTTCGCCTCGATCATCGTTGGCTTGCGGCTGGTGCGCGACGAAACCTCGTTGCGGACAAAGGCAAGGCCGGTCGAATCGAGCAGATCCGTCTTGTTGAGAATGATCAGGTCGGCGGCGGTCAGCTGGTCTTCGAACAATTCCTCGATCGGGCTTTCATGATCGAGATTGTCGTCGTTGACGCGCAGCGCATCGACCTTGTCATGATCGTCAGCAAACCGTCCGGCGGCAACGGCGGCGCTGTCAACAACGGTGATGACACCATCAACCGTCACCTGGGTGCGGATATCCGGCCAGTTGAAGGCAGCAATCAGCGGCTGCGGTAGCGCCAGACCGGATGTCTCGATGATAATGTGGTCCGGGCGGTTCTCGCGCTCCAAAAGCTTGGTCATGGTCGGAATGAAATCGTCGGCGACGGTGCAGCAGATGCAGCCATTGGTCAGCTCGATGATATCGTCCTCGCTGCAGGCTTCTGCGCCGCAGCCCTTCAAGACATCGCCATCGACGCCGAGATCACCAAACTCGTTGATGATCAGCGCAATGCGGCGGCCGCCGGCATTCTGCAGGATGTTGCGGATCATCGTCGTCTTGCCGGCGCCGAGGAAACCGGTGATGACAGTGGCCGGGATCTTACCGTGGGCGGCTTTTTCGGTGGTCATGGATCAACCCTTCATTTTCAGCGGCAATCCAGCCGCGATAAAATAGACGTCTGCGGATATCTCCGCAATGATTTGGTGCAGCCGGCCCGCATGGTCGCGAAAGTCGCGCGCCATCCGGTTCTCCGGCACGATGCCCAGCCCGACCTCGTTGGAAACGAACACCAGCCGGGCTTTGGCCTGCGGCACATAGGCCGCGAGTGTTTCAAATTCAGCGACCATATCGCGTTCTTCCATCATCAGATTGGTGACCCACAGGGTCAGGCAATCGATCAGAATGATGCGATCGGGTGCGTCGATCGCCTCCAGGCAGGCGGCAAGGTCAAGTGGCTCTTCATGGGTTTGCCAATCCCCCCCGCGGCGATCGCGATGTTCGCTAATCCTTGCCTGCATCTCGCCGTCCCACGCCCTTCCGGTCGCGACGTAATGCATGTCGAGAGCCGACGCCTTGACAAGTTTCTCGGCGAAGGCGGATTTACCGGAACGCGCGCCGCCCAGAACCAGCACGCTGCCTGACTGTATCGATGTCATGGAATGATCCAGGCCTCAGCGTAAGCCGGCAGAAAGTGCAATCCCTGGGCAACGCAAACCGGGATTTGCGGCAACGCAAGATGGGCCGTTCCGGGAACGGGATGATAGTGCCATGACAACCTCCGTGCTGGCATCGGGAGTGTCTCTCCCTGGATCGGGCGAACCCCAAGCTAAGATGGGGCCCTTGAGGATGGCAGGTCTCCTGGCTCACGGCGCCACGCACCCTCAAGGGGCACGAACGGGTTCGCCTCGCCTTCCCGGAGTGTTTTGCGCCAGATTGCGCTGTCGCAATCGACGGACATCACGAAGAGGTGGACGATTCGTAGACTTAGAGGCGTCCGGCCCCGGCTGATCGTGATGCCACTCCAGTGGCTTTTCCGGTTGGGCCGATCCTTGCCGCTGCCGCGAAATGCGCACAGTCCGGAGGCTTGGCTTTCCCGGATGGCGAACCCTGACCGTTCTACAGTCGCGGGGTCGGCTGCGATAAGGACGCCCGGTCTGGGTCCGGCCCGTCGCATTCCCATTTACTCCCAGCATGCAACCGCATACCGGGAACCATCCAATGGCTGATGATTAGGCGCTCACCTGGATCAAGTCAATTGCGGCACTATCTCCCGCCCCATGGTTAGGTCGGGCTTCGGCAAGACTTCACTTGATCTCCCATGCCATGCCTTTTAGGACGGCGCAGAGACAGGATGGCCAGGCGATGAAGATGAAAATTATACCGAAACTCGACCTGCGGCGGCTCGGCTATCTCTCGCTGCTTTTCGATATCGGGCGGATGCGGGCCTTTGCACGGCGAAGTGAACTCGGACTGGTGGTGGCGGGCGTCATTGTTGGTATCACGTCAGGCCTCGCCGTGACGGCGATGAGCATCATCTCCAGCCGCATGCACAGCCTGATTTTTGGAATTTCAGATGACCAGCGCCTGAGCGCGAGCGATCTTCAGGGCGAAATTTCCGTACTGATCGCGCCGGTCGTCGGCGGCATCATCCTTGGCCTGGTGATGATCCTGCTGGCGTCGTGGCGCAAGAAGCCGATGGTCGACCCGATTGAAGCAAACGCGCTGCACGGCGGCCGCCTTTCTCTGACAGACAGCATTATCGTCGCAGTCCAGAACCTGATCTCCAATGGTTTTGGCGCCTCCGTCGGGCTTGAGGCCGGTTACACGCAGCTTGCGTCAGGCATTGCCTCCAAGCTTGGCATTTCGCTGCAGCTTCGCCGCTCGGACCTGCGCACCCTGGTCGGTTGTGGCGCTGCCGGTGCCATTGCTGCCGCTTTTAATGCCCCGCTGACCGGCGCCTTCTATGCTTTCGAGCTGATCATCGGCACCTATACGATCGTGTCGCTGACACCCGTCATCGTTTCCGCCCTGGTTGCCAACCTCGTCGCTCGATGGCTCTATGCTGGCGATTTCACCATCGATGTCGGCCAGTTCGGCGCGGTCGTTCCGGCCGACTATCTGCCGGCGCTGCTGCTCGGCTGCTTCTGCGCCGGCATGGGCATCCTTTTGATGAAGGGCGTCTCGCTGATTGAGGGGCTTGCCCGCCGCAGCTCAATCCCCGCTCCCATACGCCCCGCGCTCGGTGGCATCGTCGTCGGCCTTTTGGCGCTCGTCTCTCCGCAGGTGCTTTCAGCCGGTCACGGCGCCCTGCACCTCAATCTCGCCAGTTCGCCGGCAATCCCGATGCTGATCGGCCTGTTCCTGCTGAAATCGCTCGCCTCGGCGGTATCGATCGGCTCCGGTTTTCGCGGCGGCCTGTTTTTCGCGTCACTGTTCATGGGCGCGCTGCTCGGCAAGCTGTTTGCCTTTTCCGCGCCCTACATCTTTGCCCACGCGACGCTGACACCGGTCATCTATGCCGTCGTCGGCATGAGCTCGCTGGCGGTCGCCGTCATCGGCGGTCCGCTGACCATGACCTTCCTGGCGCTGGAGATCACCGGCGACTTTCCGATCACTGTCCTCGTTCTTGCAGCCGTGATCACCTCATCGCTGGTCGTGCGAACCACCTTCGGCTACTCGTTCGCCACATGGCGCTTCCACCTGCGCGGCGAAAGTATCCGCAGCGCCCATGATGTCGGCTGGATCAGAAACCTCACTGTCGGCCGTCTGATGCGCACCGATGTCCGCACGATCGATATCCAGGCATCGCTGGAGGATTTCCGCCGCGACTTTCCGCTGGGGTCAACGCAACGGGTCGTCGTCGTCGATGGCGCAAAATATGCCGGCATCATTCAGGTGCCCGAAATCTATGCCAGCCCCATCGAGGCCACCGAAGAGCGACAGGACCTCTCCGGCTTCATCCGGCTTGCCAATGACTTCCTGCAGCCAAATATGAATGCCAAGCAGGCGGCCGCCCTGTTCGACACGACGGAGAGCGATGCGCTGGCCGTGGTCAACAACCTCATCGAACGGCGCGTCGTCGGCCTGCTGACAGAAAGCCACACGTTGCGCCGCTACAGCGAAGAACTGGACCGCAGGCGCCGTGAAGCTTCGGGAGAGATTTGAACCAAGCCCTGGTCAGGACATCAGGCTATCAAGCCATCTCGGCTCCAGCACCGCTTCCAGCTCCGCCGCAACGTCGTCGAGCGCACGGTCAACCGATAGCCGGTAGTTTTCGCCGCCGCCCTCGATGCCGAAGCTTTTCAGAAGGGCCGCGCGAAAAGCGTCGCTGCTAAACAGCCCATGCAGATAGGTTCCGCTGATCATGCCATCAGCTGACACCGCCCCATCCGGCCGGCCGTCAATGATCACCGAGGGGCGAGCACAGTCCGCGCCGGTCGTCCGGCCGAGGTGGATTTCGTAACCTTCCAGCGCAACATCGTAAACCGCCGAGCGGGCACTGCTGTTGCGCACCGTTTTTTCCGGCGCCATCTCCGTCTCGACCGCCAGAAGGCCAAGCCCGCGGATTTCGGCGGTATTGCCTTCTATGCCATGCGGATCGGTGACCCGGTCTCCGAGCATCTGATAACCGCCGCAAATGCCGATGACACGGCCGCCACGCCGCACATGTGCCTGCAGATCACGATCCCATCCCTGGGCGCGAAAATCGGCGAGATCGGCAATCGTCGCCTTCGACCCCGGAATGACGACCAGACCGGCATCGGCAGGAAGGCTCTCGCCCGGCCGCACGAAGATGAGATCGACCTCCGGTTCGGCCGCCAGCGGATCGAAATCGTCGAAATTGGCAATGCGCGACAGAACCGGCACGGCGACCTTCAAAGCTCTGCCGGTCCCGCGCGCCAGCTTTTCCAGAACGACGGAATCTTCGGCCGGCAATCGGGCGGCACTTCTCAACCACGGCACGACGCCGAAACAGGACCAGCCGGTGAAACCGTCGACGGCCGCGATGCCATCGTCAAACAGCGACACGTCTCCGCGGAACTTGTTGATGATATAACCGCTGATCATGGCGCGATCTTCGCCGGACAAAATGGTGTGGGTACCGACCAAAGAGGCGATGACGCCGCCTCGGTCGATATCGCCGACCAGAACGACCGGGACGTTGGCGCGGGTGGCAAACCCCATATTGGCGATATCGCCCGCCCGCAGGTTGATTTCGGCTGGCGACCCGGCTCCTTCGACGACAATCAGATCGACGCCTGAGCGGATCGTTTCGAAGCTTTCCATAACGGCGCCCATCAGCTTCGGTTTCAAAGCTTGATAATCGCGCCCTCTCGCCTGCCCTGCCACCTTGCCCTGCACGATAATCTGGCTGCCGGTCTCCGACTGGGGTTTCAAGAGAACCGGGTTCATATGCACCGACGATGGAATGCGGGCAGCCATCGATTGCAGCCATTGTGCCCGGCCGATCTCGCCGCCGTCATCTGAAACTGCAGCATTGTTCGACATGTTCTGCGGCTTGAACGGAGCGACCCTCACACCGCGGTTGGCAGCGATGCGGCAGAGCCCCGCCACGAGTACCGTTTTTCCGACATCGGAGCCGGTTCCCTGGAGCATGATCGTCTTTGTCATGGCACTTCACCTAGCATCGCGGCAACCGCAAGAAAAGCCATATTCCGCCGCATTTCCGTCGTCTTTGGTGCGTGTTTTTCACGCGACATTTCAGGCTGCTGCAAGGCTTGTTCAGCGCGCCCGCCTAACTATCTGGAAAGCGACATTTCGTGGCAAAAACACTCGTTGCTTTCGGCAAAAACAAGCGTATATGAGCATCATCAAAGCACGGAGCAAAAGGCGCTCCACACCCAAGGTCAAACCCCGATGTTGTTCATCTTCAGCAAGCCCAATTTCGTTCAGATCGCCTGGAACTCGAAGGTTCCCGACAGCCAGTCGCGTGTTCGCAACACGGTCATGTCCGCACCCTTCGGCCCGCTCGGCTTCATCCGGACACGCAGCGTCGGCTGACATCTTCTCCCAGACTGACACTTCGAACCGCGCCTCCCTTCGGATCGCGCGGTTTTTTTGTGCCTATTCTACGGGTAGCGACATTCCATAAACGCGAAAACCGCACCCGCTCCTTCCGGAACCGTGCGGTCTGCCAAAATTACACATGGCCGCTCCGGCATACACCCGGAGATCGCTCAAGCCGGGACGCAAAACCTGATCCGGCAGGGCGGCCAAGGATCCCCCGCCGCAGGAAAACAATTAGCCTGACAGTGTTACCGGATGGTTAGCGGGAGCTTAACCAAAGGTGAATTCCGCCTTTTTTTCACTTTTTTTCACGCCAGATGAAAATCAATGTGAAGACGCATACGGAACACAATTTGTCTGGGATAAAACACGCGATGCAACTCTTGTGTGAAGCAGTGCTAATTTTGCGCCAAAGAGCGGTGCGTTTGCACAAAAATCTTGCCCGGCTCATTAAAATTCAACAGCTTGCGCGCACCTTCTGGGGCCCCGCAAACGCCGCGCGCTCGGCCTAAAACGATTCCGGAGGTTGATTTCTCCTGTGGAATACTTACGCTGCCCCCAACGGTAAAAAGAGAGATGGCTGTCGACAGAGTTCCGCGGCCAGACAACAAAACTCCAACGCCGTCGCAGCGGGGATGAAAGATTGGCCTTGCCACAAGAGCCCCCCGATCTGCTTCAACCTGAACGATTGGGTTTCCGGGAGATGCAGTATCCCGATGGACCCCAAGATTTTGGCTGCATTAAGACTGGGAGGTCTTAACCATGAAGAAGCTCCTCGCTTCCACCATCCTCGCCGCCGGCGTTTACGCGCTTGCCGGTTCCGCTCAAGCCGCAGAATGCGGCGAAGTCAGCATCGCAGAAATGAATTGGGCATCGGCCGGCGTCGCCGCCCACGTCGACAAGTACATTCTTGAAAACGGCTACGGATGCACCGTGACACTGGTGACCGGCGACACGATGCCGACCTTTACCTCCATGAACGAGAAGGCCCAGCCCGACATGGCGCCCGAATTGTGGGTCAATGCCGTGCGTACGCCGCTCGATGCCGCGATCAAGGAAGGCCGCCTGATCGAAGCAGCACCGCTGCTCAGCGAAGGTGGCGTTGAAGGCTGGTGGATTCCGAAGTTCCTGGCTGACGCCCACCCGGACATCAAGACCGTTCAGGACGCGCTGAAGCACCCTGAATTGTTCCCGGCACCTGAAGACCCTTCAAAGGCCGCCGTCATCAACTGCCCATCGGGCTGGAATTGCCAGGTTTCGACCGCAAACCTCTACAAGGCGCTGGGCGCTGAGAAGGCCGGTTTTGAACTGGTCGACACTGGCTCGGCTGCCGGTCTCGACGGTTCCATCTCCAACGCCTTTGAAAAGAAGTCCGGCTGGCTCGGCTACTATTGGGCCCCAACAGCCATCCTAGGCAAGTACCAGATGACCCGCCTGAGCTTCGGCGTCGAGCACAACAAAGCAGACTGGGATGCCTGCACCGCGGTTCCGGATTGCGCGGATCCGAAGGTAAACTCCTACCCGACCTCGGACGTCTACACGGTCGTCACAAAGGCCTTCTCCGAGAAGGCTGGTGTCGCCATGGACTACGTCAAGGTCCGTCAGTGGGACAACGGCACCGTCAACAAAGTTCTCGCCTGGATGACCGACAATCAGGGCACGAACGAAGACGCAGCCAAGTACTTCCTCGAAACCTATCCGGACATGTGGACCAAGTGGGTCGCACCGGATGTTGCCGAAAAGGTCAAGGCAGCCCTCTAAGGGATTGCCTTAGCGGCAGCGGAGCAGACTTCGCTGCCGGCTTTCGGCCGATAACACGGCACCTTGCCATAGCGCCGGAAGACAGGAGACCTCGATACCGGCGACCCGAGATGCCGCCGGTATTTCCACCAGATATGGATATGAAAACGAAAATCGTCGCAAACGGCATAGTCGCTTGTGACGAAAAGCTGTCACATTTTCGACATGCCGGGGTTCGGAAAGAAACCACCCAAGTCTGCGCACAAGCCTGAAACAGGCATCGACGACGCAGCCGGCACTATAAAACTTCCGGTTTAAAGGGGAACAACATGGCAATATGCAGTTACTTGCCAGATCTGCTTTGTAAATTTCCGGCAATCGACGATACGACGATACGAATGGCTCGAAAAAGCGTCGATGATGGCTTCAAGGCCCTCGTGCGCGAGTATGTCAATATCATCGATGCTCTCGTCCAACCGCTTCAATGGTTTTTGAACTATCTCGAAAAGCTCTTCGTCAGTTCGCCATGGGTCATCATCCTGGCCGTGATGGTCGCGATCGTCTATTACGGCAGCCGCGATATCCGCGTCACTCTTGGCACAATCGTTTCCATGCTTTTGATCGGATTGGTCGGTCTATGGAACGACACCATGGTGACGCTCGCCATGGTCACTGTCTGTACGTTCATCGCCATCATCGTCGGCCTTCCGATCGGTATCTTGATGGCCCGCTCCGAGCGCGCCCAATCGATCATCAATCCGATCCTCGACGTCATGCAGACGATGCCGAGCTTCGTCTATCTGATCCCTGTGGTGATGATCTTCGGCATCGGCAAGGTTCCCGGCCTGATCGCCGTCGTCATCTATGCCGTGCCGCCGATGATCCGCCTGACCAATCTCGGCATACGGCTGGTCGACAAGGAAGTTCTGGAAGCAGCAGACGCGTTCGGCTCATCGCCCTGGCAGCGGCTGAAGAACGTCCAGATGCCACTGGCGCTGCCGACCATCATGGCCGGCATCAACCAGACCATCATGATGTCGCTCGCCATGGTCGTGGTCGCATCGATGGTCGGCGTCGGCGGCCTCGGCCGCAACGTTCTGCAGGCCATCAACAATCAGTTCTTCACCGTCGGCTTCTTCAATGGTTTCGCGCTCGTTGCGATCGCCATCATTTTTGACCGGACCAGCCAGGCCTATGGCAAGCGGCTGCAGAAGCATTCGGAGGTGATCCATGGCTAGTCATGCAATCGAGGTCAAGAACCTCTACAAAATCTTCGGACCACGCGGCCGCGATTATGTCGATCAGGTCAAGGCCGGACTTGGCAAAAACGAACTCAATGAAAAGCATGGCCATGTTCTCGGCCTGCAGGACATCAACATCTCCATGCCCGCCGGCGGCGTCATGGTGGTCATGGGCCTATCAGGCTCGGGTAAATCGACGCTGATCCGCCACATCAACCGCCTGATTGATCCGACGGCCGGCGAAGTGCTCTATGATGGCGTCGATGTCTGCAAGATGAACGAAAACGACCTGCGCGAATTTCGGCGCCACAAGACAGCGATGGTGTTCCAGAAATTTGCGCTGCTGCCGCATCGCACAATCATCGAAAACACCGTCTACGGCCTGGAAATTCAGGGCGTTCCGATGGTTGAAAGCCGCAAACGGGCGCAGGGCTGGATTGAACGCGTTGGCCTCAAGGGGTTCGAGAACCACTATCCGAACCAGCTTTCGGGCGGCATGCAGCAGCGTGTCGGCCTCGCCCGGGCGCTGACCAACGATGCTGACATCCTCCTGATGGACGAGGCTTATTCGGCGCTTGATCCGCTCATCCGCGTCGATATGCAGACGGTTTTGCTCGACCTGCAGAAGGAACTGAAGAAGACCGTGGTGTTCATCACCCACGATCTCGACGAGGCCCTTCGGCTCGGCGACAAGATCGCCATCTTGCGCGACGGCAAGGTGATCCAGCAGGGAACGGGACAGGATATCGTTCTGAAACCGGCCGACGAATACATCACCGCCTTCGTCAAGGAAGTGAACCGTGGCCGCGTCATCAATGTCGAAACGATCATGAAACCGCTCTCCGGAAATCCGGAGGGCGTGCCGGTGACGATCGGAACCGTGCTTGAAAGTGCTGCTCGCATGATGACGCTAGCCAACCAGAACGTTGCCCATGTCGTCGATGCCAATGGCCGGCCAGTCGGATCGCTCGATCTTCGCACGATCATTTCGGCCATGGTGACGCCGATCGGCCATGAATTGCAAGCAGCCTGAAACTACTTGCCTCAGGAGGACAGGGCGGGAAAGCCGGCCTGTCCCAGGCCTTCCCTGCGGGGCTCGCTCCCCCATCTGCCTGCAATTGCCTTCGACGGCGAATGCCAGGCTTTTCGTTCAATGAACCAGCAACGCGGTGGCGACCACCAGAATGATCATCACCAGCGTCAACACGCCTTTGACGGCGAAAAACGATCTTTACCCCGATTTAACCATGTGAAGGCACTGTGCGATAAGGCAGCCCAAACCGCTTTCGCGCACGCGCGTCGCGTTGCCGGGCACTGACGGCACCTGAAGATGGATGGGTGGCAACAGTCGCCATCGTCTTCGCCGTCAGTCACGGACAACCGCCTTGCGCAACGCAGATGCCAAAATAATCATACCGCAGCGGGCGCCCGAAGGGGCTGCGACGATGATGCGGGCTGCAACGACATTGCTGTCGGGCTTTGGCCTGTTCATCATGATCTTCACCCTCAATCCCTTCATGGGCGATACCTTCGCCGAGGGCGATGTCGGAAGTACAGCGAATGTCGTCAACCAGGTCGGCTATCTCGGCTTGGGCGGGCTGTTCATCTTTTCCATGCTGGCCTCCGTTGATCCCCGCACATTGCTGAAGCTGCTTTCCCCCAGCTGGCTGATCATCTTTGCCATCGCCTATTTCTCGTGCATGCAGTCCTATGACCCATCCGCGTCGGCACGCGGCGTGACGCTCAGTCTCGTCGCCATGCTCATCGTCGCCGGCGTGCTGGTGTTGCCGCGCAGCGAGAAAGACTTTGTCGAGGCCTGTGCCAATGCGGTTCTGCTGCTGCTGGTCGTCAACTACGCCGCTCTTGTCTTGCTGCCCGAAAGGGCCATCCATCAGGCGTCCGCCTTGGAATCCTGGCATGCTGGCTACTGGCGCGGTCATCTCTCGCACAAGAACGTAGCGGCCCCGGTGTTTTCGGTGCTCGCCATGTTCGGCATCTACTGCATGCGATCAGGCGCGCGTTTGCGCGGGTGGGCCATCACGCTGCTTGCCGTCATTTTCGTTCTTCATACCGGCTCAAAGACGACGATCGGCTTCCTGCCCCTGGCAATCGGTATCGTGCTCTGTGGCAACGCCATCCGGAGTTCCGGTGCAATCGTCATCGTGCATCTGTGTTTCGCGGTGATCGTCACCTGCCTCACCGTCGGAACGATCTACTCTCCCCATCTCCTTGCAATGACCGCAGCCGTGCTGGATGATCCAACATTCACCGGCCGTGATGCGATCTGGCAGTTTGCATCGGAAAGCATCGCCGCCCATCCCTGGTTTGGGCATGGCTATGCCAGCTTTTGGCAGTCGCCGGTCATTCGCGGCATGGAAGCCAATTTCGAAGCGGATTGGGACGTGCGCGGTATCGTATCGGCCCACAACACGTATCTCGATGCACTGCTGACGTTCGGCATTCCTGGTGGCGCGGTGATGATCCTGCTTCTCTTCGTAAAACCGCTTACCGATTATCTTCGTGCGGCCCGCCGCAGCGGCAGCCGCAACTTCTCCGAATTCTGCATGATGGTCATCATCTTCATGACCTATAACGGCATGCTTGAATCCTTCATCTTGAACCGCGCCGATCCGCAGTGGATGCTTCTGGCACTGGCGGTTTTCGGGTTGAACATGGCAGCGCGCTGTAACCTGCGGCACAATACGGATTGAGACCATCGGGCAATGCGCTTGCAATCATATAAGGATATCTTTATATGATTGCAAAACCCCGATGAAATCAGGATTCCCCATGACCGTGCACGCCAATCCGCTTTCCGAACTGCTCGCCGAAAAGGGCGTGCTTCTCGCCGATGGTGCGACCGGCACCTCGTTGTTTGCGATGGGACTGGAAGCGGGCGAGGCACCTGAACTCTGGAACGAGGCCAAGCCGGAAAACATCACCAAGCTGCACCAGGATTTCGTCGATGCCGGCGCCGACATCATCCTGACCAATTCGTTCGGCGGCACACGCCATCGCCTGAAACTGCATCAGGCGCAGGATCGGGTTTACGATCTCAACAAACGCGCTGCCGAAATCGCCCGTGCCGTTGCCGACAAGGCACCGCGCAAGGTCATCACCGCTGGCTCGGTCGGGCCGACCGGTGAATTGCTGATCCCGCTTGGCGCCATGAGCTATGAGGATGCAGTCGAAGCATTCGTCGAACAGATCGAAGGCCTGAAGGCCGGCGGCGCTGAAGTCGCCTGGATCGAAACAATGTCCGCCGTTGACGAAATCCGTGCTGCTGCTGCAGCAGCCGTCAAAGTCGGGCTGCCTTACGTCTACACCGGATCATTCGACACGGCCGGCAAGACCATGATGGGCCTGCATCCGAAGGATATGTTCGGGGTCGCACAGGATATCGGCGAAGGCCCGGTCGCAACCGGCGCCAATTGCGGCGTCGGCGCGTCCGACATCCTGTCGTCTCTGCTCGACATGACGGATGCCAATCCAGAGGCGAACATCATCATCAAGGGCAATTGCGGCATTCCGGAATTCCGTGGTTCAGAAATCTACTATTCCGGCACCCCGCCGCTGATGGCAGATTACGCGCGCCTTGCCCGCGATGCCGGCGCCAAGATCATTGGCGGCTGCTGCGGCACGTCGTGCGAGCATCTGGCCGCGATGCGGGTGGCGCTCGACACTTATGTACCGGGCGAACGGCCGACCGTCGAAGCCATTGTCGAGCGCATCGGCCCGATGCGCAACAAGACCGCCAACGAAACTCCGTCTGCCCCGGCGCGCGAGCGCGGCAGCCGTCGTCGCGGCTGATCGTTCCACGCTTTCATCAAGAGATTGGGCCTGAAAATCAGCTGATTTTCAGGCCTTTCTTGTTACAGACGAGGCGTGTTGCAGGCCCCACACTCTTCAAGCCAAGGCAGCGGCCTGGAAAAAACGAATATAGCCGTCTTTCAGACCGGGTTTGATGCAGTCGGTCATCAGCAGCGCGAGATGGAAGATCGACTGGATATCCCGCTCCTGTTCGATCATTTCGGCGAGATAGACCACCACCTCATCATAATCTGCAGCATTGGTCCGCACACTCTGCAGAAACTCCGCCATGGCAAGGCGGCCGTTCATCAGGAGCACCTCATCACGCTCTGCCGGACTAAGCGCCAGAGAACCGCGAAGCGTAAAAACGTGAACATCTAAAAAACGCAAAAGGGCGGCAAATTTTTCGCTGTCCGCCGGAAGCCCTGCCTTCTGGTAGAGATCGCTGGAGGCGGCAGCAATCCCTTGCTCCGTCGCCCAGACGCCGAGATCGTACCGGTAAATCAGAGATGGATCGTGGATCATTTTACCGGCGCTGATCAACGCAAGAGACAGGCTCCAGTCGCAATAGGCACCATTGGTCGGATGCGCCTGGGTGAAAAACCGCAACAGCGGCACGAACACATTCGTGCGGTATATGCTGTAGTAAATGCTGTTGTTGCCCATCACCTTACGGGTGAATTCCTGCAACCGATCGCCCGGCGACGACGCATCGATCGTATAGCATTCCGTCTGGCAGACCCCGTTTTCCGCGGTCCAGATCTGCGTTTGCGGACGAACGCCGATAACGTCATCCGGCAGCGACGAAAGATCGACAGGCGTTTCGCTTGCGCTGAAATGAATTTCGTCGTCGTCGCCCATCGGCAGCAGGAACGGCGTATCGGCCAGTGACATGGCTTCCTGCCAGTTCCCGGAAACATCCTCGCTCTGCGAATAATGATAAAGCAGGTTGGGCGAGTGGTTTTCAAGAAATGCTCGTTTTTCCGGATCACGGGAATTGTCGCATACAATCAGCCGGGCACCGGTTTTTTCGGCATAGGTGAGCGCACTCTCGATCGCGCCGAGCGACTTCGTCAACGGCCGGTTGCTTGGCATGCAGATTGAAAGCTGGGCCATACGAGTCACCATTTCAAAAATACTCGAACTTCCATTCGGCGGCGGCAGCCGCGGAAAACATTCGAATAGCCGCCCATTAGCACCAACAAGGCTGCGCCAGCCTTGCGAGTGAATCCAGTCTTGCCCCAGCCTCGACCGATACCCCTCCTCCAAACTGACATAACGTGAACAAAAGAAAGCCCAGAGATGAACGGTACACCCGCCCCGTTTCCCGCCCGCGATTCTGTTGCCGAAAAGCTGGCCGACTTCGGAGAAAGCGAAAAAGCCTATCTCCTGTTGCTGATGGAAAATGCCGCGCAGGATGAAAATCTGATTGAAGGTCTCTACCGTCAGCTCGACCTTGCCTCGGCAGCAAAACTGCTGAATTCGCTCAAACTCGAAAAGCTTGGTGAGTGGCTGGGTTCCAGCGCCCCTGCCCGGCTGCAAATCCGTCTGATGGAAGCAGCCAAATCCGGCCAGCATGCGGCCTATCAGGCATTCCGTATCGGCCTTATCCGTTCGGGCGGATTGGAAAAGGCCTATCCGAAGGCCTGAATAAGCGAGCAATGTACCCTGCCTCAAGAAGCCGATCGGTGAACGCCCTCCGTTTCGCCGGAGGGCGTTCAGCTACCATTCAAGACAGCTGCATCATTCGCCGCTGAGACTTTTGGCGAGCCGTACCAGGTTGAGAAACTCCGCCCGGTAGCCGTCGCCATCCTCGCCCTTTGCGCCGGACGCTAGGTCAACGATCGAACCATAGGGATAGGTGGAAACGGCATCCGTTCCCCGTAGCTTCTGGCCAAAGGCCGCGACCGCGACGGAGAAGCGGACATCCTGTCCAGCCTGCTCAAGTGTCGCCACGGCATCGCCTTCCGTTACCGGCGTAGTGATGAGCGCGCTGGTATCGCTATCCGGCTGCTTGTAGCGGATCTTCAGGAATGCCAGCTCCCCGGAAGGCTTGACGCCGGCCTGCTCAGCCGGGGCAGCACCATAGCGCAGGTCATCGTTGAGAACGGCAGGGCTTCCCTTCGGCGTAATCTCGTAGATCGCGGTGACCCGATGGCCGGAACCGATATCACCGGCATCGACCCTGTCATTGTTGAAGTCCTCGCGTTTCAGGGCGCGGGTCTCGTAGCCGATCAGGCGGTATTCTGCGATCTGCTGCGGATTGAACTCGACCTGGAATTTCACATCCTTGGCGATGGGAAATAGCGACGATCCCGCCTCCTCGACCAGCGATTTCTGCGCTTCGGCCAGCGTATCGATATAGGCAGCGGTGCCATTGCCGTTCTGTGCCAGCGTCTGCATCAGCGCATCGTTGTAATTGCCGCGGCCAAAGCCGAGCACAGACAGGAAGATACCACTCTTGCGCTTCTGCTCGATCATCGTCTTCAGGTCGTCATCGCTCGATGGGCCAACATTGAAATCGCCATCAGTCGCCAGCATGATCCGGTTGATGCCGCCCTTGACGAAGGCCTGCTGCGCCAGATTGTAAGCCGCTTCCAGCCCTTGCGCGCCCGCTGTCGAGCCGCCCGGCTGCAACGTATCGATCGCCGACAGGATCTTTGCCTTGTCCTTGATCGCGGTCGGCTCCAGCACCGTGCCGGCATTGCCGGCATAGGTGACGATGGAAACGGTGTCCTCGGGCTTCAGTTTCTCGACCAGAAGACGGAAGGCGCTTTTCAACAGCGGCAGCTTGTCCGGCTCATCCATGGAGCCGGAGACATCGATCAGGAACACCAAGTTGGCGCGTGGTGCTGTTGCAGGAGCAACGTCATAGCCCTTGATCCCGACATGCATCAGCCGCGTATTGGCGTTCCACGGCGTCGGCAGCACGGTGACCGTCGCCTTGAACGGCGCGTCCTTGCTGTCCGGACCCGGCCAGTCATAGGGGAAATAGTTGATCATCTCCTCGACACGCACACTGTCGCGCTCCGGCATCTGCCCGGCCATCAGCGATTTGCGCACGAAGGAATAGGAAGCGGTATCGACATCCGCCGAAAAAGTGGAGACGGGGTCGGTGGCAACAGATTTGACCGGGTTAGTATTGGCCGCGGTGAACCTGTCATGGGTTTCTTGGCTTGAGACGATTCGCGGCTCCGAATAAATCTCCATCATCGGCGCCTCAGCCGCAACGACCGGAGCTGGCATGAACTGCCGTTGAGCCTGCGGCGACAGTTCGGATTCAGTATCAGCAACGCCACCATCGGCGGTCGGGGTGGGCGCTGTCCGTTTTGCTCCACCCAGAAATTTTTGACCCGCGCCTTGCTGATCCCGTTTGTTGAGAAGCGCGGCCACCTCGTCGGCAGAAAAATTCGACCGTTTTCTTTCAGCGTTCACACTCTGGCTTTGTGAAGGCTTGGAAAGCGCGCGCCCGGAGCTTTGCCCGGCAGCCTCTTCACGAAGTCTCTGAACTTCGGCGGTACTTTTCAGCTGCCCGGGGACTTTGATCCCTTCTGCTGATCTTTCCTTACGATCCGTCACCAAGCCTCCCTGCTCGCTCGTAGCCACCGGCAATCCCTGCCGCGTCAATTCCAGCGTGAGAAAAGCGGCAGCGGGCACCACCAGAAGCGTGGCGAGTGCTGAACCTGCGAGAAATTTCCTGTTCATGACGGGGCTCCATAGCCTGTTGAATATGGAGCTTTGACGCCGCGCACCGGTGGTTCCTTGGGGTGCTTCGGAATTATTTTCGGATGCGTCGAAGGCTTCCATCGCCAATGACAGTGCGCGAGCGCGCGCAGCCGGGGACGGCACCGGTGGGGTCATCTGACCAAGGTTTTTCAGATCGTCATTCATCACATCGTCTCCCTGCCGAGCAGGATTTTCAACCGTTTGCGGGCTTCATGTACATGCCAGGACACCGTTGTCTCGGAACATCCCATGACGTCAGCCGCTGCCGCATGAGACAATCCCTCGCCATAAACAAGCAGAACGGCATCCCCCTGCTTGTCGGGCAATTGCCGCACGGCTTCCCAAAGCGCCTCGGCCTGATCGTGGTTATCGTTTGCCGCAGTGCTGGTCGGGTCAGCCAGAAAATTTGCGGCGTTGCGCCTTTCGCGTGACTGGCCGCGTTGATGATCGCGGGCGGCATTCAGGGTCAGCGTATAGAGCCATGTGCGGAAACGGCTGGCACCGCGAAAGGCCCTGATCGCCTGCCCCAGCTTCAGGCATACCGTCTGGGCGATATCTTCGGCATCGCCTGCATTTCCGGACCAGCGCCACGCAACCGCATGGACGAAATCATAATGCCGTTCGACGAGCACGCCGAAGGCATTTCGATCCCCCTTCTGCGCACGTTCGATAAGATCCTCGTCCAAATCACCCGCCCGGATTTGTTGCAACTGGTACTGAGACGTTCGACCTTGGCCGATCCTTGGGTAAGGACCGGAATTATTTTTACGATCCCGGCATTTTCCGCGTCACCGCAATGATCGGCCCCATCGGATGGGTGTTGTCATAGCGCCCGAGCGCCGGCGCAAACAGGCTGGAGATTGATCCATCGAGGAACAGCGCATTGGCGCAGCCTAGCCGATCGCGAAACAGTGTCGCGAAATCATGGAAGCGCACCGGCTCCAGCGAAATCGCAAAAACAGCCGTGCCGTTCTGATCAACGCCAGCGCCGTTACGGATCTGCAGGCTGTCGCTTTGCGGCAGGAAGGCTGGGTGCAATTCCCCATCGATCACCAGCATTGGCCCGGATTGGGTCGCAAAATCCGGTTTGATCGCCGCATCGATATAGGCCTCGGTTTCCAGAACGCCGGCACGGCCGCCTTGCAGGAAGAATACGCCATTGGGCTTCAGGTAAAAATTGCCCCAACTATGCCCCTGGTCGATCGCCTTGCGCTCGATACCATCGGTGACCAACAATCCGACCGATGACAGATCGCGCTCGTACATGCCGCCATTCATGGCGAATTCCAGATATTCGCCCTCTTGCCGCAGGTCCTTCAAGAGCGGCTCAAAGCCTGAATAAGGCCGGCCATCGCGGCCGCGATGAAGGATACGGATATCGCTGACAGCGGGGTCAAAGCTGCAAACTGCATAACTTTGCGTCAGGTGCATCACCTTACGGCAGGCAGCCTCGGCTTCCCCGGTGGAAAGAATAGATGCGGTCATGGCCAACCCGATGCTTAAAGAACGAAACATACCCACCTCATTTTATACCCGCCCGACCCTGTCGCGCGACAACAGCAAAATGGAGGCAGGCGCTTTATAAATTCAGGGCAGCCATATGAAAATGCAGTTGTTCCACCGTATAGCGATATCCGGTTCCGACCGGACAGGCATTTCGGGCCAGACATCCTGCGGCCATGCAGCCCGCCCGCCCCTCCCTGGTTTTCAGGTGTGCTCGACACGGCATCACCTGAAATCCGGATGACAGCACAGCCTGCGCCGGACAGCTGGACAGGCACGGCTTATCGGGACAGTGGTCGCAGGGATGGCGTTGAATGGAGTTCGTTATTGGTGGCAGAGCCTGCGCGAAACCCAGCGCTCCACGATATCCATGCCAGAGGCCATAGTGTGGATGGATAAGAATGCCGAGCGGCGAAGCCTTCAAGCCCTCCGCCCGCATCGCCCATTGCTGGAACGGCTGCCAAGGGGGATCGGACGGGAAATAGGCCGTGGCGCCAAGATCCTGGGCCACCGGTTCGATCACGGTCTTCGACCACGCATCGAGCGGATTTTCACCGCCGCGGTCAGGCGCGCTGTCACGCCAGTTTTCAAACGCCGGCCAGATTGAACCACCGGCATTTCCCAGCAAAACGACACTGCGCGCCGCCTGCCCGCCGTTCAAGACCGGCGCCGTTTCGCCGTCGGCAAAGCCAACCACACCGCGTAAAAAAACTCCGTGCGGCGCAAGCGCTGCACGGAGTTCACTCAAAACATCGTTGGATGTCACGGGACCGGTCATTTCGGTTTCGGTCCCTGCCTGTCGTAATGTGGGCGCCAGACATCTTTCTGAATGAAATCTGCCACTTGCGCCGCTCCGCCTTGCTCCCTGGCTTGTTCGGGCTCTTTTCAAGTGAAGGCGTCGGGCATCGAATCCTTCTTCTTGGCGATATAGTCGAGAAGGGCTTCGTCGATCGCGGCATCGAGCGGCGGACGCTCATAATGTTCCAGCCAGCTGCGGGCGAGCGCGTTGGCACGCTGCTCGACGCGCTTCTCGCCTTCTATTTCCCATTGTTCGAAGGAATTGTTGTCGGCAAGCGCCGAGCGGTAGAACGCCGTCTGGAAATTGGCCTGGGTATGGGCGCAGCCGAGATAGTGGCTGCCGGGGCCGACTTCACGAATGGCATCGAGCGCCTGCGCGTTTTCGGAAAGATCCACACCTTCGGCCATCTTCTGCATCATGCCGAGCTGATCCTGATCGATCATGAACTTTTCGTAGGACGACACCAGCCCGCCTTCGAGCCAGCCGGCGGCGTGTAGAACGAAGTTGGTACCGGCCAGCAGCGTCATGTTCAGCGTATTGGCCGATTCGTGGGCCGCTTGCGCATCCGGAACCTTCGATCCGCAGAGTGAGCCACCCGTACGGAACGGCAGGCCGAGACGGCGAGCAAGCTGGGCGGCGCCATAAGAAACCAGCGACGGCTCAGGTGTACCGAAAGTCGGAGCACCCGATTGCATCGAGATCGACGCCGCGAACGTACCGAACAGAACCGGCGCACCGGGCCGTATCAGCTGTGTGAATGCAGCACCGGCGAGCACTTCGGCCAGAATCTGCGTCAACGTTCCCGCTACCGTCACCGGGCTCATCGCGCCGGAAAGAATGAACGGCGACACGACACAGGCCTGATTGTGCCGGGCATAGACCTTCAGGGCGCCAACCATGGTCTCGTCGAATACCATCGGCGAGTTGGCGTTGATCAGGTTCAGCGTGACGCAATTGTTTTCGACGAAATCATCGCCGAACACCAGCTTAGCCATGGCGATCGTGTCTTCGGCGCGTTCCGGCGCCGTCACCGAGCCCATGAACGGCTTGTCGGAATATTTGATATGGCTGTAGACCATATCGAGATGGCGTTTATTGACCGGGATATCGACCGGCTCGCAGACGGTGCCGCCTGACGAATGCATCGACGGGGCCATATAGGCGAGCTTCACGAAATTGCGGAAATCCTCGATCGTCGCATAGCGGCGCTGGCCTTCGAGGTCGCGCACGAAGGGAGGTCCGTAAACCGGTGCAAACACCGTCGCCTTGCCGCCGATCTGGACGTTGCGCTCCGGATTGCGGGCATGCCAGGTGAAGGTGGAGGGCGCAGTCTTCAAAAGCTCGCGGCACAGGCCCTTGGGAAAATGCACCCGCTGTCCGCGCACATCGGCTCCGGCCTGCTTCCACAGCGCCAGCGCCTCTTCGTCGTCGCGGAATTCGATGCCGATCTCTTCAAGAATAAGATCAGCATTGGCTTCGATCAGCGCCAGGCCGTCCTCATCGAGAACTTCATACTCGCGGATCTTGCGGGTGATATAGGGAAGCGATGGCGGTGCGCCGCCGCCGGTGCGCGAAGCACGGCGGGCTGCGGCACCCCGGCCCTCGCCGCGGGAACGGCGTCCGCCAGTTTCTTCCGTTTGCTCGGTCACATCTACCATTTCTTTATCCTCTCCCGCGCCTTGTCTGCGCACTTGTCGAGCCTATGCTACCAAGCCGCAGAATCCGAACGGTTCTCAATGCGCCAACGAGTGGCGCAACTCGGACACGATCGGAGCTTGCCGGGCTCTCGTGTTCTATCGGCTGCTTGCTATCAGCGCCTTCACGGCAGTTCAATCGACATTCCGGATAACATATTTTCTTCCGCCGGATGCGGACAATATGTTGTTTTTGTTAGGATCAACCCGGTAGAAATGCTGCCGACACGAGGCCGCCGTCGTTTTTCATCGTATGCGACGTCGCTTTCGAAAAGAGCTTTTGGAACCAACAAAGCTAAGTATAGTAATTGCGTCGGGGAGGTTTGAGCCTGACAGCGCCAGGAACCGAGGAAAACCATCATGGCAGACGACGAAATCATTCTCGAGGATCTTTCCGACGACGAACTCGTGCAGCAGATGCATGACGACCTCTATGACGGCCTGAAGGAAGAAATCGAGGATGCGACCAATATCCTTTTGAAGCGCGGCTGGGTGCCCTATGACGTGCTTACCCAGGCACTGGTCGAAGGGATGCGCATCGTCGGCGTCGATTTCCGCGACGGCATCCTGTTCGTTCCCGAAGTTCTGTTGTCTGCCAACGCCATGAAGGCCGGCATGTTCATCCTGCGCCCGCTGCTCGCCGCCACCGGCGCGCCAAAGCAGGGCAAAGTGGTCATCGGCACCGTCAAGGGCGACATCCACGACATCGGCAAGAATCTGGTCGGCATGATGATGGAAGGCGCCGGCTTCGACGTTGTCGACCTTGGTATCAACAACCCGGTCGAAAACTATCTCGATGCCATCGAGCGCGAAAAGCCGGATATTCTCGGCATGTCCGCCCTTCTGACCACGACCATGCCCTATATGAAAGTCGTGATCGATACGATGAAGGAAAAAGGCATGCGCGACGATTACGTTGTTCTGGTGGGGGGCGCACCGTTGAACGAGGAATTCGGCAGGGCCGTCGGTGCAGACGCCTATTGCCGCGACGCCGCAGTCGCAGTCGAAACCGCCAAGGAATTCATGAAGCGCAAGCACAACCAGCTGGCTGGCGCTTGATCACATCCGTTTGAACACACAAAACCGGCCGCGCTGATGAAAAGTGCGGCCGGTTTTGTTATATTGGGACGAGACGCTTAGTTGGCGGCGCGCTCGACCTTGCGGCCGGCATCCTGTGTCGCATTCACCGTATTGGCCGTATCCTGGCCCATGCCACGAATGGTGTTGCCGCAAGACGCGAGCGTAGTGATCGAGAAGAGCACGAGACCGATGGTGGCGATTGTCTTTGCTGTCATGACGGGGTTCCTTGAGACTGGTGACAGGTGAATGGACGTGGAAGAAAGATCTTCGGCTATGGAACGCATGAAAGCGGAAAAAGTTCACGTCATCGGTTGCGGCGCGATTGCGCGTGAAATCCTTGCCGTTTGCGAGGCCAACAAGCTCGATCATGTCGACTTAACCTGTCTTCCCGCCATCTGGCACAATACCCCCGACAAGATCACGCCCGGCATCAAGATCGCTATCGACAAAGCCCGCGCCGAAGGCTTCGAGCGCATCTTCGTTGCCTATGCGGATTGCGGCACCGGTGGCCTGCTGGACAGGCTCTGCGAAGAAGAAAAGGTCGAGCGCATTGCCGGCCCGCACTGTTTTTCCTTCTTCGCCGGTAATGCCGCTTTTGAAGCCGGATGGGACGACGATTTCACGTCGTTTTTCCTGACGGATTTTCTCGCCCGCCAATTCGAGGCCTTCGTCGTCGAACCGCTCGGCCTCGACCGCCATCCGGAACTGCGCGACATGTATTTTGGCCATTACAAGAAGCTTATCTACCTCTCGCAGGTGGAGGATGAAAAACTGCAGGACAAGGCAAAGGCCGCCGCCAAAACACTGGGGCTCGCCTATGAATATCGTTTCACCGGTTATGGCGATTTAACGCCAGCGCTTCTGCACGCCTGACGGACCCGCTCCGAAACCATTTGTTAGCCTTGCGCCGAATTTTGCCGCGACGGTTGCATTTGATTTAAGTCGTTCGTAACGGCTGCCCGCCACACTCGCCCGAACAAACACAACAAAAGGTGGCGGGGATGACGGACATTTTTGCAACGGACCTATCGTCAAGGACGGCGGCACACAGTCATCACCCGCAGCAACTCTCCCAGCTCCTGCGCAATCTCTCGCTCAACGCCGGCTCGAAAATTACCCTGCGCGAGCTTGCCGTCGCAATGGAAGACCGATCCTTCGGTGCCTTTCTTGTCGTCTTTGCCTTGCCAAACCTCATCCCGCTGCCGCCGGGCGCGACCTTCATCCTTGGCCTGCCGCTGATATTCATTGCCTGGCAGATGTTTGCCTCCCGCCAGTCCCGCATCTGGCTGCCGAAGCGCATGGGCGACTACGCCTTTGACAACACCACATTCTTCGTGTTCGTCAACCGTATCTCGCCCTGGCTGCAACGCGCCGAAACCCTGATCAAGCCGCGCGGCTGGTTTCTCGGCAGCCGGTTTGCCGAGCGGCTGATCGGCCTGCTGGCTCTCATACTCGCGGTGGTGATCTTCCTGCCCATTCCATTCGGCAACTGGCTGCCTGCGTTCGCGCTTGCGGTCATCGGCTTTGCCCATACGGAGCGGGATGGCCTTGGTCTTATCGCCGGTGCTTTGATCGGCATCGTCTCCCTTGCCGTCGCAGGCACTGTCATCCTGGCCGCAGGCGCGCTCCTGACTTTCATCTTTTGAGACAGGCCGCCGGCATGAATTCCCCAGCTAACAATCAGATCCTCGTCGTGACCGCCGGGGGACACAATCCACAGATCCTGATCAATGCGCTGCACGCCCGTTTTGGCCATGTCACCGTTCTGCTCGAACAGCCTGAATCCAAGTCCGTTTTCCTGAAGCGCCGTATCCGCAAACTGGGGCTGGTCACAGCGCTTGGCCAGTTTGCGACTATGGTGGCCTCGAAGTTCGGCAAGCGCTTCACCGAGAAACGCACGGCAGAGATTTTGCGGCAATACGATGTGGATGAACGGGAAAGTCCGGCTATTCCAGTGAGCGCCGTCGAATCGGTCAATACTTCAGCGGCAATCGAACAAATTCGAGCGATAAATCCGGCAGTCGTGTTCCTTGTCAGCTGCCGCATGCTTTCTGCATCGACGCTGTCGGCCATGCCCTGCCCCGTCATCAATTTCCATGCAGGCATAAATCCACAATATCGTGGCCTGATGGGCGGATACTGGGCGCGCGTGGAAAATGACGAGGCTAATTTCGGCGCAACGGTGCACCTGGTCGATGCGGGTGTCGATACCGGCGGCATTCTCTATCAATCGCGCATGACGCCGTCGAAAAACGACACGATGCACACCTATCCGCTGCTGCAGACAGCAGCCTCCACGGAGATTGCGATCCGCGCTGTCGAGGATGCGCTGTCGGGCAATCTCAAGCCTCTGCCGATAAACGGCAATTCCCGCCAATGGTATCATCCGCCGGTCTGGACGTGGCTCTGGAACGGCGTGACACGCGGCATCTGGTAGTTATATCGTCGACATTGGGGACAAGTCGCTTTTGAGCATGACGCGCGTCGTGCCAAGGTGAGCCCTGATGCGCCAAGATGCGCATTGTCGGGCAAGAGGAGAATTCGGGCATATGGCAGATCGCATTATTGTTTACTGGCGCGATATTCCGGCGCAGGTCATCATCAAGCAGGGGCGCAAGACCGCCAAGCGCGAGCTGACCCTGCGCTTTACCGAGGCGATCGATATGTGTGCGATGCGCACGGGCGCTGCCGAGAGCGGCGATTACCTCGCCGATTGGCGCAAGGCCGACCCGACACCGGTCTCAGACGATCTCGAAATGGAGGCCGACAAAGCCGCCGCCGAACTCGAAGCAGCCTATGACAGGGAGCGGCTGGTTGCTCTGGTCAAATCCGGCGGCAAAGACAATGGCTGACGCAAAACCCGGCAACGCTGCGCCTGCCAAGAAGGCCGCCACCGGCGCCTATACGCCATCCGGCGTTTCACCCAATCGCCGCTCGCGCCGCAGCTACACCATCCGCCTCTGGGCCGTGCGCCATTCGCGTTTCCTCGAATGGTTCTACCACCGCTTCGCCGATGTGTTCCTGCTGCTTCATCCGCTCTGGAAGGCAATCGGCTACAGCCGGGTGGAAACGCCGATCACCTTCATAGAGCGCAACGTCAAGGGCCTTCTGTTCGACTGTCGCATGTGCGGCCAGTGCGCTCTGTCATCGACCGGCATGTCCTGCCCGATGAACTGCCCCAAGCAACTGCGCAACGGCCCCTGCGGCGGCGTCCGCACCAACGGCAATTGTGAAGTCGAGCCCGACATGCCCTGTGTCTGGGTCAAGGCCTGGGAGGGCTCGCGTAACATGGTGAAGGGAGATGCGATCCTGAACGTGCAGAAACCCGTCAACCAGTCGCTGCGCGAAACCTCGTCCTGGCTGCGCGTCACCGCGCAGGCCGCCGAAGCACGCGAAGCAGCAGCCGCTGCCAAGGACATCTGAGCCATGGCCCATATCGACGAAAACCCGCTCGGCCGCGATCTTCCTCTCGATCCCCTGCCCGGCCATTCCTCGCTCGGCCGCCTGGAGCGCGTCCTGCGCCGCGGCGAATTTGCGGTCACGGCCGAACTCAACCCGCCCGACAGTGCCAATCCGGAAGACGTTTACGAGCGCGCCGCGATCTTCGAAGGCTGGGTCGACGGGATCAACGCAGTCGATGCCTCCGGCGCCAACTGCCATATGTCCTCGGTCGGCATCTGCGCGCTTTTGACTCGCATGGGCTATGCGCCAATCATGCAGATTGCCTGCCGCGACAAGAACCGCATTGCCATCCAGGGCGATGTGTTGGGGGCTGCGGCCATGGGCGTGGCCAACATCATGTGCCTGACAGGCGACGGCGTGCAGGCCGGCGATCAGCCAGGTGCAAAGCCTGTCTTCGATCTCGACTGCATGTCGCTGCTCGAAACCGTGCGGATCATGCGCGACAACGGCAAATTCCTCTCCGGCCGCAAGCTGACCAGCCCGCCGAAAGTGTTTCTCGGCGCCGCGATCAACCCGTTCGCGCCGCCTTATGATTTCCGCCCTTACCGGCTTGGCAAGAAGATCGAGGCCGGCGCCCAGTTCGTCCAGAGCCAGTACTGCTTCGATATTCCGATGTTCCGCGACTACATGACCAAGGTGCGCGATCTCGGTTTCGATGAAAAATGCTTCATCCTTGTCGGCGTCGGACCGCTGGCCTCTGCCAAAACAGCCAACTGGATCCGCAACAACGTGCCTGGCATTCATATTCCCGACGCGATCATCAAGCGGCTGGAAGGCGCGCAGGACCAGAAGAAGGAAGGCAAGCAGCTCTGCATCGACATCATCAACGAGGTGAAGGAGATCAAGGGCGTTTCCGGCGTGCACGTCATGGCTTACCGGCAGGAAGAATTTGTCGCCGAAATTGTGCACGAATCGGGCGTTCTCAAGGGCCGGACCCCTTGGAAGCGCGAGCAAAATCTCGGTGACAGCATGGTTGCCCAGCGCCTGGAAGAGTTGAAGGACGGCAAGACGGAGCATCAGCAGGAAATGGCGGACGCTGCCGCGCACCATCAGCATTGACGAGACCGTGAACGAACAAGGCCGGTCACGGCCACCTTTTGACAAACCATTCGGCGCCACCCAAGCGGAACGCGCTCACCGACCCTAAGGATCAGATATGACCCGCACCATCGTCGCTTCCGCCACCCGCGAAATCATCATCGGCTTCGACCAGCCTTTCTGCGTCATCGGTGAGCGCATCAACCCGACCGGCCGCAAGAAGCTGGCCGCCGAGATGATCGTCGGCAATTTCGACACCGTCATCAAGGATGCGCTGGAACAAGTGGCTGCAGGCGCCACCATGCTCGACGTCAATGCCGGCGTCACCTCGGTCAACCCGAACGAAACCGAGCCAGCTCTGCTCGTCCGGACGCTCGAAATCGTTCAGGGCCTTGTCGACGTTCCCTTGTCGATCGATAGCTCGGTCACCGCCGCGATCGAGGCAGCCCTCAAGGTTGCAAAGGGCCGTCCGCTGGTCAATTCGGTCACCGGCGAGGAAGAAAAGCTCGAAGCCATCCTGCCGCTCTGCAAGAAATACGATGTTCCGGTGGTTGCCATCTCCAACGACGAGACCGGCATTTCGATGGATCCGGACGTCCGTTTCGCAGTTGCGAAGAAAATTGTCGAACGCGCCATGGACTATGGTATCAAGCCGCACGATATCGTCGTTGACCCGCTGGTCATGCCGATCGGCGCGCTTGGCGATGCCGGCCGGCAGGTTTTTGCGCTTCTCTACCGCCTGCGCAACGAATTGAAGGTCAATACTACCTGCGGCCTGTCGAACATCTCGTTCGGCCTGCCGCATCGCCACGGCATCAATGCCGGCTTCATCCCCATGGTTATCGGTGCGGGCATGACGTCGGCGATCATGAATCCCTGCCGTCCGCAGGAAATGGAAGCCGTTCGCGCGGCCAATGTCCTGAACGGCACCGACCAGAATTGCGGTAGCTGGATCATGAATTACCGCGATCACAATCCGGCAGGTGGCCATGCGGCTCCGGCCGCATCAGCGCCAGGCGCCTCAAGTGGGCGTCGCGGTGGCCGTGCTGGACGCGGCGGCGGCCGGGCAGATGAACCGGCCGAAGCAAAGGCGGAATAACCGCCAGAAAAGAGACATCATGTTTTTCAGTACCGATCTGCTCGACGAATTCGCCAGCCTCTGGTTCCAGGCCCCGATGGTCATCTCCTCGCGAATGCAGGATTTTGCACTCTCGGGGATGAGTGGATCGCCAGGCGGAGCGAGCGAAATCGGCCAGATGATCACCGAAAAACTCTCGGCTGCCACCGAAAGCGCTATGGCCGTCAATATGGCGATGGTGAAAGAAGGCATGATCGCCGCAACGGCACTCGCCACCGGCACCTGCGCCGGCATGGCTGGTGCATCCGACCGTGTCGCCGTGGCGGCGCTGAAACCCTTCGGCAAGCGGGTACGTGCCAATGCACAGCGTTTGAGCAAATAGGAATGAACTGACCGTGTCGGCAGAACAGAACAAAAGCGATCCCCTCGTCCTCTTCATGCCATCGGGCAAGCGTGGCCGCTTTCCTGTGGGCACGCCGGTGCTCGATGCCGCGCGCATGCTCGGCGTCTATGTCGAGAGTGTCTGCGGCGGCCGTGCGACCTGCGGGCGCTGTCAGGTGTCCGTGCAGGAAGGCAATTTCGCCAAGCACAAGATCGTCTCCTCGCTTGACCACATCTCCGCCAAGGGGCCGAAGGAAGAGCGCTACGAGAGTATTCGCGGACTGCCCGACGGCCGCCGCCTTTCCTGTTCGTCGCAGATCCTCGGCGATCTCGTCATCGACGTGCCGCAGGATACGGTCATCAATGCCCAGGTCGTGCGCAAGGCAGCGACCGACCGGGTGATCGAGCGCAATGCTGCTGTGCAGCTCTGCTATGTCGAGGTCGATGAGCCCGACATGCATAAGCCACTCGGCGATCTCGACCGGTTGAAGGTCCTGTTGGAAAAGGATTGGGGCTGGAAGGATCCGCTGATCGCGCCGCACCTGATCCCGCAAATCCAGGGTATCCTGCGCAAGGGCAATTGGGGCGTTACCGCGGCGATCCACCGCGACATGGACAGTTCTCGCCCGTTCATCGTCGGTCTCTGGCCCGGCCTGAAGAACGAGGCCTATGGCATCGCCTGCGATATCGGCTCGACCACCATTGCCATGCATCTCGTCTCTCTGCTGTCCGGCCGCATCGTTGCGTCGTCGGGCACGTCCAATCCGCAGATCCGCTTCGGCGAGGATCTGATGAGCCGTGTCTCCTATGTGATGATGAACCCGGACGGCCGCGAGGCGATGACTAAGGCGGTGCGCGAAGCCATCAACGTGCTGATCGGCAAGGTCTGTGCCGAGGGCGAAGTCGATCGCCACGATATTCTCGACATGGTGTTTGTCGGCAATCCGATCATGCATCACCTGTTCCTCGGCATCGATCCGACAGAACTCGGCCAGGCACCGTTCGCACTCGCCGTTTCCGGCGCGCTGCAATACTGGGCGCACGAGATCGATATCGATGTCAACCGTGGCGCCCGTCTCTACATGCTGCCCTGCATCGCCGGCCACGTCGGCGCGGATGCGGCGGGAGCAACGCTTGCCGAAGGTCCTTACCGGCAAGACAAGATGATGCTGCTGGTCGATGTCGGCACCAACGCCGAAATTGTGCTGGGTAACAAGGATCGCGTCGTCGCAGCCTCTTCGCCCACCGGCCCTGCCTTTGAAGGTGCCGAAATCTCATCGGGCCAGCGCGCAGCTCCCGGCGCGATCGAGCGCGTACGCATCGATCCGCAAACACTGGAACCGAAATTCCGCGTTATCGGCGCCGACAAGTGGTCGGATGAAGAGGGGTTTGCCGAAGCAACTGCGGCCGTCGGCGTCACCGGCATATGCGGCTCGGCTATCATCGAGGTCGTCGCGGAAATGTATCTCTGCGGGATCATTTCGGAGGACGGTGTGGTCGATGGCGGCATGGCGTCAAAGAGCCCGCGCATCCTGCAGAACGGCCGCACTTTCTCCTATCTTCTGCATGACGGCGAACAGCGCATCACCGTGACACAGAACGATGTGCGCGCCATCCAGCTTGCCAAGGCAGCGCTCTACGCTGGTATCAAGCTGCTGATGGAAAAGCTTGGCATCGAGCACGTCGATACGATCCGCTTTGCCGGCGCCTTCGGCTCCTTCATCGATCCGAAATATGCGATGGTTCTCGGCCTCATTCCCGACTGCGACCTGTCCGAGGTCAAGGCTGTCGGAAACGCGGCCGGCACCGGGGCCCTGATGGCGTTGCTAAACCGCGGCCATCGCCGCGAGATCGAGCAAATGGTCAGCAAAATCGAGAAGATAGAGACCGCTCTTGAATCAAAGTTTCAGGAGCATTTCGTCTATGCGATGGCGCTGCCCAACAAGGTCGACACCTTCCCGAAATTGTCGGCAGTCGTCACTTTGCCCGAACGCAAGGTGATGTCCGATGATGGTGGAGACGGCGGCGGCAGGCGCAGACGTCGCAGCCGCGAATAACGGCTTTCGACCAGCGGGAACCAAATGATCCCGGCGGCGTTTTTGCGTCACTGTGGATCAGATGCTCTCGCACAAACCCGACACCTCATCGCGCGACGCCATGCAGAAGGCGGCGGCTGAGCTCGTCTACCTTTCCAATCTCGAGGGTGGCATAAGCCGCAAGCCCGGTAAACGCGCCTTCCTCTACTATGATGCCGATGGCAGGCGGATCGAGGACCGGGCCGAACTGGACCGGATCGCCGCGCTCGCCATTCCACCCGCCTATACCGACGTACTGATATCGGTCGATCCGCATTCGCATCTGCAGGCAACCGGCCGGGATGCACGCGGCCGCAAGCAATATCGCTACCATCCGGAATGGTCGGCGGAGCGCGGCAAAACGAAATTTGCCCAATTTCCGGAATTCGCCGCGCGGCTGCCAAAAATCCGCGAAAGGGTCGATAGCGATCTACGCATGCGCAAGCCGGGAATGGACAAGGCTTTGGCGACGATCGTCTGGCTGCTGGACAATCTCTATATCCGCGTCGGCAATGCGACCTACGCCGAGGAGAACGGCTCCTACGGGCTTACGACGCTGCGCAATCGCCACGTCAAGATCGAAGGCTCCAGCGTTCACTTTAACTTCAAGGGGAAATCCGGCAAGGAATGGCGCCTCAGCCACAACGACCGGCGCATTACCAAATCCATCCGTATGCTGCAGGAACTGCCAGGCCAACAGCTCTTCCAATATCTCGACGAGGACGGCCGACGCCATGCGATCCGCTCGCAGGACGTCAACGCCTATATCCGTGACGCCGCGGGTGCCGATTTCTCTTCGAGGCAGTTCCGCACCTGGGGTGCAACACGCATGGCAGCAACCGCACTCTGCATGATCAAGCCCGGCCCGAGCCAACGGCAGGTGAAACGGCAGATCAACGATGTGGTGGATGCGGTTGCGGCACGGCTGGTTAACACCCGCGCCGTCTGCCGGTCGTCCTATATTCATCCAAAGATTTTTGAGGGGTTTGAGAGCGGCACGCTCGCGAACCTAGCCAAGATGCGGCCAAGCCGCAGCGAGACGTTGACGCGCTGGATGGACCAGGATGAGATCCGGGTACAGCGCTGGCTGAAGAAGGGCGGCATTTAACTGCCGCCGCCCTTGCCTATCGCTTATTGTAATCCGATGAATGCGGTGCGGACATGCTCGGCAACGGCCAGAACCGGCGGCGATGCATTGTCGACGACTTGCAGGCCGATATTGTAATGGCCAAGTTCAGGCAGGCCTTCCGCCTCGCCGAGTGCAACCAGATCGCCCTTGACGAGATAACGCGGCAAAGGCGCAATCGCGAGGTCGGCCTGAATGGCGGCGCGCTGACCCGTCGTGTGGGCACTCAAAAACGCCACACGGAACTTGCGGCCGGACTGCGTCAGCTGCTCCACGGCATCGGCACGCCAGACACAGCCATCTTCCCACATCGAGATCGGTAGCGGTTCGCGCGTGTGGGCCGTCCCGCATTTGGTGCCCGCCCAGACCAGCTTTTCGGAAACGAGGATTTCACCGCCGCCGGTGTTTTCGCCGGCCATGCTGTTGAAGATGGCGATGTCCATGCGGTGCTCGTCGACACGCTTGCGCATAACGCTGCTGTTGCCGATGGTGACATCAACAGTGACGTTTGGATAGGACTCGGAAAAGCGCTTGAGCACTTCCGGCAGGATGCGCTCGCCGATATCTTCCGGTGCGCCCACACGCACGACACCGTTCATGTCCGGCAGAAGGAAGCGCGACACGGCCTCGTTGTTGAGCGCCAGCATGCGCCGCGCAAACCCGAGCAGCACCTCGCCCTTCGGCGTCAGCGACACAGAGCGGGCATCGCGCAGAAACAGGACGCAACCCAGCATCTCTTCAAGCTTCTTGATCTGCATCGAAACGGCCGACGGCGTTCGATAGACGGTCTCGGCCGCCGTGGTGAAATTTCCGGTCTCGGCGATGGCGACGAAGGTTTTCAGGATGTCCAGTTCAAGAAGCGGAAGGACATGCCGCAGCATCATGTTCATGGGAGCCTCACGGATCAGATTTTCTGAATAAGAGCATCACTTCATTTCGTTTGATTGAACCTCAAAGGGGCGCGATAGTCAAGTTGCAAACATCGAAGACGTGATGAAAGGAGCTTCCCATGTCCCTGCAACACGACACCACAAAGGTTGACACAAACGCCGTTCGGCTTAGCGCCGGTGGCTTCACATTCTCCATGCGTCAAGTGTTTACGCCGCTCATCCAGCAATTGAGCGAAAGCCACCAGGTCCGCAAAATCGCTGACACGCGCATGGCAACCCGGCGCGAAATCTCGCATCTGCCCGCCAGTCTACAACAGGATCTGGCTTTTTCCGATGGCACGGTCATCGCTCTGGATCAGCGTTAAGCGAGGACCGCCTGAGAACAGCCCTTGGAAACTCCGGCGCAGGCCTCTAAACTCGCCGCCAGTGGCGCATAGCCGCTGGCTGGAAACGAGGGAGGAGCCTTTAATCCGTGAAAGTTCGCCTGCTTGCCGCATTGTGCGCTGCCCCCCTCCTGCTTTTTGCCGTGGTTTTCCAGGGCGGCACATGGGCGACGCGCAGCTATATGGACGAGGCATCGCTTCAGGCGAACTCGGCCTTGCGTCTGGCGGTGTCGGCGCTGAGTGGACATCTCAGCCGCTATGAACCTCTGCCGGCCCTGATTGCCGATCACGATGACATCAAGGAGCTGATCACCCACCCGGATGATAAGAGCCTGCGCGACGCGGCGAATGTCTATCTGAAGGAAATCAACAGCTTGCTGGAATCGTCAGATATCTACGTCATAACCCTCGACGGAGATACCATTGCCGCCAGCAACTACGATCTGAAGACCAGCTTCGTCGGCCAGAATTTTAGCTACCGCCCATATTTTCAGGATGCTGCCAAGGGCAGGCAATCGCGTTTTTACGCGTTGGGCACAACCTCGTTTGTTCGCGGTTATTTTTTCGCGTCACCGATCCTTGTCAACGGCCGGATTACCGGCGTCATCGTCTTCAAGGTCGACATCAGCTCCATCGAGGCCTCATGGCGCGGCGGCGAGTACAAAATCTTCGTCTCCGACCCGGAAGGCATTGTCTTCATGACCGGCAGCCCGGAATGGCTCTATGCCAGCACCTTGCCGCTAACGAGCGAACGCCTGAAACGGACACAGGTCTCGCGGCGCTACGCCGAGACGGACATCGCACCACTGCCGATCACCCGCAGCATGCTTGGTAATCATGAGTTGATCGCCATGACCACGGCGGAGCGCCGCGAATATCTGGTCCTGTCGCAATATATGCCCGAGGCCGACTGGACCGTGAACGTGCTGATGGACACAGCCTCCGTCCGCGCCCAGGCGCGCACGACCATCATTGCGATCGTGCTGTTTCTGGCCCTTGCCAGCCTGGCACTTGCCATCGTCATGCAACGCCGCGCCCGCCTCGCAGAACGCATGCGCATGCAGCTGGAGGCCCATAATGAGCTGGAACACCGCGTCGAGGAACGCACGGCAGACCTCGCACTGGTCAATGAGCGGATCGAGGAGGAAATCGCCGAGCGGCGCCTGACCGAACAGGAACTGCGCAAGACACAGGCCGACCTGATCCAGGCGGGCAAGCTCGCGGGGCTTGGACAGATGTCGGCGGCCCTTTCCCATGAACTCAACCAGCCGCTGGCCGCCGCCAAGACCTATGCCGATAGTGCTGCAATGCTGATCGATCTCGAACGTGTGCCGGAAGCCCGCGACAATGTCAGGCGCATATCCGGATTGATCGATCGCATGGCCTCGATCAGCCGCCACCTGCGCAATTTTGCCCGCAAGCCGAACGAAAAGCTTGGATCGGTCGAACTCGATGCTGTCATCGCCGATACACTGGAGATCGTTTCTGCCCGCCTGAAGACCGCCGATGCCGATCTGCTGATCGAACTCGGGAGCGATGCCGTTATGGTTCACGCCGGTTTCGTGCGGCTGCAGCAGGTGCTCGTCAATATCATCACCAACGCCGCGGATGCGATCGAAGGCCTTGCCGACCGGCGTATCCATGTCTCGGCGGAACGGCAGAACGAGAAGATCATCCTGACAGTCAGGGATCATGGTGCCGGCGTGCCAGCAGCGATCGCCGACCGGATCTTTGACCCTTTTTACACGACCAAGGGTGTTGGCAAGGGTCTCGGACTTGGTCTGTCGATCTCCTACAACATCATCAAGGATTTCGGCGGCAGCGTGTCCGTTTCCAACCATCCGGATGGCGGTGCCGTCTTCCGTATCGAGCTTGAGGCCGCGACTGCTGCCCGGGAGGCTGCTGAGTGAGTGATGCACGCGTGCTGCTGGTCGACGACGAAGAGGAAATGCGCCACTCCACCGCACAGGCGCTCGGCCTGTTCGGTCTGGATGTCGATACGTTCTCCAGCGCCGAGGATGTGCTGGAACTGATCGGCTACAGCTTTTCCGGCGTCGTCATCAGCGATATCCGCATGTCTGGCATGGATGGCATGACCCTTTTGCAGCGTATCCGCGAGGTCGATGCCGAGATCCCGGTCATCCTCGTCACCGGCCATGCCGACGTGCAACTTGCCGTCAAGGCAATGCGTGAAGGTGTCTATGACTTCCTCGAAAAACCGTTTACCGCCCAGCATCTGGCAGCGATTGCGCGGCGCGCGCTCGACCGGCGCAGTCTGGTTCTGGAAAACCGGCGCCTTCGGGCTGTGGCTGGCAAGCGCGACGATATCGAGGCAAGGCTGCCGGGGCGAACCCAGGCGATGGTCGAGCTGCGCTACCGCCTGCGCGCCATTGGCGCCACCGATGCCGATACGCTGATCATCGGCGAAACCGGCGTCGGCAAGGAAGTCGTTGCCCGTGCGCTACACGATATCAGCGCCCGTGCCGACCGGCCGCTGATTGCCATCAACTGCGCCGCCCTGCCGGAAAATCTGATCGAGAGCGAGCTGTTCGGCCATGAAGCCGGCGCGTTTCCGGGCGCGCTCAGGCCGCGCTACGGCAAGTTCGAACATGGCCGTGGCGGCACTATCCTGCTCGACGAGATCGGCTCCATGCCCTTCGACCTGCAGGCCAAGTTTCTCCGGGTGCTGCAGGAACGGGTGATTACCCGGCTTGGCTCGAACGAGATCGTGCCGCTCGACGTGCGCTTTTTTGCCACCAGCAAGGTCAACCTCGAGGCGGAAGTTGCCGCCGGACGTTTTCGCGCCGATCTGCTCTACCGGCTCAATGTCGCAACGCTGCATGTGCCGTCGCTGGCGCAGCGAAAGGCCGATATCCCGCTTCTCTTCCTGCAGCTGGTACGGGAGGCTGCCGCCCGCTATGTGCGCAACGATATCGACGTGCCCCCGAGCCTGATCACCGAGATCGCCGAACGCGCTTGGCCGGGCAATGTGCGCGAGTTGCGCAACGCCGCCGACCGGCTTGTTCTTGGTCTCGACCTGAACCCGGATGAAGGGCAAGCGCGACCGGAAAAGCAGCGACTAGCGGACAAGGTTGCCGACTATGAGCGTGGCATCATCGCCAGCGCCCTTGCCGCCCATGGCGGTAGTCTGCGCCCGGTCTATGAGCTGCTCGGTATCTCCCGAAAGACGCTCTACGAGAAAATGCAGAAATACGGACTCGATAAAAAGATGTCCGTGGTGGATGACGACTACGTTGTTTGATCACGCAATGGGTGGAAATCCACCCGCGCTTGGCACCGTTTGTTTCCAATTCTACCCATGCTGCGTTGCACCGTCTGCAAAAAACACCAAATGCTCCGCCTGAACGATTGCCGCATGGTCGTCCACCTTTGCAAATACGCCATCCAGAATCGGCGCGGGAGGAGCTGCGCCGGCTGGCAACATATTTCATCCGGGAGGACTTCGATGAAAACCCTGACCGCCATTTTTGGCATGACGGCCCTTGCTGCCGTTTCGCTCATTTCCATTTCCGCACATGCACAGACCTATCCAGACCGTTCGATCACCATGGTCGTTCCTTTTTCGGCCGGTGGCCCGACCGATACAGTTGCCCGTCTGGTTGCTGAATCCATGTCGAAGGATCTCGGCCAGCAGATCGTCGTCGAAAACGTCGGCGGCGCCGGCGGATCGCTGGGTGCCGGCCGCGTCGCGCAGGCGGATCCGGATGGTTACACGGTTCTGCTGCACCATATCGGCATGGCCACCAGCGCCACGCTCTACCGCAAGCTTGCCTATGACACGCTGAATGCCTTCGAATATGTCGGTCTCGTCACCGACGTGCCGATGACGATCGTCGCCCGCAAGGATTTTGAGCCGACCGACCTCAAGGGCCTGATCGACTACGTCAAGGCCAACAAGGACACCGTCACCGTTGCAAACGCCGGCATCGGCGCTGCCTCGCACCTCTGCGGCATGATGTTCATGAGCGCCATCGAAACCCCGCTCGTCACCGTTCCTTACAAGGGCACCGGCCCGGCCATGACCGATCTGCTCGGCGGCCAGGTCGATATCATGTGCGACCAGACCACCAACACCACCAAGCAGATACTCGGCGGCACGATCAAGGCATATGCCGTGACCTCGCCTGCACGCCTGCCGGTCCTGCCAGACGTCCCGACAGCCATCGAAGGCGGTCTCGCTGACTTCCAGGTCGGCATCTGGCACGGTGTCTATGCACCGAAGGGAACGCCTGCAGAAGCAACCGAACGCCTGTCCAAGGCGCTTCAGGTTGCTCTGAAGGACCCGAACGTGGTGGCTCGCTTCGCCGAGCTCGGCACGGTTCCGTCTTCGGAAGCCGAAGCAACGCCTGCGGCTCTGAAGACCAAGCTCGAAAGCGAAATTGCCCGCTGGAAGCCGGTGATCGAATCAGCTGGTCAGTACGCCGACTGATCACACCCGATACGGGTCATATGCCCCTCCGCCTTCCTCTTTCCTGAAAGAGGAAGGCGTTTGCCCAATGTCGTTTCGACGGCCGTGCGATGAGCAGGTGGGCACAGGAGACCGGGCTGAAATCAAGGAGGCATCATGAAATCCTTATCCTTCGACACCACCAACGCGCTCTGCGGCGCACTCTTCATCGGACTGGGCGGCTTTTTCGTCTATCAAAGCCTTGGGCTTGAGCTCGGCACGGCATTCAAGATGGGACCGGGCTACTTTCCGCTGGTGCTCGCCGCCATCCTGAGCCTGCTTGGCATCATCATCATCGTTCAATCGACCCGTGTCGAAGGCGAGCCGCTCGGACCGGTCGCCTGGCGCGGTATGCTGTTCATCCTGCCAGCGCCGATCTTCTTCGGTCTGACCGTGCGCGGCCTCGGCTTCGTGCCATCGCTGTTCTTCACCGCCCTGATCGCCTGCTTCGCGTCCCAGCGCATGAAGCCACTGACGGCACTTGCACTGTCGGTCGCCCTGACGATCTTTTCGGTTGCCGTGTTCAGCTACGCGCTCGGCCTGCCCTTTCAGCGCTTCGGCCCCTGGGTCAGATTGTAGGACGTCACGATGGAACTTTTCAGCAATCTCGCACTCGGCTTTACCACGGCCGGCTCGCCCGAAAACCTCCTCTTTTGCCTGATCGGCGTGCTGCTCGGCACATTGATCGGCGTGCTGCCTGGCATCGGCGCCACCGCAACCATCGCCATGCTGTTGCCGATTACCTTCCAGCTCGAGCCTGTCTCCTCGCTGATCATGCTCGCCGGCATTTATTACGGCGCACAGTACGGCGGATCGACCACCGCCATCCTGATCAACATGCCCGGTGAATCCTCGTCCGCCGTTACCGCCATTGACGGCTACCAGATGGCCCGCAAAGGCCGGGCCGGAGCAGCCCTTTCCATCGCAGCGCTTGGTTCGTTCTTCGCCGGAACGGTCTCGACCTTCCTCGTGGCAATTTTCGCCCTGCCGCTGACGGCCATCGCTCTTCAGTTTGGCGCGGCCGAATATTTCTCGCTGATGATCGTTGGCCTGGTATCGTCGATCGCGCTTGCCCATGGCTCTATCGTCAAGGCGCTGGCTATGGTGGCGCTTGGACTGTTGCTCGGCCTCGTCGGTACCGACATTTATACGGGAACCCCACGCTTCACCCTTGGCATCCGCGAATATGCCGATGGCTTGAACTTCGTCGCCGTCGCCGTCGGTGTCTTCGGTGTTGCCGAAATCCTGCGCAATCTTGAGGGTGAAAAGACCCGAACGATACTGATGGCCAAGGTCAGTGGCCTTTTGCCAACGCGCGACGATTTCAAACAGATGGTTGCGCCTGTCCTGCGCGGTACGGCAATCGGCTCGGCACTCGGCATTTTGCCCGGTGGCGGCGCCATTCTTGCCGCCTTCGCCTCCTATACGGTCGAAAAGCGCATCTCCAAGCATCCGGAGGAGTTCGGCCATGGAGCGATCGCCGGTGTCGCGGGACCCGAATCGGCCAACAATGCCGGCGCCCAAACCTCGTTCATCCCGCTCCTGACGCTCGGCATTCCTGCCAATCCGGTCATGGCGCTGATGGTGGGTGCGATGATCATCCAGGGCATCGTGCCCGGTCCGAACGTTGCAGTCGAGCAGCCGGCGCTGTTCTGGGGCATCATCGCCTCGATGTGGATCGGCAACCTGATGCTGGTCATCCTCAACCTGCCGCTGATCGGCCTCTGGGTGAAGCTGCTGACGATCCCCTACTACGTGCTTTTCCCGATCATCATGGCCTTCTGCTCGATCGGTGTCTACAGCGTCAATTCCAACGTCTACGACCTCTATGCCGTCGCCTTCTTCGGTTTGGCGGGTTATGCGCTGGTCAAGCTGCGCTGCGAGCCCGCACCTCTCCTGCTCGGCTTCGTACTCGGGCCTCTGCTGGAAGAAAACCTGCGGCGGGCGATGATCCTGTCGCGCGGCGATGCGACCACCTTCGTGACACGGCCGATCAGTGCCATCCTGCTGTTGATCGCCCTTGCCGTGCTGGTCGTCGTCTTCCTGCCTGCTGTCAAGGCCAAGCGCGAAGCAGTCTTCCAGGAAGAGGATTGATCGCCAGCAGCCCGACACTGATATTGATGGTGTCAACGATCGCCGGCAGGCAGCAACTGCCGGCGATCCGCCGATCAGACAGCGCATAAATGAATAAAGGCCAGTCTCCCGACCAGCCCTTCAAAAAGTCCCGATAATTTCAGCCATCGGCTATTGGTGTTTAAGAGCCACCTGCCCGTTGGCGGTATCAATCAGCACCTAGGCTGCGTGAACGCCGCTCTTGCCGTCCTCATTCTTTCTGATCCCAATCCCTGTCGAGGCTTCGATCATCGCCATGTTGATGATGTAGCTCAACAGAACATTACACTGGTTGTCGGCCAGAAGTTTTGCGGCTCCCAGAAGATCGACGATATGAGACTGCGGTTTCATCATGCGCTCCAGCCTTGTCGTTATTTGACACTCCATGTTGCGCTAATTTAGACAATATATTCAACTATGGATATTCATCATTGAAAAATACCAGTTGAGGCAACAATAAACCCCTTCAATTTTATGGTTTTCGACGCTTGTTTGACAAAAAAAACAACATGAGGATAATTGTATACTTATCCGATTCAGAGAAACCCAAAATGACACCCGGCCCAATCTTCAGCGACGCTCAGCTCAAACTCTGGCTGCGCCGTGTCAAGACCGAGATGTCGAATGGAACAGCGCCCGAGACCGCTCTTGATCTGGTCAAAGCCGCCATGACAGCCCAGACCGCCGAACAAACGCGACCATCACCAGCAAGAGAGACACCACGGCTGTCGGCGAAAAAATCCTAGAAATATCGCCGCCGGAAGTGGCTTTTTCTGCCGTTTTGACCTGCATGGCAACGATGTTCCAAAGTCCGGATACATCATGATTATTGATGTAAGAGATCAATTATATTCGCTTGAATGATGAATGGCCATCCGGCATATCTCTCTCATGGTCGCGACCTTTTGAATCCTCCCAATCAAAAGGAACCAGAACAATGGCATTCTTAACTTTAGAACATAGCTCCAAGCCAAGGCATTCGTCCTTTGCTTCGGCCCTTTTCGGCCTGCGCGCGCGTGCTGTCGCCTCGTGGAAGCGCCGTCGCGCCGAGCGGGCCCTCGAAGGCCTCTCCTATGACACTTTGAAGGATATCGGCTTCCCATCCGCCGACCGGACCAATATCACGTCGACGCGATGATGCGGGCAGCAACGGCCTGTGACGGTCAGCCGTGTCGAAAAACCGTCAATCGTGGTTAGCAAAGGGCATTTCGGCCATGACGGCGGAATGCCCTTTTTGCTTGTTTCGACATCGAAGCTTGCGTGGCCTATTTCCGACACTTGCGGCTGCCGTTCCTATACGTCGCAAATTGTCGAAAACAACTCCGGAAACGCATCGAACAACAGGACTGCAACTCGGAGAGGCAAGACTAAAATGCGACATTTATGTCGTTAATAACGAAGCTTTCGGCCATTTTCTGATCAGTTTGCCACTTTCGGCGGCACACCGGCCAATAGGCGCAGTATTTATTTCTTCCCAGTCGCTGGCGTCCATGTCAATGTCGCGTTCAGGAAAGCTCGATAGCGCTTTTCCACGTGACAAATGCGACATCTGCGGCGCATGGGACCTTCGATGAACAAGCCACTGACCAAAAAGCGATCTCTCGTCTTCTTTCTCGTGCCCAACTTCTCGATGCTGCCGTTTTCTGCGGCGATCGAAACGCTGCGCATCGCCAACCGTATGCTGGGCTATGAAGCCTATACGTGGCGCCTGTCCTCGACCGACGGCACCCAGGTGCTGTCATCGAGTGGTATCGGCCTGGAGGTCAATACCTCGCTTGCCGACGAACGGAAGTTTCTGGGCGGAGAAAACCGCCCTTCGATGGTGCTGGTCTGTTCCGGCATCTATGTCGAGGACTTCAACAACAAGTCGGTCAATGCCTGGCTGCGCGAGGTCTACAATCGCGGCGTCTCGGTCGGGAGCCTCTGTACGGGCGCCCATGTGCTGGCATCGGCCGGCCTGTTGACGGGCAAGCGCTGCGCCATCCACTGGGAAAATCTGCCGGGCTTTGCCGAAACCTTTCCGCAGGTCGATGTCTATGCCGATCTCTATGAGATCGACAGCAACATCTACACCTGTGCCGGCGGCACGGCCTCGCTCGACATGATGCTGAACCTGATCGATCAGGATTTCGGTGAGAATCTGGTCAACCGCGTTTGCGAACAGGCCCTGACGGACCGCGTCCGCGGACCGCATGACCGCCAGCGTCTGCCGCTTCGTGCCCGTCTCGGCGTGCAGAATGCCAAGGTCCTCTCGATCATCGAGCTGATGGAAGGCAATCTGTCCGAACCGCTATCGCTTTTGGAAATCGCTGATGGTGCCGGTCTGTCGCGCCGCCAGATCGAGCGGCTGTTCCGCCAGGAAATGGGCCGTTCCCCTGCCCGCTACTATCTTGAAATCCGCCTCGACCGCGCCCGGCACCTGCTGGTGCAGTCGGCCATGCCGGTGGTTGAAGTCGCTGTCGCCTGCGGCTTCGTCTCGGCTTCGCATTTCTCGAAGTGTTATCGCGAACTCTATAACCGTTCGCCTCAGCAGGAGCGCGCCGAGCGCAAGCTGACCCTGCAGGCAGCGCGATAAGCATTCCCTCTGCGAAGGCGGCGGCGCGGCATACCAGCCTGGCGCCGCCCTACATTTCACGACGCCATGGATTTGAGCAGGGTCAGTTCGGAGACGATCCGGTTTCGCCCATCATATTTCGCCATGTAGAGAAATTGGTCGGCAGCATTCAGGTAGTTGTCGAAGGTTTCGAGCCCTTCGATCGTGGCAAGCCCGATCGAGACGGTCACTGACAATTCCTCATCGTCGGCAATCACCTTTGCCTGCGCCAGATCGAGCCGCAACATCTCGCAGAAATCGCTGGCGGCCGCGACATCGAGCCCATTGAAAAGCACACCGAACTCTTCCCCGCCCAAGCGGGCAAGCAGATGCTCCTCTCCGACAAGCCCGCGCAGGCGCGTAGCAACGGCTTTCAGCACCAAGTCGCCAACCTCGTGGCCATAGGTGTCGTTCAGGCGCTTGAAGTGGTCGATATCAAGGATGGCAATCGACGTCGTCTCGCCCCGGCGCAAACACTGCTCGACAAGCCGAGGGCCGTGCTGGAAAAAGTAGCGCCTGTTGTAGATGTCGGTGAGATAGTCGCGCGCAGCGATCCCATGCAGCGCCTGGATGCGCTTCTGGATGCTGGCAACCTGAAACACCCGGCTATTGAACTCATCCACCAGAAATGGCTTCTGGATGAATTCGGTACCACCGCGTTGTAAAAACCGTGCGGCATGCTGACGATCGTCAGCTGCGGCGAGAGCGATGACGCTTAGCGTATCCTCGCCATATCGCTGACGGATCTCACCAAGCAGCGCACAGGCAGACATGTCGGACAGCGAAAAATCGGTCACAACCAGATCGAAGCCATCGCTGGTATCGAGCAGATGCAATGCTTCGTTTCCGCCACTCGCCGGCGTCACGCAAAACTGCTGTTGCCGCAACTGGCTCAAAAGCTCCGCCCGCGACGCCGGGTCCGAATCCACCAGCAGCACATTCGTCTCGATATTGGTCAGCGCGCGGTCGACCACCGAGATCACATGGCTGATCGAATCCGGCTGGCTCTTGATAACGCAATCGACCACCCTGCGGCAAAGGATGTCCTCGCGCGTGCTGCTGTTAAACGAGCCCGTGAAAACGATTGCGGCTATGTTCTGGGAAATCACATATTCAAGTGCTTCGCAGTTGGGCGCGTCCGGCAAATTAAGATCGAGAACCGCGACGGAATAGTTACCGTCGCCTGCTTCCACTGCTTGGCGAAGCGCCTCCAGGGAGCCGCAATGGGTGACGTCGAGGCCGTGTGCGGTCTCAAGTCCACGCTTGAGAACCGTAGCAAACATACGAGAATCCTCGACCAGAAGCATCCGTTTACCCGAATGTTTCTGGATATGGGTTCCCCGCGCCGGTGCCTTGCGAAAGCTCACGTCCTATCAATCCCATAGTGAGCCAAGGGCGTTTCTGTCACCAGACGCAGGCTCTCACAATATTATCTTTATGCGGATAGTCGCCCTTGCCGAAGCAGAGCGAGACCCCTTGTCCCTCCCCTGCATTCAACTGGCATGCACTTGCGATTTGGTTAAACAATCAGGTCGAATGATCAAATTTTGCCGCCGGAAACACAAAAATGTCACATTTCCGGCGACCTAAAATTCTAATTTAGCAATGCAACAATCCACTCAGGCTTTCTTTGCAATTTTGGCGCCTAGAGTTTGAATTTTGGTCAACGTGTCGAGGTTCTGGTTCACTCGGCAGTAAAACTCTTCGTTGACGAATGGACGCAGCATGAAATCGTTGCCGCCCGCCTTCAGGAAGCGCGCCGACAATAGCCGGTTTGCCGAAGACGACACGCCGATAATGCGCAACTGATGCGGGCCATAGGCGCTACGGATACGGCGGGTCAGTTCGAAACCGTCGATATCCGGCATGTTGTAATCGGTGATCACCAGACCAATATCCGGATGCTTCTTCAGCAATTCAAGTGCAGCAGCGCCGCTCTCGGCCGAACTGGTGCGGAAATTGTAGCGCTTCAACTGCGTTGTCAAAAGCGCGCGTGCCGTCGGGCTGTCATCGACGATCAACACATGGTGCTTGTGATTGGTCAGGAAGCGGCAGACGGATTCCGCCAGCATATCGACAGCGAAAACGCTGTCCTTGATGACATAGTCAACGATATCCTTGGCAAGGATAGTCTCGCGGGTGCTTTCCTGGAAGGTGCCGGTAAAGACGATCGTCGGTACGCTCATATCGATCAGATAGGACAAGGCCTCGCCGTTTTCGGCCCCGGGCAGATTGATGTTGGAAATGGCCAGCGTCGCCGGGAAGGAGGCGTTCTCGATCGAAAACTGCAAATCGTCATAATCGCGGCAAACGATCACATCAATATCGAGAAGTTCCTTCAGCCTCTTGGAGACCATGGCGGAGAAGAGATTGGAATCTTCGGCAAGCACGATGCGATGCTGCTGCAAGGATTCACCGGAATAGTACATTCCGGACACGCCAAAAAATGACATTGATTGCCTATCTGAAAAGATTGTCCCCGCGGTCAAGCTATCCAGAAAGGTTTTCGCAGTCGTTAATCACCTGCTGAAATAGAAGGTCGCATACCGCTAAAAGCAAGACGGGCAAAAGCCCGCCTTGGCTGAACGGAAACAGGTGGCATTTCGACAGTCGAACCACCCAGGCGCAGTCTTATTTGACGACGGCCGATCCGTTGAGAATCTCGATGGTTTCATCCCCCTGCAGGCCGATGCGATCGCCGCTCGGTGTCGTGATGAAACACCCACTCGGGCAGATCGATTCAGTACCACCTGCGCTGATGGCGACTTCCATACGGCTTTCGCCTTCAACCACGACAAGCACCGCAGCGTCGGCATCCTTGTTGGTCACCGTCGCGGACCATGCAGGAAGAGCGATAGCGATAGTCAGAACACATGCACTTACGAATGTTTTCATTGCCCATCAGCGCTTCTGCGCCGCCCCTTTTTTGGCATTTCGCGCGCCAGACGGTAGGTCTGGACCGGACAAGATGCCTCTTCACCCCGCATCAGACTAACGCACGCCGGAGGAATTGCATGAAAAATATGACGCGACGGCTGAATAGAGGCTGAATGATGAGGATAACCGGCGTTCATCTGCGAACCGCCAGCCCTGCGGATAAAACAGTCCAATTCCGCAAACTCAGAATGTTCGGCACCTAGACATAAAAAAGCGCACCCGCTCGATTGAGGGGTGCGCCGGGGGCTTATTCAGAAGACCTCAAACAATCAGCTCTTCGGCTTCAGGTTTTCCGGATCATAGAGCGGCTTGTAGCCGATCCCGACAACCTCGACCGGATAAGTCTCGGCAAAATACTCGATATTCAGCTTGCGGCCCATCTGGCAGTAGGCATGAGGCAGGTAAGCGAGCGCGATGTTCTTGCCGATGGTCGGGCCAAACGCGATGGAGGTTGTGTAGGAGCGGCGGCCGAGATCGTCGATCAGCACGTCTCCGGTTTCCGGGTCCATGACCGGCAGGTTGCCGAGCGGATAACGCTTCACACCGGATTTGTCGGTGTTTTCGGTCATCAGCAACGTGCAGAGCATCGCCGGCTGATGGTCGCGCGCCTTGTATTCCAGATGCTTGGCCTTGCCGCGGAAGTCGGCTTCCTTGACCTTCGGACGGGCAAGATCGGCTTCGATGAGGTTGTACTGGGTGAGCAGATCGGCGTTCTGCAGCCGCAGGCTCTTTTCCATGCGGCGTGAATTCGCGTAGGTCTCGACGCCGAAGGCCATGACCCCGGTTGTCCTGAGCGCATCCCAGACGGCGAGGCCGTCCTCGTATTTCATATGCAGCTCCCAGCCTTGCTCGCCGACATAGGAGATGCGGAAGGCGGTGACGGACTTGCCGCCGATCTCGATCTGCTTGATGGCGGCGAAGGCAAAATTTTCCGCATCGAGCCCGGCCGGATCGGCAACGACCTTCTTCAGCGTGTCGCGGGCGTTCGGCCCCCAGATGCCGATGGTGATGAATTTCTCGGTCACATCGGTGATGGTGACGTCGAGGCCACGATCTTCCGCGATGCGCTTCATGTAGTGGAAGTCGCGCGGGCCGGCATCGGCACCGTTGATCAACCGGCCACGATCGGCCATGCGGATGACGGTGAAGTCGGCACGCACCATGCCCTCGTCATCGAGGAAGTGGGTATAGATGCCCTTGCCGATATTGCCATCGCCACCGATTTTTGCGGCGCACAGCCATTCGAGAAGCTCGACATGATCAGGCCCCTCGATATCGACCATGTGGAAGTGTGAGAGGTTGACGATGCCGCAATCGTCGGTCATCGCCAGATGCTCGGCGTTGGAGACGCGCCAGAAATGACGGCTGTCCCACTCGTTCTCGCGCACCGGAACCTTGTCACCGTATTTTTCTAACAGATGCTCATTGGCCTTGTAGCCATGCGCACGCTCCCAGCCGCCAAGCTCCATGAAGTAACCGCCGAGCTCTTTTTCGCGCTCATGGAAGGGCGAGCGCTTGACGCCACGGCCGGAAGCATAAGGCTCGCGGTTGTGCACGGCCGGGAAGTAGATCTTCTGGGCGGCCTCGTAGCTGCGGCCCTCGATGAACTCTTCCGTCAACTGGTGCGGGTAGAAGCGGGAATAGTCGATGCTGTTGTGATCGATCTCAGTGCGGCCGTCCGTCATCCAGTCTGCGATCAGCTTGCCATAACCGGGACCGTCCTTCACCCAGATAGCCACGCAATACCAGAGACCGCGGACCTTCTGGCTCTCGCCGCAGGATGGGCCACCGGCGGCCGATACCTGCAACAGCCCGTTGAAGGAATGGCTTTCGTTATAGCCAAGCTCGCCGAGGATCGGCGTCAGCTCCATCGCCTTTTCGAGCGGCTCGAGAATCTGCTCCATATCGAGGTCGCGCTGCGAGGGAGACAGGCGCGCCTGGTGCTTTTCGAGGATGTCGCGCGGGTGGCAGAGACGTGGATTGGTGGTCTCGTAATACCCCCATTCGATCTGGCCGCCTTCGGTGGTCTTCGGATCGCCAGTGTCGCGCATATAGGCGGAATTGCCCTGGTCACGCAGAAGCGGAAAGCCGATTTCCTTGCCCGTGCCTTCGAACTCATTGTACGGGCCGAAGAAGGTCAGCGGATGATCGACCGGCATGACCGGCAGATCTTCGCCGACCATTTCGGCAATCAACCGGCCCCAGATACCGGCGCAGACGATAACGTGGTCGGCCATGATCGTACCGCGATGGGTGACGACGCCCTTGATGCGGCCACCCTCGACGATCAGCGATTGAGCCGGCGTATTGCCGAACATCTGCAGCTTGCCAGATTTTTCGGCAGCATCCACCAGTTTGCCGGCAACAGTCTGCGAACGCGGAACGACGAGGCCGGCATCCGGATCGAACATGCCACCCATCACCTGATCTTCCTCGATCAACGGGAACATCTTCTTGATTTCAGGCGGGGAAACATAATGCGCGCGGGTGCCAAAAGCCTTGGCGGAGGATAGCTTGCGCTTGATCTCTTCCATCCAGGTATCGTCGCCGGTGCGCACCACTTCGAGACCGCCGATGCGCGCGTAGTGGCCCATCTTCTCGTAGAAATCGATCGAGTATTGCGTTGTCCAGACCGAGAGATAGTCGTGGCTGGTCGTGTAGCAGAAATCGGACGCGTGTGCCGTCGAGCCGATGTCGGTCGGGATGCCTGATTTGTCGATGCCGACGATATCGTCCCATCCGCGCTCGATGAGATGATGGGCGATAGACGCGCCCACGATGCCACCCAACCCGATGATAACGACCTTCGCCTTTTGCGGAAATTCTGCCATAGCCCACGACCCTGATTGAATACTGAAACCGGATTTTAGAGTTTGCGCCGCCGACACTAGAGCCTGTCTACGACATAATCATCGTGCTGCACGACCAGCGCCATGCAGTCCATCAATTGGCAGGGCCGGTGTCAGCTGGAAAGATGCATTCTTTGCTCTGCAATAAACAGAAATCGATGCCGAGGAACGGCGGCACCGACCTATACAGACCGGCCGCCGCTGCGCGCAGTGTAAAGCAGGGAATCAGTCTCTGTCGCCCACAGTCTCAACGGTCACCCGGCGCGGGCGCCGCTGCGTTCCGCTGCGCCGGATAGTGTCTTCCAGCGGCGATGGCACCTCGGCTGGCCCTGCTGCATCAGCCTGGAGTGTGAGCGCATCGGTCTCGGGTCCAGGCGGCGGCGCTTCCGGCTCCAGCTCCTCTTTCGAAAAGGGTGCGCCGAGCCCCTCTTCCTTGAACTGTTCGTAGATCGCCAGCCGAAGATCATTGCGCACACCGGTGCCATTGACGATATCGGCCAGATAAACCCTCAATTCGAAGGTCATGGTTGCATCGCCGAAGGCGGAGAAGACGGCCAATGGCTGCGGATTTTTCAACACCAGCGGATGCGCGGCGGCAATTTTCAGCAGGGTGTCCATCACCTGGCGCGGCGCGCTGCTATAACTGACGGTTACAGGAATATCCGACCGGCCGAGCTTGTTCTTGTGCGTCCAGTTGCCAACCGAGGCGTTGATGAACAGCGAGTTCGGCACCATGATGGTCTGGCGCTGGAATGTCTCGATCTCGGTTGCCCGAACGGAGATGCGCTTGACAAAACCTTCGGTGGTCCCTGTGACCACCCAGTCTCCCACCTTGAAAGGCCGCTCTACCAGAAGGATGAGCCCCGAGACGAAATTGGAGACAATGTTCTGTAGGCCGAAACCAACGCCGAGGGATAGCGCACCGGCAACAAGCGCCAGGTTGGACAGATTAAACCCTGCCGCAGAGATGCCGATCAGACCGGCAAGGCCGATGCCGAGATAGCCGATACCGGTCTTGACGGAATTGCGAACCCCGGTATCGACGCGGCTGCGGGCCATGACATTGCCGTCGATCCAGCGCTGGAACCAGCGCGTCACTACATACCCAGCGGCGAACAGCAGGACACCGGCAAGGATGCCAACGATCGAGATCTTGATGCTGCCAATATTGATGTCGGTGAAAATGCGGTAAGCCCACGCCTCGATATCGGCGATCTGGAAACCCCATTGCAGCAAGATCAGGGGGATAAAGAACAGGACCACCAGCACGTAGATCCCAAGTCCTGCGGCCAAACCGGTCTGGTCCAGCGCAACCTGTTCCATCCCGAAACGCTTTTCGAGATAACGGCCGACCACCGTGTCGGCGAGCGCATTCTGCTTGGCAACAGCCTTGCCGGTCAGAATACCGATGTACATCGTCACCAGAATGGCACCGGTCATGACGATTTGTGTGGCGATGAAGCGCGCAAGCCCGACATAGCCCGCCAGTGTCGCAAGAATGAGGGCGACGCCTGTGAGAACGAACAGCAATGAAACCGCCCTTGGCCACGGCCTGCCCTGGCCGTCCAGCGTTTCCCCCGCCGGAACGATCGGCTTGATCAACGACATCGCCATCAGAATGAGGCCAATGATGATCGTTGCAACAAGGCTCTTGACCACGGTGAAGACGACCGGAGAGCCCAGCATTTCGCTGATCGTGCCCGCCAGATAATCCAGACCGTTGACAACAGCCATGGCGAAAATCGACAGCACCAACAGGCGCGCGCCGTGATCGGATACCCTGACCAGCCGCCAGGCGTTTTGCTTCGGCGCCAGAACGGCATTTGACAGCGTCGAGACAAACATCAGGGCGACGCTGATCGCCAGCGTCGCCGAAATGAACGGCGCAATATCAGGCCGCAGGACCTTGAAGACCTGAAGAAAAAAGTAACTGGTGGCCGCAAACACGCCCGTCGCCATGGTCGGGACCATTGTCGACCAGAACGCCACGGAGAGACGTGTGATGTATCCCGGCTCTTCGCCCAGCGTTTCGCGATCGATCAACGGGGAAAACACCCGGCGCGTCACCGCATGCAGGACGAAAGCCGCGCAAAGCGAGAGGAAAAGAGCAGTGAGAAACTGCAGGCGCTTGAAGTTCCAGGCAAAGGTCAGCCAACTGCCGACGGTCCGGGTAAAGGCTTGCCTCTCCATGCTGATCGCAGCGATGGCGTCCATCACCATCGAACCGTTGATGTCGGTGTGTTTGAGCAGCGTGTTGCTGAACAGAGCGCGTCGCGTGGCGGTAATACCGTTGGACAGCTTGGTTGCCTGAACCGACAGGTCTTCGGCCGTTCCCGTCAGCGCATTGATTTCGCCTCGCTCGGCAAGAAGGCGCTTGCGTTCCTGCGCAACGACGTCAGCCTCTGGGGCCGCACCGTCCTTCGGCGGGTCGCCAAGCTCGGCAAGACGCGCCTTGATTTCGTCCAGGCGTGGCCGGGTGGCCACCGATATCGCGATGATCTGCTTGGCCGCCGCATCGACCTCGACCTTCAACTCGGCGAGACGGCTATCGTCATTCTTGGCGTTGTTTGTCTGATCGGTGAGCCTCGCCAGGTTCTTGCGAGCCACTTCCAACTGCTCGGCCGCCTGTGCCTGCGGGCTCGCCACCGCCGCGACCGGTTGCGGCGCGGATTGACCGGCCGGTTCCTGTGCCATGACAGCCCCGGATGCGGCGAACATCCCCAAACACAAAATGGCGGCAAAGAGTTTCGACATCATCGGCAATCACATATCCCTTTTCCGGCAGACCACGCCCCGGAACAGAATCGGGGCGTGGCGCGGACAATTTGGCATTCCATAGGCCGGGCCGCAGTCAGATGTAAAATCGGATTTCCGATGTCTTATCATCTGTTCGCGCCCGCAAAGGTCAAAATCTTGATCCGGGTTGAGAGAGAAACTCGACCTCTGCCGGCGTGGAAACACGCCCCAAAATCGCATTGCGATGCGGGAACCGGCCAAATTTGCGAATAACCTCGCGGTGCCGGATGGCATAATCCAGATAATTCGCGTCGCCCAGATCCGTGAACAACGCCACCGAACGTGTCTGGTCGACAAGATTTTCTGAATGTTCGAACGGGAGATAAAGGAAAACGCGCTGATCGACAGAAAGGTCGCTATCCGCCCCCGCTTCGAGTGCGCGGGTCGCCTCCCGCAAGGCAAGACCGTCGGTCGCAAAGGCAAGCGGCGTACCCCGATACATGTTACGCGGCATCTGGTCGAACAGAACAATTGTGGCAAGCCGGTGTATCGGCGTGGCAAACCATTCAGGCGGCAGGGCGCGCGCCATTTCCAGATGCGTCAATCGAAAACGCTGTTCACATTGGCTATCGAGATCCGGGTGCGGCTTGAACCAGTCCTGCGGTTGCAACTCGTCGAACCAGAACGACAAAACATCTTCCGGTGTACATATGCCGACAGTGTCCGCCATATTTCTCTTTCCTCTTCAATCACCCACCAGACCGGCGATACCGCCCGATCCATACTGGCGGCCTGTTTCACATGCAATTTCGGCGTTACCACGGCAGATAACAGCCTCCGGCGCATTTGCGATGCCGTCCTGTCGCGTGCTGCTGCTGTTACCGATTCTCCATTCACTGTGCTCCGTCCTGTCGTCGAGCAGGTTCAGGGCCACCTGAACGGCTAGACAGGCGAGCTTGCACCGACAAGCTGGAAAATCATTGCAGAAACGTTATGTCAAAGAGGGATGGGATCAGGTGATCCCGGTTGGGAGTTCGACAATGAAAAAGATGATCGTTGCGGCCCTTGCCGCCCTGTTTCTAACATCCTGCGTCGAGACGCAATCCTATGGTGGATCCTACCGCGGACCGGACCCGATCCCCGGCAGCATTACCTATGGCGGCCAGCCCCGCACCAAGCTCAGGAAAGCGCCGGTCGGCAGCACCCTGCACAATAATTTCTACGGCCCTTACGGCGAACGGATCGAAGAGACCTACATGGTCATGCCCGATCGCTCGCTCAAGCTGGTGGCGCGCCGCCGTGGCTTTATCGGTTTCCCCTACGATTGACGTTCCGCGATCGGCAGTGGCGTGGTAACTTCTTCCCGATAACGGATCGTCATCGCCAGTATGAAGCAAATGATTTCGGGATTGGCAGCTGACGGGGGCAGGACTTTCTCCGGCTGATCCCCGAAAGGGAAAGTTCTGCGTTATAATATCCCACTTAATGAATAGAGTATGCCTGCTAACAACGGAGGTGGACATGCGCGTAAAACAACTCACGAGATTCTTGACGGTGGCGCTTCTCGCCTCCAGCATCCAGATCGGCGGACTGGGTGCTGCCTTTGCCGATACGACGATTCTCAATGTCTCCTACGACCCGACCCGCGAACTCTACAAGGACTTCAACGCTGCTTTCGCTGAAAAATGGAAAGCGGATACGGGTGAGACTGTGACGATACAGACGTCACATGGTGGGTCCGGCAAGCAGGCGCGCTCTGTCATCGACGGCTTGGCGGCTGATGTCGTGACGCTGGCGCTTGAAGCCGATATCGATGCCATCGCCAAGGAAACCGGCAAGATCCCGGCGGACTGGAAGACCAAACTCGACAACAACAGTGCCCCTTACACGTCAACGATCGTGTTTCTGGTGCGCAAGGGCAACCCGAAGGGCATCAAGGATTGGGGCGACCTGATCAAGGACGATATCCAGGTGATCACCCCGAACCCGAAAACCTCGGGCGGCGCACGCTGGAACTTCCTGGCGGCCTGGGCCTGGGCACGCGCAGCCAACGGCGGAGACGACACCAAGGCGCAGGAATATGTGACGCAGCTGTTCAAGCATGTTCCCGTCCTCGACACCGGTGCACGCGGCTCAACCACGACATTCGTGCAGCGCGGTCTCGGCGACGTCCTGATTGCCTGGGAAAACGAAGCCTATCTGTCGCTTGAAGAACTTGGGCCCGACAAATTCGACATCATCACCCCGACGATTTCGATCAAGGCCGAACCGCCGGTAGCGCTGGTCGATGGCAATGTCGATGCCAAGGGCACACGCAAGGTGGCAGAAGCCTATCTGCAATACCTTTACTCGGATGTCGGTCAGAAGATCGCGGCAAAACACTACTATCGCCCCTTCAAGCCTGAAGTCGCCGATCCGAATGACATCAAACGATTTGCCGATGTGAAGCTCGTCACTATTGACGAATTCGGCGGATGGAAGGAAGCTCAGCCGAAATATTTTGGGGACGGTGGGCTGTTTGACCAGATCTACAAGCCGGGACAATAAAACTATATGACCGCACGCACAGCTTCGCTGTGGCAATTCAGACAGCCGAGCGTCATTCCGGGATTCGGATTGGCGCTCGGCGTTACTTTGTCATGGCTCGTACTCATCATTCTCATTCCTCTCTCCGGCCTTGCCTGGCGCTCGAGCTCTTTGGGCTGGGGCACGTTCTGGACGCTCGCGACCGACCAGCGCACGGTCAACGCCCTGCGCATCAGTTTCGGCACCGCCTTCGCCGCAGCCCTGATCAATGTCGTTTTCGGTGTCATCCTGGCCTGGGTATTGGTGCGCTACCGGTTTCCGGGAAAGCGCATCATCGACGCCATGGTCGACCTGCCCTTCGCCTTGCCGACCGCTGTTGCCGGTATCGCGCTGACGACGCTCTACGCGCCGAACGGCTGGATCGGTAGCCTTCTAGCGCCGCTCGGCATCAAGATCGCCTTCACACCGATCGGCATCGTCTTCGCGCTGGTCTTCGTCGGCCTGCCCTTCGTTGTCAGAACCGTGCAACCGATTATGGAAGAGATCGACAAGGAGGTTGAAGAAGCCGCCGCCACGCTCGGCGCCAATCGCTTCCAGACCATCAGCCGCGTATTGCTTCCGGGGCTCGCACCAGCGGTGCTGACAGGTTTTGCGCTGGCCTTCGCCCGCGGCGTCGGTGAATATGGCTCCGTCATCTTCATCGCCGGTAACCTTCCTTATATATCGGAAATTGCCCCTCTGCTGATCGTCATCCGCCTGGAAGAGTTCAACTATCCAGCAGCGACGGCAATCGCTGCAATCATGCTGATGATCTCCTTCGTCATGCTGTTGATCATCAACACGATACAGGCCTGGAGCAGAAGGAGGTACGGTTATGGCGCATGATGGAACAACCGCCGGCACCGGAAACACCGAACTGGTCCGCGTCGCAACATCGGAACACCGGCTGGCGCGCTATACGCTGATCGGCCTCGCGCTCTGTTTCGTCGGGCTTTTCCTCGTGCTGCCGCTCGCGGCGGTGTTCACGGAAGCCCTGCGCAACGGACCCGGAGAATTCCTGACCGTCCTCTCAGATCCCGAAACCTTTGCCGCGATCGAATTAACGCTGCTTGTCGCCGTGATTGCCGTACCGCTCAATCTTGTGTTCGGCATCGCGGCCGCATGGGCGATCGCCAAGTTCGAATTCAAGGGCAAGGCGTTTCTCACCACCCTGATCGACCTGCCCTTCTCGGTATCGCCGGTCATATCCGGCCTGGTGTTCATTCTGTTGTTCGGCTCCCATAGTCTGCTCGGACCATGGCTGCAGAGCCACGGCATCCAGATCCTGTTCGCCGTACCCGGCATCGTTCTGGCGACCGTTTTCGTCACCTTCCCGTTCGTTGCCCGCGAACTGATCCCGCTGATGCAGGAACAGGGAACCAGTGATGAAGAGGCTGCCTTGTCTCTGGGTGCAAGCGGCTGGCAGACCTTCTGGTATGTCACGCTGCCCAACATCAAATGGGGCCTGCTCTATGGTGTTCTCCTCTGCAACGCCCGCGCCATGGGCGAGTTCGGCGCGGTCTCGGTGGTCTCCGGACATATCCGCGGACTGACGAACACCATGCCGCTGCAGGTGGAAATTCTCTACAATGAATATAACTTCGTTGCCGCCTTTGCCGTCGCAACGCTTCTCGCCCTGCTGGCTCTTGTCACACTCGTTCTGAAATCGCTGCTTGAAATGAAGTACAGCGCCCAGATCGCAGCCAGCCGCCGGCACTGAAAGGTCACGTTTTTATGGAAGTTCGCGTTCAAAACATACGCAAGGAATTCAGCCGCTTTCCGGCGCTGAACGACGTTTCACTCGATATCCGTTCGGGCGAACTGATTGCCCTGCTTGGGCCCTCCGGTTCCGGCAAGACGACGTTGCTGCGGCTGATTGCAGGCTTGGAAAGCCCAACCGAAGGCACGGTCTATTTCGGCAATGAGGATGCCTCGCGCAAGACTGTCCAGCAGCGCAATATCGGTTTCGTGTTCCAGCACTACGCCCTGTTCCGCCACATGACCGTTCTCGACAACGTCTCCTTCGGCCTGACGATCCGCCCGGCCGGCCGCCGGCCCTCCAAGGCCGACATCCGCAAGCGGGCGCTTGAGCTGCTTGATCTCGTTCAACTCAGCGGCCTTGAAAAGCGCTACCCGGCACAGCTTTCCGGCGGCCAGCGCCAGCGCGTGGCCCTTGCCCGCGCCATGGCGGTGGAACCGAACGTGCTTTTGCTCGACGAGCCGTTCGGCGCCCTCGACGCTCAGGTGCGCAAGGAGCTGCGCCGCTGGCTCCGGGAAATCCATGACCGCACCGGCCACACCACAGTCTTCGTTACCCACGACCAGGACGAAGCACTGGAACTCGCCGACCGCGTCGTGGTTATGAGCAAGGGCAAGATCGAACAGATCGGCACGCCGGACGAAATCTACGACACGCCGAATTCACCTTTCGTCTTCGGCTTCATCGGTCAGTCGAACATCCTGCCCGTGCGCGTCGAAAACGGCCAGCTCTGGATCGGGGATCGCTCAATTGGCGTCAGCGCACAGGGTGAAGCCGACGGGCCCGCCCAGCTCTATTTCCGCCCGCACGATATCGAACTGCTCGATGGTAACGGCGGCTGCATCACGGGCCTCGTCACCGTGACCCGCCGCGTTGCCGGGACGCGCCATGTCGAACTTGACATCGGTGCCGCCAACAACCGCGTCGAGATCGAACTGCCACCAGAAAAAGTCACGTCCGACAATTCACGAATCGCTTTTCGCCCGACTCGCTGGAAACTGTTCCGGGATTAAAGACAACAGATCTGGCGGAGGCTTGCAGCGGCAAAGCCCCCGCCAGCGCCAGGCAATGACAACGCTCTCGATGATTCTCCTGTGCTTTCCGAACGCATCTTGAGTGCCAGAGCAATGTTCTCTTGTTTCAGAACCTGCGGCGATGCTAAAAAAGCACCTGCCGGCAACATATGCTCTTGGTTTTTTCCCTTTTCAAAAGACGGGCTTGATCCGCGCCGTCAACCCGTCGCATCCTGCGAACGTATCCAGCCATTTGGATCTCGCCGGGGCCAGCCATGAACTATCGACGCGAAATTGACGGCCTCCGATCGGTCGCCGTGGTGCCTGTGTTGCTGTTTCATGCCGGGTTCCAGCAGTTCAGTGGTGGTTTTGTCGGTGTCGATATTTTCTTCGTCATCAGCGGATACCTGATCACCTCGATCATCATCTCGGAATGCGACAAGGGTCAATTCTCGCTGCTCAAGTTCTACGAGCGCCGGGCCCGCCGCATCCTGCCAGTGCTGTTTTTCGTGCTGTTGTGCTGCCTGCCATTTGCGTGGGCCTTTATGTTGCCGGAGCAGATGGCAAGCTTTGCCCGCAGCATCATCGCACTCTGCCTGTTCCGCTCCAATTTCTTTTTCTCGCACGAAGGCGGCGGCTATTTCGCGTCCGCATCGGGAGAGCAACCGCTGATGCACACCTGGAGCCTTGCCGTCGAGGAACAGTATTACATGCTGTTTCCGCTCTTCGTCATGCTGATATGGCGGTTTGGACGGCGCGTGTTGATCGCTACCATTGCTGCTGCGGCGCTTGCCAGTCTGCTCCTTGCGCAATACGGCTCGGTCAATTTCGAGACCACCAATTTCTACCTGCCGCACACACGGGCCTGGGAATTGCTGGCGGGCTCTCTCTGCGCCTTTCTGCTGGCCGGTGGCAAACAGTATAAGAGTAACATTCTTTCGCTCGTTGGACTGGCCATCATCGTCTTTTCCATCTTCGACTACGATCAGGCGACGCCCTTCCCCTCGTTCTACGCACTTGTCCCCGTTATGGGCGCCGTGCTGATCATCCTTTTTGCAGGGCCAGGCACCCTGACAGCGCGGTTGCTCTCGACGCGCCCGATGGTCGGCATCGGATTGATCAGCTACAGCCTTTACCTCTGGCACCAGCCGGTCTTTGCCTTCGCCCGCATCCGCAGCATCGCGGAACCGTCGCCGCTGCTGATGATCATCCTCGCCCTTGCCTCTGCTGGTCTTGCCTATCTGTCCTGGCGGTTCATCGAGGCGCCGTTCCGGAGAAACGGCACGGCGCGGCTTCTGCCGACGCCCGCTCGCATCCTCGGCGCGAGCGGCATCACGGCCCTGCTGTTCATCGGCATCGGCTTGTATGGCAAGTCAAGCCACGGCTTGGAATTCCGCCTGCCGCAAACTGCATTGGCAGCTCTTGCCGAACAGAAACATCACGATCCCGTCATGGACACCTGCCTGTTCAACAGAGGCGAAACCTCCCTGCCCCATCCCGTCAGGGCTTGCCTGACGAAACACTCGACCAGCAGCAAGACCATCCTGATCGGCGATTCGCATGCCGGGGCCCTTGGTGGCGAGGCGCTTCGCAGCTTTGATGCTGCCAATGTCGATCTCTATGTGATGGCGCATTCAGCGTGTGTCGGCTTTTCCGGATTTTATGTAACCAATCCCAAATACAAACTCCACTGCAACCCGTTCTTCACGGGCATCGAGGATTACATCCGCAAGAGCGGTATTCAGACGATCATCATGGCGAACCGGTGGAGCCTCTATGTCGATGGGTCACACTTCGACAATGGAGAAGGCGGTGTCGAACCGCTGCAGCCCACCTATATCGACCTGCTCGACCGGCTTGACGAGAACGCCAAACAGGATGATCCAGCGCGCAAGGCGCGGGTGCTGAAGCAATATGTTGATGACATCCGGGCCTATCTCAATTCTGGCCATAACGTGGTGCTCGTCTACCCGATCCCAGAGGCTGGATGGAATGTTCCGGGCATCGTTGCGAAAAGTGCGATGTCGGGGATTGAGAACCTGGAATTCAGTACGCGCTTTGACCGATACCAGCAACGGAATGCTGCGGTCATCTCAGCCTTCGATGCGATTTCGCATCCCAACCTTTTCCGCGTCCGCCCCGCCGATTACTTCTGCAACAGCTTCCTTGAAGATCGCTGCATCAACAGCCTGAGTGCGGAAAAGGTGTTTTATATCGACGACAATCACCCATCCAATCCAGGTGCCCGGCTGGTGGTTCCAGCGATACTGAAAGCCGTTCAGGCTATTGAAGCAGGAAGCAGCAACGCTGCACCGGTTACGCAGTAGACCACTGAATCTGCAACTCGAGCTTCATCCTGACGACGGGCCTGTGATCTGCATTGAGCACCTCGATTTCGAGGGCCTTGACCGGATCTTCCGGCAGTCCGTCGAGTGCCATTTCAGCCAGCACGATCTTTGCCTGGCGAATGGCTGCTATCAGATCCGGAAAGTCAAAAGGATCATCGGCCGGAATTGTGCCGTCATTGTCGATTACCTTGAAATAGAACGCGGCCATGGCATTTTTCCCGTGTGTGGGGAAAAAGCATGAAAACGCAAAAGGTTGCCTGACAAAAAAATTTTCGTGGCACGTCAACATATGTCTTAGTGAATAGCGCCAAATTCAAATCGCGCTAAACTGCAGCCATAACAGCCGTCCTTTCAGCAATGACGGAGGCCGGACAGAGCTTCCATCCTCAAAGGAGGAACAACAATGGCCTATTTCAATCCGCATGCCGATGCTCTCTGCTCTGAGGATATCGATGCGCTGCGGCGGGTTTTCGATCAGTTTTGCGAGACGCATCAGACTGCGAGTTCGGATGCCGACATGCAGATTTGTGCAGCAGCGGTCGTTCGCCTCTATCAGAGCGGCGAGCGAGATCCCGCAGTCCTAACAAGGGCATGTGAAGCAGCACTGCGGCAGGATTTTGCAATCGGTGCATGACGTCTGATCAACCAACCGACTGCTACTTCGTCTGCTCGGCCGCATTTTCCGGCGCGACGACCAGCGGATCAGGCGGTGTCGTACTGTTTGAACCTTCATTCGGCGAATAATATTGGACGACAAGGATGCTGAGGATCGATCCGACGACGACGCAGATGACGCCCACCATAAGGGTACGAGAGGTCATCGTTTAGCTCCGCTCCAGGATAACACCAAAACAGGCCGCGCATAGCGCGGCCTGTTTTGCGTTCAGCTTATTCGTAGACATATACAATCCGCCGACTCTGTGGATCAACCAGCATTGGCCGATCGTTGATGCGGACATAGCTGTACTGGTAGTTGGGCACCTGAGTGATGACCATGTCAGCAGGCACCGTCGCGCCGACAACCACTTCGCCGTCATACGTAACGGCATCCATCGAAGCACCATCGATATAGGTCCGCACCTCCGGCGGTGGCACAATCGCCCCGCTGCTATCGACGGTACCGATCAGTTCATCGCCGGGCGCCGGCGAAGCAGGGCCGTCCACGACCACGGTCTTTTCGTAGGTGACCACCGGAACCCCGAGATCAGCGCGTCGTTCCTGAATGATGACAGGCGCGCCATCGTAATCGACCGTGAGTTCCTTCGCGTAAACCCAACCACGCAGGCCGTTGACATCGATCCGGCACCAGCTTTCGCCTTCAAGGCATCCGTCAAGGGCAGCACTACTGCCGCGCGTGGCGATACCGACGGAGTGATAGTCCGCTCCCGGTCCGGCATAGACTGTCAAGTCAGTTGCCGTTGTTGCCATCATACCGGCCGAAGCCAAGCCGGTTCCCGTCAGAAGCATCGCACCTGCGAGCAAAGGCTTTGATATCCAGCGCATATTGTTCTCCTTGTTGAACAGTGGACACAAAACGCCCGACCGTCGCCAAGGTTCCCTTGCAGCGCGCGTCCTACCCGGCCTGCAACTGGCTGAGACGGCTGTAGAGGCCATTCTTGCTCAGGAGCTCGGAGTGACTTCCATCCTCGACGATCACCCCCTCGTTGACGACAAGAATACGGTCGGCCTGCGTGATCGTCGCCAGGCGGTGGGCGATAACCAGCGTCGTTCTTCCCTTCGATAATTCCGCCAAAGACTGCTGGATGGCACGCTCGGTTTCGGTGTCGAGCGCCGACGTCGCTTCATCGAGGATCAGGATCGGTGGATTTTTCAGAAAGATGCGGGCAATCGCCAGACGCTGCTTCTGTCCGCCCGACAGTTTCACGCCGCGCTCGCCGACAACCGTGTCGAGCCCCTGCGGCAGGTCGGCAATGACGCCTTCGAGCCGTGCCTTGCGGGCCGCCTCCACAATATCGTCTTCGCTGGCGTCCAACCGGCCATAGGCGATATTTTCGCGCAGCGACCCGGCAAACAGGAAAACATCCTGGCTGACGATGCCGATATGATTGCGCAGCGACCGCAGGCTCATGTCACGGATGTCGATATCGTCGATGGTAATGGAACCGCCCGTCACCTCGTAGAAACGCGGCAGGAGGGCGCAGATCGTCGTCTTGCCGGCGCCTGATGGCCCGACGAAAGCCACCGTTTCACCCGCACGGATGTCGATGGTGAGATCATTCACGATCGCCTTCGATTCCCGGTAACCAAAGGAAGCCTTGTTATAGCGGATATTGCCCTTCAGCCCGGTGACATCACGGGCACCCGGCCGGTCGGCGATATCGGGGCGCGTATCGAGAAAATCGATATAACGGCGAAAACCGGCAATGCCCTTGGGATAGGTCTCGATGACCGAATTGATCTTGTCGACCGGGCGGAAGAACACACCGACCAGAAGCAGGAACCCGACGAAACCACCGGCCGTCAGTTCTCCCTTCAGCACGAAATAGCTGCCAGCCACCAGCACGACCATCTGGACGAGACGCATGGAGAGGTAGCTCAGTGTCGTCGATATGGCCATGATCCGATAGGCATCGAGTTTGGTCTTGCGGTAACGCTGGTTGTCCTTTTCGAACAGCCCGCGTTCGTGGTCCTCATTCGCAAATGCCTGCACCACGCGGATGCCACCAACATTTTCCTCGATCCGGGCATTGAAATCGCCGACGCGATTGTAGAGCGCCTGCCAGTTGCGCGTCATCCGGCCGCCATAGCGGGTGGTCAGCCACGCCGTCAGCGGCAGTACCAGCGCAGTGATGAATGCCAGCTTCGGGTTGACCGAGAACATCAGCAGGAACGCGCCGATCAGCGTCATGATGGCGATAAACACGTCTTCCGGACCATGATGCGCAACCTCGCCGATCTCCTCCAGATCCTTGGTCAACCGGGCCACGAGATGGCCGGTCTTCTGGTTGTCGAAATAGCCAAAGGACAGTTTCTGCAGGTGGTCGAACGCCTTGCGCCGCATCTCGGTCTCGATGTTGATGCCAAGCATATGGCCCCAATAGGTGACGATCGCCATCAGCCCGCCATTGACGAGGTAGATCACCATCAGGCCGGCCGAAGCCGCCGTCACATACCCCCACTGCCCTGTCGGCAACAGCACGTCGATAAACAGCTTGACGGCAATCGGGAAACCCAGCTCCAGCAGCCCGGAGGTCACCGCGCAGGAAAAATCCAGCAGGAACAGGCGCCGATGCGGCCGGTAGTACGAAAAGAAACGGGCGACGAGAGCGCGCATGCTTTGATGTCCTTGTCAGCGTTCAAGTGCGAAGCGCTTTGGCCGCAAGGGTAAAGCAGAACAATCTTCGCGTGGGCGGGTAATGCCCTTGATCGATGCCGCCTCTTTTAATCCGTTCGATTGGAACAGCAAGCGTCACGACAAAAAGTTGATGAAAGAAGACAAGTTTTTTTGCCATGCGTGACGAGTTCATATTTCGGTCCCGGACTGGTATCCCTTCCAGCCTACTTTCGGACGAAGGAGTATCCCATGGCTCGTATCTTCATCACCGGCTCCACCGATGGCCTTGGCCTTGCTGCGGCGCGCGCGCTTTTGGCCGAGGGACACGAGGTCGTGCTTCACGCCCGCTCCAAAGCGCGGGTGTCTGCCGTGACCGCGCTCTCATCACGGACTGCCGGTATTGTCATTGGCGACCTCAGCAGCGCCGAGGAAACGCGATACATTGCCAGTCAGGTGAACGCGATCGGGCGCATGGATGCAGTCATTCACAACGCGGGCGTCTATCTTGGCTCAAGCCGCGGCGACACGCCCGAAGGGCATGCAAGAACGCTCGCAGTGAATACTCTTGCCCCCTATATGCTCACCGCACTGATCGCCCGTCCGAACCGACTGGTTTACCTCAGCAGCGGAATGCACAGAAGCGCCGACGGAAGCGCGAGCGATATCGACTGGACACAACGGAACTGGAACGCCAGCCAGGCCTATAGCGAAAGCAAATTTTACGTGGCGGCCCTCGCCGCCGCTGTCGCGCGCCATTGGCCTGATATCATCAGCAACGCCGTCGATCCCGGCTGGGTGCCGACGAAGATGGGCGGTGCAGGCGCCCCGGATGACCTTGAAATGGGGCACCAAACCCAGACGTGGCTTGCCGCCAGCCAAGAACCGGCGGCACAGGTCAGCGGCGGCTACTGGCATCACCGCCAGCAACAGACGCCTGCTTCAGAAATAGTAGACCCCCGCTTTCAAGACAGGCTTATGGACAGACTCGCCGAACTGACGGGTATCCGGCTATTCCCGTCATGAGCATAGACATCCCCTTGCAGTTCGATCCAGCTGCCTCGCCGGATATACAACACGGCTTACATGTCTTCGCCGACGGTTGCTTCGAACCCGGATCCGGATATGGCGGATGGGCATTCGTCGCCTATCGCGATGCCGTGGAGATAGAATCCGCTTTCGGTGGCATACGGGATACCGACAACAATGCAATGGAACTGACTGCGCTGCTGCAGGCGGCAGCGTGGATCAACAGCCATGCAGCATGTGACCCCGCGGTCATCTGGTCGGATTCCGTCTACGCGGTCAGAGGCTGCAACCAATGGCGTCCTATCTGGAAGAACAACGGTTGGAAAAAGATCGGTGCGAACACCAAGGTTCGAAACCGGACGATCGCCAATCCGGAACTCTGGAAAGCCATAGACCATCAGCTTCAGCACAACGACCTGATGACGATCGCCTGGTGCAAGGGCCATTCCGGCATCGCTGGAAACGAACTCGCGGATAGACGTGCCGACCAAGGGCGGCTTTCGATGGAAAAACGCAGCGCTTGATCTTTACCGGCTACCGCCGAAACCGAATATCGCTGCAGAGGGGAAATTGGAGTCCAAAGCCACAAGCGAAGAGTGACCTGCCCGAAGGCAAATCAAATCAACGCTATGACTGTAAAAGAGAGAATGGTGGGTGATGTAGGGTTCGAACCTACGACCCGCTGATTAAGAGTCAGCTGCTCTACCAACTGAGCTAATCACCCGCCAGAACCGCTTCGTTTGCGGCCTCTAGAACCACATTGCTGTGGTGTGATGCGGCGTATAATGGGGTTCGCCGGGCTTGTCTAGTTCCTCGGGCGATTTTCTTTCGGATTTCTCAAAAAAATGTGTGTGGGCTGTTTAGAGGCTGTTTTTCAAAGATAAAGTTCACCGGCCGCAATCTTCACCGCTTGCCCACCGATCCGGGCCGTACCGATTTCACCGCCGGAGACATCGATGTGAAGGTGCAGCAGCGACGGACGCCCCATCTCGACGCCCTGCTCGATCAGGAACGGATGATGCCCGTCGATCAACTGGTCGAAACAGTGGATGGCGCCGGAAAAGGCAGCGACTGCAGCGCCCGTCGCCGGGTCCTCGACAATGCCCATGGCCGGAGCAAACATGCGGGTGTGGAAGCGGGCGACATGATTGACCCCACCTCGGCAGTAGAGATAGGCAGCGGCAAGCCGCCCTTCGGCGATGGGCGTGATCTGCTCCCAGAGGGCCGGATCGAACTCCACGGCGCCTGCAGCACTGACGTCATGAACGGGGATCATCACGAAGGGCACCCCAGCGCTCCAGAACGATGGCACGTGGTTTTCAAAGCCGATCTGTGTTGCCTTCAGGCTGAACGCATCCGCAATCGCCTGCCGGTCGAACTTCGCATCAAGCCGCACTGATTTGCGCGGCACATCGAATTCGGCGAAGGTCGCCTCCCCCGACCTGCCGCGCACGGCGCAGCGCACCGGGCCGACGTTTTCCTCAAGCATCTGGACGAGATCGTAGTCTTCACCGGCAGAGGAGCGCCCGTCTTCGGCGAGCGCGATCGCCGCCCCAACCGTCGGATGGCCGGCGAAGGGTAATTCATAACCGGGAGTAAAAATTCGCAGCTTCGCAGCATGCCCCGCTTTTTGCGGCTTTTGCAAAAACACTGTTTCCGACAGGTTGAACTCGCCGGCAATTGCCTGCATCGCTGCGTCGCTCAGGCCATCGCCGTCAAAGACAACGGCGAGCGGATTTCCCTCCAGCCTGTTGGCGGTGAAAACGTCGTAGATTGCATAGCGACGTGCCAAGGTGGTCTCCCTTTGCAGTTTTCAGCTATCAGACCTTGCATGGCAGATAGCTGGCGGCAAGCGCAAAAGCGTCATTGCATCGACTTGAAAACCCATTCCAACACCGGCGGCATGAAGGGTGGATAAGGGTGCTGCGCAGCATCGGCGGTGTGAATGGCAAGAGCGGTATCGATTTCCGGCTCGGGATCGGCAGCGATATGGGCCGCGATCCCCTCGATCAACTCCGAAGCAGTCTCTGCAAAATGATAGACACGAAACAGCGTGACGACGTCCTGACCATGCAGGCCATAGAAACCGGACACGGTCTTGGCGTCCGACAGCGACAAACCGGTTTCCTCCAGCACCTCGCGCGCCATATTGCCGTCGATATCGCAATATCCCTCACGAATATCGTCCGGGTCCAGCGAGCCTGCCGCACAATAGACCCGGCCGGGATTGGCGGTGTGCTGCCCCATGCGGATAGCGATTACGGCACCATCGGAGGAGACAATCACTGCGAGGCCGAACAGATGAACGGCGGCCCCCGCCGGGCGGGTCTTGCGCCACAGCAAAAACGCCGAGAACGGAACCACATGGCACTCGCCCGAAACGACGCCATGCCGTAGTTCAATCGCCCGCATCAAAAGCATGCGGCCGTCGAAGAGCGCAGGATTGGCAGATACCTCCCTGTCCCAGTTGGCAGCGATCTCCGTCTGGCGGGATAGGCAAAAGGGATGCGGCTCGTCGCTCACCCGCACTTCGATGCGGCTGACGGGAAAGATCAGCCGTTCAGCAGGCCATTCGGAAAAACTGCTTGTCGATTGCGACATGGAATTCCGCCTCGCAAGGTTTAAACGTTGAGGGAGATGACGACCGGGCAATGATCGGAGGCCTTTGGACGGTCCCAGCCGGTTCGCGGATAGCGCTCGACCTCCTGCCCCTTCGGGAAGATCGTCCGGTAGGGCTGGCCGCCACGGATGATCTCCGGCACGCTGGCCGGGTTGCGCTCGGCCAGCGCTTTTGACAGCCATATATAATCGAGTTGGCAAAGGTGCCGCTCTTCCGGTCCACGGCTGTGGAACAGGGTCCAGCGGTCGAGTTCCGGACGCCGGCGCATGACGTTTTCGACGAAGCCATCATGACTGAGCACATCAAGCGCGCTCTCCGCTTCCTGCCGCGGCACGAAACTGTAGCCTGCGCGCCGGTCGCCGAGCACATCGACTCGCTCCTGATAATCGTTCATGTCGCCGCAGATGGCGAACATCTTGCCATCCAGATTATCCGCTCCAAAGCGGTTCTCTACGATGCGGCGGACGGCGGCGACCTCGGCTGATCGTACCGGCATCGTGGACGTGCGCCCGTCGAGCCCGTCGCGGGCCGGGCCCATCGATTTGAAATGCACGACGAACAGCGTGAACGGCCGGCCGCCAATGCGGAAATCGAGTTCCAGGCAATCCCGTTTGAAAATACGGTCGCCGGGCACATTGGTGGCAGCCAGTGCATCGTTGAAGAGATCGAAATCGGCATAGGTGACGGCGGCATGCGATTTGACATCGACGCACTCGATCTTCTGGCCATCGCGGGTTTCCTCACGCACCAGAACGGCAACATCGATGCCGCGGCTGTCATTGCCCTCGATCAGATATTTCTGCCGGTAGCCATTGCCGACCATGCGGAACAGATAGCCATATTCAAAGGCCTGCAGCGCCACCATGTTGTCGGCTTCCTGCAGACACAGAATATCGGCGTCGCAATCGGCAATGGCGAGCGCTGACATCTGCCTGGTGTCATCGGTATAGGCGATGGTTCGGGCTTCCTCCAGCCGCTGGTATTCCGCCTCGTTCTTGACGTCGAAGAGCCTGAGAACGCGATCCTGCTTGAGGTGGTTGCGAAAGCCGGAGAAATCGAACCGGCTCATCAGGTTTTCGATATTGAAGGTGGCAAGGCGAAGGGTCATCAGCAGTTTCCGGATGCAATCGGCGCGACTTTAGACAATCGGGCGCAAAAGTCGAATGCCTTTCTCCCCATCTGCTCGCTGCCGCGTAACAGCTGCTTCGACACCATTTTTGGGGTGATCCAATCCTTGCGAATAATCGATCCTGATAGGCCGTTTCCCATTCGCAAGATCGGCCGGACAGGTGCAAGGCCTATGGAGAAGAACGGAATGTCAAACTGGAAACACAACGCCAGAACTGTGATATCGGCTTTGGCCTTCCTCGGCGTCAGCGCAGCCATGAGCCATGCCGACAGTTTCGGAGCGATCTCGCTGTCGCCCGAGACCGGGGCGACTGGCTGGTCGCACGACTATAACTCCCGCCGGGAGGCTGAACGGGTGGCACAGTCGCATTGCTTCGGGAATGCCGACGATTGCCGGGTTGCCATCTGGTTCAAGAATGGCTGCGGTGCTGTCGCACGCGGGCCGGACGGTTGGGGCGCTGACTGGGCGTCAGGAAGCCGACGAGCGCAACGCGCCGCGCTCGCCGCCTGCTCCACTCGTTCCTACGGCTGCCGGATCGTCCGTTGGCAATGCTCGGGCGCAAACTAAGAGTTCACAGGAGCCATCCTTGTTGGATCACGAACGGCTGCAAAACATTGCAGTCCATGGCGCGCGTAGAATAAGCCCGTAGTTTCTGCCCGCCTGCCGTGCGCAGCGAAAGGGAAAACCGCTCGCCCTCGAACACACAGGAAGTCACCTGCAGCATGATGCCGCCGGGATCGGCAACCACGTGTTCTGGACGGACGAGAACCGGGCGGCTCGGGGCCGCTGTCTGACGGAAAGCCGCCTCGACCGTCGGCCAGGAGAGCAGACGCGGCCCGTGATCCGGCACTGGCAGGTCGAGGATGGCGCCCTGCCCGACCAGCCCGCCGACCACCCGTCCCTCCGGACGCGCGTAAATCTCCTGCGGTGAGGCGACCTGCATCAATCGCCCTTCGGACATCACGGCAATGTCGGTCGCAAGCGCCATCGCCTCGCCCTGGTCGTGGGTCACGTAAATCATTGTCGCGCCGGACCGGGCATGGAACTCCCGAAAGGTTTCCTCCATCGCCGCCTTTAGATGGCGGTCGAGATTGGCGAGGGGTTCATCCAGCAGGACCACGTCCGGCGACGTGACGAGGCAACGGGCCAGCGCCACACGCTGCCTCTGGCCGCCGGACAAATCGGCCGGGCGTCGATCGGCGTACTCTTCGAGCCGGACGACCGAGAGAGCGTCCTTGACCCGGGCTTCCCAGGATGGACCGGTGATGCCCCGCACCTTCAGCGGATAACCGACATTTTGAGCAACCGTCATATGCGGCCAAAGGGCATAGGACTGGAACACCATCGCCATGTTGCGCTTTTCCGGCGGCAGCGCGCCGCTGGCATCTGCAAGCGTGCGCTCGCCCAGCATGATCGATCCATCTGTCGGCTGCTCGAAACCGGCGATCATTCGAAGCACTGTCGTCTTGCCGCAGCCCGATGGCCCAAGCAGCGCCAGAAAGCCCCCCTCGCGGACGGTCAGAGAGACATCCGAGACAGCGGCACGGCCGGTGCCAAAATCCTTGCTGAGATGGTTGAGGATCAATTGCGCCATGGCAGCACGCCTCTCGGAAGGTGTTTCGCCAGCAGTTCTAGGAGCAGCATCAGAATGACCACCATGATGACGACAAGCACGGATAGCGCCGAGGCGAGATCGGAGCTGCCGCTGTCGTCGAGATTGAAGATCGCCACACCGAGCGTCTGGGTGCCCGCCGACCACAGCAGCGCCGAGACCGTCAGCTCGCTGCAGGCAATCAGGAAGACAAGAATGACGGAGGCGCCCGCCGCCGGTGCAATGAGCGGAACGAGAATGTCGCGCATACGGCGGCCAAAACCTGCGCCGGAAAGCCGGGCGGCTTCCTCAAGCGAGGGATCCAGCTGCAGAAAGGCGCTCACCACCGGCTTGAGGCTGATGGCGAAGAAACTGGAGAAATAGGCGATCAGGATGATCCAGATCGTCCCGTAGATCGAAATATTGACTAGCGGCAGCGGTGCAGCAAACAACAGGATGAAGGCAACGGCCAACACGATCCCCGGAAGCGCATAGGGAATTTCGATCAGACCGGCGATGATATTGGCGAGCTTTCCCGGACGGCGGGCAAGCAGATAGGCGGTGAGAACGGTGAACAGCAACAATCCACACGCCGTTGTCCCCGCCAGGAACAGCGAATTGGCAAACGCCGTCAGCGTAACCGACTGGCGAAACAAGATTTCGCTGTATGCACCAAGCGACATGGTTTGAAAATTCAACGGCACGCCATAGGCAGGTACCAGTGAACTGGCGACAAGTGCTGCAAGCGGTGCAACGAGAACGAAGATCAGGATGAGCGAAAATCCGGTTTCGGCGACCAACCGCCATGCGCCGAACGAAAACGCCGCATTTTGGCTGGAGAGACCGATAATGCGATAATCCCTGCCCCTCAGTGCCCGCTGCTGGATCACCAGGCCAAGACCGGCGATGACGGCGATCACCATGGAAAGCTGCGACATCTCGGCAAACGTGCCTGCCCCAAAACTCGAGAGGCGGCTGTAGATCAGCGTTGGTAGCACGAAGATCGACGCGGGAATTCCGAGAATGGCCGGAATGCCGAAATTGCCGACACCGGAGACGAAAGCAATCGCGGCACCAGCGATCAGGCCCGGCATGGCCAGCGGAAAAATGATATCGCGAAACACACGCATCGGAGACGCACCCGCCAGACGCGCCGCCTCGACGCCATCGCGTGGCAGCGCGGCAAGCCCTGCCTTCAAAGCCAGAAACACCAGCGGTGCATGCTGGACACCCAGCAGCAGCGCGATGCCGCTGAGCGAATAGAGCGGCTGTGGACTGCCAAGTGGCGGCGCGATACCGAGCGTCTTCAACAAAGGACTGGCCGGACCCGACATTTGCACCCAGGCGAGCGCCGTCACCTGCGGCGGGATCATCATCGGCAACACGAAGGCGAAGCTGAAAAAGCCTTTTGCGCGGATATCAGCCAGCGTCACCACGAAGGCAAAGGTCGCGCCGAGCAGAACGGAAATCACCATGCCACCGGTCGCAGTGATCAACGTGTTACGAATTGCAAACCAGGTCGAAGATTCCGAAAAAAGGCCGGTGGCCCTGCCCTCGAGCGAAAACCGCAATCCGGCATAAAGCAGCCGTGCCAGCGGCAACCCGCTCAACAGGCAGACGGCAATGACGACGAAAGGAAGCAGCCAGGCGGGCTGGCTGCTTCGATTGGCAGAGTGTCTGGGCATGGGAACCGATCAGTTGGTACCGAAGATACCGGAGAACGTCTTCAGGTCGCCTTCCGAGTTCTTGACGGCAGCGGCCGCGTCGATCGGCAGCACCTTGATGCTATCGCGTGCCGGAAAACCTTCCGGAAGGGCAACCCCATTGCGGGCCGGGATATAGCCGAGCTTGACGGAAACCTGCTGGCCCTGTTCGGACAGGAGGAAATCGACGAACTTCTTGGCCGTATCAACGTTCTTGGCTGTCTTCAGGATCGCGACCGGCTCGGTCACGGCGCTGACGCCTTCAGCCGGGAAGACGAAATCGACCGGCGCGCCCTTGGCCTTTTCGCGGATCGCCATGAAATCCACAACCATGCCGTAGGCCTTCTCGCCGGTGGCGACCGCCTTCAGCACGCCGCCATTGCCGCCCGAAGCGGTGGCACCGTTCTCGGCGAGCGACTTGTAATAGTCCCAGCCGAAACCATCGATTCCGCTCAGCGTCTGGGCGTGGATCAGGGCAGCGCCCGAGGTCAGCGGGCTCGGCATGGTCACCAGGCCCTTGGCTTCCGGCTTGGCCAGATCCTTCCACCCGGCCGGCTTCATCGATGCCGCGGTGTTGTAGATGATACCGGTGGTGATCATCTTGGTTGAGTAATAGGCGCCATCGGCATCATAGAGAGCTGCGTCGTAGTTGGCCGCTTCCGGCGACTTGTAAGCCAGCAGCTGGCCAGCTTCCTTCATCCGCTGCAGCGTCACGGTGTCAGCGATCAGAAGCACGTCGGCAACCGGATTTCCGGCCTCGATCTCAGCCATCAGTTTGGCCATGATCTTGGTGGTGCCATCGCGCACCCACTCGACATCAACGCCCGGATTGGCGGCCTTGAAAGCATCGACGGTCGCCTGCGCGTCTTCATTTGGCTGGCTGGTGTACAGCACCAGATTTTCGGCGTGTGCCGAAACGGCAATGAGGCTGGCGGCAACGAGCGCGGTAAACGCACCAAGCAAAGTCTTCATCGGTCTTGATCCCAAGTGAACAGATGGACCGATGGATAGTACCCGCAATTGACAGGGATATGACACCGCGAGGCCGTTGGCGGAGAATAAACAGCCCGCCACAAGCGTGATGTGGATAGATACCGGATGAGCAGATGAACATTACTGGGTGCATTCGCACTCAGCGGCCTAAACCTGTTGAATATATTAGTAATATCTGCGATCCGAGCGAAACGCATATGGCGGGGCCAAGGAAAAATCGATGAGCAAAAGTACGACATGGGGCGCACGGCTGCGCTATGAGTTCGACAAGAGCATGGCCGGAGGAGCAATCGCGCTGATCGGCTGGCTGACCGTCATTTCGCTCATTGTTATCGTGGTCGCCGGCGCCTTTCTCGCCATCACCCAGATCGCACCGGAAGGTGGCGAACCCGTCAGCTTTATCGAAGGCACTTGGGAATCGCTGATGCGGACCTTCGATGCCGGTACGATGGGTGGCGATACCGGTTGGGGCTTTCGCGGCGTGTCGCTGTTCGTCACGGTCGCGGGCATTTTCGTCTTCTCGGCTCTCATCGGCGTTCTCAGTTCAGGCCTCGAAAACAAGCTCGAAGAATTGCGCAAGGGCCGCTCGAAGGTGCTGGAAAACGACCACACGATCATTCTCAACTGGTCACCCTCGATCTTCGACGTCATCTCCGAACTGGTCATCGCCAATAGCAGCCGCAAGAAACCGCGCATCGTCATCATGGCGAGCAAGGACAAGGTGGAGATGGAGGACGAGATTGCCACCAAGGTGGCCAGTCTCAAGAACACCAAGATCATCTGCCGCAGCGGCGACCCGACCGATCTCTATGACCTGAACATTGTCAATCCGGAAACCTCCCGCTCCGTCATCGTATTGTCGCCCGAAGGCGACGATCCGGATTCTCAAGTGATCAAGAGCGTGCTGGCACTGGTGAACGCGCCCAACCGCCGCGCCAAACCCTATCAGATCGCTGCAGAAATCCGCGACAGCAAGAACGCCGAGGTTGCCCGCATCGTCGGCGGCAACGAACTGCAGCTCATTCTGGCCGACGACCTGATTTCCCGGATCGTCGTGCACTCCAGCCGTCAGTCGGGCTTGAGCGCCGTCTATTCCGAACTTCTCGATTTTGACGGCTGCGAAATCTACACGCTGGAACAGCCCGATCTTACCGGAAAGAGTTTTGCCGCATCCGTCATGGCCTATGAGACATCGACGCTGATTGGCCTTTGCGACGATGATGGCAAGGTTCACCTTAACCCGCCGCCGGGCCGCATCTTCAAGCCGGGCGAGCGCGCCATCATCATTGCCGAGGACGATGCCGCCATCAAATCCGGCGGCAATGACATTCACATCGAGAAGGACGCCATCCTTCCCGTGCAGGTACGCGAGCAAGGCCCGGAACGCACCCTGCTTCTCGGCTGGAATCGTCGCGGCCCGATCATTACCTTCGAATTGTCCCGCTACGTCGCGCCGGGTTCGCTGCTGACGATTGCCGCTGATACGCCAGAGCTAGAGGACGAAATCGCGGCCCTCAAGGTGGTCAACGGCAACATGTCCGTCGATTACCGCGTCATCGACACCAGCAACCGCGCCGAGCTCGATGCGCTGGACATTCCAAGCTACGATCACGTGCTGGTTCTCGGCTACAGCGACCATATGGCGCCGCAGCCGGCCGACACTCGTACCCTGGTGACGCTGTTGCAGCTACGCAAGATTGCCGAGCATGCCGGCCGCCATATCAGCGTCGTCAGCGAGATGACCGACGTGCGCAACCGCGAGCTGGCCGAAGTCACCCGCGCCGACGATTTCGTCGTCAGCAACAAGCTGGTCAGTCTGATGCTGGCACAAGCCTCTGAGAACGAGCGCATGGCCGCAATCTTCGACGAGCTTCTCGATGAGGACGGTTCGGAAATCTACATGCGGCCGGTCAGCGATTATGTCGCCATCGGTGAACCCGTCACATTCTACACGCTCTGCCTTGCTGCGCTCCGCCGCGGCGAAGTCGCAATCGGTTACCGCCGCCAGCGCGAAGGCGATAGCAACCAGCGCCAGCTCGGCGGCGTAACGGTCAACCCGTCGAAATCCGAAAAGCTGCTGTACAGTGCAGCCGACCGCATCATCGTGCTGGCGAAAGACTGAACGAGGGCGGCAGAACCGGAGGACGGCCATTTTCGGCCGCCTCTTTCCTTTTGATGGTCCGCGACTAGCTTAGTTTGCACTGCGCACGTCAAACGAATCGGGACATCATCATGGAATATCGTCTTCTTGGCCGCTCTGGCCTCAAGGTTTCGACACTGACCATCGGCACCATGACTTTTGGCGGCAAGGGCTGGGCCAAGACCGTCGGTGACCTCGGTGTTGCCGAGGCGAAAAAACTCATCGACATGAGTCTAGACGCTGGCGTCAACCTGATCGATACCGCCGATGTCTACTCGAACGGCGCGTCGGAAGAGATCGTCGGCGACATCATTGGCAACAAGCGCAAGAACGGCGTGCTCATCGCCACCAAGGCCCGCTTCCCAATGGGCGACGGCCCAAACGACGCCGGTTCCTCGCGCCATCATCTGGTGCGCGCCTGTGAGGCAAGTCTCAAGCGCCTGAAGACCGATGTCATCGACCTCTACCAGCTGCACGAATGGGACGGACAGACGCCGCTGGAAGAGACGATGGAAGCGCTCGACATGCTCGTGCGCCAGGGCAAGGTCCGTTATATCGGCTGCTCGAATTTCTCCGGCTGGCATATCATGAAGGCGCTCGGCGTCAGCGCTACCGAGTATCGCCAGCGCTTCGTCAGCCAGCAGATTCACTACACGCTCGAATCGCGCGACGCGGAATATGAGTTGCTGCCGATCTCGATCGATCAAGGGCTCGGCGTGCTCGTCTGGAGCCCGCTTGCCGGTGGGCTTCTCTCCGGCAAACATCGGCGCGACAAGACGGCGGAAGGCTCGCGCCAGCTGGCCGGCTGGGACGAACCGCCGATCCGCGACGAGGACCGGCTCTGGGATATCGTCGATACCCTCGTCGATATCGCCGAAAGCCGCAACGTCTCTGCCGCGCAAATCGCGCTCGCCTGGCTGATCGGCCGCAAGGGCGTCACCTCCATAATCATCGGCGGCCGCACCAAGGCGCAATTCAAGGATAATCTGGCCAGTGCCGATCTGGCCCTGACCGACGAAGAACGTGAACGCCTCGACTCCGTCAGCCTGCCGCCAGTGCTCTACCCCTACTGGCACCAGGTTCGGACCGCCAAGGACCGATTGAGCGAAGCGGACCTGTCGCTGCTCGGACCACACACCTGACGCAGGAAGTCCCCTTCAGATCGTCGTCAGCAGAAGGCTCGTTTCCGATTTCGACACACCGTCCAGCGCCCGAACATGGCGCAGGACGCGGTCGAATTCAGCGAGGTTTTCCGTCTGGATTTCTGCCACGAGATCCCAGGCTCCATTGGTCGTGTGCAGGGCACGAATTTCCGGAATGCCGCGCAATGTCTTAACAATGGAGACGGTTTTCTGACCGGTGATCTCGATCAGCATGACGGCGCGCACGGCATGCGGATCTTCCGCTGCGGCGATCCGCACCGTGAAGCCGGCGATGACGCCGTCGGTGGTTAGCCGGTCAATCCGGTTCTGAACGGTGCCCCGCGATATCTTTAGAAGTTCCGCGAGCTTCGAGACGGAGGCACGGCCATCTGTCCGGAGAATCGCGAGCAGACGGCGGTCGGTGCTGTCCATCGACTTTCCTTTTATCAATATGCTGCCATAGCCTATCATTTTGCTCAAAACATCAAGCAAATTTCCATATTATTGCCATTTCGCTTTATCAGGCGGCCCGCTAGAGTTCGACAGCCTCATCAAAGGGGTTCGTTCGAATCGTTAGAGGATTGCCAGAAATGCCGTCTGCCGACCGCTCCTCCTTCCGTAACAGCCTGTCGCGCACCGGCGAACTCTCGCTCGAAATGACCCGGTGGCCGAGTGTCACGGAAAGCGACGACGAAGCCGCTTTCTCCGGCCGGTTGATGGAGCTTCTTGGCGGCACGCCCCATTTCAGCAAGCACCCGGAAAACCTGCTGGCGCTCGATACCCATGGCTCCCCCACTCGGCAAAATGTTTTGGCGCTGGTGCGCGGCAAAGGCCGGCGATGCCTGGTCCTGGCAGGACATTTCGATACTGTTTCGATCGCCAATTACGGCTCGCTGGTATCGTTGGCCTGCGAACCGGAAACCCTGACCAAGGCATTGATCGACGAGCTCACGGCCAAAACCCGCAATCCAGCCGAAGACAAGGCGCTGACCGATCTCATGACCGGTAATTTCCTTGCTGGCCGTGGCCTGCTCGACATGAAGAGCGGCCTTGCTGCAGGGATCGCCGCCCTTGAGCGTTTTGCCGAACTGGACGAGCCGCCCGGCAATCTGCTGTTCGTCGCCACGCCGGACGAAGAGAACCGCTCGCGCGGCATGCGCGCCCTGCGTGACGCACTGCCCGCCATTGCCGAAAAATTCGATCTCGACATTATCGGCGGCATCAACCTGGATGCCAGCGGTGATGATGGCGATGGCGAGGAAGGCCGCGCCGTCTATCTCGGCTCGGTCGGCAAGTTTTCGCCGTTCGCCTTCGTCGCTGGGCGGCCCACCCATGCCGGATATGCCTTCGATGGCGTCAGCGCCCACCTGATCGGCGCCGAGATCATGCGCGCCATGGAAATGAACAGCGCCCTTTGCGACGAGGCCCATGGCGAGATTTCACCGGCACCGGTCTGCCTTGAAGCCAAGGATGTGCGTCATGGCTATGAAGTGACGACACCAGCCCATGTCTGGCTGTCGTTCAACTGGTTGACGCACCGGCGCACGCCGGAAGACGTTCTCACCGAGTTTCGCGCGCTCGCCGCGACGGCCTTGCGCACGGCGCTCGATGCGCAGACGCGGAATGCAAAAGCCTTCTTCGAGCGTCAGGGCTCAGGCCGGGCAGAAGCTTATGACGGACAGGTCCTCACCTACGCCGAACTGCACGAACTTGCCATCTCCCACGGCGGACAGGCCGCAGCTGACCGGCTGAAGACACTTGAGCAATCCTTGTCCACGGGCGAAGATCCGCTATCCACCACCCGCCAGGTCGTCGCGGCAACGCTTGCCGAGGCCGGACTCGAAGGTCCGCTGGTCATCGTCGGCTTCTCGACGCTGCACTACCCGCGCGTCCATCTGGACAGCGCTGGCGACAATGGAAAAGCGTTTGAACGGAATATGATGTCCGCTGCCGAAACATGCGCGAAACGCCATGGGACAAGCATCAAGGCAAAACAATTCTTTGCCGGCATTTCGGATATGAGCTTTTTCGGACACCGTCCGGCTGTTGGACAAACACAGCTTCTGTCCGGCAACACCCCCTGCTCGGCTTTCGTCGACAAGGCATCGGACGCACTTCTGTCCTATCCGGTGGTCAATATCGGCCCATGGGGGCGCGACTACCATCAGAAATGGGAACGCGTCCATATGCCCTATACGTTTGAGGTGTTGCCCGATGTGATCTACGAGGCGACTCTCGCCTGCCTCGTAGATGAAGGTTAGTTAGGCGGCAATCGCTGCCGCCTCTTCGCCGATCAGGTGGCCGAGGCGGGAGATGCCCTCTTCGATCATCGCCTCGTCCGCGCAGGAAAAGCTGACACGCAGCGTATTGGCGCCGGAACCATCGGCGAAGAACGCCTTGCCCGGCACGAAGGCGACCTTTGCCGACACCAGCGATTTCGCCAGGAGATCGGCTCCGTCCATGCCCGCAGGCAGTGTCAGCCAGACGAACATGCCACCTTCCGGAACCGTCCAGCTGACGCCCTTCGGCATGTATTTCCCGAGCGCTGCCAGCATGGCATCGCGGCGCTTGCTGTAGACAGCGCGGATCTTGTTCACCTGCGCGTCAAAACCGCGCTCGGCAACATGGCAGATCGCCATCTGGTTGATGGTCGAAGAATGCAGGTCGGCCGCCTGCTTCATCAGCACCAGTTTGCGGATGATCGGCATCGCCGCAACCACGAAACCGACACGGAGGCCGGGCGCCAGCGTCTTGGAGAAGCTGCCGCAATAGATCGTGCGGGTGTCGTTGATCGACCCCTTGCGGGCAATTTCCAGCGCCAGCATCGGCGGAACGGCTTCGCCGTCGTAGCGCAGCGACTGATAGGCAGCGTCCTCGATGACAGCGATATCAAGTTCCTCGGCAAGGTCGAGAACCTTTTCACGCGCAGCAAGATCGAGCGTTTCGCCAGTCGGGTTGGCAAATTCGGCCGACATATAGGCGAACTTCACCCGGCCGCCGGCTTCTGCCGCCACATCGCGATAGGTCTGCGGCGTGCGGTTGCCGGCAGGCGACAACTGATCATAGGCGGGCTCATAGGCATTGAAGGCCTGTAGTGCGCCAAGATAAGTCGGCCAGGTCACCAGCGCCGTATCGTTCGGCGAAAGGAACAGCTTGCCGAGATAGTCGAGGGCCTGCTGCGAACCCGAGGTGATCAGGATGTTTTCCGGCTCACAGGGGATGCCGATGGCTTCCATGCGTTTCGCGAGCCATTGGCGCAGCGGCAGGTAGCCTTCGCTGACCGAATATTGCAGTGCTGCACTGACCGTCGGACCACCGAAGATATCGGCATAGGCGGCCTTGAATTCCTGATCCGGAAACAGCGCCGGATCCGGAATACCGCCCGCAAAGGAGATGATGTCCGGCCGGTCCAGTAGTTTCAGCAGTTCGCGGATTTCCGAAGCGCGCATTCGCGAAGACCGCGTCGCGAAGATATTTTCCCAATCAAGCATGGACGTTTCCTCAGATTATGCTTTTTCCGGAGCACATCATGCCGCGCTTATTAAGTCAACAATACTGACCTATGCTTTGATGCGGAACGGCATTTTCTGCGGCCGTTCGACAGCGTGCGACGACTGAAGGCGGTCAAAGATTGCTCCGCCCACACCTCATTGCAACGGAACACGAGGAAGCGCATGAGGTCCTGACCAGCCATGCGACGAAAGCGTTGGAAACCGACAATGGCGCATTACGCTCGCCAGCGTTTCCGGCGCACGGTGGGAATGCGACCAAGGCAAAACGCCGGCCGCTTCGTCGTCACCTTCCAAGGTTCATGTCCGAAACTATGCTTCGTGATGCCCAAACATACTCAAGCCCACCAGAAGCACGATTGCTCCCAGGATCAAGACGTCGAACAAAGCGAAGTGATAGAAGAATGTTGTCATTGCAGTATCCTCCTGACGGACAGAATACCGCAAAAACCGGAATATTCCAAATTCTATAGATGAATTCGCTGAGAACAGCCAGATTTCACCACATCTATGCTTAGAGTCCGGAGTATTACGCAAGTGCAAAATTCTAATTTTGCTTTGAAACAAAACTAACGCAACACCGGCAACAGCCGGTTTTGTATGGCGACCTCCACGGAATCACACCGATCCGAGTGCAACCACCCCTCGCCTATGGTCAGATCATTGAGCTGCTGGCGGTGTCGTCAGCGGGCCGATGGAGCGTACGGTCCCGGCATTGTCAACGACACAGCTGAACTTACGCCCGCCGGCATCGAGGTCGACGGCAAAGGTCGTCGCATCGACCTGGCGTGAACTGATGGGGAGAACCTTGCTCGCGTCTGTGCCTGCGTTGGTCGCGGCCGCGTTGGCGCAGATCAGCTGGAGATCGGCCGGTGCCGTCTGCAGGCTGGTGCGTGCCATATCCTGCGGTGGAGGCGCTGATTGGCAGCCGCCCAGCAATGCCACAGGCACCGAGACCAGTATCATAGTGCGCGCAAAACCCATCTTCATCGATATCGCCGGCAAATCCACGTCCTCCCCTGTTGCCGTTTCCCGTGCGAATAGCTTCACGGGTTCATGCCTTCCCCAATCCATTTTTCAAGCCGTACGGCGTTCAAACGCCCTTGTAGAGTGCGGCCCCTTGCATCAGCACGATCACCTTGGCGCCGATCGCGACCCGCGAATGCAAATCGATAACGTCCTCGTTGTTCATGCGGATGCAACCGGACGAGACATCGAGACCGATCGTCCAGGGCTCGACGGTGCCGTGGATGCGGTAGATCGTGTCCTGATCGCCTTCGTAGAGATACAGCGCCCGCGGACCGAGCGGATTGTCAGGTCCGCCAGGCATGCCGCCTGCCCATTTGGCCGCATTCGCATCCCGCGCTACCATTTCAGCCGGAGGCGTCCAGGTTGGCCATTCCGCCGTGCGCCCGACCCGCACGATGCCTGCCCATCCGAACCCTTCGCGGCCGACGCCGATGCCGTAACGGATCGCCTGTCCGCCCGGCTGGGTCAGGTAAAGAAAGTGCTGGTTGCCATCGATAATGATCGTGCCGGGTGGCTCTGCCGTGCGGAACGTCACCATTTGCCGGCGAAAGGCCTCCGGCGGCTGCTTGTTGCGCGAATAATATTTGCGGGCGGTCTTCTTGTCGAAATCGACCCATTTGCGCGTGTTCGCATCGTAGATCTGCGTCTGCGCGAGAGCAACCAGCGGCCCGAGGCACAATCCCGCCGCCAAAAGCACGGTGCCGACCTTGCGGTTCCTTGAAAAGAATGCGCGGAAAACTCCAGGGGTTCCTGTCATTGTTTGGCCCACCCATCGACGCGTGCGGAATTGCTCTCGACCCATTTGGTCGCAAACTCGAGGGGAACCTGACGTTCGACTTCGAGCGCGTAGCTCATCTTCGTCACTTCCTCCGGCGAAAAGTCCACATGCTGAAGAAAACTCGCGACGTCGGGGTGCTTCTTGCCAAAAGCAGTCGCGTAGGCGATGCGGAATTCGGCGGCATCCCAAGCGGTGGTCGCACTCGATTTGGTGACCCAGAGCGGGTCCTGCGCCGAAACGATTTTCCATTTCGCCGGGTCGTGCGCAGGTTCCTCGATGCGCACAAGTTGATGAAGCTCAAACACATGATGCGGCGCATAGCAGTAGAAGACCATCGGCTGGCCGGTGGCAACGGCGGCATCGACTGCGGCCATCGCGACTTCCTCCTCAGCCTCGACCAGCGTCAGATTGTTGGCATAACCATAACTGTTCGCCCTCACCCGCTCGATCCCCGTGGACAGCCATTCCTGGGCGCCGATCCACAGTTCGCCGCGTCCGTCGCCATCCGTATCGAGTATCTTGGTCTTTTCGGGATCGCTAAGGTCAGCAATCGTCTTGATGGTTGCCGCTGCCTCCGGCGTCGCGCAAAGCCCCTGCCAAGCGGGAACGGCGCGGGACGAAAGCGTCACGGCGCCCTTGTCCGTCACATATTTCTTGACCAGATCGTTGAAGTTCGGCTGCCAGACTTCCGGCTGGATATCGACATCACCGCTATCGAGCCCAACGAAGGCGCTCATCGTACCGAGCGTCTTGACCTCGGCATCCAGCCCGAATTTCTTGGCAATGCCGACTTTCAGAATGTTCGCCGCCGCTTGGCCGGAAGGCCAGTTCGGCATGGCGATCACAAGATCTGCCGCCACAGCTGGCAAAGCCGCAAGAACTGCGGCAAACGCCAGCAGAGGGACACGCACGGTTATGCTCACGATATCCTCCGAATAGATCATCCCGAATGACATACGACTGCAGAATAGATGCGAAGGCGAGTGATGGTGCTGATAGTTATTTAGCGCACGCTTAGAGACACTACGATGCACCAATTCTCTGGCGCCCGTCAACGTGCCGTTACCCAGATTTGTCCGGAAGCCTCCACCGCCCTCATGACGGGTGAGAATTGCGCGAAAATGAAAAAGCCGGGGACATGCCCCGGCTCCAACTTTCAGATGATCGGCTAAGACTTAGTTCTTGGCCTTGTCGACCAGCTGGTTCTTGGCGATCCAAGGCATCATGCCGCGCAGCTTGGCGCCGACTTCTTCGATCTGGTGGTTGTCGTTCATGCGGCGGATACCCTTGAAGCGAGCTGCACCCGAACGGTACTCCTGCATCCAGTCGGAGGTGAACTTGCCGGTCTGGATGTCGGTGAGGACGCGCTTCATTTCGGCCTTTGTTTCAGCCGTGATGATGCGCGGACCCGAGACGTATTCGCCCCATTCTGCCGTGTTGGAGATCGAGTAGTTCATGTTGGCGATGCCGCCTTCATAGATCAGGTCGACGATCAGCTTCACTTCGTGCAGGCATTCGAAATAGGCCATCTCAGGCGCATAACCGCCTTCGACCAGGGTTTCGAAACCAGCGCGGATCAGCTCGACGAGACCGCCGCACAAAACGACCTGTTCGCCGAAGAGGTCGGTTTCGCACTCTTCCTTGAAGTTGGTTTCGATGATGCCCGAACGGCCGCCACCAACGCCGCAAGCGTAGGAGAGAGCGAGATCGAGCGCGTTGCCCGATGCGTTCTTGTCAACGGCAACGAGGCAAGGAACGCCGCCGCCCTTCTGGTATTCGCCGCGAACCGTATGGCCCGGGCCCTTCGGTGCGATCATGACGACGTCGAGTGTCGACTTCGGCTCGATCAGGCCAAAATGCACGTTAAGGCCGTGTGCGAAAGCGATAGCAGCGCCATCACGGATGTTGCCTGCGATTTCGTCGCGATAGATGTCGGCCTGCAGTTCGTCAGGCGTTGCCATCATCAACAGGTCGCCCCACTTGGCGGCTTCGGCAACGGTCATGACCTTGAAACCATCGGCTTCAGCCTTCTTGATGGTTGCGGAACCGGCCTTGAGAGCGATGACGACGTTGGTGGCGCCCGAATCCTTCAGGTTCAGCGCATGGGCGCGGCCCTGCGAACCGTAACCAACGATAACGACGTTCTTGGACTTGATGAGGTTGAGATCAGCATCACGATCGTAATAGACGCGCATTGTAATTTCCTTCCCTTTGCTTGTCTTTAAAAACTCTTCCGGCCGCCCTCAGGACTGTGCCGAACTCTTTTCACTGCCGTAGAGGCGGAGGAAGGCCGAAACAGCCTTTTCCGCCCTACGGCCGAAATCCTTGACCATGCGCCCACTGTCCTCGCCGAGCAGCATACGCAGATGCAGATCGGAAACGATCAGGCCATACAGCGTATCATAGGCGTCATCACGGTCGCCGAACACCAGAAGCCCGGCATCGCGCCCCGCTTCAAGCAACACTCCCGCCCGTTTGCCGATCTGACGACGGCCGCGCTCCTGCAGCATCGAGCCGAGCTTGGAGCCGTCGCGGCTCGCCTGTCCGATCGCAAGCCGGTTGAGCGCCAGCGAAACGTCACCGGCCAGAACCTCAAGCAGGTCGCGCGCAAACAGCACCAGGTGCTCTTGCAGCGTAGCAGCCGTCAGTGTTTCGGCGGTATCGTCGAACGTCCGCACCTTGCTGGCCTGAAAGCCGATCATCGCCGACAGCAGGCCGTCGCGATCACCGAACCATTTGTACAGGCTTTCCTTCGAGCAGTTGGCGGCGCGCGCCACGCTTGCCGTCGTCAGCGCCTTTTCGCCACCATCGACCAGCAGACGCAGCGCGCTATCCAGAACGTCGTTCTGGCGCGGCGAATAGTCCGGCTGATGTGGGTGGGCGGCAAGCTGCAAGAAATTATCTCCATTCACAGTACCGTACGGTACGGTTCGCCGCTTATGCCGTAAAGCCGGCAACCGGTCAAGCCTGTTGGCGAAGGAATTTGGCAAGCAGTCGATGGGTAAAAACGAAGCTTCGTCATCGCGAATATCTACGCGCCGCCAAACGTAAAGAGAATAACCGCCACCAACACCAAAAATGGACACCGCCACGCAATCCGATCCCGTTCCGTTTCAAGATGTGGTCAGCTAGTGTGTGGCTTCAGACACCCCATATCCCGGAGTTTTCATGCCCCGCCTGCGTACAGTCGCTCTGCTCCTTTCAGCCTCTCTTGCTTTCTTCCCCATTGCCGCTGCCGCTCAATCCGATGAGGAAGTCTACAACCGGATCGAATCCTTGCATGGCAATGCCGGAGACCTCAGCGAGCCGCTCCTCAGCCTGGTGGAAGCGATGGGCAACAGTGATGCCGCAACGATCGCCGGGCTTGCGGAATATCCCCTGCGGGTCGCCGCCAATGGCGAGAGTTACGAGATCCAAAGCGCCGACGATTTCATCGAGAATTTCGATACGCTGGTGACGCAGGACACCCGGGACGCCGTTGCCGGCCAGACCTTCGGCCAGCTCTTCGTCAACAGCGACGGCGTGATGCTGGCGAATGGTGCGGTCTGGATGAGCAATGTCTGCGACAACGGCGATTGCAGCTCGTCCCACTGGGCCGTGATCAGCATCAACAATTAACCGGCGAGGAAGAAGCCATGCGCCTTGACGTCATCGTAGCCATAGCCGCGATTACCCTTGTAACGGCAGTGCCCGGCTTTGCCGCCGGCGAAGCTCCGTATACCGGCCGATGGGATTGTGGCGTCGCCACGTTCAGTTTCACCAAGGACACCTATGATTCCGGTGAGGGACCGATGCCCATCCGCAAGGTCGAAAAGGAAGACGGCAACTACATCCTCTCCTTCGACAAGGGCTATCAGATCGGCCTTTCCAGCGTCACGAAAACGTCGATGCAATGGCTGTCGATGGCAAGCGGCGACACGTTCGATTGCAAGCGCCTGAAACCCTGAACTTCCGTCGCCTGCCCGGCAAAGGACTTGTCCATGAAGCGCGCCATCGCAACATTATTGATCGGTCTTGCTGCCGCCTCGCCGCTGCGTGCAGCCGAAACCCGCTGCGGCTGGCTACAAAACCCGACACCCGCCAACTGGTGGCTGGATGATGCCGATGGCAGCTGGACGATCATGACTCAAGGCGGCGGAGAAGGTCCTCCTGGCATGGAGCTGATCCCGGATATCTCCGAGCGGGACTACGTCAAGACCAATGGCAATTACGGTTACGCCTGCGCCTGCCTGTCGGTTGAAACCGACGAAGCCGAGGGCTCGATCACCGGGATCCGGTCGTTCCGGCAGCTGGCGCTTGCCAAATGCGAAAGCGACGGCAAACTCTCGCCGCCGCAATAACGCTTAGCCAACGCGGCAGCGCTCGGCGAGGAAATCGAGAAACACCCGCACCCGCGCTGGCATATGGCCGCCCTGGCCGAGAAAGATTGCGTGCACGTCTTCACTGTCTGATGCCGTAAAATCCTCCAGCACCGGCACCAGCGCGCCACGGGCAAAATCCTGAGCCACCTGAAACTCGGCAAGCCGCGCCAGCCCGGCGCCCGCCAGTGCCAGTTCCCGCAGTGCTTCACCGTCGCTTGCCTGAATATTCCCGGTCGGCTTAATCGTCGTCTCAACTCCATCAACGGAAAACGGCCAGCCGCCGCCGGCACGGACATAGTTCGGTCCGAGCAGATTGTGCGCGGCCAGATCATCCGGATGTTTTGGCAGGCCCTTGCGCTCGATATAGCCCGGTGCAGCGACGATATGCAGTTTTACTGAACCCAATTTTCGAGCCATCAACGTCGAACTCTTGAGTGGTCCAGCCCGCACGGCGACATCGGTGCGGTCTTCCAACAGGTCGATAACATGATCGGTCAGCGACAGGTCGAGCGAGACCTCCGGAAATCGCGCTAAAAAGTCCGGCAGGACCGGCAAGAGCATGTGGCGGCCGAAAGGCACATTGGCGCTCACGCGGATACGCCCGGTCGGGCTATCGTCAGCAGCAGCGGCCCGTTCTGCTTCATCCAGATTGGCCAGCACCTGAACACCGTGTTCGTAGTAGCGGCAGCCTTCCGGCGTCAGCTGCAGCTTACGCGTCGAGCGGTTGACGAGCCGCACATTCAACCGGCTTTCCAATCGGGTCACCAGTTTGCTCACCGCCGAGGGCGTCATGGCAAAGTCACGGGCTGCAGCCGAAAAGCCGCCGAGATCGACCACCCGTACGAACACCTCCATCTCGCCGGAGCGATTGATATCCAGCCGCGCCATTGTGCCTCCACCTCACAAATCCTGTGCCTCATCGTTGTCTAGTTCTCAAATCGCTGCGCGTCCATATCTCATACATCGACACATCAGGAGACTGTCATGAACCAGCGCAAAACCGCCCTCATCGTCGGCGCACAGGGCGTCATCGGCGGCAACCTCGCCCGTTATCTCGAAACACTGGATGACTGGTCGCTCATCGGTCTCTCCCGCCGCGGCGGCACCTCGACGGACAAGATCAGACACATATCCGTCGATCTGCTCGACCCGGCAGATTGCTTCAACAAACTCGCCGATCTCACGGACGTGACTCACATTTTCTATGCCGCCTATCAGGACCGTCCGACCTGGGCCGAACTGGTCGAACCCAATCTCGCCATGCTGGTCAACGTCGTCACCGCCATCGAACGCGTAGCGCCGAACCTTGCCCATGTCAGCCTGATGCAGGGCTACAAAGTTTATGGCGCCCATCTCGGTCCCTTCAAGACGCCAGCCCGCGAAGACGAAGACAATCACATGCCGCCGGAATTCAACATGGACCAGCAGGCGTTTCTTCAGCGTCAGCAGCAGGGCAAATCCTGGACCTGGTCGGCACTGCGTCCCTCTGTCGTTATCGGCGTCGCCACTGGCAACCCGATGAATTTGGCCATGGTGATCGGCCTCTATGCCTCGATGTCGAAGGAACTCGGGATCCCCTTGCGCTTCCCCGGCAAACCCGGCGCTTTCGATACATTGCTGGAAATGACCGACGCAGGCCTTCTGGCAAGGGCAACCGTCTGGGCGGCCACCAATCCGAACTGTGCCAACCAGGCCTTCAACATCACCAATGGCGACCTGTTCCGCTGGAACGAGATGTGGCCGAAGATCGCCCGCTTCTTCGAGATGGAGACGGCTGCACCGTTACCGATGTCGCTCAACGTGGTGATGGCCGACAAGGCGGTACTTTGGTCGACAATGAAGGAAAAATACGGGCTCGCCGACCACCCCTATGATGTGGTCTCCTCCTGGGGTTTTGGCGATGCGGTGTTCGGCTGGAACTATGATTTCTTCGCCGATGGCACCAAGGCACGCAGGCTCGGGTTCCATGATTATGTGCAGACCGCCGAGATGTTCCTGTCGGTGTTTCGCGAGATGCGCGCACAGCGGATCATTCCGTAATCGAACAATGCCTTCGGCCATCCGGGTGGGCGGTCGATCCCGCGCCGGGTGGCCGGAGTGTAAGCCATACGCGGTGTGGTTATCTGCCCTCACCGCCGTCCGATGGCGTGGTCTGCAGGGTTTCTTTCTGGGTGATCAACCGCGCCGTATGCTGGCCGCTGAGATAGATCCAAAGCCAGCTCCAGGCGACGACAAACCGGCTGCGCGTACCGATCAGGAAGTAGATATGAGCGATACCCCAGATCCACCACGCCAAGGCGCCTTTCAGCTTGAACCTGCCGAAATCGATGATTGCCGACCGCCGGCCGATGGTCGCAAGACTGCCCTGATGACGATAGCGGAAGGTGGGCAGCGCCGGCTTGTCCGCCAGCCGCGCCTTGATGACCTTGGCCACATAGGCACCCTGCTGCTTGGCGGCCGGTGCAATCCCCGGCACCGGCTTGCCGTCCTCCTGGATCACAGACGCGGTATCGCCAACAACGAACACATTTGCCAGCCCCGGCGCACTCAAGTCCTTTTCAACGATGACGCGGCCTGCCCTGTCAGCCGCAACGCCAAGCCATGCGGCGGCAGGTGAGGCCTGAACACCGGCCGCCCAGACGATCGTCCGGCTGCCGATGAAGCGCTCGCCGATCATCACCCCTCGCGCTGAGCATTCGGTCACCCGCTCGCCGATGTGAACCTCGACACCGAGCTTTTCGAGCGCATTCTGCGCATAGGCAGACAGTTCCTCGGCAAAGCTCGCAAGCACCCGTGGCCCCGCCTCGACGAGGATGACCCGGGTCTTGCGCGTATCGATATTGCGGAATTCTTGCGGCAAGGTGACATGCGCCAGCTCGGCGATGATTCCCGCGAGCTCGACGCCGGTCGGCCCCGCACCAACGATGGTGAACGTCAAAAGCGCGTCGCGCGCCTCGGGGTCGGTCTCCATCTCGGCCTGCTCGAAAGCGAGCAACAGACGGCGGCGAATGGTGGTGGCATCCTCGAGCGTCTTCAGCCCCGGCGCAACAGGCTCCCATTCATCGCGGCCGAAATAGGCATGCGTCGCCCCGGTCGCCAGCACCAGCGTATCGTAGCCGATCGTCTCGCCACCTGTCAGTGTCAGCGTCTTCGCCGAAGGATCAACACTGTCCACCTCCGCCAAAAGCGTGGTGACCTCCGGCCGGTCACGAAACATCCGCCGGATCGGCCAGGCAATTTCCGATGTCGCCAGAAGTGTCGTTGCGACCTGATAGAGCAATGGCTGGAAGAGGTGATGATTGCGCCGGTCAATCAGGGTGATCTTGACGGGCGCGCCCTTGAGATCCTTGGCCAGCTGCAGGCCACCAAACCCGCCACCGACAACGACGACATGGTGAAGGTTCTCCTGCGGCATGATCGTATCTCCTGTTTTGAGTACAACGTCTACGCTCTCGCACCGATACACAACTGCGCTTTCGGCATGGCACCCGTGCACAGGCCCACACGGCATCCATAATGCCGCCTACCGCGCATACTCCACCGGCACCGACATGCCGCTCTTCAGGATTTCCATCGAGATCGAGGCCGAGACATCGAACAGTTCGACCTTGCGGACGATCTGCTTGTAGATGACGTCATAATGCTCGACACGCGGCAGGACGACCTTGAGGATATAGTCGTAATTGCCGGTCAGCCGGTGCGCCTCGACGATCTCGGGAATATCGGCAATCACCTTGCGAAAGGTGTCGATCCAGTCGTCGGCATGGTGCGCCGTCTTGATCAACGCAAAGACCGTGGTCGGCACACCCATTTTGTCGCGGTCGAGAACCGCGATCCGGCGGGCGACATAGCCGGTCTCCTCCAGCCGCTGGATACGGCGCGAACAGGCGGATATCGACAGACTGACCTTGTCGGCGAGATCGCCAACCGACAGGCTGGCATCCTCCTGCAACAACGATAGAATCTTCCGGTCCCTTTCGTCCAGCACGCCCTGTTCTCCCCGATACCTCAACGCATTCAAGAAATATTTGCGCCTAAAATTAAAATCGTGCAAAAAATACGCGCAAATGGCCGCAATGTCACCCAACAAAGCGAACTCTTTCCGCATCACCTCGGCGACAATCACTGTATCAAAAAACACGAGCGGAACAGGAACAGCATCATGCGCAAGATCGGCCTCATCGGTGGAATGAGCTTCGAAAGCTCGGCAGTCTATTACCGGATGATCAACGAGGCCGTGCGCGAGCGGCTGGGCGGCCTGCATTCGGCCGAGGTCATGCTGCATTCCGTCGATTTCCAGACCATCGTCGATCTGCAGAAGGCTGGCCGCTGGGACGACGCCGCCAAGCGCCTGTCCGAGGTCGCACAAGGGCTCGAAGCCGCAGGCGCCGGCTGCGTTCTGATCTGCACCAACACGATGCACCTGATCGCCGACCAGGTTCAGGCGTCGATTGCCGTGCCGCTGATCAACATCATTGACGAGACAGCCGCCTCGATGAAGGCCGCCGGCATCAAGCGGCCGCTGCTGCTCGCCACCCGCTACACGATGGAGCATGGCTTCTATACCAACCGCATGGCTGCCGATGGCGTCGATGTCATGGTACCGAATGCCGAGGATCGCACTCTCGTCCACGATATCATCTTCAATGAGCTCTGCGCCGGTATCATCCTTGACAGCTCACGGCAGGCACTGATGGCCGTCATCGAGCGGGCGAAAAACGACGGTGCGGATGCCATCATCCTGGGTTGCACCGAGATCTGCCTGATTCTCGATCCGAAAAACCTGCCTCTGCCCGGCTTCGATTCGACTGCGATCCACGCTGATGCAGCCGTCGCGTTCGCCCTTGAAGGCGTGTCACAGGACGGCAAGCAGGCCGCTTGAGGCCAGCCCAACAATACTTGACTCAGTCAAATAAATTGCGATCATGGCATTCGAAGGAGAATGCCATGTCCAACCCAGCATTGTCACACCCGGCCTTTGCCGAAATCGGCGACGACGAGATCGAGAAGGTTCGCGCTTTCAACCGGTTCTATACCAACCGGATCGGTGTACTCGATCGCGCCTTCATGGACACGCCCTATACGCTCACCGAAGCGCGCGTGATCTATGAACTCGCAGCCCATGGCACCACATCGGCATCCCGGCTGACAGAGGAGCTTTCGCTCGATCCCGCCTATCTCAGCCGCATGCTCAAAGCCTTCAGCGATGCCGGCCTTCTCGAAACCACCAGAGACCCTGCCGACGGCCGTGGCCGCCTGCTGCAATTGACCTTGCGTGGACGCGGCGTTGCCATCGACCTGGCGCAGCGCTCGCGCCAACGCATCGTCGCTCTCCTGGAACCGATCGCCGAAGACGACCGCCACGACCTCGGCGCGGCCATGGCGTCAGTGCAGGCTCTGCTGTCCGACGGCAAAAGCGACGCCGCTCCCATCACCATCAGGCCACATAAGATCGGCGACATGGGTATGGTCATCTCCAGCCAGGCAAAGGCCTATACTGAGGCCTATGGGTGGAATGGCGAGTATGAGGCATTGGTCGCGGAAATCTGCGCCGCCTTCATCCGCAATTTCGATCCCGCCCGCGAACATTGCTGGATCGCCGAACGCAACGGCATATTCCTTGGCAGCATCTTTCTTGTCAAAGGCAGCAGCGAAGGGACCGCCAAGCTGCGCCTTCTGCACGTCGACGCCGCCGCCCGCGGGCAAGGTCTCGGTTCAAGGCTGGTCACCGAATGTATCGGCTTTGCCAAAAACGCCGGTTACCAAAGGCTGGAACTCTGGACCAACGACATTCTTGTCGCCGCCCGCCGTATCTATGTCGCCGCCGGATTCACATTGGAGAATGAAGAGGCACACCATTCCTTCGGCAAGGACCTCATCGGTCAGATCTGGGCGCTGGATTTAATAGCATCAACCACCGGCAATGCCCTGTCGGCCTGATGCGGCGAGGAAAGCCAGTCATGTTCCGTCAACCCGGCGGATTTGAACGGATCGATCACCGTGCCCGCAACGATCGCAGCTAACAAACCCGGCATCGGCGGCACCTTGGCGATTGTCGAGACCAGCCGGTCTCGCACCCAGGCAATCGCGGTTGAATCTGACTGGTAGAACGGCGTGAAGGCAAGAGACAGCATCTGGAACAGCCGCACATGATTGCGCCGCGCGCGGGCATAGGCTGCCAGAGCGGTGGCAATATCGCTGGAATTGGCCAGTGCATGGCCGAGTGCTGCCGCATCGAGCAACGCCATATTGGCGCCCTGCCCCAATTGCGGGCTGGTTAAATGCGCACTGTCGCCGATGAATACCACATTGCCGCTATGGGGTGGCAGCGTGGTCCGATGGGCATAGCGTGCCAGCGTCAGTTGGTCCCAATCGCCGATCTGGTCGAGAAACGGCTGACACGCCGGCCAATAATTCCGGATCACAGACTTCCAGCGATCAAGCCCCGCCGCCTTGACGGCATCGACATCGGCAACTTTCAGGCTCCAGAAGAACGCCACCTTGTCGGGATCGCCAACAGTCGCACGTCCGGCCGGCAAGAGCCCGATCATCACCTTGGCTTTGTCGTAACGCTGAGACAGTGCCGTTTGATCATAATCTGCGCCCGCGCCATCCAACGTCGCCCAGAAGGCGCCATAGGTCAGCTCGCGAATGCTGGGCGCATGCAGCGACCCCGCAGCCAGCACCGAGCGCGCGCCACTCGCATCGATGACCAGATCGTAGTCGCCAACATCCCGCAACGCCTGATCCTTCAACACGGCGCGATCTCTACGTTGCGCGGCCGAGGCGATATTCATGCCCGTGCGCATGGTGATGCCATCGGCGACCGCTGCATCATGCAAGGTGTTGAAAAGAGCCGCCCGTTGAACCGCCAGCCCATAGCGCCCGCCCGCTGCCGCATCGTAGCGCACATCGAGAACCGTGCGGCCGCTGACAGCGTCGGCGCCATGTAGCCGGTCGATGCGGTTGCCAAGTGTTTGGATCGTGTCGAGCAGGCCGAGAGCAGCAAGAACCGTCAGGCCCGTCGGCTGCATCAAGAGGCCCGAGCCGACGGGTGCCGGTGTATCGAAGCGTTCGAGGATTTCCACCCGATGACCGGCGCGTGACAGGAAAAGCGCCACTGCCAGTCCTGCAGGTCCCGCTCCAACCACGCCAATATCGAGCTGTTTCATCAATGCCTGTCCGGATATCGTCCCGGGCACATCCCTACCAGCGGCCGCGACGAACCGTCCAGCTGATAAAAGCCGTCATGGTGTCACGCGGCTGCGTCATACGCGACACGGGCAGCACGGATTGCCTGATGATGCTCCACCGACCAGTGAACCAGCCCCTTGACCAGCACCAAAAAGGACTGACCAAGCGGGGTCAGGCTGTATTCGACGCTGGGCGGTTGGGTCGGGAAGACCTGCCGGCCGATATAACCGTCACGCTGCAGGTCGCGCAGCGTCTGGGTCAGCATGCGCTGGGAAATATCGGGAATCAGCCGCCGCAAAGCCGAAAAGCGCATCGGACCGTCAGCCAGCGCAAGGATCATCAGCGTGTTCCACTTGCCACCTATATTGTCGACGACGTCGCGTACCGGGCAATCGTGCCCTGAAAACACCATGCCCGCGACGATGATCGCCTGCTCGCCCTCTGCCTTGACTGTCATTTTATTCATAAGTCGGTTCCCTTTACGTAACCACCAGAGAAAATACTGCCTCCTTTACATCCGTTTCCAGATAACGAAATTAGAGAAGGTCTCATTTAGGAACCATATCTCAAACGGGATGCTTCGGCAACAAACCGACGTCTTTTGACAAACAAAGGAACCATCATGTCCGAAACTCTCCTCGTCACCGGTGCAACCGGCAAGCTCGGCCGCCTCGTCCTCGACGAACTGCTGGCCTCCGGCAAAGTCGCACCGGCAGATATCATCGCCACCAGCCGCGACACCGACAAGCTCGCCGACTATGCCGCCAAGGGCGTCCAGACCCGCACTGCCGATTTCGACGATGGCGCTTCGCTGGACACCGCCTTCAGGGGTGCCGACCGCATCCTGATCATCTCCACCGATGCCCTTGATGAACCGGGCAAGCGCCTGCGCCAGCATCTCGCCGCCGTCGCGGCCGCCGAGCGGGCCGGCGCCAAGCATATCCTCTACACCTCGATGCCCAACCCGGAAACCTCGGTCATCCCCTTCGCGCCGGATCACCTCGGCACCGAAAATGCGATCAAGGCCACCGGCATCCCTTACACGATCCTGCGCAATGGCTGGTATATGGAAAATCTGTTCATGGCCCTGCCGCATGCCTTGAGTGAAGGCAAATGGTACAGCGCATCCGGAAAGGGAGAACTGGCCCACATCGCACGCGCCGACATCGCCAAGGCGACTGCGAACGCACTCGCATCCGGCTCGACAGGAAATGCCACCTACACGCTGACCGGCGAAAAGAAGCACACAGTGGATGACATCGCAGCACTCGTTTCGACGGCGACCGGCAAGCCGCTTGAGGTCGTCCACGTCACTGACGAGCAACTCGCAGGCGGCCTGAACGCGGCCGGACTTCCCGACTTCATCATCCCGGTCGTCGTCTCATTCGACACCAACACCCGCGAAGGCCATATCGACATGGTGACAGCCGATGCGGGCAAGCTTTCGGGTAAAGCACTCACCACACTGGAAGACTTTCTGGCTGCAAGCAAGTCTGCCCTGCTCGGCTAAACGACAAAGGGCTCCGCAAAAACGGAGCCCTTCTGCCATCTACTCCAGACAATATCAGATGTCCTGACCGCAAGCCCGGCAGAAGCGGCGGACGGTTTCGGCCATGCCGTATTCCAGCGCATCGGCTGTCAAGCCGTGGCCGATCGACACTTCGGCCAGATTGGAAATCCGCGCCGCCAGCGCAGGCAGGTTGGCAACCGTCAGGTCATGGCCGGCGTTGACCCCTAGACCCAGCGTCGCGGCTAGATCGGCAGTCTTGCCCAGCTCCTCCAGCAGCACCGCACCACGCTCGGGATCGTCGTAGCAGCCACCATAGGGGCCGGTATAAAGTTCGATCCTGTCGGCACCGGCTTCTTTGGCGATCAAGAGCGCCTCAAGGTCCGGATCGCCATCGGCAAACAGAGACACCCGGAAGCCTCCCTTTTTCAATCGCCCGACGACATTGCCGAGCAGATTGTGGTTCTTGCGAAAATCCCATCCGTGGTCCGACGTCGCTTGAGCCGGGTCGTCGGGCACCAGCGTCACCTGCTCCGGCTGATGGCGCTCGACAAGCTGCAGGAATTCCTCGTTCGGAAACCCCTCCATGTTGAATTCAGTCTCAGGATAGAGATCGTCGATCAACGCGCGGATCGGTGCCAGATCGGAGAAACGGATGTGGCGCTGATCGGGCCGCGGATGCACGGTGAGGCCACTGGCACCAGCCTCTAGCGCAATCTGACCAAGTCCGGTAACGGACGGCCAGGGAAGATCGCGGCGGTTTCGCAGCATGGCGATCGCATTCAGGTTTACGGAGAGTTTCGCAGCCATTTCAGCACCTTCCAAGGATACCGCCGTCATTACGGTGCCCTTTCTAGCGTTTCATCCTCCCCCCCGCAACAAATCTGCAACGGAGAAAGTGTCTCCGTTACAATAATCGTCCGGGAACTGCTCAGCGCCTTTATTTCAGACAAAACTCACGTTAAATGAATGCAACACCTGACAAACCAATAAAACTTCGATTTAATAGAGACTCACAGTACAGGCCATGCACTCCCAAACGGTGAGCGGCGGTGCTGAAAACCCTTAGAATCATCCAAGCCGGAACCGATGAACCCTTGTATTTGCCCTGACACCGTCCAATCGCCACTCGCTTCCGATAGGGAAGCGTTGATCTCGATGGTGTTTTCGGGGAGATCACGATAATGGCTCAGCTTGAGAGACCAGACGATCAGACAATCCGTCGCGCTCTTGACGGCGTCCTGTCGAGCACGCTTTTTTCCCGCTCAGAGCGTCTACGTGCCTTTCTCAAATACGTCGTCGGCAAGGAGATGGAAGGCACCGGGCACCAACTGAAGGGCTACACGATCGGCATTGACGTGTTCGATCGTCCGCAGGCCTTCAATGCCGATAGCGACCCTCTGGTGCGTGTCCATGCCGGCAAGCTGCGAAAGTTACTTACAGCCTATTACGCCGGCGAAGGCGCACAGGATCCCTGGCGCATAGATATCCCAAAGGGAACCTATGTACCTGAATATAGGCGCCAGCGGATGCCTGTGGCCCTGTCGTCAGATACGGGCCGCGCACCCGCATCGCCGCGCCGGGCCGCAAAAAGGCGTTTCTCCTGGCTGCCGGCTCCCCTGTCTTCGCCATTGGCAGTCTTGTCGGTCTTGCCGCTGCTGATTTTCGTTCCGTTGTCGTCACCGGCGATGAGCGTCAACATTCCGGCGCAATCGAGCCTGCACGGCGCAGTGCTTGAACGCAAATTTGCCGATGACCTGCCGAAGATAACGGTTCGTTCGCAGTGGCCCCGCAGCGGAACTGCGGCGCGCTTTGCCGATTCGTTCCGCAATGCCGCATCGCATTACCGCACGATCGCAGCAGTGCCTGGCGCTGTGCTGTGGAAACGGCCAGCACGCCCGGTTTCAGAGCCGTTGGCTTTTACCATTTCCATATTGCCGCAGAAATCACCGGCAGGACTTCGTGTTCTGATCAAGAACGATGCCTCGGCAGACATTCTTTATGATCAAGTCATCGCTGGCGCGCAATTGGCGAGCGAAGCCGATATTCTCTATGAAAGCCTTGCGCTTGCGGCCAAGGTCCTGGCTTCGGACGGCAATATTTTCCGCTATGCCAGTGCGACGCAGATCGACAGTCCGTTGATGGAATGCATGGTGCTGACCGACACCTACCGTAACCAGCAGACCCGCGAGGCTTTCCAGGAGGCCAAATCCTGCCAGGAAAAACTGTCTGTCAATCATCAGCGCAAACTGAAATTCGTGATCAACGCAGGCGCCCTGCCCCTGACCCTAATTCGCTAGTTGGTGTGCCAGCTTTAATGAGCTGAACAAGAACTGTGATAAATCGCGTTGAAAAATAGTATTTCCCCGCGAGAAGCGGTAGAAAACGTTGAAAAAGCTTAGATTCCACCCCTAAAGTTACTAACTGTTCATCTTCGCGTCGCGCGTGTACTCTAGCAATGCAAGTGGGAGAAGGCCTGGTCGCTCATCAGGCAAGCACGATGGTTGCGAGTATCCTTCCCGCCGGGATGGCGTGCATGACATCGACGAGCAGCCCAAGGAGACACGTAGCGCGTCTTGATGCGCCACAGGCGGATTGCTGTCTCCAGGATATGTCTCCCGCAGCTTAACCAGCGGGGTTATGTCAAAGAATGCGAGAACGGGAAAAACCACATCCTTCTCCACCCGGTAGCCGGCAATCGCCCGGTTTTCTTCCCCATCTCCCCTTGCCGGGAACAATAGCGGACCACCATGTCGGCATAGCTGATATGGCAGATGCCTTCGGCGTCACCCACAGAACCCTGCATTTCTATGAGGAAAAGGGCTTGCTCTCGGCGGATAGAATGGGGCCGATGCGCGTCTATGGGCTTGAAGACATCCGGCGCATGACCGTCATCAATGCCTGCCGTGAGATCGACATGCCGATCGCGGCTGTCCAGGACCTGATGACGGCGCTCGGCACCGCGACCAGCCAGCAGCATGCAGCGCGCATATTCGAAGATGCTCTACACGCGCGAAAACGGGAACTCGCAGCCCAGCAATCCATCCTGCGGCGCCAGATGCAGCGGATCAGCGAATTGCTGGAATCGGCCGCCGATGGCGACAACCCGCTGCGCACAGCCCTGCCACCCATCCATCTTTCGCCGATCGAGACGAAGTGCCTCGTGTTCATGGCTGAAGGTTACCCCGCAAACCGGATCGCCACGATGATGGACATGGACCTGACAGCCGTCCTGACGCTGGAATCCGATATCATCCGCAAATTCAACGGCCACAACCGCTTCCAAGCGGTCGCAAAAGCCGTGCTGATGGGATTTGTGTCCGCCGAATAGGCGTCAGCGCACGATCGTCAATGTCTCGGCCGCGCGGGTGATCGCCGTATAGAGCCAACGTTCACGGGTATCGCGAAACGCCCAGCTCTCGTCGAACAAAACGACGTTGTTCCACTGCGAGCCCTGGGCCTTGTGCACCGTCAGCGCATAGCCATAGTCAAATTCGTCATAACGCTTGCGCGTCGACCACGGAATCTCACCTTCAACGTCTTCAAAGGCAGTCTTCAGCAGCTTGATCTTCGCGGCACCGCGATCCATGTCGTCGTCTTCCGGGCGGATCATCAGGTTGATGCCGGGTTTCACCGTTTCCTTCGACGAGGTCATCACCTGCCAGAGCGAGCCGTTGAGCAAGCCCTTGGCCGGATCGTTGCGCAGGCAGACGAGCTTGTCGCCGGATTGCGGATACTCGGTGGCAAATCCCTTCAACTCACGCAGGCGCATATTGTAGCGCTTGCGTGTCTTGTTGGTGCCGACCAGCACCTGATCCGCATCCAGCACAAGGCTCTGCGTCACCTCGTTCTTCGAGATGATCCTGGCCGTCGAGCCGTAATCGCCGTGCATGATCTCCTTGCCTTCACGCACATGCATGGCAAGCTGGATGATCGGATTGTCACGCGCCTGCCGGTGAATATCGGTCAGCAGGTAATCCGGTTCCTCATTGGTGAAATAACCGCCGCCCGAGACCGGAGGCAGTTGGCCCGGATCACCCAGCACGAGAATCGGCGTGCCAAAGCTCATCAGGTCGCGGCCGAGCGCTTCATCGACCATCGAGCACTCGTCGATGATAATGAGCGCCGCCTTGGCAACAGGCGACTGCCGGTTGATGGAGAACATCGGGGCGATAGAGGTCTTGCCGGTCTCTTCGTCCGAAACCTCTTCCTCGCCCCGCGGCCGGTAAATCAGCGAATGGATTGTTCGAGCGTTCTTTGCGCCCTTGGAGCGCAACACCTGCGCCGCCTTGCCGGTGAAGGCGGCGAAGAGAACCTCGCCATCGACATTTTCGGCAAAATGCCGGGCGAGCGTCGTCTTGCCCGTACCGGCATAGCCAAACAGCCGGAACAGCGGCGAGCGCCCTTCCTTCAACCAGCGTGAAACGGCCTTGAGGGCCTCATCCTGTTGCGGTGCGAATTCCATGTTTGTTCTATTGCCCGATTCGGGGCAGCGTGTCGCGTCTTGCGGTGCTCATCCACGGTTCACGGCGCTACCATCCGCTTCAAATTTTCTCTCCAAAGCACGCGATACCGCAAGAAAGTGCCACACCGATCGCGTATCGCAGGACTATCGCCCGTGATAACAGTTTCGCCGTGCGCCTCCCAAGCGCTGCCTCCTCTGCAATTCGAAAGTGCCCAACGTGACGCCTGAACCTTCCGAAATCCCGTCCGCTCCCTCAGCTTCGGGTATCGGCCGCTGGACCGCCCCGATGCAATGGGGCTTCCTCTCCTGCTCTCTGCAATCCTTGCCGGCGGGCTCGAACTGACCGGCATTCCGGCTGCCCTGTTGATGGGGCCGATGGTAGCTGGCGCCATCGTCGGCATGAATGGCGGCACCATCCGGCTGCCGAGACCCGCCTTTCTCTGTGCGCAGGCGCTGATCGGCACGATGATCGCCGAAACCATCCGTCCCGGCATTCTGACGACCTTCTTTTCAAACTGGCCACTGTTCCTCGCCGTCGTGCTGTCGGTCATCGCCATGAGCACGCTCGGCGGCTTCGTCATCAGCAAGCTCAACATCCTGCCCGGCACCACGGCGATCTGGGGCTCGTCGGCAGGCGCTGCCACCTCGATGCTGGTGATGGCCGATGCCTATGGGGCCGATGTCCGGCTGGTTGCCTTCATGCAATATCTGCGCGTCGTTTTCGTTGCCGCAGCCGCCTCGATCGTCGCGCGTTACTGGGCCGGAATTGATGGCCCCGGCCCGGAAATCGTCTGGTTCGGACCGATCCATCTCGTCCCGTTCGTCGAAACGCTTGCGCTCGCCCTTGTTGGCGGCTGTCTTGGCAAATGGCTGCGCATTCCGGCCGGTGTGTTTCTGGTGCCGTTTCTTCTGGGTTCTGCGCTCAGCGTCAGCGGCATGCTGGTCATCGAGATCCCCGAATGGCTGCTGGCGTTGAGCTATGCCATGCTCGGCTGGAACATCGGGCTTGGCTTTACCCGCCCCATTCTTGCCCATGCCCGCCGTGCGCTGGTACCGACGGTCATCTCCATTCTCGTCCTGATCGGCTTTTCCGGGCTGCTTGCCTACATCCTCGTGCACGCCGCCGGCATCGATCCGCTGACGGCCTATCTTGCCACCAGTCCGGGCGGCATGGATTCGATCGCCATCATCGCCGCCTCCAGCAATGTCGACGTACCCTTTGTGATGGCACTGCAGACGGCACGGTTACTAATGATCATGGCGATCGGCCCCTCGCTCGCCCGCTTCGTTGCCTCAAAGGCGATAAAGCCGCGATAAATTTTCTTTTGCCCAGAGCGGGAATAAGAAGCGGTCCAGATGTGTCTTATGGTCGAACCGGCTGAAACGGCGGTTCGTTCGAACATTTCCAGAGAGGACACATCCCATGAGACTTCTTCCGCTCGTTACAGCATTCTCCCTGATATCCGCCGCCTCCGCCTTCGCCGCCCCGGCAGTCCAGACCGTCGAGACAGACAAGGGCAAGGTGGTCGCCGCCGAAAACGGTATGACCCTCTACACCTACAAGAAGGATGAAAAGGGCGAGTCCTACTGCTATGATAAATGCGCCACCAACTGGCCGCCTTTTCTCAGCGACGCGTCGGCCAAGGCCGACGGCGATTATACCCTGGTCGAGCGCAAGGATGGCAAGAAACAGTGGGCTCTGAAAGGCATGCCGCTCTATTTCTGGGTCAAGGACGCTAAAAAGGGCGACGCCACCGGCGACGGTGTAGGAAAGGTCTGGGATGCCGCACGCCCCTGATCAGGACACCCGCGTGAAGGGGGCAAGCCCCCCTTCTGCGGATACGTTCGAAAACCAGATCCTGTCACTGGTGCCGTCGCTACGGCGCTATTCCCGCAGCCTTGCCAAATCTGACAGCGACGGTGAAGACCTGCTACAGGACTGCGTCGAGAAGGCGCTGGTGCGCCGTGGCCAATGGCGCGGCGTCAACCTGCGTGCCTGGGCCTTCACCATCATGACCAATCTCTACCGCGACCGCCACCGCCGCGTGACCCAGCATCCATCGGTCGAGTTCAATGATGCGCTGGGACTGACGGCAGAGGATGTTTCGGGCGATCCATTGGAAAAGACGCGGCTGCAAAAGGCGCTGAATGCGCTGAGCCCTGACCATCGTTCAGTGCTGATGCTCGTCGTCATCGAGGGCTATGGCTACCAGGATGTTGCCGACATGCTGGCCATCCCGATCGGCACCGTCATGTCCCGCCTGTCGCGCGCGCGCCGCCAGATGGCAGCGCATCTGGCCGAAAACAATATCGTGACACTCCGGAGACCGAAATGACAAACGCGCACAAACCGGTCACCGAGGACGAACTGCACGCCTATGTCGACGGCTTTCTCGACGAGCAACGCCAGCGCGAGATCGAACTCTGGTTGAGCAGCCATCCGGAAGAAGAAGCCGAGGTCCGCCAGTGGCAGGCACAGGCCGCCGAGATGAAGGCTGCATTTTCAGGCTATGAGCACTCCAGCGAAAGCGACCGCAGACTCTTGAGCGCTCCAGGGAACGCTACCACATCATCGCCTTTCTTGTGGCACAAGGCCGCCCTTATCGCGGCTTCATTAACGCTGTTCCTGTCGGGTGCGGCGGCTGGCGTCTATGGTCAGAGACTGCTTGGAAGCCCAGCGAGGATCGAAACAGCAGCGGCATTCGACAGCCTGCCTGGCCAATCCAAGACAGCATTCCTCGTCTATGCCAGTGAGAAGCGCCACCCGGTCGAAGTCGGTGCCGATCAGGAGGACCATCTGGTCAACTGGCTCGGAAAACGCCTGGACTACAAGCTGGTTGCACCGGACCTCAAAGGTCTCGGGTTCTCGCTTGTCGGCGGCAGGCTCCTGCCCGTCAACGGCAAGGCCGGGGCGATGCTGATGTATCAGGACACGGCCGGACAGCGCCTGACCGTGCTCCTGGGCAAAAACCCGGAAAACGGCGAAACCAGTTTCCGTTTTGAATCCTCAGGCTCTCTCGAAACCTTCTACTGGATCGACGGCTCCATCGGATACGCCGTCACCGGCGAAGTCAGCCGCGCCAAGCTGCAGAAAATCGCCGAAGAATGTTATCGGCAGTTCGAGACCTGACAGCGGCCTGAAACAGCAGGGCGGGGTGCGAAGGCAGCCTGCCCCGGCCAAGCGATAAACGAGACTTTATAGCAGCGGCTCAGCGCTCCGGATCGTTTTCCAGAAGAATGGGTTTGCCGTGCGGCGTCGCTTCCGCAGCCCTCTGCCAGCTTTGCGTCAGGTGATCGAGCTGGTCCTGCGAAGTTATCGACAATTCGGTGACGAGGCGTGAAAGCGCCGCCACCCAGCAATCGAAATAATCGCTCGCATCGGCCCGCCGGCCTGGCTTGTAGAGTTCATGCGACAACGCTTCGGCCCATTCGCTCCAGGAAAACACGCCCTTTTCATGCAGGCGCACCGTCATGGCAAAAGCCTCTGCCTGCCAGGGTTCGGCAAACACCGGGTCGCCCTCGTGCGATTTCGGCAATCCGGGTGATCCTGCCAGTGATGGTTCAAACGTGTTCAAGGTAACTCTCCCAGGCATCGATCGACACGGTGAGCGCCGGGTCTGCGCCCTCACCCCAGATTTCGCCGCCATCGAAAACGACCGTATAGACCCATTGCGGGTTTTCGCCCTTGCCATGGGCGTTATCATCCGGAAACACGAATGAGCCCTGCACGGCCTCGACAATACCTTGCTTGGCACGGGCATAACGCGGCAGCCGCGTGTGGGTCTCCGGGTTGAAGTTTTTCGTGCGCACCCGTTCACCGGTGGCAAAGATCGGACCCTTGGGTACTGCGCGATCGCACGGGCCACCCTTGGCCAGCACGCCCGGCACCATATCCGCCGTCAGGATACGCTTCGGCTCCCGGCCCTTGTCGAGCATCTGGCCTGCAGCGAGCTCAGAGGCTGAAACGAAGCCATGCCGTTTCAAAAGTGTCTCCAGGCCGCGCGTCCAGATTTCGTAATAGCTGGCCGAAAGATAAGTCGCGGGTGGCAGGCTCTCGCGGGCATGCCTGCTCTCGTCAATATTCCAGGCGCCGAAGGCCCCACAGGAAAGCGTCAGGCCGAGCGCCCGCTTTTCCCATTCTGCATGGAAATACGGTTCGTCCTTCTCCGGGGCCACCCGCCCCATGCCATGCTGTCCGCCGAGGTCCTGCGCACCGTTCATCGCGCCTCTCCAACCAGTTTTGCCAAGCCTGTGCCGATCATCGAATCGCGGGTGACAAGATCGGCAAGCGCCTCCTGATCGAGACCTTCGGTATCGGCGGGGCGTTCCGGGATGACGATATAGCGAAGCTCCGCCGTCGAATCCCAGACACGGATTTTTTGCCCCTCGGGCAAAGTCACACCGAACTCGTCCAGCACACCGCGCGGATCAATGACCGCCCGCGAGCGATAAGGCGGCGCCTTGTACCAGACGGGCGGCAGGCCAAGCACGGACCACGGGTAGCAGGAGCAGAGCGTGCAGACGACGAGGTTGTGGGTTTCCGGCGTATTGAACACGGCGCGCATATGCTCGCCCTGCCGCCCGGTATAGCCGAGGCTCGCGATCGCCGCCGTCGCGTCGCTGCGCAGCCAGTCGGCAAACTCCGGCTCGCTCCAGGCTTTGGCGACGACGCGCGCTCCATTGCGCGGACCGATTTTGGTTTCATAGGTATCGACGATCACATCGATCGCAGCCGGGTCGATCAATCCTTTCTGCGTCAGCACGGTTTCGAGCGCCTTCACCCGGGCCTCAATCTCGGAAAAATGGTTGTCATGGCCGTGATCGTGTTCATCGTGATCGTGCATGGTATCCTCGAATATCGCGATCTGGTTTCAGTTTACTGCGGCAGGCGGAAGGCCGCTGCCCATGTCCCCGCGCAGCAGATTTTGGAAGGCTATAGGGTCCAGCCCTCCCGGCTGTCCGAACGGATTGGAAAAAGCAAAAATGAAGAAGAGCACGACGCCTGAATAGGCGCCGAAAATCGATAGCAGGAAGAGATGCGTCCGGTTCGGACGATAGACATAGAACGGGATGGAAAGAAGGCAGAGCCCGATAAGCGCCGGCGCCCAAAACATCCCCTCGAAGCCCCCGGCCGCCGTTTGTTCACGGATTTCACGAAACCGCGCGATTGATGCCGCCCGGTCGCGCATCCTGTTGCTCAGAAACCGCTGCCTATCCGTTTCCGGTGTCAGGTCGAGCAAGTGCTCATAAACATCGTTCCAGAGCGTCCATGCCTTCGGCGACAGGCCCTGCCGATGCCCGAGCATGTCCCATTCCTCGCCAACGACGGTAACGACATAATTCGCCAGCCCCTTCTGGACGGGAGCAACCACCGGGCCACCATAACGGCCGACATCGTTGAACACATCGGATATTGCCACCGCTTCTTCCATCAGGTTGTTGCGAATACCCTTGTAGTCACCGAGCGCCTGCGCATAGACCAGCGCCAGGATCAAGCCATGCAGAGCGGCAATCCGCACGGCGATGGTTGCCGCCGCGTCATGGGTCCGATCGCTTTCCAAACCCGGATGGAGGCATTTCCGCGCCAGGAAATAACTACCGAAGACGATCACAAGCGAACCGGCCACGAATGCCAGACCGTCAACGGTCAAGATAACCAGGCCTGGCATGCTCCCCTCCCCAACATCCTGAACTGGCTACGTTCGCGCTATCTCAGCATCGGCCAAAGACTGAGAACGAGCAAGACCGCCATAGTGATATTGAACCATTTCAGCCGGACCGGTTCAGACAGCCATTGCCGAAGTGCCGAGCCGAAACCGGCCCATGTCGAGACGCTGGGAACATTGACGATCGCAAAGATGGCGCCGACGATCAACACGCTCGTGACATAGGCTTGCTCCGACGTGTAGGTCGCCATCGCAGTGACGGCCATCACCCAGGCTTTCGGATTGATCCACTGGAACGCGGCCGCCTGCAGAAAGGTCATCGGCACTGCCCCCGCCTTTCCCTCCGATAACGTCCGCGACGTGCCGATCTTCCAGGCGATCCAGACGAGATAGGCACCACCGGCAAATTTCAGCCCCATGTAGAGCATCGGCACGGAATGCAGCAGCGCGCCCAACCCCAGCCCAACGGCAATCAGCAGAGATAGAAAGCCGGCGCCAATGCCGAACATATGTGGAATGGTGCGGGCAAAACCAAAATTCACCCCGGATGCGAACAGCATCATATTGTTCGGCCCCGGCGTAATCGATGTCGTGAACGCAAAAAGAAACAGCGCCAGAAGCGTGTCGGCCTGCATGAAGTCCTCCCGATACTTAGGTCAGGATAATTGACCTATTTTCAAAGACCACCCGAAACTTGTCAGGGTGACAAGAAGAAGTAACCCTTGGGATCTGGGGTTTTGACATACGGCCTTTGCCCGGCCACGATGCGCCATAAATGAGACATCGACCGTTCATACAACGGGTCGGACACGCTGCCGAAAGAGGATGCCGATGCAAGACGCCATTCCCACCACATCTCTTCCCTCGGGCAAGGCCATCCCCGTGATCGGGCAAGGCACCTGGCACATGGGCGAACGCAAGGCGAGCGCTACGGAGGAAGCCAAGTGCCTGCGACATGGCCTCGATCTCGGCATGACGCTGATCGACACTGCCGAAATGTATGCCGACGGCGGCGCCGAGCGGATCGTCGGCGAAGCCATCAAGGGCCGCAGGAATGACGCCTTCGTCGTCAGCAAGGTGCTTCCCACCAATGCCAGCCGCGACGGCACGATCAAGGCCTGTGAAGCCAGCCTGAAACGGCTCGGCACGGATCACATTGACCTCTACCTCCTCCATTGGCGCGGCCGGTATCGTCTGGCGGAAACGGTTGAAGCGTTCGAGACGCTGCGCCAGTCCGGCAAGATCGGCGCCTGGGGCGTCTCCAATTTCGACGCGGATGATATCGAAGAACTGCGTGGCGTTCCGGATGGCGGCAATGTCGCAGCCAACCAGGTGCTCTACAATCTCGCCCGCCGCGGCATCGAATATGATCTCCTGAAGGACAGTCAGGCCCGCGGGGTTCCGGTCATGGCCTATTCACCGCTCGACGAAGGCCGGCTGATGCGCCATCCCGACCTCGTCCATATCGCCAAGGCACATCAGGCAACGGTTGCACAGGTCGCGCTTGCGTTCCTGATCCGCAACCCCGGCGTCATCGTTATACCGAAAACAGCAATGCCTGAGCGCGTCCGGGAGAACCGGGCATGCGTCGAGGTTCAGTTGACCCCGGACGATTTGGCCATCCTCAACAAAGCCTTCCCTCCACCTGGCCGGAAAATGCCGCTGGAGATGATCTGAGCTTACCGTCGGCAATAAAAAAAGGGGAGCCAATGGCGCCCCTCTTCATTCAAATCTACGGCTATCTCACATCCCCTGCGGGCCGCGGTTCATCGCCGCGATGCCGGTGCGGCAGACTTCGAGCACGCCGAGCGGCTTCAGGATCGCCACGAACTGGTCGATCTTGGACGACTTTCCGGTGATTTCGAGGATGAAGTGTTCGAGCGTCGCGTCGATCACCTTGGCGTGGAAGGCGTCGGCAAGGCGCAATGTTTCCGCCCGGCTCTCGCCCTGACCACTGACCTTGACCAGCGCCACTTCGCGTTCGATCGGCCGGTCATGGCCAAGCTCGGCAGCACGTACCGTCAGATCGACGACGCGGTGGACCGGAACGATGCGTTCCAGCTGCGCCTTGATCTGCTCCAGCACATGCGGTGTGCCGCGCGTGACGATGGTGATGCGCGACAGGTGCGACTGATGTTCGGTCTCGGAAACCGTCAGGCTTTCGATGTTGTAGCCGCGGCCGGAAAACAGGCCGATGACGCGGGCAAGCACGCCCGGCTCATTGTCGACGAGAACCGAAAGCGTATGGTTTTCCGCCTTCTCGGTTTCCTTGGCGATGAAATAGGCGGAGCCGGTCGGCTGAAGATGTGCGTTCATGATCGTGTCCTTTTCCTATTCCATCAAACCAGTGCGCGGCCCTTGGCGTCGATCGCGTTGGCGACCGCTTCGTCCGTGGCTTCGTCTGGCAGCAACATCTCGTTATGTGCCTTGCCCGATGGGATCATCGGGAAGCAGTTGGCGAGATTGGCGACGCGGCAATCGAAGATCACCGGTGCCGGGCTATCGATCATCCGCTGGATCGCAGCGTCGAGTTCAGCCGGCTTGTCGCAGCGAATACCAACGCCGCCATAGGCTTCCGCCAGCTTGACGAAATCAGGCATGGCTTCGGTGTAGGAGTTGGACAGGCGGTTGCCGTGCAGCAGCTGCTGCCACTGGCGGACCATACCCATGTACTGGTTGTTGAGGATGAAGATCTTGACGGGCAGGTTATGCTGCACGGCGCAGGACATTTCCTGGATGCACATCTGGATCGAGGCATCGCCGGCAATGTCGATGACCAGCGCGTCGGGATGGGCGACCTGAACGCCGATCGCTGCCGGGAAACCGTAGCCCATGGTGCCGAGGCCGCCCGAAGTCATCCAGCGATTCGGATGCTCGAAACCATAGAACTGGGCCGCCCACATCTGGTGCTGGCCGACTTCGGTGGTGATGTAGGTGTCACGATGCTTGGTCAGCTCATACAGGCGCTGAATGGCATATTGCGGCATGATGACGTCGTCGTTCATCTTGTAGGCGAGCGAGTTGCGGCCGCGCCAACGGACGATGCTTTCCCACCACTCGGCCATACGCGCCTTGTCGGCATCCTTGCCGGAGGCCCGCCAGACGCGAACCATGTCTTCCAGAACATTGCCGATATCACCGATGATCGGAACATCGACGCGAACGGTCTTGTTGATAGACGACGGATCGATGTCGATATGGATCTTCTTGGAGTTCGGCGAAAAGGCATTGAGGCGGCCGGTAATACGGTCGTCGAAGCGCGCGCCGATGCAGAGCATGACGTCGCAATCGTGCATCGCCATGTTGGCCTCGTACGTGCCGTGCATGCCGAGCATACCGAGCCAGTTCTTGCCCGATGCCGGATAGGAGCCCAGTCCCATCAGCGTCGAGGTGATCGGGAAATTGGTCAGCTCGACCAGTTCGCGCAGCAGCTTCGATGCTTCCGGCCCGGAATTGATGACGCCACCACCGGAATAGATGACCGGGCGGCGCGCGCCCTTCATCAGCTCGATGGCCTGCTCGATCTGGCGCATGTCGCCCTGGAGCTTCGGCTGATAGCTCTTCTGGACCTTCGAAGCCGACGGCGGCGTATAGGTGCCGGTAGCAAACTGAACGTCCTTCGGAATATCGACGACGACCGGACCCGGACGGCCGGATTGGGCGATGCGGAACGCCTCATGAATGATGCTGGCCAGTTCGTTGACGTCCTTGACCAGCCAGTTGTGCTTGGTGCAGGGCCGCGTGATGCCGACAGTGTCACATTCCTGGAAAGCGTCGGAGCCGATCAGCGACGTCGGGACCTGGCCGGTCAAGCAGACGAGCGGAATGCTGTCCATCAGCGCATCCTGCAGCGGCGTCACCGCATTGGTCGCACCCGGACCGGACGTTACCAGCATGACACCGACCTTACCGGTCGAGCGGGCATAACCTTCGGCCATGTGGCCGGCGCCCTGCTCATGACGAACGAGGATGTGCTGGATATCCTCCTGCTGGAAGATTTCGTCATAGATCGGAAGGACAGCACCGCCCGGATAACCGAAAATATGCTCCACACCATTGTCCCTCAGTGCCTGAAGAACAATTTCCGCCCCTGTCATCTGGTTTGCGTCCGTCTGGTTGTCTGTACCGCTCATTGGCCTGTTTCCGTCCATGTTCGCGTTTTGGCTGTATCGTGTTTGAAGGCATAAAAAAAGGCCCCTTGAGGGCCTCGTGTTTTGCGCATGGGTGGCTATCGCCGGATGGTTATACCATCCTGCCCATGCGCCGTCCCACCACAAGAATAACTGCTGTATTGATCATGGGCGCGATAGATAAACAGAAATGTCCGCTCCGTCAACGCCTTTCCCGAAAACAACCATAGCGGGTTCAAATTAGAAAAAGCACGTTCAAGTCCAAGAAACAACTTGTTAAATCCCTTCCGGTAATATGGCGCATTCGTGACCAGAGGTTTCCTATTGCTGAACAATGAGCCCCATTCTTCGATCAGCGCCGGAGAGCAGGATCGACGCGATACCCTGAAACGGGGCAACCGTTTCCTCGGCCGCGTTGTTGCGTGCAGCGGTTCGCGGGCGACGATTGCAGCCATTGCCGAAAACGGCGAGACATCGCTCACCGAATTGTGGTCAGTCGGCAGGCTCATTTCCATCACGGTCGGCGAAAACCGTGTCGTCGCCCTCGTCTATTCCATGCAGACAGCCACCAATGAATGGGGCGAAGAACTCGACAATACCTTCCGCATTGAAGTGGAGCTTATGGGCGAAGTCCATGTGAGCCCGAACGGCCGCGAGGAATTCTCCGCCGGCATTACCCAGTATCCCTATCTCGGCGCCATTGCCCATCGCATCCGCTCGGCCGACCTTGCCCGCATTTACGATACCGGCAAGGAAGATACGTGCGTCATCGGCAAACTCACCCAGGACGAGAGCCTCGACGCCGCCATTCATGTGCCCTCGATGCTGTCGAAGCATTTTGCCATCGTTGGCACAACCGGTGTCGGCAAGTCGACCGCAGTCAGCCTGCTGTTGCACAAGGCCATCGCTTCTGATCCGAAGCTGCGCGTGCTGATCCTCGATCCGCACAACGAATTCGCCGCCGCCTTCCCCGACATTGCTGTGGTCATCGATACCGACAATCTCGATCTGCCTTTCTGGCTGATGAAGCTGGAAGAGTTTGCCGAGGTTGTATTTCGCGGCCGGCCGCCGATTCCCGAAGAACTCGACATCCTGCGCGATGTCATTCCGGAAGCCAAGCGAGCCTTCAAAGGCTCGGCAGATAGCGGCCTGGCACGCCGGACCAGCGAAAAGAGTTCGCTCACCGCCGATACACCAGTGCCCTACCGCATGGCCGATCTGCTGGCGATGATCGACGAACGCATCGGGCGCCTCGAAGGCCGCAACGACAAGCCGCATCTGCGCTCCCTGAAAGTGAAGGTGATCGGCGCCATCAACGATCCGCGCTATAACTTCATGTTCTCGTCGAACACGATCACCGATACCATCCTGGAAACGATCGCCAAGATTTTCCGGATTCCGGGCGAAGGCCGGCCGATCACCACTTTCCAGCTCGCCGGAATTCCATCCGAAGTTGTCAATTCAGTTGCCTCCGTGCTCTGCCGCATGGCCTTTGAAATCGCGCTGTGGAGCAATGGCGGCGTTCACATGCTGGTCGTCTGCGAAGAGGCGCATCGCTACGTTCCCGCCGATGTCAGCCTGGGCTTCGTACCGACCCGCCAAGCCATTGCCCGCATCGCCAAGGAAGGCCGTAAATACGGCGTTTCGCTTGGTATCATCACCCAGCGTCCCGGCGAGCTTGATCCGACCATCCTATCACAGTGCTCGACCGTGTTTGCCATGCGGCTGTCCAACGACCGCGACCAGGAAATCATCCGCTCGGCCATCCCCAATTCGTCGATTTCGACCACCAGCTTCATTTCCTCGATCGGCAATGGCGAGGCGATCGCCTTCGGTGAGGCCGTGGCTGTACCGATGCGCATGCGCTTTACCCGCATTGAAGAGAAAAATCTGCCCAAGGCGAACGGTATCGGCGTCAAGGTAACGGATGAAACACCGGATACGGTCGATCTCCGTAATGTCGTCTCGCGCATGCGCGCAATGAGCGGTCCGGACATTTCAAGCTTCCAGAACGCCTATACGGCAAGTGTTGGCGGACACGACCAGGATATCGTTCCGGCGGATGACGACCTTCGCAACATCCGTGCCTTTCAGGCTGATCTCGCCGAAGACCATGAAGCGGCGGCAGCCCAGCCTTATAACCCCGCCATGCTGCCCCGTAACGAGCCGCCCAATCCGCAGCTTGAACGGTTCAACCAGATCCGCAGCCAACTGTTGTCGGACGAACAGACAACGCCGCCACGTCCGGATCCCTACCGGACACCGCCCCGCCCTGCGCCAAGCTTCGCACAGCCCAATCCAGACCAACCCCGGCCGTCATTGCGCGAAAGCCTGTTGAAAAAACCGTTGAGCAGCATCATCCGCAAGTAGTCAGAATGCCGCCGGTATCATGCGCTCGCGGGATCCCAGCGTAACCAGCTATCATCCAGTTGATTGCGAAACCACGTCATCTGCCGCTTGGCATATTGCCGGGTGCTTGCCGACGACGTTTCGACAACCTCTGCATTGCTCATCGTTCCAGACAGCATGGCGGCAATCTGCGGTACGCCGATCGCTTTCATTGCAGGCATTTCCGGTTTCAGGTCGAGCGCTAGAAGAGCCTTCACTTCCTCGACAGCACCGCTTTCCAGCATTCCAGCAAAGCGCCGGTCGATGCGCTGGCGCAACAAGGCCCGGTCCGGTAGCACGACGATCTTCAGGGCTTTGCCGGGGTCAATGGCAACTGGCCCCTGCCGCGCCTGGAAGATGCGGATGGACTGGCCGGTCGCCTCGAATATTTCCAGCGCCCGCGCAATGCGTTGCCCATCACCCGGCCGCAGGATAGCGGCAGTTTCCGGGTCCTTGTCTGAAAGGGTAGCATGCAAGGCCTCGGCCCCCTCGGTCAGCAACCGTCCCCGCACATCATCGCGTATCGTAGCAGGCACAGCTGGCATGTCCGACAGCCCGCCTGTCAACGCCTTGAAATAGAGCCCGGTGCCCCCGACAAAAACAGGGATGCGCCCCTCGCTACGCACGGCCTGCAACACCTCGACCGCGTCGCGAAACCATTCACCAGTCGAATAGTGCTGCGATGCCGGGACATGACCGTAGAGATGATGCACAACGCCCTGCATGTCGGCCTCGAACGGCCGCGCCGTCAGCACATGCAAGGTATCGTAGACCTGCATGCTGTCGGCATTAACAACGACGCCGTTGTGCTGTTTCGCCAGCGCGACGGCGAGAGCGGACTTGCCGCTGGCGGTCGGCCCGGTTATCAGGATTGCGTCCTGTCCAATCTCAAGGTTTTTCATCATGGCCTTCGTTGCCACGCTTGTTGCCAATCCGTCAAATCCCGTCCTGACCGCAGCACTCGCCGAAGAGGCTGCTGCGGCAATCGACGCATCCGGTCTCTACTGGCTGGCCGATGGTGTCGCTTGCGATATCGCGCTGAAAGACGGCGCCAATCCAGACTGGCAGGAAGCGCTCTTACGCGGCGTTATCGGCGACGCGCCGATCGACGTTATCGTCCAGAATGCCGAAACGAGACGCAAGAAGCTGCTGATCGCCGATATGGATTCCACCATGATCGGTCAGGAATGCATTGACGAGCTTGCCGCCGAAGCCGGACTGAAGGACAAAGTTGCAGCAATCACGGCACGGGCGATGAACGGCGAGATCGCGTTCGAGCCGGCGCTGATCGAACGTGTTGCCTTGCTCAAGGGCCTGCCGCTCAGCGTTGTCGGCGACGTCATCGAAAAGCGCATCACGCTGACCCCAGGCGGCCCTGAACTGGTCGCAACGATGAAGGCCAAGGGATACTATACGGCACTGGTCTCTGGCGGTTTCACCGTCTTTGCCGGGCCTATCGCGGCGATGCTCGGCTTCAATGAAAACCGCGCCAACATCCTTATCGAGAAGGACGGGTATCTGACCGGCACTGTCGCAGAGCCGATCCTCGGCAAGCAGGCCAAGGTGGATGCCCTTGTCGACATCACCACGAGGCTCGGGATTTCGACAGCTGATGCCCTTGCCGTCGGCGATGGCGCCAACGATCTCGGCATGCTGCATCTGGCTGGTGCAGGCGTTGCCCTGCATGCCAAACCCATGGTCTCCGCACAGGTCAAGATCCGCATCGACCACGCCGACCTCACCGCCCTCCTCTATATTCAGGGCTACCGGAAGACGGACTTCGTACGATGATCATTCTGGAAACAGAGCGCCTGCGCATCCGCAACTGGCTGGAGACGGATCGCCCGCTGTTCGCCGAAATCAATGCCGACCCAAAGGTTATGGAATTCTTCCCGCGCCAGCGACCGCGCGAAGAATCCGATGCCCTGATGGACGAGGTCCGCACCAGGATCGACGAAACCGGGCTTGGGTTCTTTGCCCTTGCCCTCAAGGACACTGATGAGCCGATCGGCTTTCTCGGCTTGGCACGCACCGAGCTGGAACCGCATCTGCCGAATGGTACGGTCGAGATCGGCTGGCGCATGGCCGTCCGCTTCTGGCGTCAAGGATTTGTTACGGAGGCGGGACAAGCGATGCTGCAGCATGGCTTTGAAAAACACGGTCTTGCGGAAATCGTCTCCTTCGCGGTGGCGAACAACGCGCGCTCGACGGCCGTCATGGAGCGCATCGGCCTGCGTCACGATCCGAGCCGTGACTTCAAACATCCGCGGGTGCCAGATACCACGCCGCATCTCCAGCAGCACGTGCTTTACGCTATCAGCCGCGAGCAGTGGCTGACACGATAAAGGCGAACCTTTCAGCCCGCCTCCAATGTCCACTATCATCGATGGACGAGAAAACTATTCCATCCGCACAGTGACAAACCGCAGTTCGCCGGTCTTGTTGGCGATCATCAAGAGCGCATTGCGTCGGCCGTCAGCCTTCAGTTCCTCGATCCTCGCCGATACGTCTTCCGGCGTCTTCATCGCTTCCTGACCAATCTCGACGATGACGTCACCAGTAGTGATCCGCCGCTCGGCAGCTGCCGATTGCGGCTGCACGTCCGCGATGACGACCCCGTCGACATCCTCGGATATTCCATAGGTCTTGCGGCTATCTGCATCGAGCACGGCAAGCTTCATCCCGAGCACGACATCGGATGCCGGCAGTTCGGCGGCGGGCGGTTCGGCCTGATCGGTGCCTTCGCCAGCCTGCGGGTTTTTTGCCGCCTCCGCCTCGGCCAGGTTTTCACCGTCTTCGAGACGGCCGAGCGTCACCTTGACGGTCATTTCCTTGCCATCGCGCACGATCACCACGTCGACGGCCTTGCCGACCGGGCTTTCCGCCACGACACGCGGCAAATCGCGCATCTCGACGACATCACGGCCATCGAACTTGAGGATGACATCGCCCGTCTTGATCTCGCCGCCATCAACGGGACCACCCTTGATGATCCCTGCCACCAGCGCGCCCTTGGGCGTGTCCATCTTCAGGCTTTCGGCAATATCACCCGTTACCGGTTGAATGCGCACGCCAAGCCAGCCGCGATGGGTTTCGCCAAATTCCCTAAGCTGTGAGATGACGTTGGACGCAAGCTCCGTCGGAACGGAGAAGCCGATGCCGATCGAGCCGCCGGTGGGCGAAATGATCGCCGTATTGATGCCGATGACCTCACCCTTCATGTTGAAGAGAGGCCCGCCGGAATTGCCCTTGTTGATCGCAGCATCGGTCTGGATGAAATTGTCATAGGGGCCTGCATTGATATTGCGGCCGCGCGCGGAAATGATGCCGACCGTCACCGTGCCGCCAAGGCCAAACGGATTGCCGATCGCCATCACCCAGTCGCCGATGCGCATCTGCTTTGAATCACCGATCGGAACAGCGGCCAGGGGCTTCTTGGGCTCAACCTTCAAGACAGCAAGGTCGGTCTTGGTGTCCGTGCCGATCAGCTTGGCCTTGAGCTTGGAGCCATTGGCGAAATTGATCTCGATATCGTCGGCGCCCTCGATCACATGATTGTTGGTGACGATGATGCCCGAAGGATCGATGACGAAGCCGGAGCCGAGTGAATCGACGGTGCGCTGGCGGCTGCCGCCCTCGCCACCCTTCCCCTTGAAGAATTCATCGAAGAAATCCTGGAACGGCGACCCCTCCGGCACTTTTGGCATCGGCGCCTCGTCGTCGTTCTTCACCTTCTGCGAGGTCGAAATGTTGACGACCGCATCGAGCAGGCCTGCGGCCAGATCAGCAACGGATTCCGGCCCCTGCTGGGTCGGCAGTGGTGCCTTGGTCTGGGCATGTGCCACGGACAGGACCGGCACGGAATTCATCAGCAGAGCAGCACTGGCGGCGAGCGTGACGGACCGGAAGAAGGAAGCGCGGATGGACAAGCCCATGGGGTCCTCTCGATTTGGGAAGGCACGCCGCCATAAGAGCGGCCGGCAGCAAAATGTTCGTCATGCAGCCGCATCACAGCTGCGAGATTGGCTTTCGTCAACCTCTATGCCGTGCAGGGTGGCGTAGAATCTGTTCGAAGATAAGGCGGATTCGGGACGCGTCCAGTCATCTTTTCGTCAGTGGCTCAACGGACGCCTGGGTCAGCCCGTCAATTCATCAGTTCGTGACCATGCGCCTTCAACGCTGCGACAGCCTTGTCGAGGTCGGAGCCGATAATGAAGATGTAATCGGTGCTGAAGGTAGAATTGGCGAAAATGCCGACACCGGCTTCGGAAAGAGGGTTGAGCACGGAGGCAAGAATGCCAGCAACATCGAGGGTGAAATGCTGTTCGATTCGGAAACATCGCCAGCCACCGGACGACTGGATATTCGAGGGAATGCGCGCCGCACGGCACACAAGCGTCATCTCCTCGCGTGAACTCGAGACGGCCCAAAAGCCTGCGCCCGGCAGCCAATCGGGCAGCGGCGTTCCGATGGTCAGTCTTGTGATCGCATATTCCGCGTCCACCAGTCGAATGAGCAATTTATGTGTCATGTCTTATCCTCGCACCAACCAGACAAGTGCGACGCCGATGACGACGGATACGAGCCCGAACAGCCGCAACTGTTGTTCCGGTATATGGGGCAAACGCTTTGCCATTTCCACCAAAACCAAAGGGGCCAGTGCGTACACTAGCCCCTCGATGATCAGGAAAAAAGCAATTCCCGTCAGAAAGTCACTCATTTCGCTGATCAGTTTCCTGCAGCGGGCTGGGTGCTGGACGGATTGGGTGCACCATCCGAACTGTTGAAATAACGGAAGAATTCCGAGTCAGGCGACAAGACAAGCGTCGTGTCCGGGCTGCCGATTGCCTGTTCATAAGCCGTCATCGAGCGGTAGAACTCGAAGAACTTAGGATCACGGGCAAACGCATCGGCAAACACGGAAGTCCGTTCGGCTTCGCCTTCACCGCGCAGAATTTCCGAATCACGCTGCGCTTCGGCAACGAACTCGACAACCTGACGGTCTGCGACGGCGCGGCGGGTCTGACCCTTTTCGTTACCACGGGCACGGATCAGTTCGGCTTCAGCCAGACGTTCCGCCTTCATCCGCTCAAAAGTCTGCTGCGAAACTTCCTGCGTCAGATCGGTGCGCTGAATGCGGACATCCTCGATGTTGAGGCCAAGCGATTCGGCGTCGGTCTTCAGGTCTGACCGAACTTCGCGCATCATCGATGCACGCTCTTCGGACAGTGCCGATTCGAAGCCACGCAGACCGTAGACCCGGCGCAACGACGCGTCGAGACGGGTGCGAAGACGCGATTCGGCCGAGGCACGATCACCGGACACCGTTTCGCGGAAGCGGCGGGCATCGGCGATCTTGTAGACGACGAAAGCGTCGACTTCATAGAACTTGCCGCCCGAGACCTGCACGCGGATATTGTCGAGGTCAAAGCGCAGGGCCTGCTTTTCGACATACTGAACCCGGTCTGCGTCCATGAAGGCGAACGGCAGCTTGAAATAGAGACCCGGCTCGGTCTTGACGTCCTTGATCTGACCGAAGCGCACGACGATAGCCTGCTGACGCTGGTTGACGATGAACACGGAGGAATAGACCGCCATCAGCACGAGCGCGAGGCCGATGAGGATATAAGGAAGACGATTGGTCATTACTGGGCCCCTCCCGACTGCGCGGGCTTGCCGATTTCATTGAGCGGCAGATAAGGCATGACGCCCTGGCCGTTCTTCTCGTCGAGGATGACCTTCTTGGACTTGCCGAGAACGCCTTGCATCGTTTCGAGATAGAGACGCTTGCGCGTCACTTCGGGGGCTTTCGCATAAGCGTCATAGACCGAGATGAAGCGCTGCGCCTCACCCTGTGCTTCCTTGACGACGCGATCCTTGTAAGCGGCCGCTTCTTCGCGCAACTGCGCTGCCTGACCGCGGGCCTTACCCAGCACCTGGTTGGCGTACTGGTTGGCTTCCTCGACGAAGCGGTCTTCATCCTGCTCGGCGCGCTGGACTTCGTCGAACGCATCAGCCACTTCGCGCGGCGGTGCTGCGTCTTCGATCGCGACCGTGTTGACGGAAACGCCGGCACCATAGGTATCCATGGTCGCCTGGATCGTCGTCTTCACGTCGGCTGCGATCGCCTGACGGTTATCACGGAAGATGTCCTGCGCCGGACGGCGGCCAACAACTTCGCGCATGGCGCTTTCGGCAACCTGCTGCAGCGTGTCGGACGGATCCTCGACGTTGAAGAGATAAGCCTTCGGGTCGGTGACGGAAAACAGCACGGAGAACTGGACGTTGACGATGTTCTGGTCGCCAGACAGCATCAAGCCGCTGCCAGCCTGATCGCCGACACCTGCCCTGTTGCCTATATTCTGCTGCTGCTCGGTGATCTTGACCATTTCGACCGTTTCAAGCGGCCAGAAATGATAGTGCAGACCCGGCATGGAAATCTCGTCCTTCGGCTTGCCGAAACGCATTTCGACGCCGCGCTCGTCCGGCTGGACGGTGTAGATCGAGTTCATCAGCACGAAGCCGACGACCAAAAGGCCGATGATCGCGAACACGCCACCATTAAAACCGCCCGGAACCACGCTTTTCAGCTGGTCCTGACCCCGGCGGAAGATTTCCTCGAGATCCGGAGGGCCGCCATTGCCACGGCCACCGCCGCCGCCACGCGGCCGGTTTGGCCCCTGGCCCCAAGGACCCTTGTTATCACCGCCGCCGCCGCCCCAAGGACCACCGCCGCCGCCGTTCTGATTGCTCCAGGGCATTCATACCTCTTCTATAGAAAAAATTCCGAGATCAATGCCCCGCGGACAAGCCGCAGGCCATGATGTGAATCCGTTATAGGTATGTCCAGAACCGCTTTCAACGCGATGCATCCAACTTCACCGTAAATCCGGCAAAATAGTTAGCATTGCTCAGCGTTTACGGCGCCAAGTCGAGAAATGCATGGCGTGGCTGTCTTTTTCGCCCTGCGGCAAGGGTTCATCGACGATCTTGTCAAAGGCGGAAGGATCGATAGCAGGAAACCGGGTATCACCATCAACCTCGGCGGCCACCGTCGTGACGTGCAGGGTATCGGCCAAGCCGATCGCCTGACGGTAGATCTCGCCGCCACCAATCACGCAGACCTCATCGACACCAAGATCAGCAGCCAGCCGGCGTGCTTCACCAAGCGCCGCGTCAAGCGATTGAACGACAGTCGCTCCCTCCGCCGTGAAAAGTGCGTCGCGGCTAATGACGATATTGGGACGGCCTGGAAGCGGCCGGCCGATCGAGGCCCAGGTCTTTCGGCCCATGATCACAGGTTTTCCAAGCGTCAGCGCCTTGAAGCGCTTGAGGTCGCTCGGCAAATGCCATGGCAAACCGCCATCCCTGCCGATCACGCCATTGGCGGACACGGCGACGACGATGCTTAGTTTCGGCTCAGTCATGAAATCCATCCGGCTTGGCATCAATGGCACGGGCGCGGGCAAGCGCCGGACGTGCGATCATCGACTGAATATATTGATCGACCACCGGACTGTCCGGCAACAATTTGCGCATCCATGTCAACGCACTGACCAGCAGGAGATCGACGGCACTGACCGTATTGCCGAGCAGAAAAGGTTGCTTCGTCAATGTCTCGACCACATGCATGCACATGTCCTCGTACACTTTCAAAAGAGCCGGATTGCCGGCGGAAACGCCGGACAGGAAGGCGCTTCCGGCCGGTTCTATCACGCCGGCATAATAGGCAAGCCAGGACAGATAGGCACCGCGATCAGCATGTCCCGGCGGACGGCCGAGTTCAGACTGCGGATAGAGTTCGACCAAATACTGGGTGACGGCGGTGGACTCGGTGACCAGGGCACCATTGTGCAGAAGGGCCGGAACCTGTTTGTGCGGATGCGGATTGTTCTCGTCTGGTCCGCCCGAGCCATCCCAGCGGCGAATGGAGACATAGCGGATCTCATACTCGGCGCCCAGTTCCTCAAGCAACCAGATAATGCGCGACGAGCGTGACTGCGGCGCATGGATCAACGTCAGCATGGGGTCCTCCTCGACCATTCAACCTCAGGTCATCCTGTCCGGTGACAGTGTCATCATTGCGGTTACACCGCAACCGGCGCCTTGATATGTGAATCGGGTTGGTAGCCGACGAGCTCAAAGTCTTCAAAACGAAAGGAAAACAGGTCCTTCACATCCGGATTAATGACCATCTTCGGCAGTACCTTCGGCGTGCGTGACAGTTGCTCGCGCACCTGATCGAAATGGTTGTGATAGATGTGCGTATCGCCGAACGTATGGACGAAATCACCCGGCTGAAGGCCGCAGACCTGCGCCACCATCAGGGTCAAAAGCGCATAGGAAGCGATATTGAAGGGCACACCGAGGAACACGTCACCAGACCGCTGATAGAGCTGGCAGGACAGCTTGCCGTCGGACACATAGAACTGGAACAGGCAGTGGCAGGGCGGCAGCGCCATCTCGTCGATCAAAGCCGGGTTCCAGGCCGAGACGATATGCCGGCGTGAATTCGGGTTTTTCTTCAAGCCCTCGACTAGGGCGACGATCTGATCGAGATGACGGCCGTCATGGGTCGGCCAGGAGCGCCACTGATAGCCGTAAACCGGCCCAAGATCGCCGTTCGCGTCAGCCCATTCGTCCCAGATATGGACGCCATTGTCCTTGAGATAGGCGACATTGGTGTCGCCTTTCAGGAACCAGAGCAACTCGTGGATAATTGACTTGAGATGCAGCTTCTTGGTCGTCAGGACCGGAAATCCATCGGCCAGATTGAAACGCATCTGATGACCGAAGACCGAACGTGTACCAGTGCCCGTGCGGTCGCCGCGGTCTGAGCCGGTCTCCATCACATGACGCAAAAGGTCGAGATACTGTTTCATAGGGTCCGCCGCCGATTCGTTTTGCGCTAAAATAAGCGCAAGGCGGCGGCGAACCAATCGGTAAATCCCGGGTTTCCCCAAGCGACTTCAAAAGGCACGAACGATCAGAGCGTCGCGAGCTTGCCGAGGTGTTTTGCCACCAGGTAGTAGAAGGTCACGCGGGACTTCGAACGGTCGCCCGCCATCGTCTTGGCAACCGCATCAACGGCTGCGTCGGCGTCCGCTCCGGTAACACCAAGCTTTTTGCCGCACCATTTCTCCTTGACCCTGTCGAGTTCTGTTGGATCAGAGGCGGAGACGAGCGAGGAATCCTTGTTGCGCAATGCGATACCCAGATGCTTGACGATCTTGGTCACAACGGCCTCGTCGGCGGCGCTATCGTACTTTTTCACATCTGCGAGATAATCCGTCATGGTGTCTCCTCACACGGGTTTGGCTTCACGCCGCGCAGCTTTCCTGATGAAAGATGCGCAACACAAGTTTTTTCACGCTTGACGAGCATGTCAAGAGCCATCCGGCCCGGATGAGCGCAAAGACCCGATTGTATTTTCGAAAAGGCCCTTTTCTTGGCGCAGTTTAGGACCTATATGACAGTTGCCGTCTTCGGACGGATATGGCGATAAACAGGCGATGAAATAAGCCTATTGGACCCGGGGGCGGTACCCGGCGCCTCCACCAAAAACCGGTCAGTGACGACCAATCTGTCGAATTTGGCAGACCGGCTTTTGATGGGGGCGAAATAGGATCGACAAGGGTGTAAAGATCGACTTTTTGCTCGGCATTGTACCACCGTTATCGGGCTAAACTTGTAGTTGCAAATGACAACTATGCGGAAGCTCGTCTCGCTGCTTAATCGCAGTGTGACACTTCAAATCAAGTCCTAAGGGGTCGCACCTTTGGGCGGGGTTCGGAGGTACCTGGCAACAGAAACCTCCACTTCTCCCATCTTTGCCCTACCCTCTCCCCATCGACGCCGCCTTCTCGGTTGCCTTGAAATGGTCTATAGATGATGCAAATGACTCGTATGTCAGGACTTTCCTGCGTACAGAGCAAATGGCATAAGTGTGACAGAGTTGAGTTACAAGAAAGACGGGGATCTTATGGGCCAAGACCATATCCGCTACGACATTCTGGCGCAGGATGCGCTTCGCAGCGTCATTCGCAAGGTCCTGATCGAAGTCGCAGCCACCGGTGCCCTTCCCGGCGACCATCATTTCTTCATTACGTTTCTGACTGGCGCACCGGGCGTGCGCATTTCCCAGCACCTCAAGTCCAAATATGCCGAGCAGATGACAATCGTGGTACAGCACCAGTTCTGGGACCTGAAGGTCACCGAAACGCTGTTCGAGATCGGTCTGTCGTTTTCCGATACGCCGGAAAAGCTGGTCATCCCGTTCAACGCTATTCGCGGCTTCTACGACCCGTCTGTCAATTTCGAGCTTGAGTTCGACGTCGCTGCCTTCGACGAGGAAGCGACTGCCGAAATCACCGCCTATCCGGTTTCGGTCGCAACGGCGGAAAAGTCTGAGGAGCAGGATACCGAAGCCAGCGCCAAGACCGGCGATGACGGCAAGAAAGAAGGCGGCTCGGTGGTTTCACTGGATTCCTTCCGCAAGAAGAACTGAAAACCCAACTTCGGACAGGCTCATCATGACCGGCGACGTCGTCAATCTCCGTCAGTTCCGCAAACAGAAGGCGCGGACGGAGAAGGACATGACGGCGGATCAGAACCGGATTTCCTTCGGGCGGACGAAGGCCGAAAAGCAGCTGACCAAGACGATCAACGACAAGGCCAGCAAAGCGCTCGACCAGGGAAGGCGCGAAACACCGGCTGACACGGACGACGCGGAATAAACGCCTTCGCCCGAAAACCAGCAATTCTTTTTAAAATCAACAGATAAGCCAAATTTCCGGAATCACTTTCAGACAAAGATGATTCATTTTCTGAGGCGCATTGTGATCCGCAAGCATTCGGCGACGCTGCATGGCCACCGCACCAGCTTTTCGCTGGAGGAGCCGTTCTGGCAGGAGTTGAAGACGATTGCCGATACGCGCCAGATCCCGCTTGCGCAGCTCATTGCCGAGATCGATGATGGACGGCCAGCCGGCAGCAATCTTTCTTCGGCGCTCAGGGTTCATGTCCTGACCTGGATCAAAACCAGCAAGATTTAAGAACGGTATACGTTCTGCCTTAGGGCATTCGAAGGGTTTACTGCGGCCGCACACCCGGCAAAGCTTCAAAATCAAGGCCTTGCTGCGGGGTCTGGATAACCGGAGGCTGCTGTGCCGTGCCTTGCTGTGGTGCGCCGAGTTCTTCGCGCCGGATCACATCACCGGTAGGATCGAACGGCAACAGGTTCTGGCTTTTCTGTTCATCTGCCTTCCGGGCCGCATCCTCTGCCGCTTTAGCGGCAGAGGCGTCATCAGCGGCCTTCTTGTCGGCCACCGCCTTGGCGTCCGCCTCAGCCTTCAGCCGCACCGCCTCTTTCGCAGCCGATTCGCGCCGACGCTGCTCCTCGACAGCCCGCAGGCGTGCCGCCTCGCGCTCGACCGCATTGGCCTTGTAGAGCGTCAGTTCGCGGCGCAGCCGCTGTTTTTCAAGCACGTTTGCCTGCAGCGTCTCGACACGGCGGCGCTCGCGCTCGAAAGCCCTGAGCGACAGGAAATTCGACAGATCAGTGGCGTCGAACGTCATGCCCGGCGAATGCAGAAGCCCTGCATAGTCCAGGCTCACCTGCGCTTCAGCGCCGGTGAGCGCTTCCTCGCCCGGGCGGAAATCGACGGTAACGCCAGCTGTCATCCGTTCGTCGGGAAAGCTGATTTCCAGATTTCCGGAAAGATTGGCAGCAGCATCACCCGCAGTAACATTTTGAGCCCGCAGGGTGCCGCCTGCAATGCTGAATGGTACCGTCACGGCGCCCAAAGCCGTCTGCCCGGAAAGCACCACCTTCTCGGCCACCGGCGTTACCGAAGCCGGTGTGATATCGCCTTGGATGCGGTCTGCAGCTAACATGACATCCGGCAGTGCGGCGGTGTTCAGGCCATGCACGATCGTGTCGCGCAGCGTCGCCGTCCCAGAGCCGCTTGCCGATTCAGCCATCGCCTGCGCCGTCTTGCCGGACGCCTCGACGGCAAGCGTCAGGTCGAATTTTCCCTCGGCAACGGCCGCGCCGCCGGTTTTCCAGACCGCAGCCGCCAGGTCGCCATCCTTGAGGTCGAGCCGTGTCTGGAAGAAGCCAGAGCCATCGCCATTGCCAAGCAGCAAGCGCCCCTCGATCTTGCCGCCCAGCCAGTCGCCGGCGATCGTGTCTATCGAAATCTGGTCACCCTTCCAGGCAAGTTTTCCTGACATGCCGGAAACCGCGCCGTAGACGCCTGGCCAGAATTGCTTGGCGGAGACATCGACGGCCACATCGAACCCGCTCCAGGCAGGCTGAACCACAGGCGAGGCAGACAATTCTCCGCTAACCGAATCCTGCACGGTACCAAGGATACCCTCGCCGACCCAAGCCATATCCAGCGTATCGAGTGCAATCTGTCCTGTCGCCTTGCCCGGCGTTTTCCGGTCGATCGCAAACGTGCCGGAAAATGCGTTACCGTCCGCCTTGCCGTCGATTGCCGACAGGGTCACGGCATCGGCCGTGGTAACAATATCCGCCTTCAGCGCCAGCGGCAGGCCGGTCCCCATCTGCGGCAGACCGATCCCCTGCAACAGCAGGAACGGCTCGAAATCCCGGCTTTCGAGCGATATTTTCGATTGACCGGACAGAAAATTATCACGCGACAGATCGATATCGCCATTGGCCGAAAGGGCTGTGCGCGCCGTCGTGAAGGTCAGGTCGGCATTGGCCTTCTGGCCATCGACGCCCTGCAGCTTCAGCGACAGGATAGCATTCTCATCCGCATCGAACGGCAAGGGATCAAAACCGACTTGGCCGAGCAGGACCGGCGCCGACGGATTTTCCATCGTGGCTTCCAAAAGAATACCCTGCCCGGCAAGCGCCTGCGCGATATCGGGCGCCTGATAGTTGGCAGCGATCTTGGTGCCATTGGCCGAGCCGATAATACCGAATGTCACCGGCGCCTTGCCGTCCTGGCTGCCGGCAGAGAGCGTCAAGTCCAACGCCGCGTTGCTATAATAGGGTCCGCTCTTTACCAGCCGCTCCAGCGCCGGGTGCGCTTCGGCATGACGCTCGATCATCTTGAGGAATGGAGTGAGGTCCGGTGACGCCAGTTTCATCTTGGCCGAAATCACTGGCGCGGCCATTTCGCCGCTCATTCGTCCCGACAAGGCAAGCTGCGTGCCTGCAATATTGCCGATCGATACGCGTTCGGCTTGCAGCTGGCCGTTCTTCAAGGTCGCTACCAGCTGCACATCGCTGGCATCCTCGCCGAAAGCGGAGAATTTATCCGCCGAAAGGTCCGCCGCGATCGTGTGCGACAGAAGCGTCGCGATGGAGGCATCTCCCGCCACCAGTCCGGCCAGCGCCTGCAGCGCTTCCAGATCGATACTGTTGCCGTTGAGCTGCAATGACAGGTTTGGCGGTGCACCCTCCGGTGCCTGCCGCTCGATACGGCCGCGCAGCACGGCGGGACCAGCTGCCACCTCCAGCCGCTCAAACTGCTGCAATGTATCCGTGAGGTTCACCGTCGCCGAAAACCCTGCAGTCTTCAGTTTGCGGATGGCTGGATCGACAGAGCCTGCAAGCCAGGTGGCCAGCCCCGAAGGCTGATTGGACGCAACCAGCATCTCGCCGCGAAACGCGCGCAGCCCGGTCAGCTGCAGCCGCCCCTTGGCTTCGAATTGCGTGCGGCCGGGCAGTTGAGCAACCGCATTATCGACCATCCAGCCGGCCCCGTCGGGCCGCAGATCGAGGCGCACATCGCGAACGGTGGTGTCGCCGATGACGATTGCCGGCAGCTTGAGGCTCGCCCGTCCCGGCACCTGCGGGATCGGAATGTCGGCAGCGATCGCCATGATTGCCGCCAGCCGCTGCCGCACCGAAATCGCGGGATCGCGGCCGGTCTTGCCGGCAGCGCCAGCATTACCGATGCGGCTGACATCGATCTGCTGACCATCGGCCAGAAGCAGGAATTCCTGCTCCTTGCCGGTGTCGAGCGTCGCCTCACCGGTGACCAGATACGGGTCGTCCTTGGGGCCGATCTCCAGGCGGTAATCGGGAACACGAATGCGCTCATTGGTCAGCTCGAAACCGCCTGTCACCCGCAGTGCCGCAGATTGATCCTGCGACTTCTGCGCTTCGGCCGGTTTGTTCTCCGTCAGGGTGAACTTACCCTGATAGACGGGCTTGAAATCGACGATCTTCAGGTCACCGTCGAGTTCGACGCCGAAGGGCCGCTTGTCCGGCGTCAGCCGCGACCGCAAGCCGAGCGTGCCGGTTTCGTCTGCCTCGCCGCTGGAAAAAGCAAAGCTGCCGGCTTCGCCGTCGAGCGCCGCACGGCCTTCCATTTTCCAAGGACCGGCAAGGGAGCGGGCCGAAAGATCTGCCTCAAGCCCGGTGACGCGCCGGGTGCGCCCCGTCTGTTCATCGATGAAATCGATCTGGCCGCCAGTGATGGCGACATTTTCGAGGATCACGGTCTTGGTCGGAATGGAGGCCTTGCGGCCCCGCGCCCAGTCGAGCGTGCCGTCCGGCAACAACCGGATTTTCGCCTTGGGTTGCTCCAGCCGCATGTCGAAAATCAACGCTTCGCCGGACAGGAACGGCGCCAGTTCGGCATCCATAGAGAAATGCTCGACCTGGATCAGGGGTTCGCCGGTTTCGGACTGGCCAACACGGACGTCATTGAGCGTCACCGAAGGAAAGGGAATGAGGCGAGCATCGACGCTCCCATGGACAACCACCGGCTTGCCCATGATCTGGCTTGCCTCGCGCTCGAAATCCTTGCGGAAGTCGGTCCAGTCGACGAACATCGGCGCGATCAGCGCGGCAAACAACGCCACGACCAGAAGACCACCGACAAAAACCAGAATTCGCGAAAGCACCAGTTGAAAGCCCTATCCCATTCGACCGCCGAAGATAGCGCCCTTATGGGCGTCTACCACTCCTTACCATCCACCCATCATTTTCACATGGCAAAAATCTTGCCGGGATTGAAGATGTTACCGGGATCGAGCGCCCGCTTCACCTGCCGCATCAAATCCAGCGCATCGCCAAGCTCATCCTCAAGAAACGGCATCTTGCCCTGGCCGATACCATGCTCGCCAGTGCAGGTCCCATCCATGGCCAGCGCCCGGGCATTCAACCGTGCGACAAAAGCTTCCGCCTTGGCAATATCGGCGTCGTCCTTGTCGTCAAACAAAAGGCCGACATGGAAATTGCCATCGCCCGCATGACCGACAATCGGTGCGATCAAATCATGTGCTGCAATATCCTCGTGCGTCGCCTCCACGCAGTCGGCAAGCCGCGAGATCGGCACGCAAACATCGGTGGAAAGGATCGCCAGGCCCGGTGCCAGGCTCTTCTGCGCCCAATAGGCGTTGTGCCGCGCCTTCCAAAGCGCATTGCGCTCCTCGGTATTGGCGGTCCATTTGAATTCGGAACTGCCGAATTCTGCGGCAATCTCGGCAAACTGCTTCGATTGCAGCGCGACACTTTCGGCATTGCCATGAAATTCGACGAACAGCGTCGGCGCTTCGGGAAAGGTCAAACCCGAATAGGCGTTGCTCGCCTTCATCTGCAGGGCGTCGAGCAGCTCGATACGCGCCACCGGAATGCCCGACTGGATGGTGAGGATCACCGTATTGCAGGCGTCGCCCACCGACGGAAACGAGCAGACGCCGCCGGCGATCAGTTCGGGAATGCCCTGCAGTTTCAGAGTAATCGACGTCAGGATACCGAGTGTTCCCTCCGCGCCGACGAACAGACGGGTGAGATCGTAACCGGCCGATGACTTCTTCGCACGATGCGCAGTGCGGATTTCCTTGCCCCCTGCGGTGACTGCCGTCACTGCCAGCACATTATCCTTCATCGTACCATAGCGCACCGCATTGGTGCCCGAAGCGCGGGTGGAGGCCATACCGCCGATTGAGGCGTTGGCACCTGGATCGATCGGAAAGAACAGGCCGGTATCGCGCAGATAGACGTTCAGCGCCTCCCGCGTGATCCCCGGCTGGACCGTACAGTCAAAATCGCTGGCATTGACTTCAAGCACCTTGTCCATGCGGCTCATATCGACGCTGATGCCGCCATGCGGGGCGTTGACGTGACCTTCCAGTGACGAGCCGGTCCCGAAGGCGATCAACGGGACGCCGTGCTCGCTGGCAATGGCGACGATCGCCTCGACCTCGGCAGAACTTTCCGGAAAAACGACGCCGTCGGGCAGCTGAGCAGGAATATAGGTGGTCGTATGGGCGTGCTGGGCGCGGATGGCTTCGCCGGTCTGGAATCGATCACCGAACCGCTCACTCATCAGCTGTAAGGCTGCTTTAATGCCGGTTTCGTTGCGGTTACCCGCCTTGATCGCCTTCAGCGCCATATCTCTTCCCCGAACGATCGCTCAACATCGCGGAAATTCTTAGATTTCAACGCTCTACTGTGCAAATCGGAATCACTTTGTCCAGAACCTCATCCGCTACCTAGCGGGTTTAGCAAAGAATTGCGACAAAGTGAGACAGTCCGGACACAGGGAAGAAATAGCCTATGCACCGCTGTGATGGAGAATAGAGAAAGTGGCGGCGAACGCCCGGTCGCCGCCGAGCCAGTTATTCTGCAGCTTCAGCCAGCTGCAACGTCTCAGCATGCTGCATCTCGTTCTGCAGCCGCCGCTCCTCATCGATTTGCGGCTTGGTAAAGCGGGCAATGACCAGATACGCGACGGGCGTGAGGTAGAGCGTTACCACGGTTGCAAGCCCGAGACCGCCAACCAGCACCCAGCCGAGCGCAACGCGGGCCTCGGCACCGGCCCCGCTCGCCAGCACCAGAGGCACCGCGCCGGTAATCGTGGCGATCATCGTCATCATCACCGGGCGCAGACGAATATTCGCCGCGTTTTCGATCGCCGAGCGCAGGTCCTCTCCGCGATCGCGCAGCTGGTTGGCAAACTCGACGATCAGGATGCCGTTCTTCGCCATGATGCCGACCAGAAGCACCAGCCCGATCTGGCTGTAGATATTGAGTGTATTGCCGGTGAGCAGCATGGCAAACACGGCGCAGGCAAGCCCGAGCGGCACCGTCGACATGATGATCAGGCCGCTGACGATACTTTCGAACTGCGCCGCCAGCACCAGGAAGATGATGACGAGGGCAAAGCCGAAGGTGACGAACATGCCGTTGGCGTTCTCGTCCAGGGTCGCAGCCTCGGCGAGCGGCACCACACGCGATCCCGGCGGCAACAAGGGTTCGGCCATCTGCTCGACCATGGTCAGCGCATCGCCGAGCGCGATGCCGGAGGTGAGGCCAGCCGACAGCGAAACGGAGCGAAGTTGCTGCTCGCGCGACAATTGCGGCGCAACGGCTTTTTCCTCGACCATAGCAATGGTCGACATTGGCACGATCTTGCCATCGCCGGTTTTCAGGAAAATATTCTGCAGGTCGGTGGGATCATTGACCGGATTGGTCGTCGACAACAGCTTGACCGGATAGGATTCGCCATCGACATAGACGTCGAGCACGCTGTTGCCGTCAAGCATTGCCTGCAGCGCTGCCGACAGGCCGACGATATCGATGCCGAGATCAGATGCCCGTTCGCGGTCGATCGTCACCGACAGCTGTGCCTGGTTGGCCTCATAGTTCAGGCGGACATTTTCGAAGCGGCCGCTGTCTTCCATCTGCCGCACCAGCTTTGAGGCGGCATCGCCGAGTTTCGCATAGTCGTTGCCAACCAGCGCCACCTGCAGACCGTTGCCTGCACCGCGAATGCCAAGACTGTTTGGCTGGATCGGAAAGGCGCGGATCGAGGGGATATTCGCCGTTATCTTGGTGATATCGGCAGAGATCTGCTGTTGGGTGCGGCCGCGGTCGCTCCAGGGCGCCAGCGTCAGCACCATAAAGCCGGTATTGACCGACCCGCCCTGGCCGGACACGGAGAAGACATTGGCGATCTCGCCATTGTCGACCAACGGCTTCAGACCATCCTCGACCCGGCGCATCTGGGCCTGGGTATATTCCAGTGACACCCCCTGTGGTGCCTGGATCCGCACCATGATGCGCGACCGGTCTTCGGTCGGTGTCAACTCGGACTTCAGCAGCGTGAAGGCGCCGCCACCCGCGGCCGTCACCATGATGGCGACCATGAAAACGATCAGCGGTGAATTGAGGCACGCCCGCAATGTCCGCTTGTAAAACGCAGCGGCGAACGCACCGATCCGGCCCATGAAGCCGGTGTGACCATGGTTCTCGGCATGGGGTTTCAGCATGCGCGACGCCAGCATCGGGCAGAGCGTCAGCGACACGAAGGCAGACAACAGAATAGCGAAGGCCAGCACGAAGCCGAACTCGCGGAACAGCCCGCCTGTCTGCCCCGGCAGGAACGACAGCGGTACGAACACCGCAGCCAGCGTCGCTGTCGTGGCAATAACGGCGAAAAATACCTCGAGTGTGCCGTGCACGGCAGCAGCACGCGGCCCCATGCCCTCGCTTCGCCGTCGCACGATGTTTTCCAGCACCACGATCGCGTCGTCCACCACCAGCCCCGTCGCCAGAACGATGGCGAGAAGTGTGAGGATGTTGATCGAGAAACCGGCCATGTAGATCGCCGCGCAGGTGCCGATCAGCGCGATGGGCATGGTCAGGGTCGGAATGAGTGTTGCCCGCCAATCGAGCAGAAACATGTAAATGACCAAGGTAACGATCAGCACCGAGGCGACCAGTGCGATCTCGACCTCGTGGATGGCGCCTTCGATGAACACCGCGTCATCGCTGGTAACCTTGAGCTGCGTTCCTTTCGGCAGGATTTCGGCAATGGTGGTCACAGCCTTCTTCACGCCCTCGGAAATATCGAGCGTGTTGGACTGCGCTTGCCGGATGATACCAAGGCCGATGCCCTGACGCCCGTCCGAGCGCAGCGATGACGTGCCGATATCCGGACCAAGCGTCACGGTCGCGATATCGCCAAGACGCACATTGTTGCCAAGGATGAGATTTTCGAACTGTTCCGGTGTCTGCAGGTCGGCGGTGGCCCGCACCGAAATATCCTGGTTGGCGCTGGTCAGCGAGCCCGCCGGCACATCGAGCGAGGCGCTGGCAAGGCCGGTGCGCAAATTGGCAACCGTCAGGCCCCGGCTGGCAAGCTTCGACTGGTTGATGTCGATCCGGAAGATTTTTTCCTGGTCGCCGTTGATCTGCACGTCGGCAACGCCCTCGACGGCAGCCAGCCGGTCGGTCACGTCATTTTCGGCCAGAAGGGTCAGGTCTTCCATCGACAACGTATCGGATGTCAACGCCAGCCGCATGATCGGCTGGCTGTCGGCATCGGCCTTGACGATGCGCGGTTCGTCGGCGTCATCTGGCAACTGGTTGCTGACGCGGCCGAGCGCATCGCGGATATCGTTGGAAGCCTGGCCAATATCGGTCGTATCGGAAAACTGCAGCGTGACGCGGCTCTGCGCGTATTGCGACGTCGAGGAAATATCCTTGATGCCCTGCACACGCGAAACGGCCCCCTCGATGACCGAGGTCAGTTCGCGGTCCACCGTTTCCGGCGAGGCGCCGTCGAACTGTGTGTTGACCGAAACCACCGGCTGGTCGACCTGCGGCAATTCGCGGATTTCGATGCCGTTCAATGCCGCCAGACCCGCGACGATGATGAGCGTGTTGACGACCAGCGCAAAGATCGGCCGACGGATAAAAAGTGCTGTGAAGCCGGCTGCGCCGCCGGAACCCTTGTGCCCGGAACCGCCGCTCATTTCGCGGCCTCCGCCTCGGAAACCTTCTGTTCCGTATCAGCCTGCTGCGGTTTCTGCTTCTGCTGGCGCGGCTCTCCGGCAAGGCGTACTGCGCCGCCGTCACGCAGCCGCTGCACGCCTTCGATCACCACGGCATCGCCCTTGGCAAGTTCTGCGTCCACCAGCACCTTGTCGGAATTGCGCTGGATGATCTTGACCGGAACCCGCTGCGATTTTTCCTCTTCGACGCGCCAGACGAAGGAGCCGTCGGCGCTCCACTGGATCGCCAGCGGATTGACGGTGGGATAGTTGTCGCCAGGAAACCGTACGGAGACGGCAAACGACATGCCAGCCCGCAGCGTATCATTGGGATTGTCGATCCGCGCCCGGACCCGCAGCGTCCGGCTGGCCTGATCGACACGGTTGTCGATAGCATCGATGACGCCGGACAGTTCCGAGGTCGGCAGCGCGATTGCGTTAGCCGAAACCTCCTGGCCGACGGAAATCTTGGTGGAAAACCGTTCCGGCACCCAGAAATCGACAAGAATCTGCGAACGGTCATCGACCACGGCAATCGGCGTCGAGGTGGTGATGTAATCGCCTGGATTGGCGGTGATGATGCCGACGATGCCGCCGGAAGGAGCCGCGATATCGCGGCGTTTCAGGTCCAGCTCCGCCGTCTGCAGTGCCAACTGGGCAGCCTGCATGGCAAATTCCGCCTCGCGCAGGATGGCAACCGAAACGGCATTGCCGAGCTTGCGATTGCGCTCGACCTTTTCCTGGGCGCTATCGACCGCTACCTTGGCTTGAGCTGCGGCAATCTTCTGCTCGTCGCTGTCAAGTTTGGCAATGACCTGCCCCTTTTCGATACGGTCTCCGGATTTCACCAGGATTTCCGTCAGATTTCCGACAGCAAGCGGTGTCACTGCGACCGACACGATGGCCTCGCCGTTACCGATCGCGTTCAACCTGTCGTTCACAACAGCAGTATCGGACGGCTGTGTGACGACAAGCGGCGCGCCGCCGCCTTGGCCGCGCCCGCTCTGTCCCTGTCCCTGATTTTGACCTTTCCCGCCACCATCCTTGGCAGCATCCGCAGGCTTTGCAGCATAGGCAACCAGTTGATCCGGAACGCCAATCTTCGCCAGCATCGCGCCGGCACCCGGCACGAAGCGAACCCAGACGCCAAGGCCGACGACAAGAATGATCAGACAGATCAAAAGCTGCTTCCAAAGCCGCATGCAAAACTCCAAATTGATTAAGCAGGCTTCGGCCTTTCTGGCGCACGAACCCCGATATTGCGGCAACTATCTCTTTTTGCTGCACTGCAGGCAATGCTTGAATGCCATCATTACGCAATTGTAACAAAAGCCCTTTTTCGTTCGTCTGGCCGTCCCGTCGCTCGACAAGACGCTGTGCCGCCCATAACTTCGGCTCATCGGAGGAACCCATGAGCACCATCGCAAAACACCAGGACCCGGAATCCAATCCCCGCGTCAAAGCCGTCTTCGACGACATCCGCGCCACCCGCAAATCCGACTTCATCAACAACATGTGGCACTATCTCGCCTTCGATGCCGATCTGCTCGAAAAGACCTGGGCCGAGGTGAAAGCCGTGATGGCCGCGCCATCCGCACTCGATCCGCTCGTCAAAGAAATGCTCTATATCGCCGTCTCCGTCACCAATGGCTGCGGATACTGCGCTCATTCGCATACGGCTGCCGCCAAGGCCAAGGGTATGACGGCCGAACAGCACGCCGATCTGCTGCGCGTCATTGCGCTTGCCGCCAAGACCAACCAGCTGGCGACCGCCCTGCAGGTCCCCGTCGATCCGGCCTTTGATGCTGATCATCGGCCCTGATCGCGGCAGAAAAGCGAATGTCTCCACAAAGAAGCTGGACTTGATGGAATAAAAGCAGAACGGAATTCTGGCCTTTCGGCTCCGAATCACTACATTGAGCCGCATGAGCAATGGTTTTGACGATATTCCCTTCTTCGACGAGGAGCCGGCACCCCGCGCTCCGCGTGGCGGAAGCCCGCAACCAGCACCGCCTGCCCCTACCGGCAGCAGTAGCCCGGCGCCGGTCAGTGGCATCGCCGCGCGCGCCATGGCGGCCCGCGACCAGCACCGGATGCCGGACTATCTTTCCGGTCTCAACCCGGAACAGCGCGAAGCCGTAGAAACCATCGACGGTCCGGTTCTGGTGCTTGCCGGCGCCGGCACCGGCAAAACCCGCGTGCTCACCACCCGCATCGCCCATATCCTTGCATCGGGCCGCGCCTTCCCCTCCCAGATACTCGCCGTCACCTTCACCAACAAGGCGGCCCGCGAGATGAAGGAGCGCGTCGGCATCCTCGTCGGCGGTGCCGTCGAGGGCATGCCGTGGATGGGCACCTTCCACTCGATCGGCGTCAAGCTTCTGCGCCGCCATGCCGAACTGGTTGGCCTCAAATCTTCTTTCACCATTCTCGACACCGACGACGTCGTGCGCCTGGTCAAGCAGTTGATCCAGGCCGATGGTATCGACGACAAGCGCTGGCCCGCCAAGCAGTTCGCCCAGATGATCGACGGCTGGAAGAACAAGGGCCTCGGCCCTGCCGAAATCCCCGAAGGGGACGCCCGCTCTTTCGCCAATGGCAAGGGCCGCGAACTCTACGCCGCCTATCAGGCACGGCTGATGACGCTGAACGCCTGCGATTTCGGCGATCTCCTGCTGCATCCGATCCGCATGTTCCGCCTCAATCCGGATGTGCTGCGCGAATATCACGACAAGTTCCGCTATATCCTCGTCGATGAGTATCAGGACACCAACACCGCGCAGTACATGTGGCTCAGGCTGCTTGCCCAGCGGCCGAAGGGAACCCCTCAAAATGTCTGCTGCGTCGGCGACGACGACCAGTCGATCTATGGCTGGCGCGGTGCCGAAGTCGACAACATCCTGCGCTTCGACAAGGATTTTCCCGGCGCCAAGGTGATCAAGCTGGAGCGCAACTATCGCTCCACCGAACACATTCTCGGTGCTGCCGGCCATCTGATCGCCCATAACGAAGGCCGCCTCGGCAAGACGCTGTTCACAGACCGCGTCGATCCCAACGACGACAAGGTGCAGGTCCACGCCGCCTGGGATTCAGAAGAAGAAGCTCGCGCTGTCGGCGAAGAGATCGAGCAGCTGCAGCGCACAAAACATCCGCTCAACAACATGGCGATCCTGGTGCGCGCCTCCTTCCAGATGCGCGAGTTCGAAGACCGCTTCGTCACGCTTGGCCTCAATTACCGAGTCATCGGCGGCCCGCGCTTCTATGAGCGCCTCGAAATTCGCGATGCGCTGGCCTATTTCCGCCTCGTCTGCCAGCCGGCCGACGACCTCGCCTTCGAGCGCATCGTCAATACTCCGAAGCGCGGTCTTGGCGACACCACGGTGCGCGCCCTGCACGACTATGCCCGCAAGCGCGATACACCGATGTTGGCAGCGTCTGCCGATATCATCGAAACCGACGAAATGAAGCCCAAGCCGCGCAAGTCGCTGTTCGATGTCGTATCGATGTTCCAGCGCTGGCAGGGGCTGCTCGAAAACACACCACATACCGAGCTTGCCGAGACCATTCTCGAAGAATCCGGCTATACGGACATGTGGAAGAACGACAAATCGGCTGAGGCACCCGGACGGCTGGAAAACCTGAAGGAACTGATCCGCTCGATGGAACAGTTCGAGAGCATGCGCGGCTTCCTCGAACACATCGCGCTGGTGATGGATGTCGAGCAGAACGCCGAGCTTGACGCCGTCTCGATCATGACGCTGCATTCGGCCAAGGGCCTGGAATTCGAAACCGTCTTCCTGCCCGGCTGGGAAGAAGGCCTGTTTCCGCACCAGCGGGCGCTGGACGAAGGCGGCCGCTCTGGTCTGGAGGAAGAACGCCGCCTCGCCTATGTCGGCCTGACGCGCGCCAAACGCCGCTGCCACATCTGGTTCGTCTCCAACCGCCGCATCCACGGCCTGTGGCAATCCACCCTGCCCTCGCGCTTCCTTGACGAACTGCCGACGGCCCATGTCGAAGTCTCGGAAGCCGAACAATCCTATGGCGGCTACAATCGCGGCGGCTACGGGCAATCGCGCTTCGACAAGCAGGAGCCATTCGCCAACACCTATTCCACCCCCGGCTGGAAACGCGCCCAGGCCAACAAGACCGACGCCACCCGCGACAACTGGGGCAACCGCTCCGGCGTCTCGATCGAACGCATCGGTTATGGTGAAAGCGGCCCGAAGGCCCGCACCATCGACGGCGAACTGATCGCCAAATCAAAGATCGACGAACCCTCGAAATTCTCGGTCGGCGACCGCGTGTTCCACATCAAGTTCGGCAACGGCAATATTGCCGGGATCGAAGGCAACAAGCTGACGATCGATTTTGACCGGGCTGGGCAGAAGCGGGTGTTGGACGGGTTTGTCGAGAAGGTGTGAGATCGGTTCGGCCTGCGAGTGGATCCTCGGGTCGAACCCGAGGGTGACGACCTTGCGTGACAGGCAGAGCGGGATGAGAGAACTCCTCCGGGAAAAGCGCAAAGCCAGCACTCGTCCTTGAGCGGTCGCTCGTCCGTCATCCCCGGGCTTGCCCCGAGGATACACATTGGCGGGCACGATCCCAAACCGCCCTCACCTCTTGTAAGACAGGGCAGCCCTCGAAAGCCAGCAGTAACTCGCCTAATGCGCGCTCATCCGCCCTGGCTGTGCCACGACCGGCACCTCGTTACCCTGAGCGTCAAACAACTTGCCGCCCTGAAAATAGTCGCCGTCGTGCAGTTCGGAAATATCCTGGTAGCGCAGGCTGCGCTCCGTCCCCGCCACGAACACCGATTGCTGGTCCGAATTTCCCGTCCTGAAATGGTTGAACAGCAGGTTGAGCGAGATCGCCATGATCGCCGAGGATGAGATGCCGGAATGGAAGATCGTCTCGAACCAGGCCGGGAAGTGATGGTAGAATTGCGGCGCGGCGATCGGGATCATGCCGAAGCCAAGCGAGGTGGCAACGATGATCAGGTTCATGTTGTTGCCGTAGTCGACTTTTGATAGCGACCGGATCCCGCTGGCAGCCACCGTGCCGAACAGCACGATGCCGGCGCCGCCGAGAACCGATGGCGGAATAGCGGCAATCACCCGCCCCATCACCGGCAACAGGCCGAGCGTCACCAGGATGAGACCACCGGCCGCGACGACGTAGCGGCTCTTTACCCCCGTCACCGCCACCAGCCCGACATTCTGGGCAAAGGCGCTCTGTGTGAAAGATCCGAAAACCGGCGCGATCAGGCTCGACAGCATGTCGGCGCGCAAGCCGTTGCCGAGCCGCTTGGAATCCACCTTCGTCTCGATGATTTCCCCGACGGCAAGAATATCGGCCGAGGTTTCGACGAGGATGACCATCACAACAATCAGCATCGAGATGACGGCTGCCAGATGAAATACCGGCAAACCAAAATGAAACAGCGATGGCAGGGCAACCAACGGCCCTTCTCCGACCTTGGAAAAATCAGCCATGCCGAAGAACACGGCAGCAATCGTTCCAATGATCATTGCCAGCAGGATCGACAGCCGGGAAATCGAGGCATTTCCGACCTTGCTCAGCAAAAGCACGATCACCAGCGTCAGCGCCGCAAGCCCGATATTGGCTACGCTGCCGAAATCCGGGGCACTGCGGTTGCCGCCCATCGCCCAGTTGGCGGCCACCGGCATCAGCGTCAGCCCGATCGTGGTGATGACGATACCGTTGACCAAGGGCGGGAAGAATTTTGTAATTCGCGACAGGACCGGTGTGATCAGCAAGCCGACAAACGAGGCAACCATAACCGCACCGAGCACCGCAGGCAGCCCGCCCGCTTCGCCGCCACCACTGAGGATCGCCACGATCGTCGCAACGCTCGCAAAGGAAACACCCTGCACCAAAGGCAGCTGGCAACCGAAGAACGGCAAGCCGATCGTCTGGAGAAGCGTTGCAAGACCGCCAGCAAACAGCGATGCGGTGATCAGAAGGCCGATCTCGGCCGGCGAAAGACCGGCGGCCTGGCCAACGATCAGCGGCACGGCGACAATGCCGCCATACATGGTCAGCACATGCTGAAGCCCATAGACCGCAGTCGCACCTGCACCCAGCCGCTCATCTTCCGGCCGGATCACCTGCGCCGTTTCAACATTCCTCTGCAGCAAAACCACTCCTCCCAGAACACGTTCATGCTTCCATGCATTTCTCCCGAATGCATGTCTTGGAACCATAGCGGGCTGCCGATTTTTGACTGTATGCGTTTTTTTTGAAAGTGTTTTTGCGTTTAGAACGAAACGGCCCGCCACATTGGCGATTTTTGAACGCCCTGTACCGGCTCGAAAAACACCTGCGGACGGGCGGGAGAAAGCCCTACGCCGTATTCCGCACGTCACCCAGGATCAATTCCGCCGCCGACACTGTCATGTTGCGCCCCCCGGCCTTTGCGTTCAAGAGCGCAGCATCTGCCCGCGTCAGCAATGTCGGCACTGTGCCGCCCGCAGGAGCCGATGACACGCCAATGGAAACGGCGACCGAACCCAGGATACGGCCGCGATGCGACAGGGGCGCTGTTGCGATCTTGGTCCTCAGCTGTTCGGCAAACTCGAAACCGGCCGCCTCGGTCATCCCGGGCAAAAGCACCGTGAACTCCTCACCGCCGAAGCGGTAGGCGCTGCCTGCCTCGCCCACCGCGTCGATGACGATCTGCGCCACATACTGCATGACGACATCACCTGCATCATGGCCGAACTCGTCGTTGAAGCGCTTGAAATGGTCGATGTCGATCATCAGGCAGACGAGCGGATTTGCAGCCTCCTCGCGGGCGTGTCTGTTCAGGGTCTCGTCCAGCCAACGCCTGTTGTACAACCCCGTCAGCGCATCACGCACGGCAAGATGGGTCAGCTTTTCGCGCAATTGCAGATTGGCGACGGCCAGACCGATGTTTTCGGCAATCAGCTCCAGATAAAGGCGCGAGGTTTCGACCTCTGCAAGTGCCTCGGACCGTTCTTCGAAATAGAGAAGCCCGATCGTGTCGCCCTGCGCGGTCAGCGGCACGCAAAGACCGGCAGAGTTGCTGTCAGCGAGATGCTGGCAGGCAATGTCGCTCTGGCCGCGATTGCTCAGATGCGGGCGGCCGCGCCGCAATCCCCAGCAGGCACTGGAGGCAAAGGATTCGGCTGATTTCTGCGGCTCGAGCCAGCTGCCGACAGTCGCTAGCAATGTCCTGCTCTCGTTGAGGACATAGAGATGGCCGGCAAGATTGGGAAATATCTGCGGTGCAAACCGCGCCACCACATCGGCCAGTTCGCCCTGTGTCTGGCAAGCCTGCAGCCGGTGCATCATCTGCAGGATCAAATCCTTGGTCTGTTGATCGAGCCTACGCTCCGCATCCAGCCTGTCACGCTCCAGCCCGTTGGCTCGGAAAATATGGATGGCTTCATTCATCTCGCCGATTTCATCGCGCCGCTGATCCAGCGGAACTTCCACGGCATAATCCTGCTTTGCCAACCGCGTGACGATGCCGGTCATGTGCATCAGAGGCATGGCAATGCGCCGCCTCAGCACGAAATAAAGAACGCCGAGGAATAGCGCCGCCGTCAGCCCCAGCATCGTCTTGGCGACAACACCGAACCAATCGCTACGCAATCGCGCATCAATCAACGCAGCGCCGGTACGGGCAGCGGTCAGATCGCGGAAGCGCCCGACACTATCAAGCAGGTCCGTCTGCAGGCGTTCGTGTTCTGCACCAAAGAGCGCTTGCTGTGCCGCCGTCCGGTCCCCGTTCCGATAGGTGTCGATTGCGGCAGCCTCGATCTTGTCCAGCGCCTCGGCATCCTGCTCGACCTCTGCAAGTGCTGCCAGTTCGGTGGATGAAGCCCCTTGAGCCTTGGCATTCTTGATGGCCGCCTCGCGACGGTGCTCCTCGCCTTCCCTGACATGGAACGCTTCCAGATGACGTTCTTCACCGCGCATGACATAGAGACGGGCTTCGTCGGTTCGCTCTTCGGCTCCGAGCGCCAGTTCCTCCGCGAGCGTATCGAACGCCAGATGTTCTTCAACCGCCAGACGCTCCTCATTGGCGCTGTTGGTCGACAGGATAAACGCACCACCCGAAAGCGCTGTCAGCACGACCGTAACAGCGTAGGCCCAATTCGTGATCGCATTGATTCGCATAAAAGCCGCCAGTTAAGAGTGTAAAACGGGCTTAAAGCACAGTGCCTGCAGTGGCAATTCCCAATACTTGCGCGTGGTGAACGGGACTGGTCCCGATGGTCCTTATCGTTCTGCCAGCAGGCAGCGCGCATTGGTCCCTACAGGCGTCAGATATGCCTCTTTTCCGCATCGGCACCGGTTGTGTTAGGCTGGCCGAACCTCTGGGGCGGATGGCTTGTTCATGACACGCGCGCAGCAAGTTGGCGTCATTGTCGGTCTTGTGATCGTCGCGGCCCTCACGATCCTGCGGGCAAGCGATCCGCAGCTGATGATGCAGGCCCGCGACGTGGCGTTCGACGAATATCAGCGCCTCGCACCGCGCGCATTTCAGGATCTGCCGGTCCGCGTGGTTGATATAGACGAAGCGTCCCTGCGCGAGCTCGGTCAATGGCCCTGGCCAAGGGATCGCATGGCCAAACTGGTAGACAGGCTCTCGCAGATGGGAGCGGCAGCCATTGCATTCGACATCCTCTTCTCGGAACCGGACCGCCTGTCGCCACGCACCGTCATTCGCGATGTCCCGGGGATCGATCCGTCGCTGCTTGCGCGCTTGCCGGACAACGATGAAATTTTCGCCCAGTCAATGACGGAAAAACCCATCATCCTGGGCTTTGCGCTCTCGAATGAAGGGAACTACCGCCCCGAAATGAAGGCCGGCTTTGCCTTTACCGGCGAACCGCCCTTCCATGCACCGCCCCGCATCCAGAGCGCGACACCCCTTCGGCCGCAGCTTGAGGCGGCAGCGGCCGGCCTTGGACATATCAGTCTCAATCCCGGCGATCCGTCGGCTGTGGTGCGCACCGTTCCGCTCTTGCTGAGCGACGGTGATCAACTCTATCCCAACCTTGCACTGGAGGCCTTGCGCGTCGCGCAGGAGGCATCCACCTATGTGCTTGCCGATGCGCCCGACGTCGCAAATACCATCACGAAGATCAAGGTTGGTGAGTTCGTCATCCCGGTGACATCAGCGGGAGAGCTGTGGCTCTACGTCAGCCGGGATAACGCAGACAGATATATTTCGGCGCGGAATATACTGACGGACGGTGGTTCCACGTCCGAAATTGAGGCAGCCATACAAGGCAGTATCGTCTTCATCGGAACATCGGCTGCCGGTCTGCAGGATATCCGGACAACCGCTTTGGGGGAGAACGTTCCCGGCGTTTCGCTTCAGGCACAGATCGTCGAGCAGATCCTGTCAGGGCATTTTCTGTCGCGGCCGGATTGGGCCGATGGACTGGAAATCCTGTCCATCGCGTTGGCAGGCAGCCTTCTGGTCTTCCTGACCACCTTCGTCAGCCCGGCGGTGGCTCTCGCCTGCGGGTTGCTGATCACGGCGCTGGCTGTCGCCGCCTCCTGGTTCGCCTTCATCTATGGCGGGCTTCTGTTCGACCCGCTGGCGCCAATCATCAGCGGGTCGATCACGCATTTCGCGGCAACCGCATTCCGCTTCCTGGTGATTGACCGGGAGCGCCGGGAAGTCAGACTGGCCTTTGGTCACTACCTTTCCCCGTCGCTGCTCTACCGCATCGAGCATACCCAGGGCGCCTTGCGTCTGGGTGGCGATGATCGGGAGTTGACGGTGATGTTCGTCGATGTTCGAAACTTCACCGAGATCAGCGAACGATTGACGCCCGCCGAAGTCGTTGGCTTCCTCAACACCTTTCTCGATGCGCTGAGCCGCCACGTCATCGCCAATGAAGGCACGCTCGACAAGTTCATCGGCGACTCGATCATGGCTTTCTGGAACGCCCCCGTCGATATCAGCGATCATCCCGGCAAGGCCGTCCGCGCAGCATTGGCCATGCGGGAAACCCTTGCGCACCTCAACGCCGAAGACGCCTTTGGATTTGGCTCCGCGCATAGCGTTGGCATCGGCATCGGTATTCATACCGGGCTCGCCTGCGTCGGCAACATGGGGGCGGAGACACATTTCAACTATTCCGCCGTTGGCGACACGGTCAACGTCACGGCGCGCATCGAGACGGCCTGCAAGGACGTTGGCTTCGATATTCTCGTGTCGGAGAGTACGGCGAACGTTGCATCACAATACGCCCTGCTCGACGCAGGCGCGTTGCCGCTCAAGGGCAAGAGTACCCGGACCCGGACATTCGCCGTCATCGGCGATGAACGCCTCGCCTTATCGGAGGAATTTCGCGACCTGAAACACATCCATGCACAAATGATCGGCGCTCTCGCCTCCCGGTCGCCGGCGACACGAAAACTTCTGCGGGCTGCTAAGTTGAAAGCGGCAGATTTGCCAGTGAATTTGACGGATTTCTACCGTCGCATCTCACGCAGGACAGAACATTTTTCGCACAGTGTAGCTCAAAAAAAGCGCGGGCCTATCAATTGACACAGCCTATGTCTGCAAGGGTGAGCGTGGGCGCGGCATGATATCCTCCCCTCGATACCCGCTGCTCGCCATCGTCAATTGCCTTTGCCCCTGTCATGGCGGTTCTGATCATCGTGCCCTCTGCCACTGTGCCCCTTGTCATCGCGACCGTTGTCATCATGCCCTTTGTCATTGTGGCCGTTATCGTCGTGGCTGTTGTGATCGCGGTCGCCCTGCTTGCCATCGTGCTGCCGGTCAGGCGTGTCCCGGTCGCCATCCGGCCTGTCGGGTTTGTCGTGGTCACCGCGATGCTCATGTTCGTCGTGCCCCTTGTCGTGGTGCTCCTGATGTTTGCCGGGGTCACGGTCTTGGTGCGGTTTATCGTTGTCGGGCTTGGGGTCCTTATCTGGCTTGGGGTCCTTCTCCGGCTTGTTGGGTGTCTGCTGCGTTGGACGTACCTGATTGGGAACACTGCGGTTAAGGTCATCGCGCTGAATGTCATCGGCTCTGGCCAGGCCGCAAGCTCCGTAGCCGCCGCTGGCGGAGAGCTTCTGATTGCCCGACAGAAAGGGCAGCGCCCTGGCATTTCCCAACGACTTGAACACGCTGCGGTCAACCCGGCGCGTTGCAGTCAACGATCCGTTGGGTTTTGCGATGACGTAATCGCAGCGCCGGGTCAACTGACGGCAGCCGCCTGCACCGCAAAAACTGGCCGCGCCGCCGAGCAGGACCATCGCCGTTGTGCCGTCCCCTCCGATATAGAAATCAAATGCGGTTCCACGAACCCCGATCGTCCCGGCCGGTGTCACAATTTCATAAGCAGTGTGGTTGGATTTTCCGCTGACCCAACGAAAGGTTCCCTTGGCCGCCTTGATCGTCAGCTTCTTCACAGAATTGGAACCGTCGAAGACAAATTTATCGACCACGACCGAGGAGCCCCAACCAACGGCGAGCTTGGTGCCATCCCGGAAAATGAACTGGCCGAGGCCCGATTTGGACGTGCGAATCCGCTCATCTTGGAACACCGGATCGTCGACCGACAGGTCACCACGTCCTCCCGTCACTGCCGTCTTGATTTCGACGGCCTTGCCGATCGACTCAGTCGCCTTCAGCGGCGCTGCACCGACGGCCAGCAAACCAAACGCAACGACGCCTACCCGATAAGGAGCAAACATGTCCCCCTCCCAAGGCCCGTACATTAGCACAACTTAAATTACCTGTCTTTCAATCCCTGAATGGCCGATCTGCGAGGCCCGGAAATTGGCGGCAGTGGCCGTCCCCGCCCGAACTTTGCAGGCATCCAAGACTGAACTGGGCGGCAAAACGCATCACGGGCGCGAAGCCCTGAGGTTTCGCGCCCGTGATGGGTATCGTCAAATCCTGGCGTAAATCGAAGTTCGACGGTCTATGCGCCCTTGGAAAACAGCGAGGCGAAGGTGCGCTTGGGTGCAGAGAAACCCTTCATGCTCTTGACGATGACCATATGGGTGATCTCGCCGCGTTTGAACGCCTTCAGGAAGCGGGGATATTCCTCAAAGGCAACGCAGCCGTGAGAATCGCCGCGGTTTCTCAAGAGGTAACTGTGTGCAAGAAGGCCGTCACGGCCATGGGGTGCTACGCCATCCACCGGCGTCAGACGCACGGCGGCAACGCCATGGAAGAGCGATTCACGCATCGTCACCTTGTAGGTGCCGGGCGGCGTCGGGCCCTTCATCTTGACGTGAACATAGTCAGGATTGTCGCGCATCTTGCCGATACCGGAATGTGCTTCCAGCTTCTCGCCGCTCGGCATGTAGACCACGCCCGCCGAGATATCGTAATAGGCCACGCCCCTTTTACCGCGAAACGCCGGGCGAACCTCGTTATCGTCGTCCATGGGGAAATCAGGCTTGGCGTAGGCAAGCTCCTTGGCTGCCGGCTTCGTGGTCCTGTCATCAGGCTTGCGGACGGCATCGGCCAAGCTTCGCGGTTTAGCCAGTGGCAACGGCCCGAGATCCGGCAACATGCCGTTCAGCGACGAAGCCGGTTCCGGCATGACCAGACTGAATGGCTTGCCAAGCCCCTGCTCCTTGAGCGACACGGTCTCGACGAGCGCATTGGCCGTCACCGGCGTCGAACCAGTAATGACAGCATCGCCTCTGTCAGCAGCAGCCTTCGCCAGCGCCACAACCTGTGTCTTTTCGGCAAAATCCACGGCAGGCTTGACCATCGCGACAGCAACGATGCCCTTTTGCGGAGCGGCCGTGGCGACGAGGTTCATGCGCGGCAAAACGGTGAGCCGCGAAAATTTGGAAAGGCGCACGACACGCTGTTGCGGCACGGCGCGCATGATCGGGTTGAGCCCCAGTGACGCCTCAAGCCGCGGACCTTTGTTGGACGGCAGCGAAGACCCCATATTCTGCAACGCCGCGAAGGTCGCGACCATCCAGACGGAGGCCGCAATGCCGATGCCGGCAACGGTCGCAACCGTAAGGAACCGTGATAATGGCCTGGGACGCGCCCCGCCGGAAGACGCGGGGTGACTGCATTTTTCTGCTGCAAACGCCATGATACTCGTTACCCGAAACGCATTACTCAATCGGAAAGCAACAAGACGAATTGCCGCCGAGGCCGGTCCAAGGCCCACGATGCGCTGAACTGCGCGCTTGCCGGGGCCTGCCGGTCGATCCAAAGAATGACAAAGTATGGTAACCAATTCCTTTACACGGGCTCCAAGAATATCAGGGAGCGAGGTGGGCATAGGAGAGCGGCACCTGCCGCAGGCAAAAAAGCGAAGAAGGCAGCCATCCCTCGCCAGGACATCATGGTCTGACAATCAGCTGAAACACCGGCGCATCAACGCTTGCATTCAACCTGAAGCTCAAAAAGCTGCATTTGCGTCCGGTCTCAGACCTTTTATTTTTGGCGAGAATAAGGAGACGCTCACATGAGCCATGTTTTTCTCGACATCAGCCTGTCCCTTGATGGCTTTGCCGCTGGCCCGGATACCTCCCATGAACACCCGCTCGGCAGGAGTGGCGACGCGCTGCAGGCCTGGCTGTTCGGCCGTGATGGGCAGCAACCGAACGAGACCGATCAGCAGGCGGCGCAAGAGATGTTCTCCCAAACCGGCGCCTTCATCATCGGCCGCACGACCTATGACGTGGGCGTACCGGAATGGGGCGAAGACGGTGCCTTCGGCATGCCCTGTTTCGTCATGACCCATCGTTTGCGCGGCCAGCACGTGATGGGGCCAACGGCCTTCAACTTTGTCAACGAGGGGCCGCAGGCGGTGCTGGCAAAAGCCCGGGCAGAAGCTGGCGGAAAGGCCGTCTGCGTCATGGGCGGAGCAACGACGGCACGGCAGTTCGTCGAAGCCGGCTTGCTTGATGAACTGCGCATTCACATCGCTCCGGTTCTTCTTGGTCAGGGAACGCGCCTGTTCGAAACCCTGCAGGATGTCGCACATCTCCAGGCGATGCCTGCCGTATCGAGCCCGCTGGCGATCCATTTGCGGTTCAATCGGCAAGTTTGAAGGGCGGCATATTGCCTGCGAATCATCTGTGAAAATGGCATCAGCGAGAGCCGCCCGAGTGCAATCAAAAAACCGTTTTCACGGCCCGCGGGCAAGTTTGAGCGACCACTCCGGAGATACCCGTGGAAATTGTGGCCCAGCAACCCATTTGGTTAAAATTGCAGCGAATTTCGGCTGAAAAAATTAAATCGCCGATATTACGAATTCGGCCTTATCCGTGTGAACGGACCAATTTTTTTGAGCGCCACTTGGCAGGAATCCGCGCCCATGAGCTTTCTTTCCGCCATTGCAGTCATTTCCCTTTTGGTCATGTTTCCCGTGCTCTTGTCGCTGCGTAAGACCGGCGTACCGGGCATTGCCAGCTTCAGCGCCGCGTGTGTGCTGACAACGCTCGCGGCATCTGTCGCGATGGCGGAAAGTATCGAGCCGGTGTGGTTTCACACCATCCTCGAGGGGATACTGGCGGTTGCCGCCGGTCTTTTGATGCTGAGAGGCTTCCAGCAATTCCTGGGCCGCAAGCCGCTCGACGCATGGCCGGTTGCCATTGTCCTTGCCAGCGTCACCACAGCGCTCCTGTTCTTCAGCTATGTCACCGACGATGATGCGGCGCGCATATCGGTCGGCGCCGGCGTTTTGAGTCTGATATGCTTTCTCACCGGCGCGACCATCCTGCGCAATTGGCCAAGGGAGCGGGCGATCGGTCCCTACATGCTGTTTTGCTGTGTCATGGCTTTCCTAGTCGCCGGCCTTGACGCCTTTCGGGTCGCAACAGTCATGGCCGGTCTGGATGCTGTGGGCGACATCCTTGACCCGCCGATCTGGACAACGGCGTATCTGGTGGCACGTCTGCTGATCACGCCGCTGTTCTTTTTGGGCATCATCCTGATGCTGCATGGCTGGATGATCGCGAGCCTGCGCCACATGATCGCCCATGACGACCTGACCGGTGCACTGTCACGCCGCGCCTTCATGACCACATTTGAACGTATGTCTTCGACGGCTGCAGTATCCGGCCGGCAGACGGCATTCATGCTGCTGGACCTCGACCGGTTCAAGCAGATCAACGACCTCCATGGCCATGCCGGTGGCGACACCGCTCTTGTGCACTTCACCCATATCGTCCGCGAGACGCTGGCTGGACGTGGTATCCTCGGACGTCTGGGAGGCGAAGAATTCGGGATCGCCCTTGCCGGCACCGGCCGTTTGGATGTGACGGAGATCGCCGAAGCGATTTGTACCGCCGTCAGAACGACGCCTGCGCGGGCGAACACGGGCACAGAGATCAGCCTCACGGTCAGCATCGGCATTGCCATGGTCAGTCCGGGCGGCTCGTTGGCGGACGCCATGGTGCAAGCGGACGTGGCGCTCTACGAGGCCAAGGCATTGGGGCGTGACAGACTGAGCATCGCCGGGAGCCTGCATGCCGCATCCGTTGCGAGCGCCCGCGCCCTTGCCGGAGCGGCCGCCCAGATGCGCGCCACCGTCGGCCCGGCACAGCCCTTGTCAAACACGGGCTGATCTCCACGTTCGCCGCTTGCATTGCCGTCAACCCATCCTATGTGAGTTGGCATCGCATCCGGAGAACCAACAATGCCGCTTCCCATCCGTTCCATCAGCGCCTGCGCTCTTCTGGTAGTAAGCCTTGCCGGCTTTTCAGCAAAAGCCGAAACGGTGGGTGAAGTCGGCGTCGATTGGCTCGGGAATGACATTACCATCGATGCCGTCAGCGATCCCAAGGTCGCCGGTATCACCTGTCATGTCACCTATTTCGACCGCAGCGTCATCGACCGCTTGAAGAACGGCAACTGGTTCGAGGATCCGTCGAACAACTCGATTTCCTGCCGCCAGACCGGACCGGTGACGATCGGCGACATCGAGCTTGACCAAGGCGGCGAGGAAGTTTTTCGCGAGGGCCTCTCGCTGATCTGGAAAAAGCTTGTCGTCACGCGGGTTTACGACAAGAAGAACAACACGCTGATCTATCTCGCCCATTCGCGCGAATTGACCGACGGTTCCGCCAAGATGTCGATCTCGACCATTCCGCTGTTCGAACAGCCGGTTACCTGGGAAAAAGGTGCGCCGAAGTAGCGGTGTCACCCTTGAGCACCTCAGCGGATGTGACGATCTGCGCGCCTTTTGCCGACATCTCGGCAATCGCCGCTGTCACACCATCTGGATCAATGCCCCGGCAAGCGTCGACAACAACGCGGACGCGGACACCGGGAACCAGCAGCATTGCGTCAAGCACAGAATCCTTGACGCAATAGTCTGTTGCAAGACCGCAAATATCCAGTTCATCAATGGCGGCATCGACCAGATATTTCGACAACCCTGTCAGCGCCTCGCGATCATTGTCGCGGAAAGCGGAATAGCTGTCGACAGTCCTGTCCTCGCCCTTGCGCTGCACATAGTCGATGCGGCTGATGTCGAGCACAGGATGGAAATCCGCATCGACCGTCCCTTGCACGCAATGATCCGGCCAGAGCATCTGCGGCTTGCCGTGAAGCGTCCCCATTTCAAAGGGATGGCGGCCGGAATGCTGCGAGGCGAAGCTACCATGATCTGCCGGATGCCAGTCCTGAGACGCAACAACCAGATCATACCCGCCCTCAACCATCAGACGGTTGGCAACAGGCACGACCGCCTCGCCATCGGGTACAGCAAGGTTTCCCCTGGAGCAAAAACCGTTCTGGATATCGACGAGCAGCAGGCATTTCACGGGCAATCTCCCAAAGCATGTCGCGCAAAGGTGCGCAGCGGATTTGCGCAAACCACACGCGTAAAAACAAAGACCTAAAGCGCGCGAGCGAATCTGAAGGATCGCTACGCGCTTTAGAGTTAGGCTTCGCACAGGAATGCTATTCGCAACTGCTGCAACGCACAATGCAGTCGGCGTATTTCGCAAACCTCGCAGATGCCAAAACGCAAAAAGACGCCAACCGGTTCACCGGTGGCGTCTTTTTCAGTTCAAAGCGACTGGCTTAAGCGGCCTGCGCCAGCTCGTCGGCGATAACGGTATCGAGATTGAGGAAGCAGACCATGCTCTTTTCCAGGGCAACGATGCCACGGCAGAAGGCGCGCTGCGCTTCTGGAATGATCTCCGGTGCCGGCTGCAAAGCCTCGCTCTTGATCGTCATCATATCGGAAACCTGCTCGACCAGAAGGCCGACGAGTTTACCGGCGATGTCGGTAACGATGATTGCCGAGCGCTCCGACGGCTCTGTCATCTTCATACCGAGACGGCAGGCCATGTCGATGACCGGGATCACCGCGCCCCGCAGGTTGATGAGGCCGAGAACGTAAGGCGGCGTATGCGGCATCGGCGTCACCGGTGCCCAGCCGCGAATTTCACGGATCGCCATGATGTCGATGCAGAATTCCTGATCGCCCAGATGGAAAGAAACGATTTCCAGATAGGCACCGGACTGCTTGATTGCGTTTGACATGATCAGAATTCTTCCCAGTTTTCGGCGGAACCCGATGCTTTCGGCACGGATGACGCGGGGCTGTTAAAGGCGCCCGCCAGCTTGCCCATCAGGGCTTTGGCGGGGGATGGTGCGGGGCGCGTGGTCGCTGGTGTTGCGACGCGAATAGGCTGGTGGATGGGGCGTGCAGACGCGCCGCTGAGCTGGAACTGGCCAATCAGAGCGGTCAGACCCTCAGCGTCCTGCGCCAAGGTATGGCTGGCAGCATTGGTCTGTTCGACCATGGCGGCGTTCTGCTGGGTCATATGATCCAGTTGGCCGATCGCCGTGTTGATTTCCTGAAGACCGACCGACTGTTCGCGGGCGGCATTGACGATCGAGGTCATGTGTTCGTTGATCCGCACCACATCCGTGCCGATCCGGCCGAGTGCTTCACCGGTTGCCTGGACCAGCTTGACGCCGGTGCCGACTTCGCTGCTGGAACGGCCGACAAGCACCTTGATGTCCTTGGCAGCACCGGCAGCCCGCTGGGCGAGCTCGCGAACTTCCTGAGCGACGACGGCAAATCCCTTACCGGCTTCACCGGCACGCGCGGCCTCGACGCCGGCATTCAGCGCCAGAAGATTGGTCTGGAAAGCGATTTCGTCAATGACGTTGATGATCTTGCCGATTTCGGACGATGCGTTTTCGATCCGGGCCATGGCCTCGACAGCCTCGCGGACGATGCGGCCCGATTCCTCGGCATTGTTGCGGGTTTCGCCGACCATCTGGCTGGCTTCCTCGGCGCGCTTCGTCGCACTGCGGACTGTGACGGTGATCTGATCCAGCGCGGCAGACGTTTCCTCGAGCGAGGCAGCCTGCTGTTCCGTCCGCTTGGCAAGATCGTCGGCAGCACCGCGCATCTGGCGGCTGTTCGATTGAATAGAGCTGGTGTTTTCCTGAACATTGGACAAGACGCCCTGAAGCTTCTCGACGGTGTGGTTGAAGTCCTGACGCAGTGATTCGAGGTCTTGCCGGAATGGCTGGTCGATCGTCGCAGTCAGGTTGCCATCGGACAGACGATTGAGCCCCTGCCCCAGTGCGGTGACCGCGTGCTGCACCTGACGAGCCGCTTCAGCACTTGCCGCCTCGCGCGCCGCGCGCTCGGTCTCGTTTTCGTTGCGGCTTGCTGCAGCGGTCTGTTCGAGTTCGCGCTTTTCGACGGCCGCGGTCCGGAACATCTCGACCGAACGCGCCATCTCGCCGATTTCGTCACCGCGCTCAACCGCATCGACGGCCGTCTGATAATCGCCACTAAGGATACGCTGCATACTGTCGCGGACGGCAAAGACACCGCGGCGAAGGATATTGCCGTGAAAATAGAGCAGGCCGAGGAGCAACATCATGGCGGCCGAACCAAGGACAAGCTGCAGCTGGATGGATTCGGCCGATCGGGCCGTCGCTTCGGCGACACGGGCGCCAAGCGCAATCCCGGCCTCGTCATACAGCTTTCCGAGCGATGTCGTCATACGCTCGCCAGCCCCGTCGATCGCATTGTCGACCGCATCGAAGGCTTCAGGCGCCGCGCCATCCTCGATCATCGTCTTCAAATCAACCTGAATGACCTTGGTCATCTCGGCAAAATCGGCATCGAACGTCGCCATGATCTCCGGCTTGCCGACGGAGGCCGCCAGTTCCATCGCCGCCGGCTTTCCGGCTTGAAGTATCGCAATCGAATCAGAAATCAGCGTCTGCCGCTCCGGCGCCACTTTGCGATCGCCGCGATCGACGATGACGTCCATTGCCACCAGGGTCAGCTCGACGCTTGTGAGCCGCATGGCGCTGGCATTCTTGATCGCATCCTGGGCAATGATGGCGCGATCCAGTGCCTGATCCACCCGTGAATTTTCATACCAGCCAACGGCGAGCATCGAGCCAAAGCCGACAAACGCGGCGACCCCCAGCGTCGCCAGCCGCTGGCTGAGGGAAAGTTTGCGGTCGATCCGTGCAGGAGACATCATGCGGCATTGATCCAGTTCTTGAATGCAGCGGTGGGCGCGCAATTTGGGGAGAGCGATGATGCGCAAAACCGGACTGGATAAAAACCGGCGACGTCATGTCAGCAAGAGGAACTGATGCCCCTTCACGCATACAGAACATGGCAAACACAAATTAAACATTCGCTAAAATGATAGTGAAATTCTGGTCAGGCCGAGCACAAGCGGCACTTCAAATCCGACAAATATGCTTTCCATGCGAAGGGCAGCACGGTATCGTCAGGACATGCACGACGATGATGGAAAAAAGCCGCACTCCCTGATGATCCTCGCCCTTGGCGGTATCGGCCTGCTTCTGTGCGTTGCCGGTTTTCTCGGATGGGTCATCCAGGGGCCGGAAATGTTGCTGACGATGGCCGAAAACGGCATGTCGTGGTGTTTCTGACCAAACCTGCCGCATTTTGACGCTGGCAGCGTGATTGTTTTGCAAGGCCCGCGCCAAACCGCTATCTGAACAGCAATAATTGGCAGATTTCGAGCGGACATCATCATGAAGACACTACGCATCTTTCTTTGGGCGGCCGTTGCCGTCGTCGCAGCCGCACTGGGCTGGATCAGCTACCAGATGACCACGGGTAAAGAGGAGATCGCAGCCGGTCCGTTCGGTGTCCCCTTCGAACTGGTTTCGCAGACCGGGCAGCCGATCACGCAGGCCGCTTTCACCGGCAAACCGACAGCCCTGTTCTTCGGCTTCACCCATTGCCCGGAAGTCTGCCCGACCACCCTGTTCGAACTGAACGGCTGGCTTGAAAAAGTCGATCCCGATGGCACCAAGCTGCAGGCCTATTTCATCAGTGTCGATCCGGAGCGCGACACGCCGGAAATCCTCGGACAATACGTGTCCAACGTTTCCAAGCGCATTACCGGCATTTCCGGTCCACCGGACAAGGTCATGGAAATGGTCAAGGGCTTCCGGGTCTATGCCAAGAAGGTGCCGCTAGATGAAAAGAAACCTGACGGCGACTACACGATGGATCATACTGCATCGGTGTTCCTGCTCGACTCCAAGGGCAAATTCTCAGGCACGATCGCCTATGAGGAAAATCCCGAGACCGCAGTCAAGAAACTGGAAAACCTGACCAAGAAATAGACAGTCGTCGCGAGGGACTGATGGGTGAAGGCAGCGCAAAATCCATCCTGATCGCCGGAGCCGGGCCAACCGGACTTGCCTTGGCACTCGAACTGGCGCGGCGGGGTTTAAAATCCCGCCTCGTGGCGAAAGCAACTGGGCCGACACCCATCCACGAAAGCCGGGCACTCGGTGTCAATGCCAGAACCCTGACGCTGCTGGAAGCCTCCGGTGTCAGCGCCTTGATCCTTGCCAAGGCCCGGCGCCTGACGAAATTCAAGATATCGTCCGTCGGAAAACCGCTGGCGACTGTCGAAACCGAGAATTTCCGCAGCCACTATTGCCCGATCCAGATCTTGCCGCAGGGCGAAACGGAACGGCTGATGCTGCAAAAACTGTCGTCTTTCGGCATCGCTCCGGAATGGTCTACGGAACTCACGTCATTGTCCGGTGACGTCAAAAAGCCGGTGATTACCCTTCAGCATTCGGACGGCCGCGCGGAAACGGTTGAGCCGGACATGCTGATCGGCGCCGACGGAGCTCATTCCGCCGTGCGGAAAGCCTTCGGGTTTGCTTTTCCGGGGAATGCGATCGAGACCCGGTTTTTTCTCGCCGATTATCGCTATGCCCAACCGGTCGATACCGGCTTCATCGAGATGAATTTCCTCAATCCCGGTGTGCTTGGCCGCTTACCGGTGAGCGAGGATACGTTGCGATATCTGTCGACGCAGGAGGATTTCGAGACCCGTATCGACCATCCGGCCATGGTGCAGGAGCGGACGTGGAGCTCGGAATTCAAGATCAGCTTCCGCCATGTCGAGACCATGAGCCGCGGCAATGTGTTTCTGGCTGGCGATGCCGCCCATGTGCATTCGCCAGCCGGTGCACGTGGTATGAATCTCGGGATCGAGGACGCCTGCTGGCTGGCCTGGCTGATATCGGAGGGGCGGGAAAAGGATTATTCCAGCCTGCGGATACCGGCAGTCAAAACCGTCCTCAAGGATACCAGGCGCAACACGGCCTTCATCACGCTGAAAAACCCTATCCTGACAGGGCTGCGATCACTGCTGCTGCCCGTGGTCACTCATATTCCCGCTATCACGACAGCCTTTCTTCGCAATGCTGCCGGTCAGGATACCCCGCCGCCGCCCTGGATTCCCGGCGCGCAATAGGGCGCTGCGCTTTACCTCGTATCCGCGGGCATGCTAGAGCCGCGCAAGCCGTCCCCACGGCAAGCACTTGCCGACAAGGACAAAGACATTGAGCGACCTGCGCCTCTTCATCACCACGACCGAAAAGCTCTCCGAAGTCCTCCTCGACCTGATGACCGATGCTTTCGAGGACGAGGGCTATGCTATCGCCACCATGGAGATGGACGAGAAGAACGACATCTGGGAAGCGTCGCTCTATCTCGACTTCGATGAAGAAGACGACATGCGAGTACGTTTTGCCGCGGTTGTCGGCGACCGGTTTCCGGATGCCCAGATCGAGCGTGAGGTCATTCCAGACGTCGACTGGATTGCAAAGTCGCTGGAGGGCCTGTCCCCGGTGCGCGCCGGACGGTTCCTTGTCCATGGCTCGCATGACCGCGACAAGGTCCGGCTGAACGACATCGCCATCGAGATTGATGCAGGCCAGGCATTCGGCACCGGCCATCATGGCACGACAGCAGGCTGCCTTGAAGTGATCGAAACGGTCATGCGCGCCCGCAAGGTCCGCAATGCGCTCGATCTCGGCACCGGCAGCGGCGTGCTGGCCATCGCCGCGCGCAAGATCAAGCCTGTTCCGGTTCTGGCAACCGACATCGACCCGATCGCCACGCGCGTCGCGGCCGAAAACGTCAAACGCAATGGCATCGCCACTGGCGTCACCACGGTCACTGCGCCCGGCTTTCACTCACCGGCTTTTGCCGCGCATGGCCCGTTCGATCTGATCATCGCCAACATCCTGGCGCGCCCACTGATCAAGATGGCGCCGCAGCTTGCCAACCACCTGGCGCCGGGCGGCTCGGTCATTCTCTCGGGCATCCTCGCCTCACAGCGGTGGAAGGTGCTCTCGGCCTATAACGGCCAGCATCTGCGCCATGTCCGCACCATCTGGCGCAACGGCTGGGTGACAATCCATCTCGACCGCCCCTAGGCGGAAAGGAAATTGACGTTTCGGAAAAGAAAAAGGCCGCTGTCCGTCATGGACAAGCGGCCTTTTCAATACGAAGGCGATGCCGAAGCACCGCCCGCTGACCGGCAAGCCGGTCATGTCCGCGAGCTTGAGGAGGAGGAGCGCTCAAGCGGACTCTTCACAATCTGAGATCAGCCATCCGGAGGGAGGAGGAGAAGGATGACAAACCATATTCAGACTGTGCAGCTTTTGCCTTACGGCATTCGCGTGAACAACAGATTTGCGTCTGCGTTCGTTGACTGGGTTTATAGACTATTCTTGAAACCGGTCTAGGTGCAATGCAGCATGGGTGCCATGCATATGATGCATACGTTCTACAACGCAAACGAATCGTTCAACAAAAATCAAGCAAGAAAGACGGGCTTTCGCAGCGCTGGTTGTTTCCGCTAGAGTGTCTGCACCCTTTGAGGAATCGATCTGCCTCGCCCCGCGCGATCCCAGTACCGGTTCCTTCCCATCGCAGGAAAAACCCATGTTCCAGTCTTTTCAAGTCACCTCCACCCCGCAATTCGGCAAGGAGCGGGTCGCAGCACTCCGCGCAGCGCTCGCGGACCTGAATGTCGACGGCTTCCTCGTTCCCCGGGCCGATGAGTTTCAGGGCGAGTACGTGCCCGCCTCGTCGGAACGCCTGTTGTGGCTCTCCGGCTTTACCGGTTCGGCTGGTATTGCCCTGATCACGCAGCAGCAGGTGGTTATCTTCGTTGATGGCCGTTACGTCACCCAGCTCAAGGAGCAGGTCGACAGCACCGTGTTTACCGGCGGCGATCTCGTCGGCGAACCGCCGCATCTGTGGTTGGAGCACAACGGCAAAAAAGGTTTCCGCCTCGGCATCGATCCTTGGCTGCACACCGGCGCCGAGGTTCGCAAGCTTGAAGCAGCCCTGAAACCGCTTGGTGGCACACTGGTGTTTCTCGATCACAATCCACTCGATCGCCAATGGAAGGATCGCCCAGCCGCCCCGCTCGGCCGCGTCAAGATCCAGCCGCTCGATCATTCCGGTATTCTCGCCAAGGACAAGCTTGCGACGATGGCGCAAGAGATTGCCAAAGCGGGTGCTGATGCCGTCGTACTGACCGACCCGTCCTCCATTGCCTGGACCTTCAACATCCGCGGCAGCGACGTGCCGCACACGCCGCACCCCCTCGCCCGCGCTATCGTCCATGCCGATGGCAGTGCCGAACTGTTCCTCGACAAGCGCAAGGCCGGTATCGAGGAGGAAGCCTACCTCACCCAGCTGGCAAACCTCGAAGCGCCGTCATCGTTCGAAGACAAGGTGGCTGCGCTTGCAGCAACGGGCAAAACAATCATGATCGACCCCGATCATGCCCCGTTCGCGCTCGCCGAACGCATCCGCGTCAGCGGCGGCACGGTGCTTGAGGCAATCGACCCCGCCCGCCTGCCGCGCGCTCGCAAGAACGCCGCTGAGCTTGAAGGCTCGGCCCGTGCCCACCTCCAGGACGGCGCCGCCATGGTCGAATTCCTCGCCTGGCTCGACAGCACGCAACCCGGAACGATCACCGAGATTGCCGCCGTCGAAAAGCTCGAAGCCTGCCGCGTCAATGTCGGCCAACGGATGCAGAACCCGCTGAAGGACATTTCCTTCGACACCATCTCTGGTGCGGGCGAGCATGCCGCGATCATGCACTACCGCGTCACCACCGAAAGCGATCTGACCATCGCCGATGGCACCATGTTCCTGATCGATTCGGGCGGCCAGTATATCAACGGCACCACGGACATTACCCGGACTGTCGCGATCGGCACCGTGCCGGACGAACAGCGCCGCTTCTTCACACTGGTCTTGAAGGGCATGATCGCCATCAGCGTCGCGCGCTTCCCAAAAGGCTCACGCGGCGTAGATCTCGACCCGCTCGCGCGCATCGCGCTCTGGAAGGCGGGCGCCGATTTCGCCCATGGCACCGGCCACGGCGTCGGCTCGTATCTGTCTGTTCACGAAGGTCCGCAGCGCATTTCCCGCGCTTCGATGCAGGAACTGCTATCCGGCATGATCCTGTCGAACGAACCGGGCTACTACCGCCCCGGTGCCTTCGGCATTCGGATCGAAAATCTAGTCCATGTGCTGGAAGCCAGCGAAGTCGAGGGCGGTGATCTGCCGATGCTCGGTTTCGAGACACTGACCTTCTGCCCAATCGACCGCCGCCTGATCGTCGCAGCGCTGCTGACGGAAGAGGAACTATCCTGGCTGAACGGTTATCATCAGGAAACGCAGGAAAAGCTGTTGCCGTTGATCTCGGATGAAGCGGTACAAAACTGGCTAAAGGCGGCAACTGCGCCGCTCAGCCGCTAAAGCAAAAGGCCCGCTTCGCAAGGAGCGGGCCTTTTTACTACATTACAACATGCCGGATCGCCATGATCACGAGCCAGCCGGCAAGCAACATCCAGAGCGATGAAAAGCGCAGGCCAACAACCAGCGCAACAAGCATGGCCACTGCGACATCCCAGCCACCGGAGATAAATGCAGGCGCAACCAGTGTCGAAAGAACGGCTGCGGGCACCGCATTCAACGCCGCCTCCATGCGCGGCGGGATGCGCTTCATCTGCGTGATCATCACATAACCGCCGATGCGGGTCAGGAATGTTGCGACGGCGGCAGCAAGGATCACGTAGATCAACTGCATGTGTTCAGCATTGTCCATGATCAAACCTCATGCTCCAGCGTGACCGGTTCTTCATGCCGTTTTGACAATGGCATGCAGGCGGCAAGCAGGATGCCGGCGATTGCACCGATGCTGACATGCCATGGTGATCCAACGAAGTGCATCGCCGCGATCGACGCCACCGAACTGACCGCGACAACCGGCAACCAGTTGTCGCGCTTACGGAAACCGAGAACCAGCCCCATGAAATAGATCGGCAAGAGCACATCGAGACCGATAGCCTTCGGATCACCGATCATCTGCCCGAAGATCGCGCCGAGCAGCGTCATCACCTGCCACGGCAGATAGATGATCAGTCCGAAACCGAGATACCATGCAAACGTCACCGGCTCGCCGCGTTCGGCCCGTTTTTCAGTTTCGGCATATTGCGGATCGACCAGCAGGAAGAAGGCGAAGAATTTCTGCAGGCCGGAGAAATGGCGGATATGCCGGGCAATCGACGCCGAATAAAGGATATGGCGGAAATTGACCGCGAAAATGGACAGGATAATCAGCCAGGGCTGCACCTTGTGGCCAAACAGCTCAAGACCGACCATCTGGCTGGCGCCGGCATAGACCGTGGCGCTCATGAACACCGCGTCGAAAACGGAAAATCCATTATCCACCGCGAGCGCACCGAACAGCGCTCCGAAGGGTGCTGCGGACACCATGACGGGAAAACCGCCACGCACGCCCTGCCAGAAATCGTCTTTTGTCATTGAAGGAAACTTTCCGGAGCGACGACAGCCCTTGGCCACGTCACATGTGCCGAGATGCGTTCATGATGAAACGCACAGATAGGCCCGGCGGGCCTATCGAACAATTCAATAAGATTGATGCAGTGATCCAATTTTCTGATCGAACGCTGGATCGCAACAAAATCGCGTTTTACCCCTTGGGCTTCACCTGAAACGTATGCTCGATGCCCGGAAACGTGCGTGCCTTGACTTCGTTGGCATAAGCCTCGAAAGCCGCCGACATCTGCGGTGCCAGTTCGGCGAAATGCTTGACGAAGCGCGGCTTGAAATCGCTGAAAATGCCGAGCATGTCGTCGGTGACGAGGATCTGGCCGTCACAGGCCGGCGATGCACCGATACCGATGGTCGGCGCCCTCAGCGTTTCGGTGATCTCGCGGGCCAGCGGCTCGATCGTGCCTTCAACGACGATGGCAAAGGCGCCAGCATCATCGATGGCTTTCGCGTCCCGCCGAATCTTGGCCGCTTCCTTCTCGCTGCGGCCGAGTGAGCGATAACCGCCGATCGTATTGACCAGTTGCGGCATCAGACCGACATGGCCGAGCACCGGAATGCCGCGCTGGGTAAGGAAATCGACGGTTTCCGCCATCTCCGCACCGCCTTCAAGCTTCACGGCACTGCAACCGGTTTCCTTGAGGATACGGGCAGCACTGTTGAAAGCCTGTTCTTTCGATCCCTGATAGGAACCGAACGGCAGATCGACGACGACGCAGGCTTTTTCAGAGCCGCGCATGACGGCCTGGCCGTGGGCGATCATCATGTCGAGCGTGACGCCGACGGTCGAATCGAGACCATAGAGCACCATGCCGAGAGAATCGCCGACCAGCATGAAATCCACATGTGGATCGAGCAGCCGGGCGATTGGCGTCGTATAGGCCGTCAGGCTGACGATCGGCCGTTCGCCCTTCAATGCCTCGATGCTGCCGGGGCTCAGGCGCCGCTTTATTGCCTGTACACTCATGCTCACGCCACCTTTGCAAATTTTGTGGTTTTTGGGCTGAAAACCCTGTTATCGAGCAGCTTCGTGCTCCCGAAGCGGATAAAAAGCAACAGAAGAACCGGTTTTTCGCCGATTTCCGTCAATTCGTGCAGTGTTTCCGGATCGCGCATGGCAACCACTTCAGGCTGCGCCAGAGGCTCAGAACCGATAAAATCGATCACCGCTTTTTCAAGCACTGCCACATCCGTCACGCCACCGGCGATCAGCCGCCCGGCCTCATCGAGTGCCTTCGGCACGATGGCCGCAGCAGCGCGCTGCGCCGGTGTCAGGTAGACGTTGCGCGACGAGCAGGCCAGACCGTCGGCTTCGCGCACGGTTGCGACACCGACCACCTCGACCGGCTGTGCCATATCCTCGACCATGCGGCGAATGATCTGCAGCTGCTGGAAATCCTTCTCGCCGAAATAGGCGCGGTCCGGCTGGACGATGTTGAAGAGCTTGGTGACGACAGTGGCAACGCCTGCGAAATGACCAGGACGCACCGAACCTTCCAGTTCGCTGCCAAGCGTCGGCACATCGACCACGGTTTCCATCGGGCGGGGATACATATCCGCGACACCAGGAGCAAAGAGGAAATCGACGCCGCCTTGAACAAGCATCGCCTGATCGCGGGCAAGGTCGCGCGGATATTTCGTCAGGTCCTCATTGGCGCCAAACTGCAGGGGATTGACGAACAGGCTGACGACGACGATGTCGTTAGCCGCGCGTGCGCGGGCAACCAGCTCCATGTGACCGACATGCAGATACCCCATGGTCGGGACGAGCCCGATGGTTTTTCCGGCGCGGCGATAATCGCTCAGGCGCGCGCGCAGATCGGTAATGGTGGTGATTGTTTCCATCTCGGGATCCTCCAATCCGCAAGCATGCCGCCCTGTTCACGACGGCTGGCCTTGCCAGTTTTCGCAACGAGCATCCGCACGAAACCCGGCGCGGTTTTCCTAACGTGTGCAGTGCAAAAAGACAATTCAAGAATTGAAGGCAAGAATTGTCTTGAGGATAAATCGGGTTCCGGCTTGCCCCAGAACCCGGAGCGGTTATTTGCCGCGGGTTTCGACCCTCTGTTCGATCGCGCCGAAGATGGAATGACCCGTGCGGTCGTTCATCTCGATACGGACTGTATCGCCAAGCGAGAGCGCCGAGGACACAAGGCAGGAGCCGGTGGCAACGATACTGCCAGCGACGAGCGAACGCTTCCCCGCCGCAACCGCCACAGCAGCGGCACAGTCTTTCGCATTGCCCTTGCCACCATCGACCGGCTTGCCGCTCCGGCGGACCATCAGGGAGAGATCCACCCCGTCGTCCAATTCATCCGGGGTGACCGCCACCGGTGAAAACGACGTAGCAACGACAGCACCGGCGGCTGAGACGTCGTTGGCAAGCAGAACGAGAAGAACGGCCTGCTTTGCTTCGTCAGCGCCCACCTGCACGTCCAGATCATCGACGATCACAGCGAGCTGGGCCGTTGTCGAAACATTCGAAGCGCCGTCCGGAACGGAAATGGTATCGCGGGGGCCGGTAAAACCGCCCGAGCCGCCGGCCCAGAAAAATCCGCGCGGCAGCGGCGAAGCGGCATCATGCTCGTGAAACCGCATGGTCGGCTGCGCGCCGGTCTCAACGCCAATGGCAACCCGTGCCAGCCGGGGGCCGGCATGGGCCCAGTCGTCGAGCGCGGCCTGAAGTGTGCGGGCAATATGGCCGACTTCCGAGCAGCGGGTCAGATCCTTGGAGACGACGACGAGTTTGCCGTCGCGGGTACTGTCTTTCAAAGTGGCCAGTTTCATCGCTTGCGTGTTCCTCGGGTTCTGGTTGACACCGGCAGTTCTTTGACCGCCTACCCCCATAGGATACTATTTGATGACGGGTGTCGCGCCGAATTTATCAAGAAAGCCAGCTGTATCGCTGCGCCAAAACGCGCCAATTTCCGTCGGCCATGCAGGCAGCATATCGAACGCTAGCCACGTGGACGATTGCCGCAGCGCCTTGCAGGCGGCATTTTTGGAAAACGCTGCATCATTGCCGTACAATACTACACGCAAAAGTGACATTTAATATATGACACACTATTTCTTCAGTGGTTGATAACGGGTTCTGACTACTTTGAAAAATACCGGTCAGCGACAGACGATTGCCGGGTTATACTGCCACTACCATTGAACCAATATCGGGATTTCGAATGGGCACGGAAATGGCTGAAGCGGAAACGAACGGCAATATAGAAAACAACCGGTTGGAGACCCTGTCGAACTTGTGGATTGCCGGGACGGCTCCAGAACCGCGGTTCGATACGATCGCACAGCTTGCTGCACAGCTTTTCGATGCACCGATGGCCTTCATCACACTGGTTGAAAAGGATATGCAGCGCTTCAAGGCAATGCATGGCATCAATATCCCCGACGTTGCCCGCTCCATATCGATCTGTACCCATACGATCGAAAGCGGCAATGTCCTCGTTATCGACGATATGCTGGCAGATTCCCGTTTTGCCGATAATCCTCTGGTTACGGGGGAGCCCTTCCTTCGTTTCTATGCCGGTGCTCCTCTGACAACAGCCGAAGGCTTCCGCATCGGTGCCCTGTGCATTGCAGATACAGTGCCTCGCCAGGATTTCGGCGAACGGCAGCGGGCAACGCTCGAACGTCTCGCCGCGCTGGTCATGGAACAGGTGCGACTACGGCGGACGGAGATCATCCGCTCGACTGTAATGAATTTTTCCGCTGCGACCGAACTGGCTTTTTTCGCGATCGATGCGGCCGGGCGGATCGAATTCGTCAATCGTGCGGCGCTGAACCTCTTTGGCTATCGCCAGAACGAGATGATTGGACAGCTGATCGACATCATCATTCCCGACCGGTTTCGTGGTGCGCATCATGCCGGCCTCGCGCGGGTTCTGGCGGGGGGTACGACGAAACTGATCGGCAAGACTGTCGAAGTGGTCGCCCGTAAACGCGATCAGACCGAGGTACCGATCGAAATTTCGCTGTCGCTTTGGAACGACGAACGCGGGGTGGGCATGGGGGCGGTTATCCGCGACATCACCGACCGGCGCGAACGCGACGCCCGGCTGCTCAGAATGGCCAATCAGGATACGCTGACGGGGCTCAGCAACCGGCACCGGTTTGAAAATCTGCTTCAGGAGGCACTGTCCGAAAACCGGGGCGCAACCATTGCTCTGCTCGACATCGACGGCTTCAAGGATGTCAACGACAGTCTCGGACATGCCGTTGGGGACGCGCTGCTGCTGGCTGTGGCCGTCCGGCTACCATCGGTTCTTGCCGCAAATGTCACCGTGGCACGCTTCGGCGGTGACGAATTCGCAATGCTGTTACCAGGCCAGATACATGCCGGCGAAGCAATGGCTGCCATCGGCGCGGTGCTTTCGGCCTTCGAAGTGCCGTTCGATGTCGGCGGACATGTCTTCCAACTCGCTGCGACAATAGGCATTGCACTTGCGCCGCAGCATGGCACCGATGCCGAGGAACTGCTCGCCAGTGCCGATTTCGCACTCTACCGGGCAAAGCAGGCCGGTGGCGGCACCATGCTGATGTTCGAGCCTGAGATGCGCAGTGATTCGCTTGCCCGGCGGGCTACCCAGGATGAGCTACTGCGCGCGATGAAAAACAGTGAACTGGTCTTGTACTACCAGCCGCAGGTGTCTCTGGAAGACGGGCATATTCTTGGCGTGGAAGCGCTTATCCGCTGGAAGCACCCCCAGCTTGGCCTACTCTATCCCGTCGACTTCCTGCCGGCACTGGAATCAAGCTCACTTGCCTTGCCGGTCGGCTGGTGGGTTTTGCGGGAAGCCTGCCGTCAGGCGGCGGAATGGCGGGCAAGCGGCCTGCCGCCCATCAAGGTCAGCGTCAATCTCTTCGCAGCCCAGTATCGTGCCGCGACCCTCGTCCAGCATGTCACAAGCGCACTTGCCGAACACAATCTGCCCACGTCTGCCCTTGGCCTTGAGGTCACGGAGACGATAGCGCTTCTCAACGACGATAATGCCCTTGCGGCCGTGCGACGCCTGCGCGACCTCGGCGTCGGCATCGCCTTCGACGATTTCGGCACCGGTTTTGCATCCCTGAGTTCATTACAACGGTTTCCGCTGACTACGCTGAAGATCGACCGGTCATTTATCAGCGAAATGACGGAGAACCCGCATGATGCGGCTATTACCAGGGCAATGTTGATGATGAGCGCCGAACTCGGGCTGGAAACAATCGCAGAAGGTATCGAGACAGAGGAGCAGGAACTGACCTTGCGGCTGCTCGGCTGCAAGGCTGGCCAGGGTTATCGCTACGGTAAGGCGGTTCCGCCGGAGCAAACCGCAGTGCTCCTGGCCAAAGGCTTCACCAATCAAACTGCCATACGGATGCACTGAAGCGCGGTCCGCTCTTTTGGAGCATCGCCCGCGCTTAGATATTTGACTTTAGCCTTCGGCCCGCTTTCCTACAGCAGACCGACCAGAAAATAGAACAGCGCGGAAATCAGCGCTGCTGCCGGCAGGGTTACAACCCAGGCAATCAGAATATTGCCGGCAAGCCCCCAGCGCACCGCCGAGACACGCCGTGCCGCACCAACGCCAATGATCGCGCCTGTAATCGTATGCGTGGTCGAGACCGGAATCCCCAGCCATGTCGCGGCAAACAGGGTGATCGCCCCGCCGGTTTCCGCGCAAAAACCCTGCATCGGATTGAGCTTGGTGATCTTCGAGCCCATCGTGTGGACGATGCGCCAACCTCCGAACAGAGTTCCGAGCGCCATGGCCGACTGGCAGGTGATGACCACCCAGAACGGCACGTAGAACTTGTCGCCGAGATAGCCCTGGCTGAACAGCAGCACGGCAATAATGCCCATGGTCTTCTGCGCGTCATTGCCGCCATGCCCCAGCGAATAGAGCGACGCGGAAATGAACTGCAGGCCACGAAAGCTGCGATCGACGGCAAACGGTGTCTTGCGAAGGCAGACCCAGGACACGATGAGGACCAGCAGCAGCGCCAGCATGAAACCGATCATCGGCGACATGAAAATGGCAGCCACGGTTTTCAGAAGGCCGGAGAGAACAATTGCATCGCCGCCGGTCTTGGCAAGGCCGGCGCCGACCAGTCCGCCAACCAGCGCATGCGACGAACTCGACGGTATGCCGAAGATCCAGGTGACGATATTCCAGATGATCGCCCCCATCAACGCGGCAAAGATCACCTGCGGCGTGACGATGGACGGATCGATGATACCGGTTCCCAGTGTTTCGGCAACATGCAGGCCAAAGAACAGGAAGGCGATGAAATTGAAGAATGCCGCCCACATGACGGCATATTGCGGCCGCAGAACTCGCGTCGAAACGATCGTGGCGATCGAATTGGCGGCGTCGTGCAGGCCGTTGAGAAAATCGAAGAACAGCGCGACGCCGATCAGGGCGATGAGCAATGGCAGGGCGAGCGTCGCGTCCATCAGACGTTCTCGATCAGGATGCCGCTGATTTCATTGACGACGTCCTCGAAACGGTCAACCACCTTTTCGAGTTCGCCATAAATCTCGCTGCCGATGACATAGGCCATTGGGTTCGAGGCGCCGTGGCGACGGAACAGGTCTTTCAGGCCTTGGTCGTGCAATTGGTCGGAGCGTTCCTCAAGCCGCGTGACTTCTTCGGCGATAGCGGTCAGGCGCGGCACATTGGCGCCGATACGGTCCAGCAACGGGATCGCTTCTGCGACCAGCCTGGCGGAATCGATAATCAGAACACCCATTTCGCGCATACGGGGGTCAAAGCTCGTCTGCTCGAACAGCCGGATGGTCTTGACCGTCTTGTGCATCATGTCGATGGCGTCATCCATCGACTGGATCAGGTCCTTGATATCGCCACGATCGAACGGCGTGATGAAACTCAGGCGGACCGCGAGCAGGACGTCGCGGGTGATCGCGTCGGCCTGGTCTTCAAGCGCAATGATGCGCTCGCAATGGGCATCAAGATCGCCCTCGCCGGCAAGCAGCGCCTTCAAAGCTTCGGCTGCACTCACGACGGTGCGCGAATGCGCTTCGAAAAGCTCGAAGAACTTGTCTTCGCGCGGCAGGAGCTTGCGAAACCAACCCAGCATTGTTCATCCACCTATCTTCGTGTTGTCACGAAACTGTCATAATTCTGGCAGCCCTCATAGAGAAGACAGGGGAACGAGGAAAGCTTTTAAGGCAGATCTGGGGCGATTACCCACCGATTAGGACAAACCAACCATCCTCATCCGTAGTTTCAACACCGAGTTCGCGCGCTTTTTCAAGTTTCGAGCCAGCCCCCGGGCCCGCGACCAAAAGATCGGTCTTCTTCGACACAGAGCCTGCGACCTTGGCACCCAGCCGTTCGGCCATGGCTTTGGCCTCGTCGCGCGTCATCTTTTCCAACGATCCGGTAAAGACGACCGTCTTGCCCGCAACCGGGCTTGAGCTTGCAACTGGCGCTTCAGCGTCCTGTGGCGTCACCTCGTCGAGAAGGCGCGATACAACATCCATGTTGCGTGGCTCTTTGTAGAACTCGACGATCGCCCGGGCAACGACATCGCCGATGCCGTCGATCGTATTGAGATCGCTCCAGGCTTCCGAAGTGATGTCACCGGCGGCCTTCATCGCATCCGCGAACGCGATGTAGCTGCCATACGACCGCGCCAAAAGCTTTGCCGTGGTCTCGCCGACATGGCGGATTCCGAGGGCATAGATCAGCCGGTGCAATGCCACCTGGCGGCGGTCGTTGATCGCGTCATAAAGCTTGCGGACGCTGACTTTGCCGAAACCGTCGATATTTTCGAGCTTGGTCAGGGGCGATGCGTTCTGCCGTTTCTCCAGTGTGAAGATATCGGGTGCGGTCTTGATCGACAGCGCCGGATCCTCCGCCTCGAAGAAGAAATCGATCTGCTTTGAGCCCAGACCTTCAATGTCGAAGGCATTGCGCGAAACGAAATGCTTCAGGTGCTCGACCGCCTGCGCCCGGCAGACAAAGCCGCCGGTGCAACGGGTAACGGAATCGAGTTTTCCGGTCTTTTCGTTTCTCTCACGCACGGCATGGCTGCCGCAGACTGGACAGACTTTTGGGAACGGATACCGCTCGGCAGTGGCCGGACGCTTCTCCATCACCACATCCAGCACCTGCGGGATAACATCCCCTGCCCGCTGAACGATGACGGTGTCGCCAATGCGAATATCGTGATCCTCCTCGCGGATGCGCTCGCCGCCATTGCCGATACCTTCGATGTAATCGGCATTGTGCAGTGTCGCATTGGTGACGACAACGCCGCCGACTGTGACCGGCGTCAGTCGTGCGACCGGCGTTAGCGCACCGGTGCGGCCTACCTGAATGTCGATATTCTCCACCGTTGTGAACGCCTGCTCGGCCGGAAACTTGTGTGCCGTCGCCCAGCGCGGCGAGCGCGAGCGAAAGCCGAGGCGCTGCTGCAGGTCGAGCCGGTCGACTTTGTAGACGACGCCATCGATATCGTAATCGAGATCGGGGCGTTTCAAGCCGATATCATTGTAGTGCTCGAGAATGGCCTCAATCGAAGACAGGCGCTGCGTCAGCGGATTGACCGGGAACCCCCAGCGTTTGAACACCTCGACCATGCCGGATTGGGTATCGGCCGGCATCTCCGAGATTTCGCCCCAGGCGTAAGCGAAAAACTTCAGCTTGCGGCTGGCCGTGATCGTCGGATCAAGCTGCCGCAGGGATCCGGCAGCAGTATTGCGTGGGTTGACATAGGTCTGCTTGCCCTCAGCCACCATCTGTTCGTTGAGCGCCAGGAAGTCGCTCTTGCCCATATAGACCTCACCACGAACCTCGACGATCGCAGGCGCATCGGCCGGCAAAGTCTGCGGGATTTCCTTGATCGTGCGGATATTGGCCGTGACGTTTTCGCCGGTCGTGCCGTCACCACGCGTCGCGGCGCTGATCAGCTTGCCGTTTTCGTAGCGCAGCGACATAGACAGACCGTCGATCTTCGGCTCTGCGGTAAAGGCAATCGAGTTGTCGGGCAGCAGGCCTAGAAACCGGTAGACGCTTGCGATGAAGTCCTGCACGTCCTCGTCGGAAAACACGTTGTCGAGCGACAACATCGGCCGCGCATGGGTGATCTGCTGGAAGATGCCCGATGGCGCCGCACCAACTTTGCGCGATGGGCTGTCGGCCCGCACAAGCTCCGGGAATCGCGTCTCGATCTCCTCGTTGCGCCGCTTCAGCGCGTCATAGTCTGCGTCCGAAACCTCCGGTGCATCCTTGCCATGATAGAGTGCGTCGTGGTGCGCCAGCTCGCCAGCCAGCCGTTCCAGTTCGGCGGCGGCATCTTCAAGCGTCAGGTTTTCAACGGCAACGGACAAGGTCGACATGCTGGCAGACTCCACGTTTTGGCTTCGTTTTAGAGAAAATCCCGTGAATGAAAAGCCGCCGCTTCGCAAAGCGTCGATTAATTCCTCAACGCTATAATGCCGGAAAGGCAAGCGCGCCGGAGAACAATAAAAGACCCGGAGGGAGGAGCAGGCATGATTACCGCAACTGCACCCTATTCCCTGCCCCAGCGTCTGCAACGGTTGACTGCGTCTGAGAACGCGTCTGCCGTGCAGACCACCGATCACCCGGATGAGCGGCAACAGGCCGCGTCCAGTACACTTGACGCCCTGCGCAGCATTGTCGAAAACGAACCTCGTGAGCGCAAGGCGCAAGCCGAGGAAACGCTCAAACGCCTCAAGGACGAGATGATGGCGCTGATGCAATGGGGATTTGCGCCCGGAGCGACGGCGCAGCGCTCCCTGCAGCTCGCCAAGCAACTCGGATCAGCCACCGCGCAATTCTCCGATGCCATTTTGGCAGGAAAGAACATGCAGCCCGTCTCCAGCTCGGTTGCAGCGACCGCGGATACATCAATGGATCGGACGGACGAGACGGAAAAGACCGTAGAAGACGCCGGAGTACCCGAGGCAGAGACCAATGTCCTGCCGCAAGCCTATCGCGATATTCTGAACGATGATGTGCCGGACCGGGCATTCCATTCCAGCGACAAGGAGGTCGCAGATTTCAGAAATACTGCGCAGCAACTGCAGTTCATGCTGGAAGACGCCACACGCAGGCTGCACCGGGATGGCCGTCCTGCGGCCTTCACCGATCAGGCGAAGGACAGCTTTGCGACCATCGACCACGCATTATCCCGGCTCGATCGAACGTCAGGCGGTGTAGCGTCGCACCCGGCGGTGGCCAGCATCTTGCTGCTTTAGCCGGCTGGCAATTAGCCGCCGCCCGCCAGTAAGCTCGCTGCAGCTGCCCTCGCCTCATCGGTCACCGAAGCGCCGGCCAGCATGCGGGCGATCTCTTCGGTACGGGCCTTGTCGTCCATGCGGGCGACTCGTGTGGCAATCGTTTCGGATTTTTCCGCAGACGGTCCCTTCGAAATCAACAGATGTGTCGCGGCCCGCGCTGCCACCTGCGGCGCGTGCGTAACAGACAGGACCTGCACGGTTTTCGACAGCCGCTTGAGCCGCTGGCCGATAGCATCCGCGACAGCGCCGCCGACACCGGTATCGATTTCGTCAAACACAAGCGTCGGTGCCGAACCGCGATCCGCCAGCGCCACCTTGAGCGCCAGAAGAAAGCGCGACAGTTCGCCGCCGGACGCCACTTTCATGATTGGTCCCGGCCGCGTTCCGGGATTGGTCTGAACATGGAACTCGACCACGTCGATGCCTTCAGCCGCAGCAATATCCGGAGCGGACGTGACTTCCACCATAAACCGGGCGCGCTCAAGCTTCAGCGCCGGAAGCTCTGCCATCACAGCGTCAGAGAGAGCCGTTGCCGTATTGTGGCGCTTCGCCGAGAGGGCCACAGCCGCCGCATCAAAAGCACCCTTTGTCAGGCCAAGCTGGCCTTCCAGCTGTTTCAACTTTTCTTCACCCGCATCGAGATCAGCCAGATCGGAGATCATCCGGACGGCCAGTGCCGGCAGCGTCGTCACCGGTACGGAATATTTGCGGGCGGCGGCACGCAGCGCAAACAGCCGCTCCTCGACGCGCTCCAGCTCCTTCGGGTCATATTCGGTTTTCCGCAGCGCCGCCTCGACCGCCATCTGAGCGTCGGAAAGCTGGTTGAGCGCGGCGTCGAGCAGTTCGACCGTTTCTTCGAGAAGACCCGGCGCTTCGTGGCTCTTGCGCTCCAGACGCCGGACCATCGACGCAATCAGAGGCACGGGAGATCCATTGCCGTTGAGGAACTCGCTGGCCTCGTTGATATCAACAGCGATGCGCTCTGCCTTCATCATCCGCGACCGGCGTTCGGCCAGATCGTCTTCCTCACCATCCTTCGGTGACAGGGCTTCCAGCTCCTCCACCGAAGAGCGCAGATAATCGGCCTCGCGGGCAGCGGCTTCAACCTTGTCGCGGTGCTTCTTCAGCGTCCGCTCGGCATCCTTCCAGATGCGGTAAAGACCGGCAACAGCCTGCGCCTCTTCGGCAAGGCCGCCAAAGGCATCAAGGAGGGTGCGATGGGCATGCGTATCGACAAGCGCGCGATCATCGTGCTGGCCGTGGATTTCGACCAGCAGCTGGCCTGCCTGGCGCATTAGCTGTACGGAAACAGGCTGGTCGTTGACATAGGCCTTGGTGCGGCCATCGGCCGATTGCACCCGGCGAAAGATCAGGTCGCCATCATCATCGATGCCATTTTCGCGAACGAGCATCCGGGCCGGATGGCTCATGCCGACATCGAACACCGCCGTCACCTGCCCCTTGTCGCCGCCGTGGCGAACGAGAGAACCGTCGCCTCGTCCGCCGAGCGCCAGCGACAAGCTGTCGAGCAGAATGGATTTTCCGGCCCCGGTTTCACCCGTGAGCACAGAGAGGCCTGCCTCGAAGGACAGATCAAGCCGTTCGATCAGGACGATATCGCGGATCGAAATCTGTGAGAGCATCCCGTTTCAAATCTCTTCGCTGACAATCCTGATATTAGGCGCCAACAAGCTGCTTGCCGGCGCGCGAAATCCAAGAGTTGCCGTTTTCACGCGGCTCCAGACCGCCGGTCTGCAGGAGCTTGTAGCTGTCGGCATACCACTGGCTGTCAGGATAGTTGCGCCCGAGAACGGCCGCTGCGGTCTGCGCCTCGGCGGTGATGCCCATGGCGAAATACGTTTCGACCAGACGCGACAGCGCCTCTTCGACCTGATTGGTATTCGGATACTTCTCGACCACCGAGCGGAAGCGCGTGATCGCGGCAAGATATTCCTTGCGCTCAAGATAGTAACGGCCGACCTGCATTTCCTTGCCGGCCAATTGGTCCTTGGCAAAGCGCATCTTGGCTTGCGCATCCTCGACATATTGAGAATCGGGGTATTTGGTAATGACCGCCTGCATTGCCTCGATCGTCTTGAAGGCCGGCTTCTGATCCTGCGTCACCGCCGGGATCTGTTTGGAATAAGCAAGACCGACAATATATTGCGCGTAGGCCGCGTCGTCTGATTCCGGATAGAGATTGAGGTAGCGGCTCGCCCCGTTGATGGCGTCCTGATACTGGCCATTGCGGTAATTGATGAACGACCGCATGACCAGCGCCTTACGGGCATATTCGGAGAACGGATGCTGCTGGTCGATCGCGTCGAACTTACGCGCCGCTTCCGTGGTCTTGCCCGCGTTCAGGTTTGCAAGGCCCTGATTGTAGAGCACTTCCGGCGGATCCGTTTCGGCTGTCAGCTTGGTGATATCGATGTCGGGATCGTTCTGGCAGGCGGTGATCAGCACGCTGCCGGCGGCGGCCGCAAGCGCGATGACAGCAACACGTGCCATCTTCTTCAATTCAAACTGGCCTGCAATTACCATTCGTAAATCCCAACTCCCGCGCCAGTAAGAATACCGCCGCCTATGAACCGCGTTTTAGATCAAGATGCAACAAGATCGCAATGTCATGATGATTGATTAACGCAATTTTGTGGCAGCCTTATCATGAAAAAGCCGGTCAAAAGACCGGCTCTCATCAAATGTTAGACCAGATTTTCCCTATTCGGAACAAATGGCTGCGCATTACGGCGCGTTGACCGCAATGACTTCGCGCGGCGTAGAGCGCTGGCGCTGCGACGTGGTCTCGACGATTTCGTAAGCCGTCGGATCGCTCATCAGCGCCTTCAGCGCATTGGCGTTCATCTTGTGGCCGCCGCGATAAGAACGGTAGCAACCGATAAACGGCGCACCGGCCAAAGCCAGGTCACCCACGGCGTCCAGTGTCTTGTGGCGGACGAACTCGTCCTTGTAGCGCAGGCCTTCCATATTGATGACCGTGTTGTCATCGGCAATGACGACCGAGTTTTCCAGCGACGAACCGAGGCCGCGGCCAGCGGCCCACATGCGCTCGACATCGCGCATGAAACCGAAGGTGCGGGCACGCGACAACTCCGTCTTGAAGACCGCCGGGGTGATGTCACCCTTCCAGGCCTGACGACCGATCAGCGGGCTATCGAAATCGATCTCTACTTCGAAGCGCATGCCATCATAGGGCGTGAATTCCGACCAGGAAGCACCTGATTCGATACGGACCGGCTTCAGGATCCGGATATACCGGCGCTTGACCGCAAGCGCCTTGATGCCGGTCTGCTCGATAGCGTCAATGAACGGAGCCGAGCTGCCATCCATGATCGGCATTTCGGCGCCCTGCACTTCGATCAGCAGATTGTCGAGGCCGAGTGCGTAGATTGCGGCCATCACATGCTCGATCGTGGCGATCGAAGTGGCTGGCGAAAAGCCGAGGATGGTGCAGAGATCCGTATTGCCGACCTGAGAGGAGACCGCCTTGAATTCGCTGATCGTCTGTTCGCCGACAACACGCTGGAAAACGATGCCGCTGTCCGCTTCCGCCGGATGAAATGTGATTGCTACCTCGGCGCCAGAATGTACGCCGGTGCCGCTCAGAGTGACAGAGTGTGCAATCGTTGTCTGAAATCCAAGCAGTCCAATTCCCAGTCCCATGCTTATCGCCTTCAAATGCTATGTGGCGTTACCGCCGAATGTCTCAAGAGGACCAGAGCTGCGCGTTTTCCAAAGCCGCAAGATACACAGTCGGAAAGCAACGCTTTGGCGTCACCACCCGGTCCAATATGCAAACTTTCGCGTTTAGAATCGCAATGCTGCCCCATCAGTCCTGATTATGAAGATAATTGCAGTGGGCCGTCATTCCAAATCACTGTTTCTTTCGCTTTGTTACGCGACGCACACACGGTGCTTAGGTATTGGAAAAATTCAATAATTCATAAAAAATGCCCGGGCGCAAACCCGGGCATTTCGGCAAGGAGGAAGGTGGGCTAAAAAATCAGTTCGACTGGCGGCGCAGGAAAGCCGGGATTTCGAGCTGATCGTCTTCATGTGCACGCGGCTGCGAGGCAGCGCGGGCACGGTCATCGAGAGGGGCGGCCCGGCGCGGCGCGTAAACGCTGGCTTCGGGCGACAGCGGACGACGCTGCTGCGAGGCAGCTGCCGGTGCACCGGCAGTCATGTCGGAGGCGACATCATGCGGTTCTTCTTCGCGGCGGGCGAGCGAATTGGTGATTCGCTTGAGCAGGCCCATCGGGCCGCGCTCTTCATGCTGAACCGGCTGTGCCCGGTGCTCGGCTTCAGCCTTCACCATCGGCGGAAAGTCTTCGACCCGCGGCATGCGGACCTGTTCGGCCTGCTGACGGATGACCGGAGCAATCGGCTCCTGGCGAACCGGGGCCTGTGCGACCGGCTGCTGGTAGACTGGCGTCTCGATAGCCCGCTGAACCGGAGCGGCCTGGACGATTGGCTGCTGTTCTACCGGCGCGCCTGCGAAAAGCTTGCTCTGCGGACGGAAGTCGTCCTGAGCCTGCTGAACCGGTGCCGTAGCACCACCGCGTGGCATCGAGAGGAACAGTTCGCGTTCCAGTTCGGCTGCACGAATGGCTTCGGCGATCGAATCGCTGGTCTGCTGCACCGGCTGGGCAACCTGCTGCTGAACGACAGGCTGCTGGGCGACCGGAGCCGGCTGCTGAACGGCGACCGTTTGCTGGACCGGCGCTGCCGGGATCGCAATGGACGGACGGACGATCGGCCGGGCTGCTACCTGACGAAAGTCAGCAGAACGACCGGCTACCTCCGCAGCCGTCCGATCGATACCCGTTGCCACGACCGAAACGCGGATGAGGCCTTCGAGTTCTTCGTCGAATGTTGCGCCGAGGATGATGTTGGCGTCCGGATCCACTTCCTCGCGGATACGGGTGGCAGCTTCGTCGACTTCGAACAGGGTGAGGTCACGGCCGCCGGTGATCGAGATCAGCAGGCCCTGGGCACCCTTCATCGAGGTTTCGTCGAGCAGCGGGTTGGCAATTGCAGCTTCGGCTGCGGCCATTGCGCGGCCTTCGCCGGATGCTTCGCCGGTGCCCATCATGGCGCGGCCCATTTCGCGCATCACAGAACGAACGTCCGCGAAGTCGAGGTTGATCAGGCCTTCCTTGACCATCAGGTCGGTGATGCAGGCAACGCCCGAGTAGAGAACCTGGTCAGCCATCGCGAAGGCGTCGGCGAACGTGGTGCGGTCATTGGCGATCCGGAACAGGTTCTGGTTCGGAATGACGATCAATGTGTCGACGGACTTCTGCAGTTCCTGGATGCCCATGTCGGCGAGACGCATGCGGCGCTGGCCTTCGAACTGGAACGGCTTGGTGACGACGCCAACCGTGAGGATGCCCTTGTTGCGGGCAGCCTGGGCAACGACTGGAGCAGCACCGGTACCGGTACCACCCCCCATGCCGGCAGTGACGAAGCACATATGCGTGCCGTTCAGGTGATCGATGATCTCATCGATGCACTCTTCAGCGGCCGCACGGCCGACTTCCGGCTGCGAACCGGCGCCCAGACCTTCGGTCACGGCAACACCCATCTGGATGATGCGCGAAGCCTTGGTCATGGTCAGCGCCTGAGCATCGGTGTTGGCGACGACAAAATCGACGCCTTCGAGGCCTGCGGTGATCATGTTGTTGACTGCATTGCCGCCGCCCCCGCCGACACCGAAGACGGTGATGCGGGGCTTCAGCTCGGTGATGTCCGGCTTTTGCAAGTTGATCGTCATTGTACCCGTTCCTTCCTGGTTTCTGGCCGCCTTGCCGAGCCGGCCAAATCACTAAATCCCGTATTGCATCCCGTCAGCCGTCAGGCTGATGGGCTCAAAAGCTTTCCTTCAGCCATTGACCCATCCGGGCGATACGGCTGTTGTTTCCTGCAAGAGACGAGAGCAGACCGCCCTGCGCCGCATGTGTTTCCATGTCCGCGACCTGCGGATAGATCATCAAGCCGACGGCTGTCGAAAAGGCCGGCCCCTTCGCCGCTGCCGGCAGTCCGGAGACGCCGAGCGGACGGCCGATGCGGACGTTGCGGGCGAGAATCCGGCGCGCTGATTCCGGCAGGCCGGTCAACTGCGCAGCACCACCCGTCAAAACGACGCGCTTGCCGACAATCGGCGAGAAGCCGGACCGCTGAATGCGGTCGCGGATCAGTTCCAGTGTTTCTTCGATACGAGCCCGAACGATGCGCGAGACGAGAGCCCGCGGCACATGCGTCGGCTGATCGCGGTCGTCCTCGCCGATCGGCGGAACAGACACGATGTCGCGCTCGTCGGCGCTGTTGGGCAGTGCCGAGCCGTGAACGACCTTCAGACGCTCCGCATCCTCAATGCGGGTGGACAGGCCACGGGCCAGATCGGTCGTCACGTGGTGACCACCGAGGCTGATCGCATCGGCATGAACCAGCTTGCCTTCTGCGAAGACCGAGATCGTCGTGGTGCCGCCGCCCATGTCGATGGCAGCGCAGCCGAGTTCGACTTCGTCGTCCACCAGGGCAGCGAGGCCGCTTGCGTATGGCGTAGCAACAATACCCTCGACCGACAGGTGAGCGCGGTTGATGCAGAGTTCGAGGTTTTTCAATGCGGCGCGTTCCGCCGTCAGCACGTGCATGTCGACACCCAGCGCATCGCCGAACATTGCTAAGGGATCGCGGATGCCGCGTTCGCCGTCGAGCGAGAAGCCGGTCGGCAGCGAATGCAGAATAACGCGGTCCTGGCGCAGCGACTGCTGACCGGCGGCGGCCAGAACCTTCTTCAGGTCAGCAGCATCGACTTCCTGGCCACCGAGATCGATGGAGGCGGTATAGATATCGCTCTGCAGGCGGCCGGCAGAAATATTGACGATCAGGCTATCAATAGTCAGTCCGGCCATGCGCTCGGCTGCATCGACTGCGAGGCGCACGACGCTTTCTGCAGCATCGAGATCGGCGATTACACCGTTCTTCATGCCGCGCGACTTGTGATGGCCGATACCGATGATCTCGATCGAATGGGTGCGTCCCGGCAGGATCTGGCTCTCGGCACGCGGCGTCAGCCGGCCGATCATGCACACCACCTTGGTAGAACCGATATCGAGCACGGAAACGACATGCGACCGCTTGGAAGAAAGCGGCTTCAGACGCGGCAGCCCAAAATGAGAGGAGCCGAAGATGCTCATGTACGGCCTTCCTTTTCCTGCTTCTTCAACATCTTCGTGCGGGCTTCCAGAACAGTCTGGCGGCGGGCAGCAGCTTCGGGGGTCAACTGAACCGTGGTGCGGTCTTCCAGTCTCAGATCAACCGCTGCGATGTCACGTTCCAGCAACTGCTGGCCCTCTTCCATCGTCGACAGAACCTGCATGGCGCGATCCAGATCATGCTCGGGCAACTTGATGTTAATGCCGTTGTCGAGAATCAGATCCCAGCGGCGGCCGGCGACACGAACATAGGCCTTCACACGCTTGCTGATTTCCGGCCACTGCGAAAAGCGCTCGTAGAACGCAGCCGCCGTGGTTTCCGCATCGCGGCCGACAAACAGCGGCAGCTCGGAGAATTTGTTGTCGCGCAGCGGCGCAATCACGCTGCCGCTCGCTTCGATCAGCGACAGATCAGAACCGTGCTGCCAGATGCCGAACGCCTTGCGCTCCTTGAGATTGACCTCGATCGTACCCGGATAGACCTTGCGCACGGCAACATCCTCGACCCAGGGCATTTCGCTGATCAGCTTGCGCGCCACGCCGATGTCGAGGGCAACCAGCGAGGTTGCACCGTCAAGACCCAGCTGCTGCAGGATGTCGATTTCAGAGGTCTGGTCATTGCCGGAGACCTTGACGTCCTCGATCGCGAAACCGACAGCCGTCGTGGTCGTCTGTGCGAAATCCTGACTATGGCCGCCGAGCGACATGCCGTAGAAACCGGTCGCGGCGAAAAACGCGAAGACAGACACGGTGCCGGTATACGGCATGAAATGGATGCGCCCAGTTCCGAGACTGACAAGGAAACGCACGACGCGGCGCAGCGGCCGCGGCAGAACGCGCTGACCATCAAGATCAGCCGCCTCCAGCGGAGCCCGTCCTCTTCCTGCTTTCCTGCCCTTCAACGCAAACACGACGCGTCCTCCACGATCCACTTGAGGAATTCACCAAACGTATGGCCTGCATGAACGGCCATTTCAGGAACCAGAGAGGTAGGAGTCATTCCAGGCTGAGTATTAACCTCCAGCCAGATAAGCTCCCCTTCTGCAGAGAAACGGTCGTCGAAGCGGAAGTCGGAGCGGCTTACGCCGCGGCATCCAATCGCCTGATGCGCCATGACTGACAGTGTTTGTATTTTTTGGTAAATATTCGGTAAAATATCCGCCGGAATGACGTGTTTTGAACCGCCTTTCACATACTTTGAATCGTAATCGTAGAAGGCGTGTCCCTGGGGTATCACTTCCGTGACAGCAAGAGCCGTATCGCCCATGACGCCACAGGTGAACTCGCGGCCGTAGACATAACGCTCGACCATGACACGGTCGCCATAGCGCCATTCGCTCGACGTGACGATCTGCGGCGGGTGCGACTGATCTTCCTTGACCATCACCACGCCGAAGCTCGAACCTTCACGAACCGGCTTGACCACATAGGGCGGCTTCATCGGATGATCGGAGCCGAAATCATGGCGATCCATAACGCGCGCTTCGGCAACGGGAATACCGGCAGCACTGGCGACAAGCTTGGCCTGCGCCTTGTCCATGGCCAACGCCGAGGCAAGAACACCGGAATGTGTATAGGGGATCTGAAGATACTCGAGGATGCCCTGGATCGTGCCATCCTCGCCAAAGGGACCATGAAGAGCGTTGAAGGCAACATCGGGACGCAGATCCGCAAGAACGGATGCAACGTTGCGATCGACGTCGATTCGGGTGACGCGGTAGCCTTCTGCCTCCAGGGCATCGGCGCACGCAGTCCCGGACGACAGGCTCACCGGCCGCTCCGAAGAAAATCCGCCCATCAGGACAGCCACATGCTTACCACTCATAAAAACCCCCGACATTACGCCAGCCTTACAAATCGCTGCTTGCGCCTAGCTTGTTTTCGAGCTGAGTCGCACTCGCCAGACACAACCTCACTAGAGCCGGATTATAGTTAATGAACCGTTTACTTTGGTTAACCCTATCCAAGGCATCGATAAAATATTTCGCACCGACTCAAATTGGCGATTCGATTCATCGCTTAGAATCAGAGTGTTAATCGCGAGGCAAGGAAAATGGCGCGCACTATGCCGATAAAATGGAAAGGCCCCGCAGCGTGCGCGCGGGGCCTATCTGGTTCAAATCCTGTCAGATGAAACGGTCTCAGTCGTCTTCGCCGACAACCTTCCAGATGATCGCGCCGATGGCAGCACCGACAATCGGGGCAAGCCAGAACAGCCACAGCTGTTGCAACGCCCAGCCGCCGACGAACAGAGCCTGACCGGTGGAACGCGCCGGGTTGACCGATGTATTGGTGACCGGGATCGAGATCAAGTGGATCAGTGTCAGGGTGAGACCAATGGCGATCGGAGCAAAACCGACAGGAACGCGGCCATGGGTGGCGCCCAGGATGATGAAGATAAAGAAGCCGGTCAAAAGCACTTCGATGACCAGTGCCGAGGTCAGCGAATAACCGCCCGGCGAATGTTCGCCGTAACCGTTGGCCGCAAAGCCGCCGAGCTGGAAATCAGCCTTGCCGCTGGCAACCAGATACAAGGCCGCAGCTGCGACGATGCCCCCTGCAACCTGGGCGATGATGTAACCGGGAAGCGAGGCGGCCGGAAATTTGCCGGCAACCGTGAGCCCTACCGAGACGGCAGGATTGAAGTGACCGCCCGAGATGCCGCCGACCGCATAGGCCATTGTCAGCACGGTGAGACCAAAGGCAAACGAGACTCCGAGCAGGCCAATGCCGACTTCCGGAAAAGCTGCGGCGAGGACTGCGCTACCGCAGCCGCCGAACACAAGCCAGAATGTTCCTAAAAATTCCGCAGAAAGCTTCTTGAACATGGATTCCCCTTCAAACGGAGCAGTGCTCCTAAAGTGCCTGATGCGCATGGGCAGCGCCTCCGTCAGACCCCCTGAAGGAAACGCATGCGCACCCCAGCCTGTTTGCCGCACCCGGTCGCCGAATGCACAACCCAAGATTTGCCACAATTCGATTCTGGTCAAGGATTACGCGTGACGAGAACCGCTCTGGGCGCATTTTTGGTCACTTCGGTGAAAATCATTGCAATCCAATGGTAGCTTCAGCGACACTTTTGCGACAGGAAGCCTGCGAAATCTTGCCGATAGTTGCGCTTGAAGGGTTTTATTGCCGGTTCGTCTGCGTTAAAGCCGGGCAGCTGCCTCCCAAGACGGCATTAACATTCCCAATACGGACACATGATAATGAGCGACACACACTCCACGTTGTCGCCGACGGCAGAGCCGTTGAACAAGGGCCCGCTCAATTCGCCAGCCCGCGTTCTGCTCGCAAGCCTGGTCGGCACGACCATCGAATTCTTCGACTTCTACGTTTACGCCACCGCCGCCGTGCTGGTGTTCCCGGTGCTGTTCTTCCCGAACAGCGACCCCACCACCGCACTGCTCGCCTCCTTCGCCACGTTCTCGATCGCCTTCTTCGCCCGCCCGTTTGGTGCGGTCGTATTCGGCCATTTCGGCGACAGGGTCGGCCGCAAGACGACACTGGTGGCAGCACTTCTCACCATGGGCGTCTCGACTGTTATCATCGGCCTGTTGCCCACCTATGAGCAGATCGGTGTGATTGCGCCGCTTCTTCTGGCGCTGTGCCGCTTCGGTCAGGGCTTTGGTCTCGGCGGCGAATGGGGCGGTGCTGTTCTTCTTGCCACGGAGAACGCTCCGGAAGGCAAGCGCAGCTGGTACGGCATGTTCCCGCAGCTCGGCGCCCCTGTCGGGCTGTTCCTGTCCTCCGGCGCCTTCTGGCTGCTGCTGCACCTCATGACCCAGGAGCAGCTGCTTAGCTGGGGTTGGCGCATTCCGTTCATCGCCTCGATCATCCTGATCGCCGTCGGTCTCTGGGTCCGCCTGTCAATTACCGAAACGCCGGCGTTCCAGAAAGCCATCGACAAGCATGAACGCGTCGATGTTCCAGTGGTGGAACTGTTCCGCAACCACAAGCGCAGCCTCTTCCTCGGCACGTTCGTGGCACTTGCGACCTTCGTGCTGTTCTACATCGGCTCGGCCTATCTTCTCTCCTACAACGTCAAGGTCCTGAAGATCCCGTTCCTCGATGCGCTGGAGATCCAGATTGTTGGTTCGATCATGTTCGGTATCTTCATTCCGATCGCCGGCAAGCTGGCCGAACGCTTCGGACGCCGCGAGGTCCTGATCGCAACGACCGTCCTGATTGGCATCTTCTCGTTCTTCCTGAACAGCCTGATGACATCGGGCGAAGCCGCCATCTTCGTCTTTGCAGTGATCGCCATGGCGCTGATGGGCCTGACCTATGGCCTGATCGGTACGGCGCTCGCAGCCCCCTTCCCGACCAATGTGCGCTACACAGGCTCATCGATCACCTTTAACCTCGCCGGCATTTTCGGCGCCTCGCTTGCGCCCTATGCCGCAACCTGGCTGCAGGTGAACTACGGCATGGCCTATGTCGGCTACTATCTCGGCGCAGCAGCCGTGATCACGCTGATCTGCATCCTGCTTTCGGGCAAGGACGAGGTCTGATCGCCATTCAACACCAAAAAGCCGCCGCGGATCACTCCACGGCGGCTTTTTTCATTTCAGTATATCGATTACTCAGGCCGTCAGTTCGCCGAGGAATTCCTTGACCTCATAGCCTGGCATGAATGTGCCGATGCGCTTGATTTCCCATTCGAGCGAAATGCCCGAGGTTTCAAACACGCGCTGGCGTACGGTCTCGCCGAGATATTCGAGCTCATAGCCGCTCGCCTGCCCGGTGTTGATCATGAAATTGCAGTGCATCGGCGACATTTGTGCGCCACCGATCAGCATGCCGCGGCAACCGGCCTCGTCGATCAGCTTCCAGGCGGAATGCCCTTCCGGGTTCTTGAAGGTCGATCCACCGGTCTTTTCGCGGATCGGCTGCACGGTCTCGCGATGCTGGCGCACGGCGTCCATGTCGGCACGGATCCTTGCCTTGTCTTCCGGATACCCTTCGAAAATGGCATGCGTGAAGATCAGGTCTTTCGGTGCCGACGAATGACGGTAGCTGTAGCCCATGTCGGCATTGGACAGCACATGCGTGTTGCCCTGACGGTCGACCGCATGAACCTCAACGACACGCTCACGCGTCTCGCCGCCATTGGCACCTGCGTTCATGCGCAGGGCGCCGCCGATCGTGCCGGGAATGCCGTAGTAGAATGCGAAACCGCCAATGCCATGATCGAGCGTCATCGCCGCCAGATTCTTGTCCGGGCAGATCGCACCAGCTTTGACGCGCGTTTCGGACACCAGTTCGACATCGCCAAAACCCTTGGCCGAAAGGCGGATGACAACACCCGGAATGCCGCCGTCGCGCACGAGCAGGTTCGAGCCGACGCCAGCGACCATGACAGGCACTTCGGCAGGAAGCAGTTTCAGGAAAGTGACGAGGTCGTCGGCGTCATGCGGCTGGAACATCAGCTCGGCAAGTCCACCGGCGCGAAACCAGGTGACCCGATCCATCGGCGCATCCGGCGTCAGACGCCCGCGCAATTCCTTGACGCTGTCCCCGAGAGAGGCCAGTAGTTTTTCACCGTGTACCTGTTTCATGCGGAATTTCCTGAAATGCCTGCGAGTTCCTTCGGAAGTGCGGCAGCCCAGTATGTGATGCTGCCAGCCCCCAAGAGAACCACAAAGTCACCGGGTTGTGCAATGGCCGATACAATCGGGGCGATTGCTTCCGGACCATCGATGAACCGTGCGTCGCGATGGCCGCCGGCCTTGATCCTCGAAACGAGTTCCTGCGAATTGATGCCTTCGATGGGCTCCTCTCCCGCCGAATAGACGGGCGCCAGCAGAATGGTGTCCGCCTCGTTGAAGCAGGCAGAGAAATCCTCGAACAGGCTGTGCAGGCGCGAAAACCGGTGGGGTTGATGCACTGCGATGACGCGGCCCTGGCAGGCTTCGCGCGCAGCTTTCAGCACCGCCTTGATCTCGACCGGGTGATGGCCGTAATCGTCGTAGACGCGGACATTGTTCCATTCGCCGGTAAAAGTGAAGCGGCGCTTGACGCCGGCAAAGGCGGCCAGTCCCTTGGCGATATCCTCCGGCGAAATGCCGAGACGCTGGGCAACGGCAATCGCAGCGGTCGCATTCGACACGTTGTGGCGGCCCGGCATCGGCAGGCGCAGATCCTTCAACTGGATCACCTTGCCGGTGCGGCGGCGGCGGATCTCGACGTCGAACACCGAAGTGGTGCCATCCATGCGGATGTTGGAATAACGCACGTCAGCCTGCGGATTTTCACCGTATGTAATGACCTTGCGGTCTTCGATCTTCGACACCATCGTTTGCACTTCAGGATGATCGAGGCACATGACGGCGAAGCCATAGAATGGCACGTTCTCGACGAACTGGCGGAAGGCTTCACGCACGGCATCGAAATTGCCGTAGTGGTCGAGATGCTCCGGATCGATATTTGTGACCACGGCAACGTCGGCAGGCAGCCTCAGGAACGTGCCGTCCGATTCGTCGGCCTCGACCACCATCCACTCACCCTCGCCCATGCGGGCGTTGGTGCCATAGGCGTTGATGATACCGCCATTGATGACGGTCGGATCGAGACCGCCAGCCTCAAGCAGCGTCGCGACCATCGAGGTTGTCGTCGTCTTGCCGTGGGTGCCGCCAATGGCAATCGCATTGCGGAAGCGCATGAGTTCGGCCAGCATCTCGGCACGGCGGACCACCGGCAGCAGCTTTTCACGCGCGGCGATCAGTTCCGGATTGCTCTTCTTGATCGCGGTCGAAACAACAACGACTTCAGCCTCGCCGATATTTTCGGCCTTGTGACCGACAAACACCTCGATGCCCTTGTCACGCAGACGCTGGACATTGGCGCTGTCGGACTGATCGGAGCCCTGAACCTTGTGGCCAAGATTGTGCAGCACCTCGGCGATACCGCTCATGCCGATACCACCGATACCGATGAAATGAACCAGGCCGATTGTCTGCGGCATTTTCATGAGCGTGTTTCCTTGAACTGTGCAATCGTCGAGCCGCTGGCAATAGCTTCAACCATGGAAGCAAGCAAGCGCGCCGCATCGGGTTTGCCCGCCTGTTTGGCGTTTGCCGCCATCTTGGAGAGCTTCTCCGGGCCGGTCATCGCCCCGGTCAGGATCTTGCTCAGTTTTTCCGGCGAAAGTTCGGCCTGGGCGATCACCTTGGCGCCGCCAGTCGCAGCCAGTGCTGCGGCATTGGCCGCCTGGTCATGATCAAGCGCATAGGGGTAAGGCACCAGGATTGCCGGACGGCCGATCACTGCGATCTCCGAAACCGTCGAGGCCCCGGAACGGCAGATGACCAGATGCGCCTTGGCGATACGGTCAGCCATGTCGGTGAAGAACGGCGCGATTTCGGCGTCCATCTCCAGCTTGGCGACACAGCCCTGGACCATAGGCATGTCTTCCGCGCGCGCCTGCTGCGTGACCTTCAGCCGCCGCCGCAAATTGTCGTCGAGCAGGCTGATGGCCGTCGGCACGCTTTTGGAGAAATACTGGGCGCCCTGGCTGCCGCCAAACACGACGAGACGAAACTCCTCGCCGTCAGCGGACGGTTGATAGGGAATCTTGGCCGCCTCCAGAACAGCCGGACGCACCGGATTGCCCGTCGTCACCGTCTTTGCTGCGTAAGGGCCGTCGGTTTCCGGCAGAAACCCGCCGGCTATTGCGCGAACGCGATTGGCGAGCGCCTTGTTGGCGCGGCCCATGACAGCGTTCTGCTCGTGGATTATCGACGGAATGCCCATGCCAGTGGCCGCCAGCAACGGCGGAATTGTCGGATAACCGCCGAACCCGACGACGACCTTCGGCCGTACCTTCGCCATCAACTTGCGGGCAACGCGAATTCCGGACCAGAGCGTCCATAGCGATGACGCAACTTTCAGTGGGTTCTTCGACCCGATCGTCGCCGACGGAACAACGTGGATTTCATCGGCCGGAAACTTGCCCGCGAAACGCTCTGCCCGGCTGTCCGTCACCAGATGAATGGAATAGCCGAGCGCCTTCAGTTCGTGCGCCAGTGCTTCCGCCGGAAACAGATGGCCGCCGGTACCACCGGCGGCGAGCATGATAATACCTTTGGTCATATTCAGTCCTTATTCCATCGGCCTATTCGGCCGGAACGCCCATGCCGGAGCGAAACAGGCTACGCTCGACAGCGCGCTTTTCCGGACGATGGCGGGTCAACGCCAGGATAAACCCCGCCGTCACGCAGATCGCCACCATGGACGAACCGCCGTATGAGATCAACGGCAGGGTCATGCCCTTGGCCGGCAGCAACTGCAGATTGACGCCGATATTGATCATCGACTGGATGCCGATCTGCAGCACGAGGCCAGCAACGGCAAAACGGGTGAAATCATTGCGTTCGCGAAACGCGTGGCTGAGGCCGCGCATGACGAGGAAAGCGAAAATCAGCACGATCACCATGCAGAAGACGATGCCGAATTCTTCCGCCGCGACCGAAAAGATGAAGTCGGTATGGCTGTCGGGAATGATCCGCTTGACGATACCTTCGCCCGGTCCCTGACCGAACCAGTCGCCGCGGATGATGGCCTGCAGCGCAGTATCGACCTGGAATGTATCACCCTCGCCGGTCATGAACCGGTCGATACGGCCAGCGACGTGCGGCAGCACGGTATAGGCAACCACGAGGCCGCCGACAGCGGAGCCACCGAGCACGACGATCCACAGCCACGGCATGCCGGCCATGAAGAACATTCCGCCCCAGACAGCGGTGGTAAGGATCGTCTGGCCAAGGTCAGGCTGGGCCACCAGAAGTGCTGCGACAATGCCGAACAGCAGGATGGCAAACAGGTTGCCAGGAATTTCAGGCTGGCGGGCATGTTCGGAAAACAGCCAGGCGCACACAACGACAAAAGCGGGCTTCATGAATTCCGACGGCTGCACAGACAATCCCGCCAGCGAGATCCAGCGGCGCGATCCTTTGACCTCGGCCCCGAAGAACAGTGCCAGAACCATCATGGCGAGCGACGCCACCAGCAGGATCATCGCGGTGCGGCGCACCTGCCTCGGCGTCATGAAGGAGATACCGATCATCACCGCCAGCGACGGCAAAAGGAAAGCCGCGTGGCGCTTGACGAAATGGAAGCTGTCGAGATTGAGCCGCTCGGCCACCGCCGGGCTTGCCGCGAAGGACAACATGAAACCGATGCCCATCAACAAAACGAAGGTCGCCAGGAAAAACCTGTCGATCGTCCAGAACCAGTCGGCCACAGGGCCACGTTCGGCACGGCTTACCATTTCTTCGTCCCCTTCAACGGCGCGTCCGGCGCCAATCTCTCAAAGTCAGGGCCATCACCCTCATATCAGCATCGTCACGCCGTCGATCGCAGCGACATGGCTGACAAACGCATCGCCGCGCACTTCAAAGTTCTTGTACTGGTCGAAGCTTGCGCAAGCCGGGGACAGCATGACAGCCGATTGTGCCGCCTCATCCCTTTCAGCATCGGCAGCGGCATGGGCCACCGCCCGCTCCAGCGTTCCGGAAATCTCGAAGGAAACCGTGTCTCCAAGGGCCACTGCAAAGGCTGGTGCGGCTTCGCCGATCAGGTAAGCCTTGGCAACCTTCGGAAAGAAGGGTGAAAGCGAGGTGATCCCGCCCTCCTTGGGCAGACCACCGGCAATCCAGTAGATCCGCTCATAGCTCGACAGCGCCGGAGCTGCTGCATCGGCATTGGTCGCCTTGCTGTCATTGACAAAGACAACGTTGCCCTTGCGGCCGACCGGCTGCATGCGATGCTTCAAGCCCGGAAAGGATGACAGTCCGGCAAGGATTTCGCTCTCGGAAACGCCAACGGACAGGCAGGCCGCAATCGCCGCCGCGGCATTCTGGGCGTTGTGATTGCCGCGCAGGGTCGCGATGCCGTCGAGATCGGCAACCTCGGTTGCCAGACCGCCTTCGGCGCGCATGACACGCGTTCCATCGGCGTAAAGTCCTTCGCCAAGTGCGCGATGGCGGGCGATGCGGATAACGCGGCGCCCGGCCAGCGTTGCCCGGTCGGCAATTGCCTCGGTGTAGACGTCATCGACGCCGATGATCGCGGTGTCGCTGCCTGCGATCAACCGTTCCTTGATGTCCGCATAGTGTTCCATGCTGCCATGCCGGTCGAGATGATCGGGCGTCAGGTTGAGCAGGATGCCTGCGGACGGATTGATCGTCGGTGCAAGATCGATCTGATAGGACGAGCACTCGACGACGTAGAACCGGTCACGTGCCGGCGGATCGAGCGTCATCACCGCCGTGCCGATATTGCCGCCGAGCTGTGTGTCGCGGCCGCTGGACTTGAGAATGTGAGCAATCAACGCGGTGGTCGTCGATTTGCCGTTGGTGCCCGTGATGGCAATGAACGGGCAATCCGGCGCATGGACACGCCGCTCGCGCACGAACAGTTCAACATCGCCAATGATCTCGACACCGGCAGCATGGGCAAGATCAACAGTCCAATGCGGCTTCGGATGGGTGAGCGGAACACCGGGAGACAGAACAAAGGCGGAGAACTCCGCCCAGGTCGCCTGACGGAGATCGCCGGTACCGATGCCCGCAGCCGACGCCTTGGCGACGCTGTCGGGGTTGTCGTCCCAGGCCGTCACAAGGGCGCCACCGGCAACCAGCGCCTGCGCGGTCGCAAGGCCTGAACCGCCGAGCCCGAACAGGGCGATCTTTTTGCCGCTGAATGTGATGACCGGTATCATTGTCTCTTACCGCAGCTTCAGGGTCGAAAGGCCGACCATGGCGAGAATGACCGCGATGATCCAGAAGCGGATGACCACCTGGCTTTCGGTCCAGCCGAGCTTTTCGAAATGGTGATGGATCGGTGCCATCAGGAAGACGCGCTTGCCGGTGCGCTTGAACCAGAAGACCTGGATGATCACCGACAGGGTTTCCATGACGAACAGGCCGCCGATGATGACCATGACGATCTCATGCTTGGTAGCGACGGCGACAGCACCGATCAGGCCGCCCAGCGCCAGCGAGCCGGTATCGCCCATGAAGATGGCGGCCGGCGGCGCATTGAACCACAGGAACCCCAGTCCGGCCCCGATCACCGCGCCGAGAATGACGGCAAGCTCCCCCGTCCCCGGCACGAAATGGATCTGCAGGTAGTTTGCGAAGACCGCGTTACCGGCGAGATAGGCAATGATACCGAAAGAGGCTGCAGCAATCATCACCGGTACGATGGCGAGACCGTCGAGACCGTCCGTCAGGTTGACGGCATTGCCGGCGCCGACAATGACGAAGCCGCCGAACAGGATGAAGAAATAGCCGAGATTGAGCGTGAAATCCTTGAGGAACGGGAATGTCAGCGACGATCCGAAGGTCGAACCGGACACGCCGGCCGAGAGTGCCGTGCGCATCATGAAGAAAACGGCAATACCAGCGACGAGAAATTCGATCCCGAGCCGCGCCTTGCCGGAAAAGCCCTTGTCAGACTGTTTCGTGACTTTCAGATAGTCATCGTAAAAACCGATGGCGCCGAAACCTAGCGTTACCAACAGTGTCGAGACGACGTAGACGCTGGAAAGATCGGCCCAGAGCAACGAACTGCCGACGATACCGGCGAGGATCATCAACCCGCCCATCGTCGGCGTTCCCGCCTTCTTGAAATGGGTCTGCGGTCCATCCGCGCGGATCGGCTGGCCACGTCCCTGCCGCACGCGCAGCGACGAAATCATCCGCGGTCCAAACAGGAAAACGATCAATGCCGAGGTGAACAGGGCGGCGCCAGTCCGGAACGTGATGTACCGGAACAGGTTGAAGAATTGAAAATGGTCCGCCAGTTCGACAAGCCAGATGAGCATGAGGGACCTTTCCCCAAAGGTTCGTTGCAGATTCATCCATCAGAATCACCTGATGGAAGGATAACTGCGTCCTATCAAAAGTGTCAGCATAGAACAGTGGCCAACAAAGCCTTGTCCTGCCTTTATTCAGCGCGATCCGGACCTGAAGAGGCCGGATACGTCTCAAGAAGAGCCGAAACGATCCTGCCGCAGCCGGTTCCCTTCGACGATTTGATCATCACCACATCCCCGGCAGCGATGGCGCCAAGCGCAAATTGCTTCAGTTCATCGACCGCCAGACGGTATTCGACCCGTGTCCCGTCAGGCAGTGCATCGCGCAGATGCGCCATCTCTTCACCGGCGAGCCAAATATCGGTGATCCCGGCCTCGACCAGCGGTGCGGCCAGTTCGGCATGGATCTCACCGGTGGATTCACCCATTTCCAGCATGTCACCGAGAATGGCGATCCGGCTGCCTCCTTCAGGCAGAGCCGTATCTTTCAAAAGCGAAATGGCAGCCCGCATCGAAGCCGGATTGGCATTGTAGCTTTCATCGATCAGCACGAAACTGCCCGACCCGATCGCCAGGCGGTGGCGGGCACCACGTCCCTTTTCCGGCTGAAGCGTCGCCAGCGAAGCGACGGCCGCTTCCATGTTCGCGCCGACGAGGCTCACCGCCCCCAGGGCCGATAGTGCATTCTCGGCTATGTGACGCCCGGGGGCGCCCATCTGGATTTCCAGCGTTTTGCCATCAAGCGCTGCCCACAACACACCGCCTTCCGAGCCGCCTGCATATTCGACCATGCGGAAATCGGCTTTGGCGCTGCTGCCGAAACTATGAATGTGGGCGACGCCCAGCGCCGTGGCTGTCTTTTCCAACATATCAAACTGCGCATTGTCGCGGTTGAGGATCACGTGGCCATCATCGACGAGGCCTTCCATGATCTCAGCCTTGGCGGAGGCGATTTCCTCGAGGTCCTTGAAATTGCCAAGATGGGCGGCGGCGATCGTGGTGATGATGGCCACATGCGGGCGGACCATGCTGACCAGCGGCCGGATCTCGTCGGCATGATTCATGCCGATTTCGAAAATGCCGAAATCGGTATTTTCGGGCATACGCGACAGTGTCAGCGGCACACCCCAGTGATTGTTGAACGACGCGACGGACGCATGGACCCGGCCGGATGGCGCAAGCATGTGACGCAGCATCTCCTTGGTCGTCGTCTTGCCGACAGACCCGGTGACGGCGATGATCTTGGCAGCACTGCGGTCACGCGCGGCGCAACCGAGGCGAACCATCGCATCGAGCACGTCGTCGACCACGATCATTGGCGCATGCAGCCGCCCCAACGCCGGAAGCTTGGCTTCGCTGACAACCAGAAGCGTTGCACCATTGGCCATCGCGATACCGGCATAGTCATGACCATCGACCCGGTCGCCCTTGATGGCGAAGAAAGCCTCGCCCTTGCCGAGAGACCGGCTGTCAATGGAAATCCCGGTAATGCCTTCCGGCAGATTGCCCATCGGGCGGCCATGCATGGCCGCCATCAGGTCACTTGTGGTCCAGAGAAAGCTCAAATCAATGACCTCCCAATGCCTTGCGCAACTCAGCATGATCGGAGAACGGCAGCGTAACGGAACCGACGGTCTGCCCCTCCTCATGCCCCTTGCCGGCAACGATCAGCGTGTCACCCGATTTCAGCATATCGACGGCAGCCTTGATCGCTTCTGCGCGGTCGCCGATTTCGGTGGCGCCCTTTGCGGAAGCCATGATTTCACTGCGAATAATGGCGGGCACTTCCGAGCGTGGGTTGTCGTCGGTGACGATAACCACATCGGCCAGCCGCATGGCGATCTCGCCCATGATCGGACGCTTTCCCTTGTCACGGTCGCCGCCGCAACCGAACACCACAATGATGCGGCCGGTGGTGAACGGACGAACCGAGGTCAGCACATTTTCCAGTGCATCCGGCTTGTGGGCGTAATCGACGTAAGCGAGAGCGCCCTCCTTGGTGTGGCCAACCAGTTCAAGACGGCCGGAAGCACCCTGCAGTTTTTCAAGCGCTGCCATTGTCGCCCGGGCACTGACGCCGGTCGACATGGCGAGACCCGCCGCGACCAGTGCGTTCGATATCTGGAAATCGCCCGCGAGCGGCACATGCACTTCAAAAATCTCGTCGCCGACATGGATTTCGGCAATCTGCTTGTGACGGAAATGCTCGACGCGCTTGAGCGACAGGTAATCGCCCTTGCGGCCAACGGTCAGAACTTCATGGCCGCCAGCCTTGGCAGCCGCAATCGCCTGCATCGACCAGGCGTCGTCGGAAAAAATCACCGCCGGTGAACCCTTCGGCAACACGCCGTCGAACAGCCGCATCTTCGCAGCCATGTAGTTCTCGACTGTCGGGTGATAATCCATGTGATCGCGGCCAAGATTGGTGAAACCGGCAGCAGCAAGCCGGACGCCATCAAGCCGGTTCTGATCCAGTCCGTGGCTGGAGGCTTCCATCGCGGCATGGGTAACGCCAGCGTCGGACAGCTCCGCAAGAAGCTTGTGCAAGGACACCGGATCCGGTGTCGTCAAAGAACCGTAATCTGTGCGGCCCGGTGCAATAACGCCGGTGGTACCGATCATCGCAGCCGCAAAGCCGGCATGTGCCCAGATCTGCCTGGCAAAGGAAGCGACCGAGGTCTTGCCGGCAGTCCCGGTGACAGCCACCATCGTATCCGGCTGGCGGCCGTAGAAATTGGCGGCGGCAATCGCCAGCACACGGCGCGGCGTAAACGCGGACAGAACCGGAACAGGCGTATCGCTTGCAGACTTGACCCCAGTCACAACGGCAGCCGCCCCGCGGGCGATCGCTTCGTCGATAAAGGCCTTGCCATCAGCCTTGCTTCCCGAGAGAGCTACGAACAATGAACCCGGCGCAACCTGCCTGCTATCGGCGGTAATGGCGGCGATATCGATATCACCAGCCCCTGAGTCCAGCTGTGACGCAATTTCCGGGAAATCCTTCCCGATCAGATCTTTGATCTTCATGGATGCACTTTTCAGTTATACCGACGCGCCGGGCGGCGAATCCTCCAGATTGTCATTCCATGGTCAATAAGACACAAGCAAGGCAGAACCGTCTTCGCCGAACTTCGGCTCCACACCGAGAAGCGGTGCCGACCGGCTGATGATATCGCGCACCATCGGTGCGGCCGTATTGCCAGCGAGTGCTGCACCATTGCCCTTGTCGGTCTTCGGCTCGTCGATAAAGGTCAGGACCACATAGCGCGGATTATCGATCGGGAAGCCGGCCAGGAAGGCGTTGAAGTTGGCGTCGTTCGAATAGCGGCCATTCACAACCTTGTCGGCCGTACCCGTCTTGCCGCCAACATTGAAACCCGGCACGCGGGCGTTGCGGCCCGAGCCATTGACGCCATTCCAGCGGAACAGGAAGCGCATGTCGTCGCTTGTCGACTTCTTGATGACCTTTGTCGACACAGCCGCGGCCTGTTCCGGCGTGCGCGGCAGGAATGTCGGCTCGATCAGGTTGCCGCCGTTCAAAAGCGCTGCCCCGGCCACTGCCGTTTGCAGCGGCGTGGTGGATACGCCATGGCCGAACGAGATAGTGATCGAGTTGATCTTCTTCCATTCACGCGGTTGGCTCGGTGTCTTCACCTCCGGCAATTCTGTCGGCATTTTGGTCAGCAATCCGATGCGGGTGAGGAACTCTTTATGCCCCTCTATACCGACGATATCAGCCATCTTGGCCGTGCCGATGTTGGACGAATACTGGAAGATTTCCGGCACGGTCAGAACGCGGCGCTTGCCGTGGAAGTCCTTGATCGTAAAGCCGCCAATGCGGATCGGGTTGGTCGCGTCAAAACTGTCGGTCAGCTTTACCTTGCCTGAATCGAGCGCCATCGCTGTGGTGAAGGACTTGAATGTCGAGCCCATCTCGAACGTACCGTTCGACATGCGGTTCATCCAGCCTTCCTTGGCGCCATCGGCCGGCTTGTTGGGATCGTAGTCGGGATAGGACACCATGGCGAGAATTTCGCCGGTCGTCACATCCATCACCACGCCGCCAGCGGCAATCGAGCGGAATTTTGTCATCGCATCGACGACGACGTCGCGCAGGATATTCTGGACCCGCAGGTCGATCGACAGCTTGACCGGCTCGAGCTTGGCATCGCTGGTCATGCCGATAGCAGCGAGATCGGCGAGGCCCTGATTGTCGATCCAGCGCTCCATGCCGGCAATGCCGCGGTTGTCGACATTGACGTGACCGACGATATGCGAGGCGGTCGCACCGCCCGGATAGAAACGGCGCTTCTCCGGCCGGAAGCCGATGCCTGGAATACCAAGCGCCAGGATTTCGCTCTGCTGCTTCGGGGTGAGCTGACGGCGCAGCCACTGGAAGCGCGAAGGCGATTTCAGCTTGTTGTAAATGTCGGCGACGTTCAGGCTGGGCAGCACGGTCGAAAGCTGCTCGACAGCTTCGTCGGCATCGACGATCTTGTGTGGCTCGGCGTAGAGCGAAACCGTGCGGATATCGGTCGCCAGAATTTCACCGTTGCGGTCGAGAATGTCGGGACGCGACGCCATCAGGTTGTCGGCCCGGCCGATGCTGGAAACGGTCTCAGGCTGAGCCAGACCATATTGAACCAGACGGCCGCCAATGATGCAGTAGACGGCCGTAAAACTGGCGATAACGATGGCAACGCGGCTTTTCGCCTGATTGCTGGTCCGCTTGCGCGTGCCCTCGAACGGCCTGCCGAGGTCGCCAGGATGATTATTGCCGCCAGCAGAGAAATGGGCCTTGCTCTTGACGACCATGATGCGGGAGAGAAAAGACATCAGCGCGCCACCGAACCCGTTGCGATATCGTCCGTGTCAGCCACTGGCTTCTTTATCTTGCCGCTGCTCTTGCTCTTTGCCAGTCCCATCGCCTCCAGCACATCCGCCGGCGGCGGCAGGTCGGCCTTCAGCATCGGCAATTCTTCCGGACGGGCAAGTTGGGTCGGGTCGGTGGGGGCCAGTTGCAGATCCTGTTGATAGACGCCGACAAGCTTCTCCAGCCTGTTCGGTTGCGTCAGCAGCGCCCAATCGGCGCGCAGAAGGTCGATCGTATCTTCCTCGAGCTTGATCCCGGCCTCCAGCCTGCGAACCTCTTCGAGCTTGTTTTCAGCCTGATGCTTGATCGTGTAGGTGACCGTGGCAGCGGCTGTCATGACGACGATCAGGACGATGTCAAAACTACGCAACATGTCTTAGCCCCCCATCTTTCCAAGGCTTGCAAGGTTCGGCAGATCGAAAATGGACAGATCATCTGCCTCATGCGGAGCATCGGTGCGGGCACCAACCCGCATTTTGGCGGACCGGGCGCGTGGATTGCGGGACGCTTCTTCTTCGCTTGCCGCCACCATAGATTTCCCAACTGGTGCGAAGGTTGCCGCGCGTTCATGGGCAATCGGCAAATGCCGGGAGCCCGAAGCCTTACCGGCACGGTCCTGGAAGAATTTCTTGACGATCCGGTCTTCCAGCGAATGGAAGGTGACCACCGTCAGTCGCCCGCCGGGCTTCAGGGCACGTTCAGCTGCAAACAGCGCCTGGGCCAATTCACCAAGCTCGTCATTGACGAAAATGCGCAGCGCCTGAAAGACGCGGGTTGCAGGATGGATCTTGTCCTTGGCCTTGCGCGGGGTCACAATCTCGATCAGGCCGGCAAGATCACGGGTCGTCACGAACGGCTCTTCAAGCCTGCGCTTTTCGATGGCGCGGGCGATGCGGCCGGATTGCGGCTCCTCACCGAGAAAGCCGAAGATGCGGGTAAGGTCGGTTACCTTGGCGCGATTGACGACATCGGCAGCAGAAACGCCATAGGACGACATGCGCATGTCGAGCGGTCCCTTGCGCTGAAAGGAGAAGCCGCGATCAGCCTCGTCGATCTGCATCGAGGAAACGCCGATATCGAGCACGATACCGTCCAGGCCACCGGCTGGAGCGTGCTGTGCCAGATCGGAAAACTGGGAATGCACGAGAGTGAGGTGACCGCCACTAGCCTCGACCAGCGACTGACCGCCAAGGATGGCCGCTGGATCGCGATCCAGCGCGATCACATCGGCACCAGCAGCAAGAATCGCCGAGGTATAACCGCCCGCGCCAAACGTACCATCGAGAATGATTTTACCCGGAGCAAGATCCAGGCTGGCGAGAACCTCGGGGAGAAGAACCGGAATGTGACGGACCGGTCCGCCTTCGGCATCGGTAAAACCTGTGCCTTGATCCGTCATCATTCTGCTCTCCACTCTAGCCCGAACGCAGACCTCGCAATCTCCGCTCTTCCCGTGCCGTTGCCTGCGTTTCCGCAAACACGTGCGGCGCCCACAACTGAAAATGATCCGCCCGCCCCACGAAGGTAACCTCCGTGTCGATGCCCGTGAAATCGCGGATGAAATCCGTGACCATCAACCGGCCTTCCTGGTCGAGCTTCATGAAGACCCCGCCCCCATGAATGAGGAGCGACATCTGATTGGCCTGCGGCGAAAAAGGATCCTCGCCGCTGATTTGCTTTTCGAAACGATCCAGCAACTCGGGACCGCCGGCGCTGATAGCCGGAAAAACGAAATCCTGAAAGCAGTAAAGCTCCCGGATATCGAGCAACGACAAGACAGAACGAAACATCGAGGGAACGGAAACCCGCCCCTTGGAATCGATCCGGTTTGTCGCATGCGAAAGGAAGCGGTTCATGACACGATACAGCCGTTCCCGGTGGACATGCCAGCCCCAACAGCCCACACGCACCATCAAAAGGACGCGCAGCACCCCACAGCCGGGCGGTATGCCCGATCGAAAACCCCTTACGGAGCAACTCCGAAACTTGCGGTGAGTAGGCTTGAATCAGCCCGTGTGCAGTGCATCGTTGGGATAACATGGGACCATATGGGCGTCAATGGGATTTGCTCTATTTCAGCACGCGTCGTCAGCAAATATTGATAGTCTGTTAAGTTTAACAAATGGTTACAAACGCACAGTCAAGACTTTGGATTCACCGGCGAATCACCCTTCGCGGATTCCATATATTCTATATTAGAAATTTCTAATTAAAATACATATTCAAACGGATACGCGATTTGGAAAATCGCCGTTTGCGAAATTGAAAAATAAGGGAATTTGCCAGTTGGCCTGTAAGCCGGGTTCTGTATGGCTCCGGCCCGAAAGCCGGAACGTGGCAGCCATTCATCTGGGACAACGCTTGCGCGCTGCCTCCTGCAACCCACCCGGATGACTGACCCGGAAAAGGCCGGAACGCTTGCGCGAACCACGTCATCCCTATTCGGTTTTGCTCCCGGTGGGGTTTGCCTTGCCACCCATGTTGCCATGCGTGCGGTGGGCTCTTACCCCACCCTTTCACCCTTACCTGCCAAGGCAGGCGGTATTCTCTCTGTGGCACTTTCCCTGGGGTCGCCCCCGCCGGACGTTATCCGGCACCGTTTTTCCGTGGAGCCCGGACTTTCCTCCCCCCGCAACCTTTCGGTCCTAGCGGAGCGCGGCTGCCCGGCCAACTGGCACGCGGTGCATAGCCGAGGCTTCAGCCAATTGCCAGTGCCAAAAGCAAAAAGACGGCAGGATTGATGATCTTAACGGAAGCACACCGCGAAATCGGTGCCGTATTCTTCCGCATCGAGCACGCCGTTTTCGAGAAGCTGCGCACCGAGCCGGCCGATCTCGTCCGAACTCTTGGCCGCCGCGCCATTGCCACCCGTCAGCACCGCGACGCGATCCGAGTCTGCAAAGCCGATATAGGGATAACCGTGGCGGGTGAACGTTGTTACGCACGGGCTCCACCGCAGCGAGGCTGGCGTAAAGGACGGCATGGCGCGCGACAAAAGGCCGGACATATGATCTGCTGCAGAGCGGTTGGCGTCGCCGCGGAACCATGCGCGAACCTCCGGCTCGGAGCCGATATTGATGTCGCTCGGATCGCCGCCGATCTTGATGTAGAATTTTCCGTCGGGATAGCGGATGGGCGGCAGGAGATAATAGCTCTCATCCTGCTCGAGTGCTGCTCCGATGAGCGACGGCATCCCGGCAAACCGGGGAAGATCAGCAGGCGCGACCTCGGCAAAGAGCACTGTGCGCGCCTTGACGGTGAGATCGAGCGGCCGGGCGAGTAATTGTCTGGAAATAGAAAAGCCGCCGGCGGCAATGATGGCACGTCCGGCGCTGAAGGTCGCGCCGTCGGCGGTACGAATATTGATTGCACTTCCGACACGAACGACGGAGGAAACTTCGGAACGGACGACCGTGGCGCCAGCCTTTTCGGCAAGGATAACCTGCGCCTTGACCAAAGCCCGCGGATCGATATGGCCGGCGTTGCGCGGTTCGAAAACGCCGCCATATCCCGCAGGAAACCGGAACCAGGGAAACCTCTCGGCAAGATCTTGCTCATCGACAAAAGGCGCCTCGACGCCGAGGCGGTTGCGGGCGGCGATGACAAGATCGAGCGTGGCCTCCTCGCCACCCGGAAGGGGGGCGGCGATCAGGCAGCCAGCCTCACTGTAGAAATCGACACCACTGCCCGTTTCGATATCGGCATAGCGTTCGATGGAGCGCTGGGCCAAAAGCGCCCAGACAGGGTCAGGATCGATCGTGCGAGTGATGCGGCCATTGTCGTAATGGCTGCTGAAAACGCCGTTGTGGCTCGCCCAGTCTTCCGGCTCGTCCGGCCCGATCAGCGCAATCCTGGCGCCGCTCTTTGCCAAATGCCGGGCAGCCGCCGCCCCCATCATGCCTTTGCCAACAATGATGAAATCGAACCTGCCTGCCATGATGCACCTCAAAAAACGATCTGAGGGAGATACCATGGCATTGGCCTGCTGGCATCTGCGAACTTGAAAAATGCCGGAGCTTGAAATCCGCCCGGCATCAGGGACAGCCTAATCGATAATCGCTTGCACCTTGCCGCAATAACGGCGCGACACCGGGTTCATCTTCTTGGCACCGTGCCCAGCGTTGTAGCGCAGGATCGTGCCGCAGGTGAAACCGCCCGACAGTTCGTGGGCCATGGCGAGGTATTTCATGCCGAACTTGATATTGGTCTCGGGATCAAACAGGCCGCTTTTCTTTCCGGCATAACCCATCATCCGAGCCGTCGCGGGCTTGATCTGCATCAGACCGACTTCGCCGGCACTGCCGCGTGCCTTGGGGTTGAAATTGCTTTCCACCTTGATGACGGCGTGGGCGAGATCGACGGGAACGCCATATTGCTTGGCATAGGTCTGGATCAGGCCGCTATAGACGGAAGTCTTCAAGGAAGCGCCAGGCGCGGGATAGCCCGTTGTTCTGGTCACTGGCTTAATGGAGGATGTGATGGTCTTGTCGGTGCCCCCGGCATACGACGTTTCAACCCCAGAAAACAGCATGCAGAAGCATGCCGCGGCCGCAGCAAGATATGACAGTCTCATTTAGTTTGAAGTCTCCACTTTCGGGCGTGGCGGCCATGAGGGCGCACCCCGCCCTGCCGTCTCACGTCCCGATTTTCATCATCAACAGGAAGGGCTGGAGGCCTGAATTACCTGCGGTTTGGTATGGCCGCAAAAGACCCCGGCATCATGGTGATGATGTGGCAGTGCACAAAATTAGTCGGGGCAAGCCTCGATAAGCCCCTTGCAATTACCGGCCTGGCAGCTGGTCAGCGGCTGAAATTCGGCAGGGTAGAAAGCAGTCTGTGCAGCGTGTCCAGCGTCGAAATATCGGCGATACCATCGACTTGCATCGGGCGGAAATGGCGCTGGAATGCAGCCACGGCACCTTCCGTTTTCTCGCAGAAAACACCTGTCACTTCAATTCCGTAGCCATAGAGCGACAGCATCGTTTGCACCGCCTCGACAGGCTGGCCCTGATCGCCGCGCTGGAAAAACCGTCCGCCACCGATCGGCGCCGCTGGAACCCAATGCCCGACACCCCCGGCATACAGGCGTTCCCAAGGAAACTTTTCCCCAGGATCAACCTTGCGAATGGGAGCGATATCGCTGTGTGCCAGCACCCTTTCAGGGGCCATCGACCACCGTTCGCCACAGTTTCGACACAGTTCAACAACCGCATCGATCTGTTGGGAGGGGAAATCCGGCAACCCGCCGGGATGGCCGGCGTTGGCGATTTCGATACCGATCGAGCGGGAATTGAGGTCAGTCTCACCCTTCCAGATGCTTTTGCCTGCATGCCAGGCACGGCGATCCTCGGCGACCAGTTGATCGACGCGGCCATCCTCATGGACGAAATAGTGGCTGGAGACCTGACTTTCCTCACGGCACAGCCAGTCGAGGGCGGCGGCCGCCGTCTCCATGCCGGTATAGTGCAGGATAATCATGTCGGGCTTCAGCCCGCCTGCCCTTTCGCCATGGTTGGGCGACGGCACGAAACGTGCGGCGGGATAGTCACAGGCGAAGTCCGTCATGCGGCGCGGCGTTCTTTCTCGATCGCCTCATAGGCGGCGTTGAGTTCAGCCATGCGATCGTTGGCGATCGCCTGCAGTTCCTGGGGGACGCCACGCGCGACCAGAATATCAGGATGGTTTTCCGACACCAGCACGCGGTAACGCTTGCGGATGATCGAAAAATCGTCCTTCGGCGAGACGCCAAGGATCTTGTAGGGATCGGCGCCGGCGCTGTGGACGTGGCGGTCCATGATCTCTTGAAAACGCTCTTCCTTCATATGGAAGATCTCGGCCACCCGCGTCAGGAAGTTCAGTTCCTTCTCGTGGAGAGCGCCATCGGACTTGGCGATATGGAAGAGCCCGTCGATGATATCTTCCAGCACCGGGCAATTCTGGTCACAGGAGACGCAGAGTGATGCCAGCTTCTCGGCATAGGACTCGTAACCGGCGACGTCCTGGCGGGCCAGATTGTAGAGCCGGGCGACGTTCTTTGCCTGATCGTCGGGAAACTTGAAGATATCCCGGAATGCCGACACTTCGGCCTCGGTCACGATGCCGTCTGCCTTTGCCATCTTGGCGGACAGCGCAATCATGGCAATAGAGAAAGCCACCTTGCGGCGGGTTTCTGGATCGCCTTCAAACAGCGTCCGCACAGCTTCGATAACACCGGCGAGCGCATTGCCCGTCGCGGCGACGATGCTGAGGATGCTATCCCAGAATGACATAGGCACGTTCTTTCCCATGGTTGGCTGATCCACGTCGCGTTCAAGTGGAGACGGCATGGGCAAAGCGTCCATGCGCAAATGCAAATGGGTCACACGGCAATGCCGCCACGACAACCATGCAGCTCACTGGACAGCATGACCAGATGTTGGTGCGGATTGCAAGGCGGCAAACCCGCGCATTCGAGCCAAATGACGAATTTGTGATGGCACCTCACTATTGTAGCATTCCTTGCCGTGATCGTCCAATCATCCAAATGAATTTGACTTTCAGCCTGCCGGGATGCGAGCGAAGTCGGAACTTTCCGCTGGAGTTCCGATGCGCATTTCCACCCACCCGCAGGCCATGGGCATGGCACTCGGCCTGATCGGCGTCACCATTTTCGGCGTTACCTTGCCGATGACGCATATCGCACTTGGCGGCTTTTCCCCCTTCTTCATCACCTTCGGCCGCGCCGTGATCGCTTCGATCGCTGCCGGACTGACGCTGCTTGTGATGCGGAAAAAATGGCCAAAGGGACAGGGCGCAATATTACTCGGCGCCGGTATCTGCGTCGTCTATGGCTTTCCGATCTTCTCCACGACGGCGATGCAGACCATCCCGGCCAGTCATGGCGGAGTCATCCTCGGCATCCTGCCGCTGTTGACCTCGATCTTCGCTGCACTCGTCGATGGCGAGCGGCCGGGTCCGGCCTTCTGGGCCTATGGCCTTGCAGGCGCAGCACTCGTGGCCTTTTTCTCCATCCGCGACAGTGGCTTTGTCCTGCAAATGGGCGACGCCTGGCTGTTTCTCGCTGCCATCACTGCCTCGCTCGGCTACGTTTTGTCGGCCAAGGTTTCGCGCATCCTTCCGGGATGGGAGGTGATTTCCTGGGCACTGGTCATCACCGCCCCGCTCTCTATCGTTGCAGCTTTGCTGGTGATGAAGGATGGCATCCAGGCTCCAACCCATGCCGAGCTGGGCGCCCTCTCCTATCTCGGCCTGATGTCGATGTTCGGCGGTTTCATCTTCTGGAATGCCGGACTGGCGCTCGGCGGCATCGCGCGTGTAGCGCAGGTGCAATTGTTGCAGACGTTCGTCACGCTCGCCGTCTCCGCCGTTCTGCTCGGCGAAACGATCAGCCCCTCAACCATCGCCTTTGCGGTTGCGGTTGCCCTGATCGTCTGGCTCGGACGAAAAGCACGCATCGCCTGAGCCGTCCACTGCCATCCTGCAGCATGTCATTTAACTTCCATGGGAATTGCGCTAGAGAGACCGCGAACGATCTCGCCGCAATCCCCGAGGAGGACTCCATGGCCAAACAGAAAGTTGCAATGCTGACCGCAGGCGGGCTCGCGCCATGTCTGTCTTCTGCCGTGGGTGGCCTGATCGAGCGCTACACTGACATCGCGCCCGATATCGAACTGGTGGCCTACCGCTCCGGCTATCAAGGCCTTCTGCTTGCCGACCGCATCGACATCACCCGCGACATGCGGGAAAAAGCCCATATCCTCCACCGCCACGGCGGCTCGCCGATCGGCAACAGCCGCGTAAAACTGACCAACACCGCCGATTGCATCAAGCGCGGCCTGGTCAAGGAAGGTCAGAACCCGTTGCGGGTAGCCGCCGAACGGCTCGCCGCCGACGGCATCACCATCCTGCATACAATTGGCGGTGACGACACCAACATCACGGCTGCCGACCTTGCCGCCTATCTCGGCGCCAATGGCTACGACCTCACCGTCGTCGGCCTGCCGAAGACCGTCGACAACGACGTCGTACCGATTCGCCAGTCGCTCGGTGCCTGGACTGCTGCCGAATACGGCGCGAAATTCTTCGACAATGTCAGCAACGAACAGAGCGCCGCACCACGCACGCTCGTGGTCCACGAAGTCATGGGCCGCCACTGCGGCTGGCTGACGGCTGCAACAGCCCGTTCCTATATCCAGCACATCGACGACCGGGAATTCGTCGACGGCTTCATGATGAACCGGCAGATGAAGAACATTGACGGCCTCTACCTGCCCGAGACCGCGTTCAACCTCGAAACCGAAGCCGCGCGGCTGCGCGCTGTCATGGACAAGACCGGCTTCGTCACCCTGTTCGTCTCGGAAGGCGCCTGCCTCGACGCCGTCGTTGCCGAGCGCGAAGCCGCCGGGGAAGCCGTCAAGCGCGATGCCTTCGGCCACGTGAAGATCGACACGATCAATGTCGGTGGCTGGTTCACCAAGCAGTTCGCTGCCCTTCTCGGCGCCGAGCGCTCGATGGTACAGAAATCCGGTTACTATGCCCGCTCCGCACCGGCCAACGCCGACGACCTGCGCCTCATCCAGGGCATGGTCGATCTCGCCGTCGAAAGCGCGCTGAACAAGGTCTCCGGCGTCACCGGCCATGACGAAGATCAGGGCGGCAAGCTGCGCACGATCGAGTTCCCGCGCATCCGTGGCGGCAAGCACTTCGATACATCGGTAAAGTGGTTCGGCGAGGTCATGGACGCGATCGGCCAGAAGTGGTCGCCGGCAAACTGATATCCGGCTGATAAACGCCTATTGACGGCTCCGTTTGCGCATGGCTTCCTCGATCGAGCGCCATATCCAAACGGAGCCGTTTTCATGTCGATCGAACACTGGCTGGCCTTTGTCGCCGCCTCCGCCATACTGCTTGCCATTCCCGGCCCGACGATCCTGCTCGTCATCTCCTATGCACTCGGACATGGGCGCAAGGTTGCCAGCGCCACGGTCGCTGGCGTAGCGCTCGGTGATTTTACCGCGATGACCGCCTCGATGCTCGGCCTCGGCGCGCTGCTCGCCACCTCGGCTGCGGTTTTCACCGTCCTCAAATGGGTCGGTGCCGCCTATCTGATCTGGCTCGGCATCAAGCTTTGGCGCACGCCCATTGCGGCTGAATCTGCCGATGGCACCATGTCGGTTCCCGTAGAAAAACCACTGCGGATCTTCCTGCACACCTATGTTGTCACCGCACTCAACCCGAAAAGCATCGTCTTCTTCGTGGCCTTCCTGCCGCAGTTCCTCGATCTCAGCCGTCCGCTTTTCAACCAGATGCTGATCTTTGAAAGCACATTCCTGGTGCTCGCGACCCTGAACGCGACGCTCTATGCGCTGATGGCATCGGCGGCGCGGCAGACGATCCGAAAGCCCAAAGTTCAAGCCATCGTCAACCGCACGGGTGGGTCGCTTTTGATCGGCGCAGGCCTTCTGACAGCGGGCTTGCGGCGCGCCGGCACCTGAAAAGGCGTCCCGCGCTTGCGGTTCAGCGCCTCATAGGTTAATGACGTCCAGCGCATGGTGGCCTCTGGCTGCTGATTTGCATAGGGCTTTGGGGCCTGACAGCACGAAAGTGACAGCATGGCGAATTTCCGTTTTTCCGTTTCAAAACCGGCTGTTACGGCCTGTGCTCTGATCTCGGCATCGCTTGTCAGCGGTTGTTCGAGTGTCGAGCGAACGCCGATGGAACAGCTGATGGCAGTGCAGACGGTAACCCCGCTGCCGAAGCCTGGAACGGAAATGACGGCTTACGCTCTGCCAACCCCGGACGGCGCGGCATCGGCGACGGCAGCAGCGCTTGCAGCCGAAACAGCCATGATGAAGCCCGGCGAAACCGCAACGGCACCGATTGCCTCAACTAATCAGGCAGCGACTACCGCTAATGCACTGGTGGCTCCCCAGACATCTGCAGCCGCGCAGGCCGCTACGGCCGCCGTGCTGCCCGAAACGGCAAATGCGCAGGTATCGGCGAAATCCGATCGCGTGCCACAGATTCCGGAAGGCATGATGATGGCCGCGATGGAATCGGATTTCGATACAGGCGAACCCGTCGGTCTCGAAACTCTGGTCGCCAATCACATGATCGTCCCGATGCCGAAGCCGTCGATCGGTGCCAGTGCCTATGCCATGGCGAAGTCGATACCCGCTTCGTTGGGCATCACGGAAAAGCCGACCAGCTCGCGGCCGGAACTCGATCGCCTGATCGCCTATTACGCCAAACTCAACAATATCCCGGAAGCGCTGGTCCACCGCGTCGTCAAGCGCGAAAGCACCTACAATCCGCGCGCCTACCACTCCGGCAATTACGGCTTGATGCAGATCCGTTACAACACGGCCAAGGGTCTTGGCTATGAAGGCACGGCTGAAGGCCTGTTCGATGCCGAAACCAATCTGAAATATGCGACGAAATATCTGGCGGGTGCCTGGATGGTGGCCGACAACCAGAACGACGGTGCGGTCAAGCTCTATGCCAGCGGCTACTATTACCATGCCAAGCGCAAGGGCCTGCTCGAAACACTGGGCATGAAGTAAGGCTTAGCCAGCCTCCGTTTATAGCATTGCAAATTCCGGGGCGGTCAATTGACCGCCTCTACTATTTTGGCCTGCAGCTGGCGCACGTCATAACCGCTGTGCGACGGCGTTAGCCCGAGCCGAACGACGGCAAGCCCCAGCGACGGCACCAGCATCACGGTCTGGCCGTCGTGCCCCTGCAGCCAGTAGGCATCGCCCGGCAAAGGCGGGCCGCCTTCGTTTCCGAACTTCGTCCAGACCTGCCCTGCCCCGTACCGGCCGCCGGATGCCTGGGTCGGCGTGCGCATGTAGCTGACAAAATCCTGTGGCAACAATTGTTCACCGTTCCAGCTGCCGTTTTGCAGCAGGAACAGGCCAAAGCGGGCCCAATCGCGTGCTGTCGCATACATATAGGACGAGCCGACGAAGGTACCGTGCGCGTCCGGTTCCAAAATCGCGCTGTTCATGCCGAGCGGCCTGAAGAGAGCCGCACGCGGAAAGGTCAGCGCCTCCCGTACGCTGCTGAACGTGTCCATCCAGAGCCGCGACAGGATCGTCGTTGTACCGCTGGAATAGCTGAAACGCTCGCCCGGTTTTGCCTCCAGCGGCTTGCCCGCCGAGAAGCTGGCCATGTCACCTTCCAGGTAGAGCATGCGTGTGACGTCGGTCACATCGCCGTAGTCTTCGTTGAACTGAAGTCCGCTCTGCATGGCCATGAGATCGGCAAGCTTGATCTGGCTGCGCGGATCGTTTCGCCATTGCGGCAAGAGCTCGGTCCGGTCGAGTGCCATCTGGCCGTCGCGGATCCTCAAGCCGATCAGGGCCGCCGTCACCGATTTTGTCATGGACCAGCCGAGCAGCGGCGTCGCGCTGTTGAAGCCCTCGCCGTAATTTTCCGCAACGATCTTGCCGTCCTTGACAACGACGATGGCGCGCATGCCAGGGCCCGCCAGCTGCGGATCGGTCAAAAGCGTCTGGACCGCCGGATTGACGGCGGTGCCGCTGCCATCCGGCCACGGTTTGCCGTCATCCGACTGCGGCGCTCTGCGGCGAAGCTGCCTGTTTCCGGGGAAAGCCGCGAACTCGCCCTCGGTTACATTGGTGCACCCCAGACCTTCACGATAGATCGCCCGTCCGGGTGCCGCGAAACCGAACATGCGGGCTGTAACGGCTTTTCTGGTGTTGTCGACAGATATCCCCACCAGGCGCAGAAGCGGATGGCCGGGCGCCTGAACATCATCGGCGAGAACCGCGTTTGCGTCCCTGTCGGCAATGAAAACGTTCGAGCAGACGATCTTGGCGGCATAGCTGTCACCGACCCGCAGCAGGTCCGGCGGCGCAACGGCCAGCCAGCCCGCGACAGCGGCCACAGCTGCCGATACCGAGCCCGCGAGCCAGAACCACCTTTTTTTCCGCATGCACATCGTCCCTGCTTCGCTGTTGTCAGAAGAACAGGATTCCATGCATTTAGGAAGTCTTTGTGGCAATCACTGTGATGCTAAACATGTTTCTAGCCGATTGATCGAGCCGCCAGCTTTTCCGGCTCCAGCTGGAGGATAGCAATCGCCCCCTCCGCCGAGACCGGCCTCGAGATCAGAAAGCCTTGCGCTTCCGAGGCGCCGAGCGCCCGCACAAACTCCATCTGCCCCTCGGTTTCGATACCCTCTATCGTGGTCGACACCTGGAACGTGTTTCCGAGCTGCAGGATGATATCGACGATTTCGGCGTCGCGCTGATTGCCGAGCATCGCCTGAGTGAACGAGCGATCGACCTTGAGCTGGTCGAGCGGAAAGCGCCTGAGATTGTTGATCGACGAAAACCCGATGCCGAAATCATCGAGTGCGATACGCACGCCATGGGCTCGAAGCTCCGTCAGGCTGTCGCGGATAATGTTGGCATCGACGTAGAAGATCGATTCGGTCACTTCGATCGTCAACCGTCCAGGAGCAAGCCCGGCTTCTGCAAGGCACGCTTTCACATGAGGGACGAAGGCACGATCCTTGAACTGATCGCCTGCAACATTGACGGCAACGCCGGTTGGTGCCGGCCACCGCGCCGCCTCCAGGCAAGCGGTTCTCAACACCCAGTTGCCGATTGGCAGGATCAGGCCGGTCTTTTCGGCCGCTGCAATGAAATGATCGGGCGGAATGATGCCCTTGTCCGGGTGGCGCCAGCGAATCAGTGCTTCGAAGGAGCGTATGGCCCGGCTTTCGATACCGACGATGGGCTGGTATTCCAGATAGAATTCGCCGGCCGCCAATGCCCGGGAAAGATCATACTCGATCTCGCCCTTCCGCGTTGCCTCCTCCGCCATTTCCGGCGCGTAGACCGTGTGGCTGTTGCCGGCAATTTCCTTGGCCCGGTAAAGTGCCAGGTCGGCGCGCTTGAGAACCGCCGAAATTGACCGGTCGTCCGGTTCGATATAGGCGACGCCAATGCTGCCGCCCATCCAGAATTGTGCCGAAGAAAGCTGAAAAGGCTCAACGAAAAGCCCCTTGATCGTCATGCAGATATCGTCAAGTTTGCCTTCCGACGGAGAGCCGGCGACGACAATCACGAACTCGTCCCCGCCCAGCCGGTAGACAGCAGCAATACCCGACATCGCCTGGATCAGCCGCCTGCCAAGTGCGACAAGCAGCGCATCTCCGGCATCGTGCCCCATGGAATCATTGACGAATTTGAAACGGTCGAGGTCGAGCATCAACAGGGCCGTACGGCCTGCAGGCATCGATCCAGTGGCCAGAATCTCCCGAAGATCGCGCTCCAGCGCGACACGGTTGGCGATGCCGGTCAGCTGATCGGTATGGACGACGCGCGACAGGTTTTCTTCCGTCTTGCGGCGGAACTCAAGTTCTTCCAGCAGGCGGCTTTGCGCGCGTCCTCGCTGATAAAAGAACAGGCCGCAGACAAGCGGCATTACGATCAATGACGTCAGCGAGATCGCCAGCATGCCACCGCCCCAAACCCCGTGAACATCAAAAATTACAGCGTCATAAAAAATGGAAATCGCCGGAAACAATGCCCCGATCACCGCGCCCAGTGCAGCATACCGCTGCTCGGACTTCGGCAGAAAAGCCTTTAACATCATGTTAGCGCCCCGAAAAACTTAGTCTATCTAACATATACAAACTTAATCAATTCTTGCGGGTAAAAAATCATAGAAAACGGTCGTCATCAAAGTGTAGCGGACTCGTCTTAGAAGCTCCATCCAACGTCAACGGATGGCAGGCTGACATGACTGATCTCGCACCCGATGCAGGCTACGGCAAAAGAAACCACAAGCTGAAAACCGCTCTGATCCAGCATAAGGCGCTGAGTTTGGAGGGCTTGTCGGAACGCCTGTTCGGGCTGCTGTTTACCGGCCTCGTCTACCCGCAGATTTGGGAGGACCCGGCCGTCGATATGGCAGCGATGCAGCTGCGCCCCGAACATCATATCGTTACCATCGGTTCCGGGGGGTGCAACATGCTCGCCTACCTCTCCGGAGCGCCAGAGCGCATCGATGTCGTTGACCTCAATCGGCATCACGTGGCGCTGAACCGGCTGAAGCTCGCCGCCTTCCGCCACCTTCCCACCCATGCGGATATCGTCCGGTTCCTCGCACGGCACGATCATGCCAGCAATGTTCAGGCCTACGACCTGTTCATCGCGCCAAAACTCGATAACGAGACACTGAAATACTGGAGCGCGCGCGGCCTGACCGGCCAGCGCCGCATCAAGGTTTTCGGCAAGAACATCTATCGCACCGGCCTGCTCGGCCGCTTCATGGGCCTGGGTCATCTACTGGCACGCCTGCATGGCGTCGATCCGAGCGAACTTGCCAATGCCCGCTCAATGCGCGAGCAACGGCAGTTCTTCGACGAGCGGCTGGCCCCTCTTTTTGATCGCCCGGTTGTCCGCTGGATCACCAGCCGCAAGAGCTCGCTGTTCGGTCTCGGCATTCCGCCGCAGCAGTTCGACGAACTGGCAAGCCTCAGCGCAGAAAAGTCACTGGCCGGCGTCTTGCGCCACCGGCTCGAAAAGCTCTGCTGCCATTTCCCGTTGAGGGAAAACTACTTTGCCTGGCAGGCCTTTGCCCGCCGTTATCCGATGCCGCACGAAGGCGAACTGCCCGACTACCTGCACGCTGGTCGCCATGAGACGATCCGCAACAATGCCGAACGCGTCCATGTGCACCATGCCAGCTTTACCGAGCTTCTGACGAAGAAGCCCGCCGGTTCCGTCGATCGCTACGTTCTGCTCGATGCCCAGGACTGGATGAACGACCGCCAGCTCAACGACCTGTGGAGCGAAATCACCCGCACCTCGGCAGAGGGCGCCATGGTGATTTTCCGCACCGCCGCTGAAGCCAGCATTCTGGAAGGCCGCGTTTCGGAAAACGTGCTTGGCCAATGGCACTATGATGGGGAGCAGTCGCAGGCGCTCAATCTGAAAGACCGCTCGGCAATCTATGGCGGCTTCCACATCTACAGGAAAGCAGCATGACGGCGATCGAGACCGATGCGGGCGGCAGCCATGCCGACCGCATGGACCGGATGTATCGCACGCAGCGGCATTTCTACGATCTGACCCGCAAATACTATCTGTTCGGGCGTGACACGCTGATCAATGACCTGAACGTCCCAACCGGTGGCAGCGTGCTTGAAGTCGGCTGCGGCACCGGCCGCAATCTGGCGCTGATCAGCCAGCGTTTTCCGCATGCACGGTTGTTCGGTCTCGACATTTCAGCGGAAATGCTGGTCTCTGCCGAGGCAAAACTCGGCAAACCCGGCCGAACAAGGACCATCCTGCGCGTTGCCGATGCGACCGGTTTTCAGCCATCCGAGTTCGGTGAGACAGGGTTTGACCGGATCGTCATTTCCTATGCCCTGTCGATGATCCCGGACTGGGAAAAGGCAATCGACGCAGCAATCGCGGCACTCAATCCGGGCGGATCGGTGCACATTGCCGATTTCGGTCAGCAGGAACGTTTGCCTCACCTGTTTCAGCGTGGCCTTCAGGGGTGGCTGAAGCGGTTCCACGTCACACCGCGCAAGACGATGGAGACTGTGCTCAAGTGCAATGCCGCCAAGCTTGGCGACAGCCTGGAATTCCGGCCGATCGGCCGCGGCTATGCCTGGCTCTTCACCTACCGGCGCGCAGCAAAATAACGCATCGCAAGCTCCACGGCATCATGATATTCCATAGTCTGACCGGCAGCAGCATTGTGCCTTTGGCATACTGCTGCTGCGCTTTCGCAATTGCCGCTTGAAACTAACTCAATTTTTACGATGATATGGTGAAAATGAGGTTCACGCCTCCTGGGGAATTCACATCAGCGGAAATCATCGTGTGAGGCAGCAACGTCGATCGTTTCAGAACGGAAACCCCATGCGCCGGCTGTTCCTGGCTCTTCTGCCTATTGTCTCGCTTCTTTCCGCCTGCACATCGACAGATTACGATCTCGTCTCCACCGCATCGATCCCGCCCAAATTCCAGGACAAGGATCCGCAGAATTTTGGCGCGCGCACGCCGCAGCATCACAATATCCACGGCATCGACGTCTCGAAATGGCAGGGCGATATCGACTGGGCCAAGGTCAAGGGTTCGGGCGTCTCCTTCGCCTTCATCAAGGCGACGGAAGGCAAGGACCGGATTGACGCCAAGTTCGGCGAATACTGGCAGCAGGCCCGCGCCGCCGGCCTGCCCTACGCCCCCTATCATTTCTACTATTTCTGCTCGACAGCCGACCAGCAGGCCGACTGGTTCATCGCCAATGTGCCGAAGAGCGCCGTCTACCTGCCGCCGGTTCTCGATGTCGAATGGAACGGCGAATCCAAGACCTGCCGCTACCGGCCTTCGCCGCTCACAGTGCAGAGCGAAATGAAGCGTTTCATGGACCGCCTGGAAGCCTATTACGGCAAGCGTCCGATCATCTATACCTCGGTCGACTTCCACCGCGACAATCTCGTCGGCCAGTTCAAGGATTATCATTTCTGGGTGCGCTCGGTTGCCGCACACCCGACGGAAATCTACAGCGAACGCCGCTGGGCCTTCTGGCAATATACCAGCACGGGCGTCATCCCCGGCATCGACGGCAATGCCGATATCAATGTTTTCGCAGGCTCCCAGAAGAACTGGAAAAGCTGGGTAGCGGCGGTTTCCAAGCCTGAGGCGATGGCGCAAAACTGAGACAGGCGCAGCGGCAATTCTTCATTCCGCCCCATTGCCGTGCGACAGCCGCTGCCATATTTTTAGCGAAACAAGAGTAGCCCGTTTTTGCGCTGCTTACGGCCGGTTACGGCCTGACAACAAGGACTTGCGATGACACGCAGCACACTGCGCTCCGTTCTTTCGATCGGTTTTCTCACCCTCTTGACCTCCACTGCGCTTGCACAACAGACGGCCAAGCCAGCCACACCGGCAGTCGCCTGTGGCGGGGATCTCACCACCTTCCTGCAGGGCGTCAAGGCCGAGGCAGTTGCCAAGGGTATTCCGGCCGACGTGGTCGATCGTGCGCTTGCCGGTTCTGTCATTTCCGACAAAGTGCTGGGCCGCGACCGCGCGCAGGGTGTCTTCAAGCAGAGCTTCACCGAGTTTTCCCAGCGCACCGTCAGCAAGGCGCGGCTCGATATCGGCGCCAAGAAGATGAAGGAATATGCCGCGATCTTCGATCGTGCTGAAAAGGAATTTGGCGTCCCGGCCCCGGTGATCACTGCCTTCTGGGCAATGGAAACCGACTTCGGCGCTGTCCAGGGTGATTTCAACACCCGCAACGCACTGGTGACGCTCTCGCATGATTGCCGCCGCCCGGAAATGTTCCGTCCGCAGCTGATCTCGGCGATCGAGATGGTCCAGCACGGCGACCTCGATCCTGAAACGACGACCGGTGCCTGGGCTGGCGAAATTGGCCAGGTGCAGATGCTGCCGGAAGACATTATCGCGCAGGGTATGGACGGTGATGGCGACGGCCATGTGAACCTCAAGCAGAGCTCGCCGGACGCGATCCTGACAGCCGCGAAATTCATCAAGAGCCTCGGCTTCACCGCGGGCCAGCCCTGGATCCAGGAAGTGAACCTGCCGGAAAACCTGCCTTGGGAAAAGACCGGGCTGCAGACGGGCATGACCGCCGGTGACTGGTTCAAGCTCGGCGTCAAGCCACGCGACGGCAACACTGCCTTTCCGCAGCTGGCCTCATCGCTGGTCATTCCGCAAGGCCGCCACGGCGTTGCCTTCCTGACCTACCCGAATTTTAACGTCTATCTCGAATGGAACCAGTCGTTCATCTACACGACGTCGGCGGCCTACTTCGCCACGCGTCTTGCCGGTGCCCCGACCTACGATACCCACACTGCGGAGCCGGGATTGAACGACGAAGGCATGAAGGCGCTACAGACCAAACTGCAGGCCATGGGCCATGACGTCGGCAAGATCGACGGCATTCTCGGATCCGGCACCCGTGCGGCCCTTCAGAAGGAGCAGTTGCGCCTTGGTCTCCCGGCCGATGGCTGGGCAACGCAGGCCGTTCTCAACGCTCTGTAATATCCGCTTGGGGCTTGTTTTCCAGTCTTGCCCGCCGCCGGTGGTGGCGGGCAAGACGAAATGCGCGGTAGCGCAGTTTCAACGACCAGCGAGCACCGGCAAGTGCCTCCCCCCTCTTTGACACCTCGCTCAGTTCGCGTGCGTAAGCGACGGCAAACGCCTTGCGATAGGTCAGCAGATGTTCGGAGGCGATGTTCTCCAGCCGGTGCATCATGCTGACCCAGAGCGGCGAAACCAGCAGCGAGACCGCCGTGACAGCAATCGCCACCTTGTAGGTATCCAACTGCAAGACGCCTGCGCCCAGCCCTGCGGCTGCAAGCACGAAGGAAAATTCGCCGATCTGCGCCATGGACAGGCCGGCGACCAGCGCGATTTGCGGCGATGAGCCAGTTTTGCGCAACAGGAAGATGTTCAGCACGGTCTTCGCCGCGATCACGATCAGCGCGGCACCGAGCACCGCCCAGAAATTCTCGCCGATGAAGGTCAAGTCGATCAGCAACCCGATCGACAGGAAGAAGACCACCAGCAGCACGCTCTGGATCGGCTCGATCACCGGTATGACACGGCTGCGCAGCGTCGAATTGCCGATCACGATGCCAGACAGAAAGGCCCCGTAAGCCGGCGACATGCCGGCAAGGCCCGAGATGGCGGCTGCGCCGAAACATACGGCAAGCGCCCCAAGCGCCAGGATCTCGACCTTGTCCTCGACCGCCTCGCTATAAGGAACCTTCAACTTGCCGTGGCGGCCGAACCACCAGAGCAGGGCTGCCAGCATGGCGATGACTATCTTGATCGCTATGGTCCCGATATGCAGTTCCTCGCCGCCGAGGCTGGAGACAAGGATCAGCATCGGAACAACGGCGATATCCTGAGCAATCAGCACGCCAACGGCAATCCTCCCGGTCTCGCTGCGCAGCTCGCCCATATCCTCGAGCATCTTCATGGCAACAACGGTGGAGGACATCGCGATGACAAACCCTAGAATCAGGCCCTCCGCCGCACTTGCTCCGGTCATCAGCGCGATCAGGGCGGCAGCAACGATTGCCGCGACCACCTGCCCACCTGCAACCAGCAAAGCCTGACGCAGGCTGAGCACGAAAGCCTTGATCGACAGTTCCATGCCGATGAAGAACAAAAGGACGACGACACCCATCTCGGCGAGCAGCGTGACATTGGCACTGTTGGAGATAAAACCGAATCCCGTCGGCCCCAGGGCAACGCCCGCCAGGATGAAGCCGACCAGTGGCGGCTGGCGCAAACGCAGGAACCCCAGGCCCAGAATGGCTGCGACCGCCACGACGATTGCGATAGAGATCAGCCCTTGGCCGTCATGCGCATTGACCGCGATGGATTGTGTCGTCAAAGGCTCCAGCAGATCATCCTTCATATCTGTGACATGTCTCAAGAATCGGGTGGATAAATCCCACCTTACGCCTTAACGCTCGGTATGTTCCGAATGAGGCAGGGGAAGGTCAAGTCACATGCATGCGAAAACGGACGGTTTGCAGAACCGCATGACGCTTGCCACCTGGGGGCTTCTGGCTCTACTCGGGCTTATCTGGGGCGGCTCGTTCTTCTTCGCACGCATCGCAATCCAACATGTACCGGCGTTTACCCTTGTTCTGTTGCGCGTCGCGCTGGCCGCATTGGCTCTGCATATCTACATTTTCGGCCGCTACGACATCTATCGTGAACTCAAGGCCCGCTGGCCGCAGTTCCTGCTGCTGGGCCTGATCAACAATGCCATCCCGCACACGTTCATCTTTCTCGGTCAGACGCAGATCGGCGCGGGTCTCGCAGCCATCCTCAATGCGACCACGCCGGTCTGGACAGTTCTGATTGCCAATGCGCTGACGCAGGATGAGAAGCTGAGCCTTGCCAAGATCTTCGGCTGCCTGCTCGGTCTTACCGGTACGGCGGTACTGATTGGCCCCAGCGCCCTGCCCGGGCTCACACAGGCGGGCAACAGCATTCCACTCTGGGCCCTGCTCTTTCCTGTAGTCGCCGCGATCAGCTACGGGTTCGCTGCAACTTACGGAAAACGCTTCCGCGGACTGGCTGCACCCGTCACCGCTGCGGGACAGCTCACCGCATCGACGCTGATCATGCTGCCGCTCTCGCTGGTCGTCGATCAGCCCTGGCAACTGGCATTTCCGCCGATGACCTCCGTATTGGCGATCCTGGCACTGGCGCTTCTGTCGACCGCTTATGGCTATATCCTGTTCTTCCGCATCATGAGCCGCGCCGGCGCCACCAACACGTCGCTGGTCACCCTCCTGGTACCGCCGAGCGCCATTTTCCTGGGCTTCCTGTTCCTCGGGGAAACGCTGGAGACGACCGACATTGCCGGCATGCTTTTGATCGCGGCCGGCTTGGTGGTGCTTGACGGCCGGCTAATGCCAAGCCGCCGCACGTGAATACCAACGATGGAATCATATGGGAGGCCCAGGCGCATGAAATGTGTCCAATCGGCCACTCACAGCGCATTTCACTGCGTTACATTAACCAGTGTGAAGACATTGTGAAAAAATTGTGTCATCGGGAAAAACCTCATTAAATCATTAATTTAACCCTGTGAATAAGCTTCATCGACGCTTCGCATGCCGCAACGCAGCATAACTTTTCCTTTCACGCGTGACATTTTCCCCCTATCTTTCGGCAGTCAACGCAAGGAGGGCCGGTTATGGGAATGACGCATTCATTGAATGTCCTCATGTTAAGTGCAGCGTTCGTATTCGTTGCAACCATGCTTTTTATCTGAAAGCACCAGCAAACAGTCCAGTCGATACAAAGGGACTTTAAGACCGCAATCCATTGCAGAAAGATCCAGCCAGGCAAGGCGCTCTAGAAAAGACCGCAAACCTGAAGCTGCCAAAGATAAAAAGCCCTTGAAACCTTCCGGTCTCAAGGGCTTTTCTGTTGTGACGATACAGCGCGAACCTTTCTCAGGCAGCAGCCCCCGCCGAGCGCGACTGAGCCGCAGCCGGAGCCATCCGCTCAAAGCCAACCAGATCGCACACGGCCGCCACCAGCGGCGAGCGGTTCATCGTATAGAGATGAAAATCGCGAAGGCCGCGCCGCGCCAGATCAACGATCTGCTCGGCAGCGATATGGGTGGCTTCCTTGACGCGCTCCTCCGGGCTTTCGTCCAGATGGATCAGCCGCGTGACGATCGCCTCCGGAACCTTTGCCCCACAGAGCCCGGCAAACTTGGTGATCCCGGCGAGATTGTTGATCGGCATGATACCCGGCACAACGGGAATGTTGATACCCGCCCGACGGACACGCTCAAGATAGCGTTCGAAATCATTGTTATCGAAGAAGAACTGGGTGAGCGCGCGCGTCGCACCATTGTCGACCTTGCGTTTCAGCGTGTCGATATCAGCAGCGACATCCGGGCTTTCCGGGTGCTTTTCCGGATAGGCGGACACCGAAATCTCGAAATCCCCCTTCGCCCGAATTGCCGCCACCAGCGCCGCAGCATTCTCGTAACCACCCGGAAAAGGCTCGTAGCGCGCGCCGATACCACCCTGTGGATCTCCGCGCAGAACGACGAAATGGCGCACGCCCTTGTTGATGAACTCGTCGACGACCGCATCGACTTCCGCCTTCGTTGCCCCGACACAGGTCAGGTGAGCCGCGGTATTGGCAAAGCCCTCGTCATTGATCATCCGCTGCACGGCGGTCAGTGAGCGAGCCTTGGTGGAACCGCCAGCGCCATAGGTCACTGTCACGAAAGCCGGATCGAACACCGAGAGCGCGGCAACCGTGTCAAACAGTTGTGCCTCCATATCGTCGCTCTTCGGTGGAAAATACTCGAAGGAAAGCCGCAGATTCCCGCGTTCGGCCGGGTAAAGGGTGTGTATCGCCATGTCATGTCCTCCCGGCATAGGCGAGAGCGCGCTTGCCCTCGGGTGTATCGATTGTCGCCGCCTGCCGCTGATCGCGGGCAAGCCAGATGGTCACCGTCAGCTGCCGGTCCCGGTCGGTATCCGGGCTCAGGTCCACCGTTTCCTCGACGGTCAGCCCGGCCTTTTCCAGCCAGTCGGCCATCGTCTGGCGCGAAAAGCCGAGACGCATATGCGCATGATCGTCACGCAGATATTCCAGCGTATGCGGGGCAAGATCGATGATCGCCAGCCGGCCGCCGGGCACAAGCATGCGGGCCGCTTCGGCAATCGCCGCCTGCGGTTGCGGCAGAAAGTGCAGGACCTGATGGATGGTGACGAGATCGAACTGGCGGCCGTCGAGCGGCAGGTTGAAGATATCGCCATGCCGGATCGAGGCCTTGGTGATGCCGGCGCGATCAAGATTGGCGCGGGCCACGGCCAGCATGTCGCGGCTGGCATCGACGCCGACGCCACGGCGATAGAGCCCTTCGAGAAGCTGGAGGATGCGGCCTGTGCCCGTTCCTAGATCAAGCAGGCCATCAACCGGCTCCGTACCGACAATCTCTTTCAAGGCGGCCTCGACATCCGCTTCGCTGACATGCAGGCGCCGCAACTCGTCCCATTCGGCGGCATTGCGGCTAAAATAGTCCTGCGCCTTTTCGGAGCGCGCCTGTTTCAACGCGGCCAACCGCTCTCCATCGCGTGTCAGAACGGCGTCGGCGATGTCGGAGGCCGAAAGCAGGTCACGGACCAGCGCAACGCCTGCCCCCTCGCCTCTCAGCCGAAAATAGGCCCAAGCGCCTTCCTGATAGCGATCAATCAGCGCGACTTCGGCGAGCAGCTTCAGATGGCGGGAAATCCGGGGCTGCGATTGACCGAGAATTTCGGTAAGATCGGTGACGGTCAGGTCGCCTGCAGCAAGAAGCGCCAGAAGACGCATGCGCGTCGGCTCGCCCGCCGCCTTCAGCACATCGACCAACTCATCCAATCCCAGCCCATGTTCTCGCGCCATCACCCACCTCATCAACACATAAAGATATGTTTATATGATTTTCGGGCTTTTCGCAAGTTGAAATGTGTATTGGCCACAGGCATCAGATTACGAAAAAGGCGGCCCGAGCGGACCGCCTTTTCTGTTTTTAGCTGGAGAAACAATTGGCTGCTTCAGAACGATGGCGCAGCCAATGAAACCCGACCTGTTAGCGCGTCAGGCGCTTGTAGCTGACGCGGCTCGGGTTGACCGATTCCGGGCCAAGGCGGCGGATCTTGTCCTTTTCGTAGTCTTCGAAGTTGCCTTCGAACCATTCCACATGGCTGTCGCCTTCAAAGGCCAGGATGTGCGTGGCCAACCGGTCGAGGAACATCCGATCGTGGCTGATGATGACAGCGCAGCCGGCAAAGTTTTCCAGCGCGATTTCGAGTGCCGCCAGCGTTTCGGTATCCAGGTCGTTGGTCGGTTCGTCGAGCAGCAGTACGTTGCCGCCGGCCTTGAGCATCTTGGCAAGGTGAACGCGGTTGCGCTGACCGCCGGAGAGGTTGCCGACCTTCTGCTGCTGGTCGGTGCCCTTGAAGTTGAAGGCACCGCAATAGGCGCGCGAATTCATCTCCAGCTTGCCGAGCTTGATGACTTCGGCACCGCCGGAAATTTCTTCCCAGACCGTCTTGTTGCCATCGAGCGCATCGCGGCTCTGGTCGACATAACCGAGCTTGACGGAATCGCCGACGCGGAACGTGCCGCTATCCGGCTTTTCCTGACCAGTGATCATCCGGAACAGCGTCGTCTTGCCGGCGCCGTTCGGACCGATGACGCCAACAATACCGCCGGGTGGCAGCTTGATCGACAGGTCGTCGATCAGCACGCGGTCGCCGTAACCCTTGGTGATATTCTCGGCTTCGATAACCACTTGACCGAGGCGCTCGCCGATCGGAATGATGATCTGCGCGTCGCCAAGACGCATCTTGTCGGCGGCATCAACCAGCTCGTCATAGGCCTTGATGCGGGCTTTCGACTTCGACTGACGGGCCTTCGGGCTGGAAGCGATCCATTCCTGTTCGCGGCTGATCGCCTTCTGACGGGACGCGTCTTCACGATTTTCCTGCTGCATGCGCTTGGCCTTGGCCAAAAGGTAGGCAGAGTAGTTGCCTTCGTAAGGAATGCTGCGGCCGCGGTCGAGCTCAAGGATCCAACCCGTGACATTGTCGAGGAAGTACCGATCGTGGGTGATCATCATCACGGCGCCGGCATACATGCGCAGATGGTTTTCCAGCCAGCCGATGGTTTCAGCGTCCAGGTGGTTGGTCGGTTCGTCGAGCAGCAGCAGGTCCGGCTTGGAGAGCAAGAGCTTGCAGAGCGCCAGACGGCGGCGCTCGCCACCCGAAAGGCTGGTCACATCCGCATCGCCAGGCGGGCAGCGCAGAGCTTCCATCGCCATCTCGACCTGGCTTTCCAGATCCCACAGGTTCTGGCCGTCAATGATGTCCTGGAGCTTCGAGCCCTCTTCCGCCGTCTCGTCGGAATAGTTCATCATCAGTTCGTTGTAACGCTCGAGGATGGCGGTCTTGTCGGCCACACCCTCCATGACGTTTTCCATCGCCGTCTTGGTAGGATCGAGCTGCGGTTCCTGCGCCAGGTACCCGACGGTAGCGCCCTGAGCAACCCAGGCTTCGCCGGTGTATTCCGTGTCGAGGCCGGCCATGATGCGCAGGACGGTCGACTTACCGGCACCGTTCGGGCCGAGAATACCGATCTTGGCGTCCGGATAGAACGACAGATTGACATTCTCCAGCACCTTCTTGGTGCCGTAGGACTTGTTCAGCCCGGACATATGATAAATGAATTGACGTGCCATAGAGAGACTGCTCCGACGGAATGGGATTTTGCCCGCTATGTAGGCGAATTATCCCGGCGGAGCAATGAAGAAACCGGTTTTAGCAACGCCATTCACGGAATGCCGGCTGCATCGACGGTCCCTTTTGCGCATTTGAAATCGGTATCGCCGGCCGCAAGGATCAGAGTTGAAAGGCCGGCATTGCTGGAAACATCACCCGACAGGCCGATCGTCAGCCCGGTGATGACACTGCGCGCGCCAGCTTTCTCGCAACGCATCCTGACGCGATCACCCGATCCCTTGCCAAAACTTTCGTCAAAGGCCTGCTTGACGTCGCCTTCGGTTACCTCACGCCCGATCCGTCCTGAAAACAAGGCACGCACCGCCGAGCTATTGATCTCCTCAAGAAGACGCAGCTGCACGGAAAAATAATCCTGCGCCGTGCCGCCGTGGCACGTGCCGCTGCGCAGCCACTGGTGCCGGTCGAGCCCCGATTGCGTTCCCGGCATCGCCACCATCAGCTTGGCGGCCGTCTCCTGCGCCATCGCCAGCTTTGGCAAATCCAGCCAGTCGCCATTGCGATCGCGCGCCTTGATATCCGCAGCGACACCACAGTAACTCTTCTTCACCGGCCATAGGCCATGCAGGGAAAAATGGGTTGCGTCATGGCGCTCGGAGGTCTGCCCGACGCACTCCTTGCGGTTCGGCCGCGTCTCGCAAAATCCGGGCTGCCAGCTCACAGCAAGAATGTATTCGGTCCGGCCCTTCGCGAGTGAGGCCTGTTCCTCGGCGAATGCCGCAGGCGAAGACATCATCGCAAGCACAAACAAGCTCAGGCGATAGAAAAGCGGTGCAAAAACGATCCTTACATTTCTGTGCATGCCAGCCTCCCCAAAAGAGAACACAACATGATCATTTAGCAATCAAAACGAGAAAATTGCAACCTGGAATCCTTACATCTGCGATTCTTTTCTGACCTGATACCAAACAAGCACCAAGCGCCGGTTGCCTTCGGCTGTTAAATCAAGTTGATAGCGGTCAAGCGCAGGAAGTTCGCCTGGGAGGATCTAACGGGTGTTCGCCAAGGTCGAAACGTTGCAAAGCCCGAGTGGAGCCATCCTTGCCTGGCGCCACTGGCCTGCCGCCGTCCCCGGAAAAGGCATCTTGATTGTCAGCCACGGACTGGCCGAACATTCCGCCCGTTATGCCCGCTTCGCCGCAGTCATGGCGAACACCGGTTTCAACGTCTATGCGCACGATCATCGCGGCCACGGCGCAACCAAAGCCGCCGATGCGCCACTCGGCCGTTATGCGCAATCGCAAGGGGCAGCCAAGGTCCTTGCCGACATCAGGACAATGCGGAACATGGCTGCTGGCAGTCATCCCGGGCTTCCCGTTATCCTGTTCGGTCATTCCATGGGCGGCCTGATTGCGCTGAATGCCGCGGAGGAAGACCCCGAGCTTTACGACGGACTGGCTGTCTGGAATTCCAATTTCAATCCGGGTCTTGCCGGGCGCGCAGCCCAAGCTATCCTTGCCATCGAGAAAATGCTGAAGGGTTCCGATGTGCCGAGTGGGCTGCTGTCGAAGCTGACATTCGGCGCCTGGGCCAAATCGATCCCCAACCGCAAGACCGACTATGACTGGCTGTCGCACGACCCGGTAGAAGTGGCAAAATACATCGATGACCCGCTCTGCGGTTTCGATGCCAGCGTTTCGATGTGGATCGACCTGTTCGCGTTGACCTTCGCAGGCGCACGGCAGGATCGGCTGAGCCGGCTGCCGCAAAACCTGCCGATCCACCTCGTCGGCGGCGGCGAGGACCCAGCCACCAATGGCGGCCGGGAAATCTCATGGCTAGCGCAGCGCATGCAGAATGCGGGGCTGAAGCAAGTAACAACAGTGATTTACCCCACAATGCGCCACGAAACCCTGAACGAAATTGAGCGCAACAGCGCCATGCAGGACTTTACCGGATGGTGTCTTTCCGTCGTGGAACACCGGAGATGAGCAAAGACTAGCATGGCAGACATTTCCGCAAATCCGGCGACACGCAGCAACGATGTTTCCTTTGGCCTTAGCCTGATGGTCATCGCGGTGCTGATTTCGCCGCTGATCGATATCTTTGCAAAGCTTGCGATCACCACCATTCCATCGGCCGAAATCACCGCTGTGCGTTTCGTGCTGCAGATGATCTTCATCCTGCCGATCGTCATCGTCCGCGGCACATTGTTCGATCTCACCTGGAAGAAGACCGGGCTGCATATGCTGCGCGGCGGCCTGCTTGTCGTGACCATGCTGTCCTTCATCACCACGCTGAAGGCGATGGAGGTCGCCGATGCCATCGCCATTTTCTTCGTCGAACCGATCATCCTGACCATCCTCGGCAGCATCTTCCTCAAGGAAACCATCGGCTGGCGGCGCTACACCGCCTGCGGGGTCGGTTTTTTCGGGGCCCTGCTGGTCATCCAGCCGAGCATGCAGGAAGTTGGCTGGATCGCGCTTCTGCCCATCGTCTCCGCCTTCGGGCTTGCGATCTTCCTGCTGGTGACCCGCCTCGTCGCGCAGAACGAAGATCCGTGGTCGATGCAGTTTCATGCCGGCGTCTGGGGCGCGCTGTTCTGCGGTATCCTGCTCTATATCGGCGATGGCACCGGCTCGGAGATTTTCGATCCGGTCATGCCGGATATGACCGCAGGCCTCTATCTGCTTGGCGTCGGCGTCACCGCAACCATATCCGGGGTGCTTGGCGTCTATGCCTATCGCGCAGCACCGGCATCGGTTCTGGCACCGCTGCAATATCTGGAGATCGTCTCGGCGACGATCTTCGGCTGGCTGGTGTTCGGCCATCTGCCGGACGCACTGAAATGGCTGGGCATCGGGATCATTATCGGTTCCGGTCTTTACATCATCTGGCGGGAGCGCCGGGTGAACAAGACAGCAAGCATCGCGCCGGTATCACCGGCCATCTGACAAGATTTATTGACGTGCTTTGGGAGGAGCAGACATGAAGACAGGCGGAGAACTAATCGTTGAGGCGCTGAAGGCTAACGGCGTCAGACGGGTGTCCTGTGTACCGGGGGAAAGCTATCTCGCCGTGCTCGACGCACTCTACGATACTGACATCGAGGTCCTGGTCTGCCGCCAGGAAGGTGGGGCTGCCATGATGGCTGACGCCTGGGGCCGGCTGACCGGTGAGCCCGGCATCTGCATGGTGACCCGTGGCCCGGGCGCCATGAACGCCTCCGCCGGCCTGCATATCGCCCGCCAGGATTCCATCCCGATGATCCTGTTCATCGGCCAGGTCCAGCGCGATGCGCGCGAACGGGAAGCCTTTCAGGAAATCGAATATCGCCGCGCTTTCACAGAAATTGCCAAATGGGTCGGCGAGATCGACGATCCCGCCCGTATCCCGGAATTCGTCACCCGCGCCTTTGCGGTCGCAACATCCGGCCGCCCCGGCCCGGTGGTTCTGACCCTGCCGGAAGATATGCTGACACAAAAGACCGAGGCGGTCTCCGCAAAGCCGTACCAGCCGGTGGAAAGCCATCCCGGCCCGGCTCAACTCAAGGCGCTGGAAGACCTGCTTGCCAAGTCGGAACGGCCGATTGCCATTCTCGGCGGCACGCGCTGGAGCGAAGAGGCGGTCCGGCAATTCCAGTCTTTCGCCGAACGCTTCGATCTGCCTGTCGGCTGCTCCTTCCGCCGCCAGATGCTGTTTGATCATCTGCATCCGAATTATGCCGGAGACGTCGGCATCGGCATCAACCCGTCACTGGCCAAGGAGATTCGCGAGGCAGACCTGGTTCTGATGATCGGTGGCCGGTTCTCCGAAATGCCGTCTTCGGGCTATACCCTGCTGGAAGTCCCCTACCCGCAGCAGACGCTGGTGCATGTCTATCCCGATCCTGGCGAGCTCGGCCGGGTCTACCGTCCTGATCTGGCAATCGCCGCTTCACCCGCAGATTTCGCAGCCGCGCTTGAGGCTCTGACACCGGCGCAGCCACGTCGCCAGTCTGAGCGGACAGCAAGGATGCATCAGGCATACCTTACATGGTCGACCCCGCCGGAAACCGGCCCCGGGGATGTGCAGATGGGGCCGATCATGCGCTATATCGAAGCGAATACGGCAAAGGATACAATCTTTGCCAACGGCGCCGGCAACTACGCCACCTGGCTCCATCGTTTCCACCGGTTCCAGCAGTTCAACACGCAGGCAGCGCCGACGTCGGGTTCGATGGGCTACGGCCTGCCGGCTGCCGTTGCCGCCAAACAGCTGTTTCCGGAACGCGAAGTGATCTGCTTTGCCGGGGACGGCTGCTTCATGATGCACGGGCAGGAATTTGCGACCGCCGTGCGCTACAATCTGCCGATCATCACGCTGGTGATCAACAACGGCATCTACGGCACGATCCGCATGCATCAGGAGCGGGACTATCCGGGCCGGGTCAGCAGTACCGACCTCACCAACCCGGACTTCGCAGCCTTTGCCCGCGCCTATGGCGGACATGGCGAACTGGTGGAAAAAACGGAGGAGTTCGCTGGTGCCTTCGAGCGCGCCCGCCAGAGCGGCAAACCGTCGATCATCGAGATCAGGCTCGACCCAGAAGCCATCACTCCGACGCGAACGTTGAGCCAAATCCGGAACGGCTAATTAAGCATTACCAATCAAATGGTTACACTGGAGAAAAGCGAACACCTTTTGGTGGACAAACCACTTTCGGCTTCTATCTCTATGTGACAACACTGTGGCATCCGGGACCATTGCATGGTTCTTTATGCAGGCTTGGATGCCGCGGGTGCCGCTGACGATCGAGGAGGATCGCCAGCGGAACATGAGGAAAGTACACCGTATTCCGTTTGTTACCACCAGGGAGGAGAAAAACATGAGACGTTCATTTTTCACATCGACCGCACTGTTTGCACTCACACTTGCGCTGCCAGCAGGTGCTTATGCGGCAACAGATTTGCAGTGGTGGCACGCGATGACGGGCGCCAACAACGAAGTCATCAATCAGCTGGCGAAGGAATTCAACGAGAGCCAGGCCGACTACACCATTACTCCGGTCTTTAAAGGCACCTATCCCGAAACGCTGAACGCTGGCATTGCAGCCTTCCGTTCGCAGCAGGCGCCAGCCATCATTCAGGTTTTCGATGCGGGTAGCGGTGTGATGATGGGCGCTGAAGGCGCTATTGTTCCGGCGGCAGACGTGTTGCAAAAGGGCGGTTACACCTTCGACAAATCGCAATATCTGGCGGGCATCGCAGCCTATTATTCGAAGCCCGACGGTACGATGCTCTCCTTCCCCTACAATTCATCCTCGCCGATCCTCTACTACAACAAGGATATTTTCCAGAAAGCGGGCCTTGACGCCGATAACCCGCCGAAGACCTGGCCTGAAGTGTTCGAGGCTGCCAAGAAGATCAAGACGAGTGGCGCCGCCTCTTGCGGGTTTACGTCGACCTGGCTGACCTGGATCCAGACCGAAAACTTCGCGGCATGGAACAATGTTGCCTATGGCACCCATGAAAACGGCCTTGGTGGCAACGATGTAAAGCTCGAGTTCAACTCCCCCCTCTTTGTGCAGCACTTCCAATCGATTGCGGATCTCGCCAAGGATGGCACCTTCCGCTATGGCGGCCGCACCTCCGAGGCCAAGCAGCTGTTCATGTCCGGCGAATGCGCAATCCTCACCGAATCGTCGGGTGGCCTGGGCGACATCATCAAATCCGGCGTGAAATACGGCATTGGCCAGCTCCCCTATTACGAAGGACATGGCCCGCAGAATACAATTCCGGGCGGTGCAAGCCTCTGGGTTTTCGGCGGCAAGAGCGACGAGGAATACAAGGGCGTCGCCCAATTCTTCAACTTCCTCTCGCAGACAGCGATCCAGGCCCGCCTGCATCAGGTATCGGGCTACATGCCTGTGACGAATGCGGCTTACGAAGAGACAAAGAAATCCGGATTCTATGACAAGAACCCCGGCCGCGAAACACCGATCCTGCAGATGATGGGCAAGGCGCCTACCGAGAATTCAAAGGGTGTGCGTCTCGTCAACCTGCCACAGGTTCGCGACATCATGAACGAGGAATTCGAATCGATGCTGGCCGGCAAGCAGGATGCCAAGGCTGCACTCGACAAGGCCGTCGAACGCGGCAACGCAGCAATCACCGAAGCTGTCGGCAACTAAGCCGGCAGGCAATCAGCCGCTCGCACCCGTTTGCGAGCGGCTGATGCCGTCTCGTGATCTGTCTTGATGCCGGAGGAGAACCCCGTGCACACTGTTGCGTTTCCCAACAAGGTCCTGCCGTATCTGCTGATCGCCCCGCAGATCATACTGACGCTCATCTTCTTTTTCTGGCCAGCCAGTCAGGCACTGTACCAATCCATGGTGCGGCAGGATCCGTTTGGCCTGAAAAGCGGTTTCGTCGGCCTTGCAAACTTCAAGTCGGTTCTGTCCGATCCGAACTATATTCACGCCCTGCAGGTGACGGTCGTCTTCAGTCTTTTGACGGCCCTTGTCTCGATGGGCGTCGCCCTGCTTCTCGCCACAGCTGCCGACAAGGTCGTACGCGGTCAAGGGTTCTATCGCACGCTGCTGATCTGGCCTTATGCGGTCGCACCAGCTGTCGCCGGCATGCTCTGGCTTTTCATGTTCAATCCGGCCATGGGCACGCTTGCTTATCTTCTACGCCGGAATGGCTTTGCCTGGGATCCCCTTTTGAACGGTAATCAGGCAATGTCGCTGGTTGTCGTTGCCGCCGCCTGGAAGCAGATCAGCTACAATTTCCTGTTTTTCGTGGCGGGTCTGCAGGCCATTCCGAAATCGTTGATCGAGGCTGCCTCGATTGACGGCGCCCGTGGCAGCCGGCGCTTCTGGACCATCGTCTTTCCGCTTCTTGCACCGACCACATTCTTCCTTCTGGTCGTCAACACGGTTTATGCCTTCTTCGATACCTTCGGCATTATTCACGCGGTCACGGGAGGCGGCCCTGCCAAGGCGACGGAAACGCTGGTCTACAAGGTTTACAATGACGGCTTCGTCAATCTGAACCTTGGCTCTTCAGCCGCCCAATCCGTCATCCTGATGGTGATCGTCATCGGGCTCACCGCGTTCCAGTTCCGCTTCGTCGAGAAACGGGTCCATTATGGCTGAGGGCAAGAGATGATTGAAAAACGTCCCATCGCCAATCTGGTCGGCCACCTCATCCTGATCCTTGGGATCATCATCGTTGCCTTCCCGATTTACTACACGTTCATCGCCTCGACGACGACCTCCGAGGCGATCATCCGGCCGCCTATGTCTTTGCTTCCCGGCGGCCATATGGTTGAAAACTATACCGAAGCCATGGCCGGTGGCGTCGAACGGGTCGTTGGCGTGAGCCTGGAGCGGTTGCTTTTCAACTCCTTCGTGGTGGCCATCGCGATTGCCGTGGGCAAGATCGTGATTTCCTTTCTGTCGGCCTTCGCCATCGTCTTCTTTCGCTTTCCTTTCCGGATGGCGTTTTTCTGGATGATCTTCATCACGCTCATGCTGCCGGTGGAGGTGCGCATCCTGCCGACCTACAAGGTCATCGTCGATCTCGGCTTGATCGATACCTATGCCGGGTTGACGCTCCCGCTGATGGCATCCGCGACAGCGACATTCTTGTTTCGCCAGTTCTTCCTGACGATCCCCGGCGAACTGGTTGAAGCTGCCCGCATCGACAATGCCGGGCCATTTCGTTTCATGCGCGATATCCTGCTGCCGCTGTCGAGAACCAATATCGCCGCGCTGTTCGTCATTCTCTTCATCTACGGGTGGACTCAGTATCTGTGGCCATTGCTTGTGACCAACGATGCCAAGATGAACACGATCATTATCGGCCTGCGGCGCATGGTCGATTTCACCGACGCTTCGACACCCTGGAATTACGTCATGGTGACGGCGATCCTCGCCATCATCCCCCCCATTCTCGTCGTGGTGCTGATGCAGCGATGGTTCGTCAAAGGTCTCGTGGACACGGAGAAATAATGGCCAATATTATCTTAGATAACGTCCGCAAGAAGTATGGTTCGATCGATGCCATCCAGGGGGTGTCCCTTGATATCGCCGATGGAGAACTGGTGGTGCTGGTCGGCCCGTCAGGCTGCGGAAAATCGACCCTTTTGCGCATGATTGCCGGCCTTGAAAGCATTACAGGTGGCACAATCTCGATTGGCGACCGCGTGGTCAACGAGCTCGAACCGTCCGAGCGCGATATCGCCATGGTCTTCCAGAATTACGCGCTCTATCCGCACATGACGGTTCGCCAAAACCTCGCCTATGGCCTGAAGAACCGCAACACACCGAAAGACGAGATAGACCGGCGGATCGCAGATGCGGCAAAAGCACTGGAGATTGAACCTTTCCTCGATCGAAAGCCACGCCAGTTATCCGGAGGCCAGCGCCAGCGTGTCGCGATGGGCCGTGCAATCGTTCGCGAACCGGCGGCCTACCTATTCGATGAGCCTCTTTCAAACCTGGATGCCAAGCTGCGCGTCCAGATGCGTGTCGAGATCAAGCGCCTGCAGCGCTCGCTCGCCACAACAAGCGTTTACGTAACGCATGATCAGATGGAGGCCATGACATTGGCCGACAGGCTCGTCGTTTTGAACGCCGGCCGGATCGAGCAGGTGGGAACACCGATCGAGCTTTACGAAAAACCTCAAACGACATTCGTGGCAACCTTTATCGGCTCACCGTCGATGAATCTGCTGTCAAAAAGTCCGTCGAAAGAGTGGCGTATCGGGAATGGGACTTCTCTGCCCGATGGGACAGTGACACTGGGTGTGCGGCCGGAAGACCTGCATCTTGCGGCTTCGAACGGGTCAGACAGCGGCCTGACGATCGATGTGAAAGTCGCGGCCGTGGAACTGGTTGGAGCAGAGAGCTATGTTCACGGCACGTTGCCGGATCGCCAGCCAATCGTATTTCGCGTGCCCGGCCGCTCAAAGATTGCTCTCGATGAGCTCGCCACGGTTCACGCTGCATGGGAGAGCCTGCACTTTTTCGACGAAGCGGGTCGGCGGCTGGGTTGAGCACGCACAGGAAGGCTGCTCCCACCGGATAAAGCATCACCGCGCAATCGGAAGACTGCGCGGTGATCGAAATCCATATCAGCCGCGAATGTGCTGGGTCTGCTGGTAGACATTGGTCGAGCGGGCACCGGAGCGGCAATAGCCGAGCATCGGGCGCTCGAACGTATCCAGCGCATCGACCATCTCGCGCACTGAATCGGCGGTTACGCCCATCGGGCCGACCGGGATATGGGTGATGTCGAGGCCAAGCTCCTTGGCACGCGCAGCGATCGTTTCGAACTGCGGCTGGTCTGGCTGTTCGAAATCTGGGCGGTGGCAGACGATGGACTTGAACCCCATCGCCTTGATCGCGTCGAGGTCCTCGACGGAAATCTGTCCGGTGACCGAATATTCATCGTTGATCTGGCGAATGTCCATGGCAAGCCTTCCTCACAATAATGGCCGGACTGATGTAGGACCGGCTATGCCGGGCGTCAATTGGAAACGCGGATCACCGTATCTGGAACGCCAGCGCATATTCGACCGTCTCGCCCGGCGCTAGCATCGGCATTTCGCCGGAGACCGCAAGCTCGGTCCGTTTGGCAAGCCGGTGAGAAACAGGTTCGATGCCAATGACATTGGCGGCACCGCTCTCACAACGCCACATCTGCAGGAACGGCAATGTGTCCGTGGCAAATCGGACAACCAGAGACCGGCCGGCCAGAGCCTCGAAAGGCCCTATCTCCATTTGCGCCCAGCCATCTTCGGCACCCGGTGTCGCCGGTAGACAGAAAACTGCGCGTTCGCCGTCGCCGAATCGCCAATGCCGCTTTTCATCTCCAAACATCGTTCCGCTGATCTGTGTTTCAGCGCCTGCCAGCCAGCCGCCGATATTCATGTGATACATCAGCATCGGCGCAAACGGGCTGTCGCCCGTATTCGTGACCCGGTCCGACAGCGTGACCTCCCGCTTGTCGTGGCTGACGGCCCACTGTCTGGAAACGCTGGCCTTTCCTCCGCTCGCAAGCAAAACCTCGGTCAGCGCGGTGCAGCCCGGTGGTTCATCCGGCTGCGACAGCCGGGTCTCGCCGACCGGAGTGCCGCACAGCGATCCGTGCAAGGGAAATGTCCGCCCTTCGTCGCTTCCCTCGACGGGCTCGGGGTGGCGGATGTGGTCTGGGCCGCAGGTGAAGAAAAAACCCTGCAGCGCATGGTCGATACGCCGGTCGCCATCGGATGGAATTGCAGTGCCCGGCGAAAGATCGACCCCATCGACGACGAAGGCACCGATGTCCAAGGCAGACTGACGGTCGAGAAGAATCTGGAAATCATTTTCCCAGTCGGCGGCGGAGATTCGGATCGACATTCTTTGTTCTCCCGTGTGTTCCAACCGGCTGAATCGGTAACAGGCCAAAACTAGCGCAAAGAAACGGGTTCATCACCTGGCTGAAATGGGCAACTCACCGAATTTGTAGGATTTTAGGGAACTGTTCATAATGAATTCAGTTTATTCATATTACCGTCCCATTTGATTTGTACGCCCCGAGTTCAACTGCCAGATAACAGGTTTCACCGTGACGTTCGTTTTCAGAACCCGCCTTGCCCTTTTTTCAGCCGTCAGCGCGCTCGCTTTTGCCTCTGCCGCCGACGCGCAGGACAGTTACGGCCGCCTGCCGCCCAATTCGGTTTTGGTGACACCGCAGGGTGACATTCTCGATTATATTCCTGACTCCGGCGACGTGCAGATGACGCGTGACCGCCGCGGCCGCACCGTTCTGGTCGACAGTTGGGGAAATATCGTCGCGACAGTGATGGGATCAGGCCGTCAAGGCAAAGACATACAACGTAATGACATGCGCCGCCGCGAGCGTAACCGCGACGTTTATACCAATCCTGACTATGGTTATTCCGATCCCGCGTTCACCGACCAGGACTTTACCCAGCCCGGCGATATCACCGGCTCGATTCCGGACTATCGCGATTCCACGCCGCGCGACGTCGATCGCCAGCAATTGCCGATGCAGGACGAGAATGACATGGCGGCGCTGCCGCCGGAGGAAAACGCCCCGGCGCGCCAATCCCTGCCGTCTGCTGCCCGGATCACCAAGAAATCCAGCGCCGAAATCACCGCGCTGCAGGTCTTCCTGGATCGGGAAGGCTTTTCTCCGGGCGTCATCGACGGCAAGACTGGTTCCAATGTGACCAAAGCGATCGAGGCCTGGCAACAGGCCACCGGCGAAACGCTGGACCCGAACAATACCGACGACATTCTTGAGCGGCTTCGTTTCACCGGCGGTCTGCCGATCACCACGTACACGATCACGGCAGCCGACGCCGCCGGCCCTTACGTCGCCTCCATTCCGGAAGACTATGCCCACAAGGCGGTCCTGCCGCACCTCTCCTTCACGTCGACGAGCGAGATGCTGGGCGAGAAATTCCACATGGACGAGGCCTATCTGCGCGAATTGAACCCCGGCATCGATTTCACTATTCCGGGCACAATCATCAAGGTGATCAATCCCGGCGAGGCCAAAAAGGGCAAAGTCACCCGCATCGTCGCTGACAAATACCGCAAGCAGGTATTGGCCTATGACGAGGCCGGAACATTGATTGCCGCCTATCCGGCAACCATCGGCTCATCCGACACGCCGTCACCTTCGGGCACGGTTCAGGTCGATCGGATCGCCCTGAACCCCGGCTACACCTACAATCCGAAGATCAACTTCAAGCAGGGCCAGAACGACAAGGTCCTCACCTTGCAGCCCGGCCCGAACGGTCCGGTCGGCACGGTCTGGATCGCGCTGTCGAAGCCGACCTACGGCATCCACGGAACCCCGGAACCGTCCAAGATCGGCAAGACCCAAAGCCATGGCTGCGTTCGCCTGACCAACTGGGACGCGACGGAGCTTGCCAAAATGGTCAGTGTCGGCACGACGGTCGAATTCACGGACTAGAGCTTAAATTTACAGAAACCTCCCCTATTTGGGGGGTGACGGAATGCGTGGGCCGGTCAAAATGGGTGCGTCGAGTCTACGATCAACTGTAGCCTTGGCGCGCATACCCCGTCGCAGCGCCGGCTTACCGGTACAGAACGCGATATGATTGGGCACAGTTTCGCGGAGGCGGAGATCGGGGGTCGTGGCGTTTAGCTTGGTAACGCCGCGACCTCACCCACCTGATACCCCACCAATGCATCGAGGCGATATTTCGCAGCCTCATGACCTCATCAGATTTTGTCATTAAAAGACATTGCCGCGATGCTTTATCTGTCGGAGAACTGAAAAACCAATTCCGACAGACGAGGAATGCCGTCATGGCCGCCGAACGCACACTTCCCAACCTCTGGCATGCCACGGCGCCGGCGGCTCCGAAAACAGGACCGCTTGCAACCGATATCACGGTCGATGTCGCGGTAATCGGTGGCGGCTTTACCGGCCTTTCGGCCGCCCTGCATCTCGCGGAAAAGGGTGTCAGTGTTGCTATAGCTGAGGCAAAAATGATCGGCTTCGGCGGCTCCGGCCGTAATGTCGGGCTGGTCAATGCCGGCATGTGGACCAAGCCCGAGGACCTGATTGCAACACTCGGTTCGCAGGTGGGGACGCGGCTGCTGACCGAACTCGGTGATGGCCCATCGCTGGTCTATCAGCTTGTCGAAAAACACGCGATTGCCTGCGAAGTCGTACGCAATGGAACGCTGCATCTCGCCGTCGGAGCCGAGGGGCTGAAGGACATTCAAGACCGTGAGCGGCAGTGGAAGGCGTTTGGTGCACCCGTCGAAGTCGTCAGTGCTGATCGCGCCAAGTCGCTGACAGGCGCAGCCGGCTTTGCCGGAGCGCTGCTCGACCGGCGGGCAGGAACCATCCAGCCACTGGCCTATGCCCGGGGCCTTGCCCGCGCCGCCCTGGACGCAGGCGCCCAGATTTACACAGAAACGCCGCTGCGCTCGGCCGAGCGCAAGGGCGATCTCTGGAAGCTGTCAGCCGGTGGTGGCACCATCACCGCCAAATCCATCATCGTCGCCACCAACGCCTATGGCGATATGCTCGCCCAGACGCCCTGGACGTCCTATACCCAGGAACTGACGATCCTGCCCTACTTCCAGTTCGCAACGAACCCGCTCTCCGACAATATCGCCCGCACCATCCTGCCCGAGCGGCAAGGCTGCTGGGACACCGGCCTGGTGATGACCTCGTTCCGGATGGACCAGCAGAACCGGCTGATCTTTGGCAGCGTCGGGCGCCTCGATGCACTGGCCGAGGGCACCCACCGCGCCTTTGCCGAGCGTTCGCTGCGCAAGCTCTTCCCAGCCCTTGGCGATTTCCGCTTCGAGCACTGGTGGGACGGCCGCATCGGCATGACCACCAACAACTTGCCGCAGATGCACGTGATGGCGCCGAACGTCTTTTCTGTCAGCGGCTACAACGGCCGCGGCATCGCACCCGGCACAGTCTTTGGCCGCGCACTGGCCAACCATGTGGCCGGCGAACCAAACGCCCTGCCGCTTGCTGAAACACCGCTGACGCCCGATCCGTGGCGCAGCCTCAAGTCGGCCTTTTATCACGCCGGCGCGCAGGCCAAACATTTCATCGATCGCCGATTTTAAGTGCTCATTAAACGCAAAACGCCGCGCGAAAAACGCGCGGCGTCGAATTGGTCTACTATCCGGCCTCAGGCGGCGCGGCGCATGCTGCGGGTCAGCCGGAGCGGAACAAGCCTGCGCACTTCGTCACCAAAGGCACGGGCGTTCTGACAGGCCTTGTCGAGATTGCTGACCCGTGTTGGGTCCATCGTCTGCAACGTGCCGCCACAGTCGAAAATGTCGCGGAAGGCGGCGCGCTCAATGATCGGCGTATCCAGCACCGGCACGGAACGCTCGGAAAGCAGCTGCTTCACCACCTGCAATGCCCGTGTCGTCACCAGCGAGTTGACGCGCGTCAGCACGACCGAATGATTGATACGGATGCCAGCCTTTTCCTCGAGATAACCGAGCAATTCCAGCACCTGGGCGCCGCCCTTGGCATCCATGGCACAGCCCTGGATCGGGATCATCACATGGTCGGAAAGCCCAATGGCAGTTGCCATCAGCGTGTTGCGCGCACCGGCAAGATCGATGATGAAATAATCGGTCGTCGCCCTGTTATCGTTGATATGCGTCTGGATCGACGCCATCGTCACGTAGGAGATCACCTCGATATTCGGAACCTTTCCCGAAATATCGTGCCAATGGGAAATCCAGTGCTGCGGATCGGCATCGAGAATGGTCACCCGAGCGCCGGTGCGCGCGAGTTCCGTTGCCAGAATCAACGCAGCGGTCGTCTTGCCCGCGCCGCCCTTGGTGTTTGCGAATGTAATGACTGGCATGTCCGTGTCCTGTCTGAAAAAGGTTTGAGCCCCGGCATGGCTCCCGCAAGACGCAAAATCCATCGCGCTTCGGTTAATCAAACCTTTCAGATCGTGGTTAACAAAGACTGAATGCCGCCTCCCGAGAATTAACTAGTCGGCCATGAACGGCGCTGCTGGACATGAAAAAAGCCCGGAAAACCATGGTTTTCCGGGCTTTTCGATGTCCACGTGGCCGGACCAGAAAGTTAAATGCAGTCGCGGAACAGCTGCTTGGCCGCATCGAGTGTCAACTCGACCGGATTGCCGCCAGCCGTCGGATCGACGATCGCCATGGCTGCCATTTCATCGATACGGTCTGTGCCGACACCGAGCGCCGACAGCCTGTCGGGAACGCCGAGTTCCTCGCGCAGCCTCAGCACATAGTCGTAGAAGCCATCGAAGCCGCCGGAAATGCCGAGATAGGCGGCTGCCAGGCCAATCTTGCCTTCGATAGCAGAGCGGTTGAAACGCAATACCGGCGGCATGACGACGGCATTGGTCATGCCGTGATGGGTGTTGTAGATCGCGCCGACCGGATGCGACAGCGAGTGGATGGCGCCGAGCCCCTTCTGGAAGGCGACGGCACCCATGGCGGCGGCCGACATCATATGGGCGCGAGCTTCGATATCCGTACCGTCCTTATAGGCGCGCGGCAGGTATTCCTTGACGAGGCGCAGGCCTTCAAGTGCAATACCGGCCGACATCGGATGGTAAAACGGCGAGCAGTAGGCTTCCAGGCAATGGGCAAAAGCATCCATGCCGGTCCCGGCAGTGATGACCTTCGGCATGCCGACCGTCAGTTCCGGATCGCAGATGGTGACGGCGGGAAGGAACTTCGGATGGAAGATCACCTTCTTGGTATGCGTCTCGGAGTTCGTGATGACGGAGGCGCGGCCGACTTCGGAGCCGGTCCCGGCTGTTGTCGGCACGGCGATGATCGGCGCAATGCCTTCGACGCTGGCGCGGGTCCACCAATCGCCGACATCCTCGAAATCCCAGACTGGACGAGTCTGGCCTGCCATGAATGCAACGCACTTGCCGAGGTCGAGGCCGGAGCCGCCACCGAAGGCGATGACGCCGTCATGGCCACCGGCCTTGAATGCCTTGACACCGGCGTCGAGGTTGACGTCAGTCGGATTGCTGTCAACATCGGCAAACAGCGCGCGGCCGAGGCCTGCGGCTTCGAGGATATCGAGCGCATTCTGAGTGATCGGCATCGGCGCGAGGCCGCGGTCTGTCACCAGCAGCGGCTTCTTGATGCCAAGCGCCTTGCAATGATCAGCAAGTTCCTTGATCCGCCCTGCCCCGAACTTGATGGATGTCGGGTAGCTCCAGTTGGCTGTGATGGTCATCGGTTCAGGCTTTCTTCAGGTGGTAGGATTTCGGGCGGGTCAGGTTCTGGAAACCGATGATGGAAAGCGAGCCGCCACGGCCGGTTTCCTTGACACCGGTCCAGCAGAGAGCCGGATCGAGATAGTCGGCGCGGTTCATGAACACCGTACCGGTTTCAAGGTCCTGTCCGATACGGGCTGCACGCTCCGCATCCTTGGTCCAGAGCGAAGTGGTCAGGCCGTATTTGCAATCGTTCATCAAGGCGAGCGCTTCGGCGTCATTCTTCACCTTCATGATACCAACGACCGGGCCAAAGCTCTCTTCAGTCATGACCTTCATGGAGTGATCGACATCGACGAGAACCTGCGGCGCGAGATAGGCGCCGCCATCGTCCTGCGGGAACAGTTTCGGATCGACGAGAGCTTTCGCGCCCTTGGCAATAGCTTCAGCGGTCTGCGCACGCACTTCCGCGGCAAAGCGCTTGTGCGCCATCGGCCCGAGCGAGGTTTCCTGCTCCATTGGATTGCCGAGCTTATAAGCCGACGCAAAGGCAACGGCCTTCTCGACGAAATCGTCATAGAGGTTTTCGTTGACATAGATGCGCTCGATACCGCAGCAGCACTGTCCGGAGTTGAACATCGCGCCGTCCATCAGCGTATCGACGGCAGCATCCAGATCAGCGTCTTCCATGACGTAGCCCGGGTCCTTGCCGCCAAGCTCGAGGCCAAGACCGGTGAAGGTACCGGCTGCAGCCCGCTCAATCGACCGGCCGCCTTCGACCGAACCGGTGAAATTGACGAAATCGAAGCTCTTGGCCGCGATCAATTGCGACGTCGTTGCATGATCGAGGAAGATGTTCTGGAACACGTCTTCCGGAACGCCTGCCTCAACAAAGGCGCGTACCATGCGCTCGCCGACCAGGATCGTCTGGCTCGCATGTTTGAGGATGACAGCATTGCCGGCCATCAGTGCCGGTGCGACCGTGTTGATCGCGGTCATGTACGGATAGTTCCAGGGGGCGATCACGAAGACGACGCCGTGGGCGACGCGCTCGATACGGCGCTCGAAGCTGGCGCTATCTTCGACGATGATCGGCGCCAGTGCATCGGCCGCAATCGTCGCCACATAGTTGGAGCGCTCGTTGAAACCGCGGAACTCGCCGCCGTAACGAACCGGGCGGCCCATCTGCCAGGCCAGCTCCGGAACCACCTCGTCAACCATCTCGTTGAGGCGGGCGACACCGGCCATAACCAGCTTGACGCGGTCTTCGACCGCAAGCTTCGACCAGCTTTTCTGGGCTGCACGGGCGCGGGTAACGGCCGCTGCTGCAACCGCCGCGTCAACCGCTGGCCGCTCTGCGTAAACCTCCCCGTTCACCGGGGAAATGCATTGGATCATGGTCATGATCATCTTCCTGTCTTTTAGGCTTTGAGAATGCTGGATGCCACGGACCGGCCCGCTGGCCTGCCCGTGGCAGATAGAGTGCGACTGCACCCGAAATAAGGCGCTACGCCCGCTCGAACCCGCGCGCCACTTCCCAATCGGTAATGCGGCGATCGTATTCTTCCTGCTCCCATTCGGCAGCGCGCGTGTAGTGCTCGATGACATCTTCCCCGAAAGCATCCAGCAGCATTTTCGAGCTGCTGAGCGCAGTCGTCGCGTCGCGCAGGGTGCGGGGGATTTCGCGGATGTTCTTGCCACCATAGGCATCACCAACGAACGGCGCTTCAAGCTCCATCTTGCCCTCGATACCGGCAATACCGGCTGCAATCAGCGCAGCCATCGCGAGGTAAGGATTGAGATCGGAGCCGCCAACACGGCACTCGATACGGATCGCCTTGGTGCCTTCGCCGCACATCCGGTATCCGGCGGTGCGGTTGTCCTTCGACCAGACGGCCTTGGTTGGTGCAAAGGTGCCTGCGACAAAGCGCTTGTAGGAATTGATATAGGGCGCGAGGAAATAGGTGATTTCACCGGCATGCGCCAAAAGCCCGGCAACATACTGCCGCATCATCTCCGACATGCCGTACTCGGCCTCCTTGTCGAAGAATTTCGAGTTCTTTCCATCCAGACTCCAGAGCGACTGGTGGATGTGCGACGACGAACCGGCCGCATTGTAATTCCACTTGGCAAGGAAAGTGATCGCCTTGCCGCGCGACCAGGCGATTTCCTTGCAGCCGTTCTTGATGATCACATGCCGGTCGGCCATGGTCAGCGCGTCGGCATAACGCACGTTGACCTCTTCCTGTCCGGCTGACGCCTCACCCTTGGTGTTTTCCACGGGAATGCCAGCACCCTGCAGGCCGTTGCGGATCGCCCGCATGACGTCCTCTTCCTTTGTCGTCTGGAAGATGTGGTAGTCTTCATTATAGCCGCTGACCAGCTTGAGATCGCGGTAGCCGCTTTCGCGGGCATCGTCATAGGACTGATCAAACAGGAAGAATTCAAGTTCGGTCGCCATGAAGGCCTTCAAGCCCATGGCCTCGAGCCGTGCGACCTGTTTCTTCAAGATGGCGCGCGGCGAATGCGGCACTTCCTTATGGGTATGATGGTCGAGCATGTCGCAGAGAACCAGCGCCGTGCCTTCGAGCCATGGGATGCGGCGAAGTGTCGAGAGATCAGGCTTCATTGTATAGTCGCCATAGCCGGATTCCCAGCTCGTCGACTTGTAACCGTTTACCGTTTCCATTTCGAGGTCGGTCGCCAAAAGGTAGTTGCAGCTATGGGTCTCTTCCCAGGCGCTGTCGACAAAGAACTGCGCATGAAAGCGCTTGCCCATCAGGCGTCCCTGCATGTCGATCTGGCAGGCCAGAACCGTATCGATGCGGCCTTCGGCGACATCCTTCTTCAAGTCTTCAAACGAATAGCTGACGCTCATTGCAAAAATCCCGTGAATGGCAGGAACTGCACCTCCCAGGCGCGTTCCACAGAAGGTGGTGCGGAAGCCGCCGAAAGCGGCTTCCGTCGTTTCCTTTGGCGATCAGATTTGGCCGACGGCCTTTTCAGCAGCGGCAATCTCAGACGCCCGGCGGGCAACTTCCTCGCCGATCGGCGGTCCCTTGAAGCGTTTGTTTTCAAAGGCAATCCAGACGATACCCGTCAGGACAAGGAAACCGACCGTAATGTAGAGCGCCCAATCGTTCGGCGGCTGGATGCCGATGACGAACATGACAACCATCGAGACCAATGCGAGAACGCTGACGATCTTGAATTTCGTCGGGCCGAGGTCCCAAGGGCCCATCTTGTTCCACTTGGGCGTACCGTGGGCGCGCAGGCCCAGGAAGATCGGCACGGCAAAGGAGAGGAACAGGAAGATGACCGTGCACGATACGACGATGGCGTAAGCAGACGCTTCGCCGATGGTGATTTCGGAGGTGCCCCACACGAACAGCACGGACAGAATGGATCCTGTCCAGATCGCGGCAACGGGGGTGCGGAACTTCGGGCTGACCTTGGCGAGGACGCTGGATCCCGGCAGGCCCTTGTCGCGCGAGAACGCGAAGATCATCCGGGAGACCGACGTGACCGTTGCGAGACCGCACAGGAACTGGGAGATGACGATCGCGACGTAAAGAATGGTCTTGATCGTCGGATTGACCTGGGTGTCCATGGCCCAGAAGAACACGTTCCAGCCTTGCTTGGCGGCATCGTCCATGTTCGGAATCATGATGACGAACGCGCACAGCATGATGTAGCCGAAGATCGAAGCCCAAAGCACGGATGAGACCATCCCGCGCGGAACAGAGATCTGCGCCTTGACGGTTTCTTCGGATGTATGTGCCGATGCGTCGTAGCCGGTGATGGTGTAGATCGGCAAAAGCAGACCGAGCGCAAAGACCCAACCACTCGAAACCGCCGGCCATACGTTGCCACCGGCTTCGCCGGAATAGTTGGTCAGCGTGAAGAGACGGCTGAATTCATAGGAAGACGCCGAAACCAGGCAAATGATCGTCAGTGCAATCGCTGCGGTGAGGATCAGGTAACCGGACATATCGGTCAGCTTTGCCGTCAGGCCGATGCCCATATGGTTGATCAATGCCATGAGGGCTGTAATGGCCGCAACGAAGCCAACGCGAACCAGCAGCGTATCTTCCATGCCGAAATAGGTGCCGAAAGCGCCAAAGAAGAAGTAGTAGGTGCCGACATTGATGGCCCCGAGCACAGTGATCAGACCGAGCAGGTTAAGCCAGGCCGACAGCCAGCCCGTGAAGCGGTTGCCGAGGATCGAACCCCAGTGATAGAGCCCGCCTGCTGTCGGATAGGCTGACGAGATCTGCGCCAATGCCAGAGCAAAAAAACCGGACATGATGCAACCAAGCGGCCAGCCGATGCCGATGGCGATACCGCCAGCGCCCGATGTTGCCTGAGCCAGCGAATTGATGCCGCCAGACATGATGCAGATGATCGAGAATGAGATTGCAAAATTGGAGAACGAGCTCATCCGCCGTTCAAGTTCCTGGGCGTAACCCATTGAATGCAGGACGTGCATGTCCTGCTTTTTATCGAGATCTGAATAGTCTGACATGTTTTTCCCCTGTATCAGCCAGCCTCCGGCGGTATTGCCGGATGCCGAAATGCCAGTGTGTCCATGGAAGCCCATGGACCAGTCTCCGCGGACATGCCGCTCCCCAGGTCTTTTTATTGCGACAGTGCAACCAGGCTTTCGCCCAGGATACCTGTCAGATAATCGGCCATGACCTTTTGGCCGACTTCATTTGAAACGAGATCGTTGCGGATCTCGATCATTACGTTGAGCAGGCCGTTCTTCAAGCCATGCTTTATCAGAGTATGGGTGACGCCATCGGACGGTCCATACGGTTCGTTCCGGCGCACAGTGTAGCCAGGCGTTTTCTCAGCGGCAGTGAGCATCGCATCCGCCAGCCGGGTGTCCTCGTCGTGCAGAATGCCGATTTCGACGTCGCGCTGCTTGCCGTGATAGACCGGCGTGAAAGTATGCATCGTTATCAGGATCGGCGCACGATCTTGGGCCTTTCGCGCGACGATGAAGTCTGAAAGTGCGTTGCCGAAAGGCACGTAGAGTGCCTCCGTCCGGGCCAGCCGCTCGGCAGCGGAAATGGATGCATTGCCGGGTATTTCAAAGACTTCGCTGACGGCCGGCATCGCGGCGTCTGCCTCCGGCGGCCGGTTGCAATCATAAACCAGCCGCGAAAACCGCTGGTATATCAAAGCGGCATCGAGGCTCTTGACCAACAGCTGCGAGACGGCGAGAGCGCCTGGGTCCCAGGCGATATGGCTTTTGAGCGCGTCTTCTGAGAGCCCAAGCGCACCCATCTTTTCTGGAAGACGGCGCGACGCGTGTTCGCAGACCAGCAGCACCGGGCTCAACGCCTCCGGGTTTTCCACTGCTACGGGCGATCCATCCGCCTCTGTCAAAAGTCCCGTCAACTCCGGTCCCCTTCCGGTTGCCTGATCGGCACCACGCGGTTTCTGGATAGGCTGGAAGCCCCTGAAATCATACGTGGAAGCAAGAATCGAACAGCCGGTGGTTTTCCTCAACTCACGCTTGACTGCCAATACTGAAAAGAATTCTTCACGTTTTGACTGGTGTCAACCGGAATCTGAAACGATCTCTTCAAAAAATCAATTGACTCGAATTGTGACAGCGATGTTTACTCTGTCACAAAGCTGGCAGAGACCGGCCCAGGGGATGAATTTTGACCAATACCGCAGGCACCATGACGGTGTCGGATGTGATCAACGCCCATTTTGCCGTGCTGACCCGCGCGGAAAAACAGTTGGCAGCGACGCTTCTCGACAACTATCCGGTTTCCGGACTCGGCAGCATCACGACTGTTGCCGAGAATGCTGGCGTATCGACGCCGACGGTCGCCCGCATGGTGCAGAAGATTGGGTTCCGGGGCTTTCCCGATTTCCAGCAGCGCCTCCATCAGGAACTCGAAGCGACCATATCCAACCCGATCAGCAAGCATGATCGCTGGGCGGCCAATGCGCCGGGCACCCATATCCTCAATCGTTTCGCCGATGCGACGATGAACAATCTGCGTGCGACGCTGGCGCAACTGGAAACGGCAGAGTTCGACGGCGCAGCCGCGATGATCGCCGACCGCAAGCGCAATATCTATCTCGTCGGCGGCCGCATTACCCGGGCACTGGCCGACTATTTCTTCACCCATCTTCAGGTCATCCGCTCCGGCGTTACCCAGATCGCCTCCAATTCCAGCTCCTGGCCGCATTATGTTCTCGACATGAAGAAGGGCGACGTCCTGATCATGTTCGACATCCGCCGCTATGAGCAGGAGATGGAAACCCTGTCGCGCATTGCCCGTGACCGTGGCGTCGAGATCATCCTGTTTACCGACCAGTGGAGTTCGCCCATCGCCAAATCGGCGCGGCGCGTCTTCCGCATCCAGATCGAAGCACCTTCCGCTTGGGACAGCTCGGTCGTCACCCTGTTTGCCGTCGAAGCGCTGATTGAGGCCGTGCAGAGTTCCATCTGGGACGAGACGCATGACCGCATGAAAACGCTCGAAGGCCTGTTCGATTCAACGAGGCTTTTTCGAAAGCCGCTTTAGGAGGAGAAAGTGGTACGGAACGTGGCACCGGGTCGACCGGTACGGGGAGGCCATGTCCGCAATTGAGGAATGCAATAAAAAACGCCAGCGCCCGGGCGAATGTTAATTTCGAAAATGAAATGAAGGTGTTCCGCCTGCGAACCTCTGGTCGCAAAGGAGACAACGCCTGTCACATAAGCTTCATAGGACCCCAGTATCAGCTTCCTCGAAGTTGACTGATATAACCACAAGGAGAAGACCAGTGATTTCACACATGCGCCGCCTGCTTTCGCTTTCGACCGCCATGGTCATAGCAACGACCGCCATCGCCGCTGCGGAGCCAAGCGCCGAACTGATCGCCGCTGCCAAGGCAGAAGGCACCCTGACGACCATCGCCCTGCCCCACGACTGGTGCGGCTACGGCGGCGTCATCGAAGGCTTCAAGGCCAAATACGGCCTGAAGGTCAACGAACTGAACCCGGACGCCGGCTCGGGCGACGAAATTGAAGCCATCAAGGCCAACAAGGACAACAAGGGTGACCAGGCTCCTGACGTGATTGACGTCGGCCTCTCCTTCGGCCCGACAGCCAAGGCCGATGGCCTGATCCAGCCCTACAAGGTTGAAACCTGGGATTCGATCCCGGACACAGCCAAGGATGCTGACGGCTACTGGTACGGCGACTATTACGGCGTCATGGCCTTTGAAGTGAACAAGGACCTCGTCAAGGAAAGCCCGAAGGATTGGGCCGACCTGCTGAAGCCGGAATTCGCCAACATGGTTGCTCTGGCCGGTGACCCGCGCACCGCCAACCAGGCCATCTCCGGCGTTTTCGCAGCTGGCCTTTCGAGCGCCGGCGGTGATGTCGCCAAGGCTGGCGAAGCTGGTCTTGCTTTCTTCAAGGAGCTGAACGCCAAGAGCAATTTCGTTCCGGTCATCGGCAAGTCGGCTCCGCTCGCTCAGGGCACGACCCCGATCATCCTGCGCTGGGACTACAATGCCCTGTCCGACCGTGACACGCTTGCCGGCAACCCGCCGGTCGATGTTGTGATCCCGGCTTCTGGCGTTGTTGCCGGCGTCTACGTTCAGGCAATCTCGGCCTACGCTCCGCATCCGAACGCTGCAAAGCTGTGGATGGAATACCTTTATTCCGACGAAGGTCAGCTTGGCTGGCTGAAGGGCTATTGCCACCCGATCCGCTTCAATGATCTTGCCAAGAACAACAAGATCCCGAAGGACCTGCTCGACAAGCTGCCGCCGGCCGCTGCCTATGAAAAGGCACTGTTCCCGACGCTCGAACAGCAGGAAGCCTACAAGGAAGTCATCACCAAGGGCTGGGATACAGTCGTTGGCGCCAACGTACAGTAACACTGTCGCAACAAGGCCTTCCCGCACCCTGCGGGAAGGCTATTTTTCAATTTTCACAAGACGGTTTCCGGATGAGCGCCAACAGGGCCATTGATTTGAAGAAGACGGCCATCGACTGGCTCGGGATCACACCGTTCCTGCTGTTTGCAGTGATGTTCCTGATCGCCCCGACGCTCTATCTCGTCACCGGCGCCTTCCTCAATCCGGCGGGCGAATTCACCTTCGAGAACATTGGCGGGCTCTTCACCGACAAGATTCTCGCCTCTTACTGGATCTCCATCAAGATCAGCCTGGCCTCCTCGATTGGTGGTGCCTTGATCGGCTTCTGGCTTGCCTGGGCCGTGGTGCTCGGCGGTCTGCCCACCTGGATCCGCTCGTCGCTGTTGACCTTTTCCGGGGTCGCCTCCAATTTTGCCGGCGTACCGCTGGCCTTCGCGTTTCTAGCCACCCTTGGCCGCACCGGCCTCGTCACCATGATTTTGCGCGACTGGTTCGGCATCAATCTCTATGCCACCGGCTTCAATCTGTTGAGCTTCGTCGGCCTGACGCTGACCTACATGTATTTCCAGATCCCGCTGATGGTGTTGATTATCACCCCGGCGCTTGACGGTCTGAAGAAGGAATGGCGCGAAGCCGCTGAAATCCTTGGCGCAACCAACAGGCAGTACTGGACCAAGGTCGCCCTGCCGATCCTGTTCCCGAGCATCCTCGGCACGACGCTGCTTCTGTTCGCCAACGCTTTCGGTGCCATCGCGACGGCCTATTCGCTGACCGGCTCCACCTTCAACATCGTGCCGATCCAGCTCTATGCCCAGATCCGCGGCGACGTTCTGCACAATCCCAATCTCGGGTATGCCTTGGCGCTCGGCATGATCGTCATCACCGGGATTTCCAATCTCATCTACATCTGGCTCCGCATGCGTGCCGAACGGTGGCAGAAATGAAGGCACAAAAAATCAGCGCCTGGATCGCAATCCTGTTTGGTGCGTCCTATTTCGTCATTCCTCTGATCGCCACGTTCGAATTCTCGCTGCGCATGCGCCGAGGCGAATATTCCTTCGATGCCTATCGCTCGGTTTTTTCGGACATCCAGTTCCGCGAATCCTTCAGCTATTCGATCGTGATGGCAATTCTGACGATCGTCTTCGGCGTGCTTCTGGTCGTACCGACAGCTTACTGGGTCCGCCTGCGCCTGCCGCAGATGCGCCCGGTGGTCGAGTTTATCACGCTGATGCCGCTGGTTATTCCGGCCATCGTCATCGTCTTCGGCTATCTCCGGATCTACAATTCCTCTTCGTTCATTCCGTTCACGGGCTCAACCCGTGGCACCGACCTGCTTTTGATGTTCTCGTTCATGACGCTGTCACTGCCCTACATGTACCGCTCGGTCGATACCGCCATGCGCACCATCGATGTCGGCACGCTGACGGAAGCGGCCCAGAGCCTCGGCGCCTCTTGGCCGACCATCATGTTCAAGTGTATTTTCCCGAATGTCATGAGCGGCGTCCTCTCCGGCGCCTTCATCACCTTTGCCATCGTCATCGGCGAGTTCACCATGCCGTCGCTGCTCAACCGGCCGGCCTTCGGTCCCTACCTGCAACTGATCGGCGCCAATCGCGCCTATGAGCCGCCGGCGCTCGCGGTCATCGCGTTCGCCATCACCTGGGGGTGCATGGTTCTTCTGCAGCTCGTCTCCCGTTTCAGCAAATCGGCTCCCGCCAAGCCCTGAGGTATTGATCGCCTATGTCCTTTCTCGAACTCTCAGGCATTCAGAAGAGCTTTGGCCCCGTACAGGTGGTCAAGGATTTCAACATGACCATCGAAAAGGGAGAATTTGTCTCCTTTCTCGGGCCGTCCGGCTGCGGCAAGACGACAATCCTGCGCATGATCGCCGGCTTCGAAACGCCGTCGGCCGGAACCGTCATCATCAACGGCCGCAACCAGAATGAGCTGAAACCGAACCAGCGCAATATCGGCATGGTCTTCCAGGCTTATGCGCTGTTTCCGAACATGACCGTGCACGACAATGTCGCCTTCGGCCTGAAGATCGCCGGCATGGAGAAATCGGCTATCGATGCCCGCGTCAAGGAAATGCTCGGCCTGATCCATCTGGACCATCTCGCCGACCGCTTCCCCTACCAGATGTCCGGTGGCCAGCAGCAGCGCGTGGCGCTGGCGCGCGCCTTGGCACCCAAGCCGCAGGTCCTTCTGCTTGACGAGCCGTTGTCGGCGCTCGATGCCAAGATCCGCGTGTCGCTGCGCGAGGAAATCCGCATGATCCAGCAGCAGCTCGGCATCACCACGGTTTTCGTCACCCATGACCAGGAAGAAGCCCTGTCGATTTCCGACCGTATCGTCGTCATGAACGGCGGCCGCGCCGACCAGATCGGCACGCCGTTCGATATCTACAACAAACCGGCCACGCGCTTCGTCGCCTCCTTCGTCGGCACGCTCAATCTCATCGAGGCCAAGGTCGTCGATCCAGCAACGAACCGGATCATTATCGGTGATCAGCAGATCACGTTGCGCGAGCCGCTGGGGTCCGCGACCAAGGCCGGTGACAAGGTTTCGCTGGCGCTGCGTCCGGAAGCAGGATCGATTGCCGAAGGTGCCAAAGGCGACACGGCGCTTACCGGCGCAGTCGTCTCCAGCAACTTCCTGGGCTCGGTCATCCGCACCCGCATGAAGGTCGGTGACGCCGTCATCTCGTTCGACATGTTCAACGCTCCCGGCCTGATGCCTCCGGCCGTGGGCGAAGTCTCGACATTGCGCTTTACCGCGAGCGACTTGCTGATCATCCGCGAGTAACCACCGCGAGCAGGCGGAATGAAATGTTCCAGGCGACGGATTTTGAGAAAAAATCTGTCGCCTTTTTCATTGTGTGCGTCGCACAACGCATTTGACGCCCGCCGTTCGATCTCTATAGTCAGCCTTGCACGTTCTCAGGGCGGGGTGAAACTCCCCACCGGCGGTAACGGGACGCAAGTCCTGGAGCCCGCGAGCGCTTCATGCTTCCGCATGAAGGTCAGCAGATCCGGTTGAATTCCGGAGCCGACGGTTAAAGTCCGGATGAAAGAGAGCAAGCAGATCAGGAGATCCCTTGTCAAAAAAGGGGTCGCCGCGCCTGCGTGTTCGCCCAAGGGGATCATTGAAAAATGGCAACCTTGAAAGGCCAGACTGACATGACAATCGCTTCCCACCCCACCCAGAAGATCGCCATTATCCGCGCGCGCTGGCACGCTGATATCGTCGATCAATGCGTCAACTCCTTCGTCGCCCAATGGCAAAAGCTTGGCGGCAACGCATCCGATGTCGAGATCTTCGACGTTCCCGGTGCGCTTGAAATCCCGCTGCATGCCCAGACGCTGGCAAAAACCGGCCGCTTCTCGGCCATCATCGGCTCCGCCTTTGTTGTCGATGGCGGCATTTACCGCCACGATTTCGTGGCCGGCACCGTGCTCGACGGCATGATGCGCGTTCAGCTCGACACCGGCATCCCGGTTCTGTCGACCGTGCTGACGCCGCATAATTTCCAGGAATCGGAACAGCATATCCGCTTCTTCCGCGACCATTTCGTCGTCAAGGGCGTGGAGGCAGCCAACGCCTGCTCGCAGATTCTGGCAGCACGGGCGCAACTGGCGCTCGTCAACGCCTGATCCAATATGGCGCGGCGTCCGCAGGGCGGCCGCGCCATTCGTATTTGCGGGCATTAACTAAAACCGTGAAGCTTTCTCCGAAAGAACAGGAAAGCGGACCGATTTAAACCCGGCCTGAAAACAGAAAATAGGAACCGGCCGCAGGCAATCTGCACGCCGGTCAAGTCTTGATATATCCGATACCCTTCTTGCCAATCTCATCCAACGAATCCTCGTAACCCGCATCCGCATAGCGAATGACCCCGAGCGCCGTGTCGTTGGTCAGCGCGTGGCTCAGCCGCTCCGCGCCCGCCTCGGTTCCATCGGCAACAACGGTGACGCCACAGCTGGTCATATAGCCGGCATAACCGCCACCGCCCGAATGGACGACGACGAGATCGGCCATCGACGAGCAGAGCAGCATCGCATCGAGCAGCGGCCAGTCGGCGATGGCGTCGGAACCGTCTTTCATGCGTTCGGTCATGATATTGGGATGCGCCATCGCACCGGCATCGAGATGATCGCGGGAAAAGGCGATCGGTCCTTTGAGCTCACCGGAGGCGACCAGCGCATTGACGGCCACCGCCAGTTCCGTGCGTTCGCCATGACCAAGCCAGGCGATGCGGGCGGGAAGGCCTTCGAACGGCACATTCTCGCGCGCCAGCCGGATCCAGTTGGTGACGATCTTGTTGTCGGGGAACATTTCGAGCAGCAGGTCGTCGATGCGGGCGATATCGCTCTCCTCGCCCGAAAGTGCCATCCAGCGGAAGGGGCCGATGGCGCGGGCAAACAGCGGCCTGAGATAGGCTTCAGTGAAGATACGGATATCGAAGGCATTGGCGACACCGCCTTCCCGCGCCTGCGTGCGGATCAGGTTGCCGTTGTCGAAGACCTCGGAACCCTTGGCTTGGAATTCCAGCATCGCTTTGACATGATCGACGATCGAAGCACGGCTGGCGGCCATCAACTGGCCCTGACCATCGACGCGCAGGCGCTTGACCTCCTCAATGCTCATGCCCTTCGGTACATAACCGTAGACCAGATCATGCGCTGACGTCTGGTCGGTGACGATATCCGGCACGATGCCGCGCCGGGCGATCTCGGGATAGAGCGCCGCCGCGTTACCGACGAGGCCGATGGAGGTGGCGCGCTTTTCCTTGATAGCCTGATCGATCATCGCCAGCGCCGTGTCGAGGTCATCAGCCACATGTTCGAGATAGCCGATCGCCTTGCGTTTTTCGGCACGCACGGGGTCGATATCGATGCACAGGATCGCCGCACCCGCCATGCGGCCAGCCAGCGGCTGCGCGCCGCCCATGCCGCCGAGACCGGCCGTCAGAATGAAGCGCCCGGCCAGATCACCGCCAAAACGGTTTTCGGCAATGCGCATGAAGATTTCATAGGTGCCCTGAATGACGCCCTGACTACCGATATATTGCCAGGCGCCGGCCGTCAGACCACCCCAGCAGATCAGCCCCTGCTTTTCCAGCTCATAGAACACCTCGGCCTTTGCCCATTGGCCGACAATGTTGCAATTGGCCATGATCACCAACGGCGCCTTTGCATGGGTCTTGAGCAGCCCCACCGGCTTGCCCGATTGAATGATCAGCGTCTGGTCTTCGTCCATCTCCATGAGCGTCTTGACGATAGCCCTGTGGGACGCCCAGTTGCGTGCCGCCTTACCGAGAGCCGCGTAGACGATCAGGTTGTCCGGGTCCTCGCCAACAGCCAGCACATTCTCCATCAGCCGCAACAACGCCTCCTGCCGCCAGCCTTTTGCACGCAATTCCGGCCCGCCGGGGATAGGAAAGTTCGGGTGACGGGGATTGGCCTTCGGCATCTCGATCTTTCCTTTTCTTGTCTGCGATCACATCCCGCCCATGCCCTGCCTCTCAGGAGAGAGTTCGGGCAGACGGAAGCACGGCATCATTTGTCGTTCACTTCGGCGGCAGCGCAAGAACATAGGCGAGCGCCGCATCGAGCAGCCGCTTGCGCAACCTATCGTCACCAAAGGCAGCCGGACCAGCACGCACCCAGCCATTCATCCGGCGCTCCCCCATCACCATCAGCTCAATGCCATCAAGTGCGAGCGCCCAATCATCATTGCTCTTGCCAAGACGCACCAGCAGGCCATCGTTGCGTGCACCGCACAGCAGACGGCCGTCGAGCAGAAAGGCAAGGCCGCCGAACATCGGTTTTTCGGACATCCCGTCCCGCGCAGACAATTCCTGTCTGATCAGCTCCTCAAGACCGGCATCGCGCGCCATGGCACGTCTCCATCACTTGGCCAGCGCATACTTCGCCAGCTCAATCCCCATCGCCTTCTCCACCGAAGGATAGACGGTGGGATCGAGCACGCTGGAGGCCAGCGGGATCACTGTCTTCGGTACATGCAGCACGAAGATTTTCATGCCGACCTGCAGCTGCCCGACGCTTAACGGCTCCCCATCCGGCGACAGCGTAGTGATGACGTCGGGGAAGGTGGCGAGCCGCGAGCCACCGGCATCCTCGACAGCCATGTATTCGTTCATGACATGGAGTACCGTTGAGTCATCGCCCTTCCCGAGCGTCACCGTGCCGATATCGAAGGCTTCCTTGGTGTAGACGACCGATTTATCGGTGATGACGCCTTGCGCAAGGATCGTGCCGTTGGTGGTTTTGGCGATGGTATCGATGATGGCGCTGCCGCCCTTGCCTTCCGCGGCGATGATCGCCTCCCCCAGAGTCAGGGCCAGCGAAATACCGCCGAGCGCTGCGTTGTTGCGCACATAGGACGCCCGCAGCGGATTGCGGCACGAGGCGATGAAACCGCCGGACATGTCGGATGCGGTGCGCAGAATCGGCGAAACCTTGGCAGTCGCGCCGCGCACGACCAGCTCGATATAGCGGTTCTCGTCACGATTGCCGCCGACTGCCGTCTGGATCATCTGCTCGGGCGAACCGGCCATGCCGATCGATCCCATGTCGCCGGTCGGATGCGCCCGCATGTCGCCAACGGCATCGAGAACCTTGGTGCCGAGGATCGCCGATGGCAGCCAGCCGTTCAGTGTCGAGGACTTGCCGTTCTGCCCGACCATCAGCGCCGCGACCTTCTCGCCCAGCGCCTCCTGCAGCAGTTCGACCGCCTTGACGTAATCGACGCCCCGCATCTCCCAAGGGGTCGTCGAGGCTGGTGCGCCAATGGCGGCCGCCGTCGCAACCCAGTCATTGTCGGAAAGCTCGTCAATGGAGACCAATTCCGGCTTGCCGATCGACACTGCTGCGTACCCCAGCATGCGGCCATGATCAGCCCAGCCGCCGCCACCTGCTGCATAGACGGAGCCGCCCTTGACGGCCGCTTCGACATCCTTTTCGGTCAGTATCCGGCCCATCACTGCTCTCCCTGTAAATCGGTATCGAGTTTGCGGACCGCTTCGAACAGCACTGCCGTTCCAAGCGCCACGTCATCATTCTCGGCCCATTCGTCCGGTGTATGCGACCGCCCCTCGCGGCAGGCGATGAAGATCATCGCGGCCTTCGAGATGCGCGCCATCCACGCCGTATCATGCCCGGCACCGGAGGCCATGCGGCGGCGCCTTGCGCCGACACGATCCGCTGCCTGTTCGAGATTGGCCATCACCAGTGGATCGGCCGGCGTCGGAAAATTATCGGAAATCAGCTTTAGCGAGGCGATCGAGACCCCGGTTTCCCGCTGGATATCGACAGTGATCTGGTCGATCTCGGCAATGAACCGCTCCATGTCCGACCGCAATTCCGCACGGGCGTCGATCAGGATGCGGGCACGTGACGGAACGACATTGGCAGCATTCGGCTCGATCGAGAATTCACCGACCGTCGCCGTGAAATGCCCCTCGCCTTTTGCATAATCGAATGCCAGGCGTTCGACCTCCCCGACCATCCGCGCAGCCGCCACCAGCGCATCGCGCCTGTGGCCCATCGGCGTAGTGCCGGCGTGGTCTGCCTGACCGTCGAACAGGATTTCGATGCGGGTAATACCGGCGATTGCCGTGACGATCCCGATATCGCAGCGCTCGGTTTCCAGAACCGGTCCCTGCTCGATATGCAATTCCAGGAAGGCCTTGATATCCGATCGCTTCTGGCGTGCCAGCCGTGACGGGTCGCCACCGGCATCGATCATGCCTTGCCGTAGAGTCAGCTCCCCCTGCGTCCGGCTGAGCCAGCCATCCGGGATCAGTCCCGCAAGACCACGGCTGCCGATGCAGGAGACGCCAAAGATCGACACTTCCTCGGCGAGGAAATCGACAACCTCCAGATCGTGATCAAGCCTAATACCGGCATCGTTCAACGCCTGCGCCACTTCCAATGCCGCGGCGACGCCTGCGATACCGTCGAAGCGACCTCCTTCCGGAACCGTATCGGAATGCGAACCGAGCATGATCGTCCCAAGCGCGGACTTGCGCCCCTTGCGGCGGCCGATCAGGTTTCCGGAAGCATCGATCCGGGTTTCCAGTCCCGCCGCCTTGAAGCGTTGCTCAAGAAAGGCGCGCCCTTCGAGAAATAGTGGCGTGAAGGCGCGGCGCGTATAGGGCTTGTCCGGCTCGGTGATACGGGCAAGACCCTTGATGATATCGGCGATGCGCCCGGCATCGACGGGAAGATTGGTCTCGACAGTGGCCATCAAACCGCCTCGCGCAACGGGAGGCTTGTAAGCGGCCGGATGAACTGGCCGGCTCCGGGCGCTGCCAGAACCGTCTTGCCGTCGAAAACCTGTACGCCCCGATTATAGGTCGCAGCCACCCGCCAGGGCAGACGAAGACCGTTGTAGGGCGACCAGCCGACGACATTGTTGCCGCTTTCAGCTGCGTCATAGATGTAGGGTTCAGGCGTCAGAACGACGATATCGGCATCCTTGCCGACTTCAAGTGCGCCTTTCTGATGATCAAGCCGGAAATGGCGGGCAGGATTGAGCGACATCAGTTCGGCAGCCCGCGTCAGGGGAATACCGCGTTCCAGCAGGCCCTTGACGAACAGCGGGATCATCACCTCCAGCCCCGGCACGCCGGAAGCGTTGGCGAGCATGTCCGGATTGGTCTTGCGATTTTCCGACCAGCTGACGTGATCGGTCGAGACCATCGTCACTGTGCCATCAGCCACATGCCGCCAGAGCTTTTCCACCTCGGCGCGCGCCCGGATCGGCGGATTGATCTTCGCCTTGCCGCCCAGCCGCTTCACATCGTTCTCTTCGTCGAGAACGAGATAGTGGATGCAGCATTCGATCGTCGCGCGAAACCCCTGCGCCCGATACGCGGCGGCAATGTCGTAGCCACGCCCGACAGAGCAATGAACGACATGGGCCGGGCAACCGGTGGCGGCGCCCGTTTCATAGATCTGATTGGTAGCCAGCAGTTCCGTCAGCGGCGGCCGCGACAGGCCATGAGCACGATAATCGGTAATCCCCGACGCCTTAACCTTGTCAATCGCTGCCCGAACCGCTTCGTCGTCTTCATTGTGCACGCCCGCCGTCAAACCCGTCGGCGCGATGGCTGCAAAACAATCCTCTAGAAGCCCGGCCGGAATGCGCGGAAAGCGTTTTGGATCGGTGCCAAACGTCGAGAACTTGAAAGCAGAAACACCGGCCTCGACCATTTCACCGATCCGCGCCGGACCGTCCTCGGGATCGATCGTACCATAGAGCGCGAAATCGACACGCGCCTGTTTACCGGCATGACCGATCTTGCGTTGCACGGCCTCAGCCGAGCAGACGAGATCACCTTCGTCATAGGGCATGTCGACAATGGTGGTGACGCCACCTGCAGCAGCCGAACGTGTCGACCAGACGAAATCTTCCTGGTCTTTCTGGCTCAGAGAATGCACCTGCGCATCGATTGCACCTGGCAGGATCAGCGCGTTTCCGAGATCATTGCGTTCGCGGGCGGCAGGCATGGTGCCCTGTCCGACGAAAGCGACCTTGCCATCGCGCACGGCTACAAATCCACCTTCGATGAGGCGATCGGGCAGAACCACGGTGCCTTTCAGAACCAGATCGAAGTCAGACATCGGTGTCTCCCTTACTGTCCGAGCGCAAAGAAATCGTCGAATTCGGGCATCGGCGCCGCCGCCACGATCGCCCCAAGCAGACGTCCGCAGGCAAAATCATGGTGCAGAACCTCGATCTCCTTCGAGAGCGGCCGGTCCTTCAGATAAATCGGGCTGGCAGCGCGCACGCGGTCATAGGCAATCTGCGTCACCCCCTGCGGTGTATCGCCGAGAAGATCGACGGCCTGCGCCGACAGCATCGCCTCAATTGCCGCCATCTGTCTCAGATCGCGCACCTGCGTTTCCATCCGCTCGACGATCAGCGGCAGGAAGGTCGCCTCCTCCTCCAGTCCACCGGCAACGACGATCGACTGCGCCGACAGCGGAACAGCCAGCGACTGGACGCGCATATAGAGTTCCACAACCAGCTTCATCAGCGGCCCAAGACCGCTGGCGACCTCGCCCGGAGCGACCAGATTGACCGGCAGGTTGCGCCGTACACCGTTGGACAGAAGGACGCAGCGATTGAGCACGTTGCGGGCCACATGCGAAAAAGCGATCTGTGCCGTCTCGATATAAAGCGTCGTCGTCAAAGGCAGCGAGGCACCGGAGGCATGCACCTGCCCGCCCAGAACCACCGGATTATCGTCGGACAGATAGGTCGCATCGACTAGCCGCTCAGCGGCAACGAGAAGTGTATCGACAGCCGCGCCAAAAACCTGTGCGGTCATGCGCAGGCTCAACGGGTCATGGATTGCCGTCGGCAACGGCCAGTCAACACAATCGGATTGACCATAAAGCCAGGAGCCGACCAGCGCTTCGCCACGTGTCCCCAAGGTCGCTGCAACACGCCAGGGGTCGGCCGAAGCCCCAAGAGCCAGCGACGACATCAACCCGGTGGTCATCAGCACGCGCACGGCCGATGCAGCCTCGCGCAGCACGTCGGCAGCGGCGGCAAAAGCTGTGGCGTTGACGCTGAGGGCGGCCAGCGCATCGCGTGGCAGCATGACGAAAGGCTCCAGCCCGGCGCAGCGCAGGGCTTCACTCGCTTCGAGCAGTTCGCCCCCGAAAAAGGCCTGGCCGGTGCCGGTCAGCACCGAGGCGACCTGCCCCATCAGGCCGATATCGGCGCAACCGATCGAGCCGTGACGATGAACGGCCGGCACGACGCCACGCTCCAGCAGCGAGAGGAACGCCTTGACCAGAGCGACGCTGCAGCCGGTATGGCCGCCAAGCGCTGTGTTGATACGGATGGCGATCGCCTTGCGCACGACGGCTTGAGAAAACAGCGGGCCGGTTCCAAAATGGTGTGCTCTGACCAGGGCCGTGTTGAATTCAACGAGATCATCGACGGTCCAGAGGCGATCCTTCATCGACCCGACCCCTGTATTGGCGCCATAGACCGGAAGCCCCATGGCGATACGATCGGCGATGACTTTGTGTGCAGCCTCCACCCGTTCAAACGACTGCTCGGCGACAACAGGCACGTATAAACCGGAGCCGATTTTCTCCAGCGCCGCGAAATCGAGCGGATTACCGTTGAGGACGATGGTTTTCACCGATGCATGCATGCTTTGACTCACTTTTCTGGCAACATGCTATGCCCAATATCCCGGCTTGTGTTATATCCCAAAAACGGAACATAAGATGCCAACACCGGTACAGATGCACACTGTTCTGTAATTTCGCCTCAGAGGATCAAGACCGCCGATGGATATCGCGACGCTTTCCCTTGTCCACACGATCCTTGAAGAGCGCGGAATCCGCCGGGCGGCCAAGGCGAGCGGCAGGCCACCCGCAAGCGTCAGCGCGGCCCTGAAACGCTTCGAAGCAGCCATCGCCGTCCCACTTGTCCGGCGCGAGCGCAGCAATCTTGTGCCGACGCTGGAGGCACAGAGCCGGATGGCCGACCTTGCTGCCGCCAACGAGGCGATCAGGTTGCTTCTCTCCCACCCCACCGGCAACGGCCCGGACGTAACCCCATCGATCAGCCTGACCGCGCTTGAGCGATTCGTCACCGTCGCCCGCAGTGGCAGTATTCGTGGCGCGTCGAAAGTCTCGTCCACCGGCCAGCCGCAATTGACGCGGCAGATGAACGATCTGGAGCGTGATCTTGGCTACATACTGCTGATCCGGTCGCCATCCGGAATCACCTGCACAGCCGAAGGTCTGGCCGCCATTCCGATCATCGAAAACCTGGCTGAAATCTGGCGGCGGCTGTCGCGCGCCTCCGGTGACCGGTTCCGGCGGGCGGCGGCGACCTGGCGTTTCGGCTCGGTGATGCCGCTTGGCCCGGAAAGCGAGATCGCCCGCATGCTGGCAGCACTAACAGCCAAGTGGCATCACGCCCGGCCGCGCCAGCCGCTGTTCGTCTCCAGCACCACCGCCGACGAACTGATCGCCGGACTGAAGAACCGTCACTTCGATGTGGTGCTGCTCGACCTCGAAACCTTCCCCACCGAGTTCGAAGGCAGGCTGATCTCGCGCACACCGCTGGCGCTGGCGGGTCACCCGTCGCTGTTTGCACAACACGGCGGCGATATCGGCGCATTGCTGCAATCCAATCCCATCGCGGTGCCGAGCCTCAAGAGCGGGCTGCGCCAACAGGCAGCTCATTTCATCGAGGCGACGCTCACCGAACAGGAGCGTAGCCGGCTGACAATGACCGAGGTCGATTCGATCCCCGTCATCCTCAATCTGGTGATGGACCACGGTTATCTTTCGGTGCTTCCGGAAAGCTCCGCCGCCCGCGTTCGAAATCCGCCAGCGATGCGCCGGCTTGGTCCCGGCTATATGCAGAGCCTGTCGCTGGCATGGCAGAAAAACGCACTCTCGCGGCAGGTGGCGGAAGCCATGCTGGGCATGATGCAGACGGAGCAGATATCAGACAGCGCGCCTGCCCGAGGTTGAATCACTTCCTGCACGATCAGCGCCAACCGCCTGATTGGACTCGGAAATCCATCGCGCGTTGAATCAACGCATGAACAGAGTGAATCAGCTCTTGAGCTTGACGCGTCTGCGCGTCTCGCTTGGGCTTTCGCGGTAGTGGGCGCGATAACTGCGGGAAAAGGCCGAAGATGAATTGAAACCAGTGGCAGCGGCGATATCGGCGAAATCGGCGCGTGTCTCGATCACCTTGCGCCGCGCCGCGTTCAGCCGCAGCGCCAGATAATGGGCATGCGGCGCCACCCCCATAGTCTCTTGAAACAGGTCCTGCAGGTGGCGCGCGCTGACGCCTGCCCGGCGAGCGAGACGAGTGAGCGTCAAGGGCGCCTCCACCGTCTCCTCCATCAGCTTCACCGCCGCCCCCACCCGCGCATCGAGAATGCGCATATTGCCGATAACAGGAACCTGCAGCAGATCACCGCGCGTGCGCTCCTGCTCGTAGATGAACAGCCGGGACACCTCGAGTGCCAGCGAATAGCTGTGCTGACGGCGGATCAATTCCAGCATCAGGTCGAGCGTCGGCAGCGAACCGCCCGTCGTGATTCGCTTGCCGTCGATGACGAACCGTTCGCGCACCATGGTGATCTGCGGATAGGCGGCAGCGAAATCCTCGAAATCCTCCCAGTGATTGGTGGCCGAAAAATTGTCGAGCAGGCTGGTCTCGGCCAGAAACCAGGTACCGGCCTCGATCCCGGCCATAATCTCGCGATGCCGGGCGGTTCGCGACAGCTGCATCTTCAGTTGCGTCGTGGCATAGGCTCGCCAGTTATAGCTCGACAGAATAAACAGCGGTGCCGTCTCATTCTGCGGCCGGAAAGGCCCGGAAACTGGGATCGGGATGCCGCTCTTGGTTTCGATTGCCTGGCCGTCGGGGCTGAAAATCTCCCAGTCGTACAGCGCCTTTCCGGCAATCCGGTTTGCCGCGCGAAGCGGCTCGACCACCGAGGCGACGAGGATCAGATTGGTCTCCGGCAACACCAGCAGATCGATATGCTGGGTCCCATCCTTTGGAACGAGCATTCGTCCATCTCCGGCTTTTGGTTCCGAGAATGTATAACAAACATCCGGAAAAGGAAAGCAGAGCGGCCATTCTTGGCTCGTAATGGACGCCAAGAACAAGGGGAGGCCTTTTATGCCACTGAGCATGAACCGCGACGTTTTCATCACCTGTGCCGTCACCGGATCCGGCGATACCGCCGGCAAGTCACCGCACGTCCCGAGATCACCAAAGGACATTGCCGCTTCGGCCATCGATGCCGCCAAGGCCGGTGCTGCCATCGTCCATTGTCATGTGCGCGATCCGGAGACCGGCGCACCGAGCCGCCGCAACGACCTCTACAAGGAAGTCACCGACCTCATCCGTTCCGCCGATGTCGATGTGGTCGTCAACCTGACGGCCGGCATGGGCGGCGACATGATTTTCGGCAATGTCGAAAAGCCGCTGCCGCTCAACCCCAACGGCACGGACATGGCCGGCGCCACCGAGCGCGTGTCGCATGTCGCCGAATGCCTGCCGGAGATCTGCACGCTCGATTGCGGCACGATGAATTTTTCGCTCGGCGATTACGTCATGACCAATACGCCGTCGATGCTGCGTGCCATGGCCAAGATGATGACCGATCTTGGCGTACGTCCGGAAATCGAAGCCTTCGATACCGGCCACCTGTGGTTCGCCAAACAGCTGGTCGAGGAGGGCCTGATCGAGGATCCGGTCCTGATTCAGCTCTGCATGGGCATTCCGTGGGGCGCGCCGGATGACCTCAACACTTTCATGGCGATGGTCAACAACGTACCGAAGAGCTGGACGTTCTCGGCCTTCTCGATCGGCCGCAATGCACTCGCCTATCCGGCAGCGGCGGTTCTTGCCGGTGGCAATGTCCGCGTCGGTCTGGAAGACAATCTCTACATCGGCAAAGGCCAGCTCGCCACCAATGCGCAGCTCGTCGAAAAGGCAGTCGGCGTCATTGAAGGCATGGGCGCCAGGATCATCGGCCCGGCTGAAGTGCGCGAAAAGCTGAAGCTGACGAAACGGTAAACAACAAAAATCCCCTCCCCACCCTCCCCACAAGGGGGAGGCCTTAATTCGCTGAACCGTCCGCGCCAAAATCAGGCGCACTGCAAGCTGAAATGTCGATGCGAAGTGACATGGGGGCGGCACGTTAAACCCCTCCCCCTTGTGGGGAGGGGTTTGGGGCGGGGTCTTAAAACAAGGTGGAACAGCAATGACCAAAATCAACAAGGCAGCCTGCATCGGCGGCGGCGTTATCGGCGGGGCCTGGGCCGCGCGCTTCCTGCTCGCCGGTATCGACGTCAACATGTTCGATCCGCATCCGGAAGCTGAGCGCATCGTCGGCGAAGTCCTCGCCAATGCCGAGCGCGCCTATGCGATGCTGACCATGGCGCCGCTGCCTGCGAAGGGCAAACTCACCTTCGTCAAGAGCATTGAAGAGGCCGTGCAAGGCGCTGACTGGATTCAGGAAAGCGTGCCGGAACGCATCGACCTGAAACGCAACGTCATCACCCAGATCGATGCTGCTGCCGACCCGAAAGCCCTGATCGGCTCGTCTACCTCAGGCATCATGCCGACCGACCTGCAGCGCGACATGAAACATCCCGAGCGCATGTTCGTCGCCCATCCCTACAATCCGGTCTACCTGCTGCCGCTCGCAGAACTCGTCGGTGGCGAAAAGACCAGCAAAGCCACGTTGCAGGAGGCAAAGGCCAAGCTTGCGCCGATCGGCATGAAGGGCGTGATCATCAACAAGGAGATCGAGGCCTTCGTCGGCGACCGTCTTCTCGAAGCCGTCTGGCGCGAAGGCCTGTGGCTGATCAAGGACGATATCTGCGACACCGAAACACTCGACGACGTCATTCGCTATTCCTTCGGCATGCGCTGGGCGCAGATGGGCATGTTCGAGACCTACCGCATCGCCGGCGGTGAAGCCGGTATGCGCCACTTCCTCGCCCAGTTCGGCCCCTGCCTGTCCTGGCCCTGGACCAAGCTGATGGATGTCGTCGATCTCGACGACGAACTGGTCAACAAGATTGCCGGCCAGTCCGATGCGCAGTCCGGCGCCCGTGGCATTCGCGATCTGGAACGCATCCGCGACGAAAACCTCGTCGGTATCATGCATGCGCTGAAAAGCGGCGATGGCGGCAAGGGTTGGGGTGCCGGCAAACTGCTCGCCGATTTCGAGGATAGCCTCTGGGCCAACGCCGAAAAGCCGTCGACTGATCTGGGAGAGGCCCAGCCGATTCGCATCCTCGACACCAAGGTCAATGCGGCCTGGGTCGATTACAACGGCCACATGACCGAGCACCGCTACCTTCAGGTCTTCGGCGACACGTCGGACGGCATCCTGCGCCTGATCGGCGTCGATCTCGATTACGTCAAGAATGGCCACAGCTATTACACCGTCGAGACCCATATCCGCAACCTCGGCGAAGCCAAGCTCGGCGATGCGCTGTATTCGACCTGCCAGATCCTGTCCTACGACGAAAAACGCCTGCACATCTTCTCGACCATCTACAACGTGGCCACCAATGAAGCGGTGGCCACCGCCGAGCAGATGATGCTGCATGTCGCCTCTAAGGAGAGCAAGGCTGTGCCGGCACCGGCTTCGGTGCTCGACAAGGTCAAGGCGATCGCCGAAGCGCATGCCTCCTTGCCGAAGCCGGACGGTGTTGGTCGCGCTGTGGGGCAGAAGCGGTAGCGATTTTCCCTCCCCCTTGTGGGGAGGGTGGCCCATAGGGCCGGGAGGGGTTCTTTTTCAAAGGAAGGCCCCTCCCCAACCCTCCCCACAAGGGGGAGGGAGCGCATTGGAGCATGCCGCGCTCAAGGCACGTAAAAAAGGAGGGAATAGACCATGGATTTCGCACTGACCGAAGAACAGCAGATGATCGTCGACACCGTTCGCGGCTTCGTCGAGACCGAAATCTATCCGCATGAAAACGAGGTGGAGCGGACCGACATCGTGCCGAAGGAGCTCGGCCAGGAGATTGCGCAGAAGTGCAAGGATCTCGGTTTCTTTGCCTGCAACATGCCCGAGGAAGTCGGCGGCGCGGGACTTGATCATCAGACCTTTACGCTGGTCGAGCGCGAACTTGGCCGTGGCTCGATGGGCCTGACGGTGTTTTTCGGCCGGCCCTCCGGCATCCTGATGGCCTGCAACGAGGAACAGCGCGAAAAATACCTGATCCCCGCCGTCAAGGGCGAGAAATTCGACGCGCTGGCCATGACCGAGCCGGATGCCGGTTCCGACGTGCGCGGCATGAAGTGTTTCGCCAAGCCGGATGGTGACGACTGGATCGTCAACGGCACCAAGCATTTCATCAGCCATGCCAACATCGCTGATTTCGTCATCGTCTTCATCGCAACCGGCGAGGAAGAAACCCCGCGCGGCCCGAAGAAGAAGATTACCTGCTTCCTTGTCGATCGCGGCACACCGGGTTTCGAGATCCGCAACGGCTACGATTCGGTTTCCCATCGCGGCTACAAGAACTGCATCCTCTCGTTCGACGATTGCCGCCTGCCCTCGTCCGCCATCCTCGGCGAAGTGCACAAGGGTTTCGACATCGCCAATGACTGGCTTTACGCCACCCGCATCACCGTTGCCGCCACCTGCGTCGGCCGCGCCCGCCGGGTGTTCGACTATGCCCTGCCCTATGCCGCCGAGCGCAAGCAGTTCGGCAAACCGATCGGTGCCAACCAGGGTGTTTCGTTCAAGCTCGCCGACATGATCACCGAGATCGATGCCGCTGACTATCTAACCCTTGCGGCCGCCTGGCGGCTCGACCAGAAACTGCCCGCCAACCGCGAGATTGCGTCCGCCAAACTCTATGCCTCCGAAATGCTCTCCCGCGTCACCGACGAGGCGATCCAGATCTATGGCGGCATGGGCTTGATGGACGACTTGCCGCTTGCCCGTTTCTGGCGAGACGCGCGTGTCGAGCGCATCTGGGACGGCACGTCGGAAATCCAGCGGCATATCATCAGCCGCGACCTCCTGCGCCCACTCGGAGCATGAGCATGACGCGATCCCTCGACCGCCTGATCCGGCCCAAATCCATCGCCGTCTTCGGCGGCAAGGAAGCGCGCCGGGTCATCGAACAATGCGACAAGATGGGGTTCACCGGCGATATCTGGCCGGTTCACCCCAAACAGGACGAAATCCTCGGCCGCCGATGCTATCGCTCGGTGGCCGAGCTGCCAGCCGCACCCGACGCCTCCTTTGTCGGCGTCAACCGCCAGCTCACCATCGAGATCATCCGCGACCTTGCTGCCCGTGGTGCTGGCGGTGCCATCTGCTACGCTTCCGGTTTTCGCGAAGCTGTCAGCGAACTCGCCGATGGCAACGACCTGCAGGAGGCGCTGGTCGCTGCCGCCGGTGACATGCCGATCGTCGGCCCCAATTGCTACGGCTTCATCAACGCGCTCGATGGCGCCCTGCTCTGGCCAGACCAGCACGGCATGCAGCGCGTAGAACGCGGCGTCGCCGTTCTCACCCAGTCGTCGAACATCGCCTGCAACGTCTCCATGCAGATGCGCGGCCTTCCGCTCGCCTATATCATGACCGCCGGAAACCAGGCGCAGACCGGCCTTTCGGAACTCGCCATCGCCGCACTCGAAGATCCGCGCGTCACTGCCGTCGGCCTGCATATCGAGGGCTTCGACAGCATCGAAGCCCTGCAACGGCTGGCCACACGCGCCCGCGAACTGAAGAAGCCGGTCGTCACGCTGAAAGTCGGCAAATCGGAAGCAGCACAATTGGCGACAGTTTCGCATACCGCATCGCTTGCGGGCAACGACGCCGTTTCCGGCGCTGTGCTCAAACGGCTCGGTATTGGCCGTGTCGATACGCTGCCGGAGCTTCTGGAAACACTCAAGCTTCTCCACCTGCATCCACCGCTCAAGAGTTTCGACATTTCCTCGATGAGCTGCTCCGGCGGCGAGGCGTCGTTGATGGCCGACGCAGGTGTGAAACGGAAAACCGTGTTCCGGGCGCTGAAGGGCGAACAGCGCCAGCCCTTGCGCGAAAGCCTCGGCGAAATGGTCACCATCGCCAATCCGCTCGATTACCACACCTTCGTCTGGGGCAATCTCGAAAAGCAGACGACAGCCTTCACCGCGATGATGAAGGGGGACTATGCGCTCAATCTCATCGTGCTCGATTTTCCCCGTCAGGACCGCTGCGATGCCGCCGACTGGAACACAACGTGCGAAGCCGTGATTGCTTCCGCGAAGGCGACCGGTGCCGTTGCCGGCATCGTCGCCAGCCTCGGTGAAAACATGCCGGAAGACACGGCACTATCGCTGATGGCGTCCGGTGTCGTTGCCTTCTCCGGCATCGACGAAGCGCTGGCCGCAGCCGAGATTTCGGCTGGCATCGGCGCCATCTGGGCGAAACCGGCTCCGGCACCATTGTTGTCAGCATACGCACAAGACGGCGACATCATCACGATCAGCGAAAACGAGGCAAAGGCCGAACTGGCACAATTCGGTCTTGTCGTGCCGATGGGCAAAGCTGTAGCCACCGGAGATGAAGCCGCAGATGCCGCCGAAACGCTGGGCTTCCCGATCGTACTCAAGGGCCTCGGTGTCGCCCACAAAACGGAAGCAGGTGCCGTCAAGCTCAATCTCGCCGACCGTCAGTCGGTTCTCGACGCGGCCGACGCCATGAAAAGCGTCGCTACGGGCTATCTTGTTGAAAAAATGATTGCAAAACCCGTCGCTGAAATCATCGTCGGCGCGTTGCGTGATCCTGTCGCCGGTGTGGTTCTGACCATCGGCGCGGGCGGTATTCTGGTGGAATTGCTCGAAGATTCGGCAATTTTGACCCTTCCAACCACGCCGGAAGCCATTGGCGAGGCCATTTCCGGCCTGAAAATCAAAAAGCTGCTCGATGGCTATCGTGGTGGCCCAAGAGGCGACATTCCAGCGCTTATTACAGCTGTCGCTGCTGTAGCATCCTATGTCGCTGCAAACGCTTCAATACTCGAAGAACTCGATATCAATCCTATCATGGTGTTGCCGCAAGGGTCTGGAACCGTTGCAGCCGATGCCCTGATCCGTCGAAGGAAATGACGCCTATGACCGGACCCATCAGAACACGCCGCGAAGGCGGCATTCTCGAAGTCACCATCGATCGGCCGAAGGCCAACGCGATCGATCTGGTGACCAGCCGCATCATGGGCGAAATCTTTGCCAGTTTTCGCGACGACGAAACCTTGCGTGTGGCCATCATCACCGGTGCCGGTGAAAAATTCTTCTGTCCAGGATGGGATCTGAAGGCCGCAGCAAGCGGTGACGCCGTCGATGGCGACTATGGCATTGGCGGCTTCGGCGGCATGCAGGAACTGCGCGACCTCAACAAGCCGGTCATCGCTGCCATCAACGGCATCTGCTGCGGTGGTGGCCTCGAAATCGCGCTATCGACCGACATGATCCTGGCCGCCGAGCACGCGACCTTCGCACTACCGGAAATCCGCTCGGGAACCGTTGCTGACGCGGCCTCGATCAAGCTACCGAAACGCATCCCCTACCATATCGCCATGGACATGCTGTTCACGGGGCGCTGGCTGGATGTGACCGAGGCTCACCGCTGGGGCTTCGTCAACGAAATCCTGCCGGCAGACAAGCTGATGGAGCGCGCCTGGGAACTCGCCCGCCTGCTCGAAAGCGGCCCGCCGCTCGTCTATGCCGCGATCAAGGAAGTGGTTCGCGCTGCCGAAGGCGAAGACTTCCAGACGACGATGAACAAGATCACCAAGCGCCAGTTCAAGACGGTCGACATCCTCTATTCGAGCGAAGACCAGTTGGAAGGTGCACGGGCATTTTCGGAAAAACGCGATCCTGTATGGAAGGGAAAATAACGGCCGGGAAGCCTTTACCGACAGGGAAAAAGCAGGCGGCTTAGGCCGGACTATCATAAGCCTGCCTTATGATAACTACAGAATTTTTATATGAATACAGAGAACTACTGAGGCGATACCATTGATTTTAACGGGTATTTTGGCAACGGAACGCCCTATTTTGGAAAGGCTTTTGATCGCGGCAGACCAATCCGCAAAAGTGACTGGCATAGCTGCCCTCGGGCATGCATTCTAGAAACAACCCGGTCGGCAAAGACCGAAAAACAATAACGAAAAACGGCGAAAAGCCATCAGCAAAGGGAACAGGGGAATGAGCGATTACAAAAACTACCTCGCCAATCAGGTCATGCTGGGCAAGATGAACCGCCGTGAATTCATCGGCCGCACCGTGGCCGCTGGCGTGGCACTTTCCAGCGCAAGCACGTTGTTCGCCTCAAGCGCCGAGGCACAGGAGCCCAAGAAGGGCGGTCACCTGAAGCTCGGCCTCGAAGGTGGCTCGGCTACCGACAGTAAGGATCCGGGCAAGAATCTGTCGCAGGTCACCTTTGTGTCCAGCCATAACTGGGGCGACCTGCTCGTCGAATCCGACCCGTTTACGGGTGCGCCGGTGCCGTCGCTGGCCGAATCCTGGGAACCGTCGAAAGACGCCGTCACCTGGACCTTCAAGATCCGCAGCGGCGTCAAGTTCCACAACGGCAAGGACCTGACCGTCGATGACGTTGTCGCGACGCTGAAGCGGCATTCCGACGAAAAGTCGGAATCCGGCGCCCTTGGCGTCATGAAGTCGATCAAGGAAATCAAGGCAGACGGCGGCAATCTGGTGGTGACCTTGAACGAAGGCAACGCCGACATGCCGCTGCTGCTGAGCGCCTACCATCTCGTCATCCAGCCGAACGGCGGTCTCGACGATCCGAATGCTGCCATCGGCACCGGTCCTTACAAAATGACCAGCTGGGAACCGGGCGTCCGCGCCACCTACGAGAAATTCCCGGAATATTGGCGCACCGATCGCGGCTTCGTCGACTCGGTCGAAATCATCGTCATGAACGACGCGACCGCCCGCATGGCTGCGCTGTCATCTGGTCAGGTGCACTTCATCAACCGCGTCGATCCAAAGACAGTCGGCATGCTGAAGCGTGCGCCGAATGTCGAGATCCTTTCGACCTCGGGCCGTGGCCACTACGTGTTCATCATGCATTGCAACACAGCCCCCTTCGACAACAACGACCTGCGTCTTGCCTTGAAATACGCGATGGACCGCGAGACGATGGTTGACAAGATCCTCGGCGGCTACGGCAAGGTCGGCAACGATTTCCCGATCAACTCGACATATGCCCTGTTCCCTGACAGCATCGAACAGCGCGCCTACGATCCGGACAAGGCGGCCTTCCACTACAAGAAATCCGGCCATGACGGCTCGGTCCTGCTGCGCACGTCGGACGTCGCCTTCCCGGGCGCCGTCGATGCGGCCGTGCTTTATCAGGAAAGCGCCAAGAAGGCCGGCATCAACATCGAGGTCAAGCGCGAGCCGGGCGATGGTTACTGGACCAACGTCTGGAACGTGCAGCCTTTCTCGACATCCTATTGGGGCGGCCGTCCGACCCAGGACCTGATGTACTCCACCGCTTACCTCTCGACGGCAGACTGGAACGACACCCGGTTCAAACGTCCTGATTTCGACAAGGTGCTGCTTGAAGCCCGCTCCGAACTCGATGATAACAAGCGCAAGGAACTCTACACGGCGATGGCGACCATGGTCCGCGATGAAGGCGGCGTTATCCTGCCAATGTTCAACGACTTCGTGAATGCCAGCACCAAGCAGGTGAAGGGCTACGTCAAGGACGTCGGCAACGACATGTCAAACGGCTTCGTCGCAACCCGCGTCTGGCTCGACGCCTGATGGCGGGTGGACCGATCATGGATCCGGCGCATGCGACGGGTCCGGCTGCGGGAGGCGAAAGCCTCTCGCAGTCCACCCCCGTTTCCGGAGCGATGGTGACACCTGATGCGGGCGTCGCCGCCGGAACATTCTGGCGCCGTTTCACCCTGCGCCGTCCTTTGGCGGCTCTCATCATTCAGCGCCTCGGTTTGAGCGTTGGTCTTCTTTTTGCCGTGTCGCTGATGATCTTCGGCGGCGTGGAAGCCTTGCCGGGCGATTTCGCCACCACCTATCTCGGCCAGTCGGCAACCCCACAGGCGGTTGACAACATCCGCAAGGATCTCGGCCTCGACAAGCCGGTTACCGAGCGCTACCTCAGCTGGCTTGGCGGTGCGGTGAAGGGCGACTTCGGAAAATCCTGGGCCAGCAAGAACTCTGTCAGCGAACAGATCAGCAAGCGGCTTGGAAACTCCCTGTTCCTCGCTTTCTTCGCAGCGATCATTTCCATACCGCTGGCGGTTGGGCTGGGCATGCTGGCCGTGCAGTACCGAAACCGCTTGCCGGACAAGATCATCAACGTCGTCTCATTGGCTGCAATCTCGCTTCCCGAGTTCTTTGTCGGCTATCTCCTGATCCTGTTCTTTGCCGTTCAGATGGGCGTGGCAACCTTCCCGTCCACCGTCTATGACGGAATGAGCTTTGGCGAACGGCTCTCGGCCATCGCGCTGCCGGTGGCGACGCTGGTGCTGGTCGTTCTTGCCCATATGATGCGCATGACACGCGCCGCCATCCTCAACGTCATGTCGTCTGCCTATGTCGAGACGGCGGAACTGAAGGGCCTTGGCGCTTTCCGGATCATTGCCCGGCACGCCGCTCCCAACGCCGTCGCTCCGGTTATCAACGTTATCGCGCTCAACCTTGCCTATCTCGTGGTCGGCGTCGTCGTCGTGGAAGTGGTGTTCGTCTATCCGGGCATGGGCCAGTACATGGTCGATGCGGTCACGGTGCGCGACATGCCGGTGGTGCAGGCCTGCGGCCTGATCTTCGCCGCCTTCTACATTTTCCTCAACATGGCCGCGGATATTCTCGCCATCCTCGCCAATCCGAGATTGAGGCACCCACGATGAGATTAAGCTCCATTCCCCTCAGCGCCTGGGTCGGCATCATCGGCATCTCCGTGGCCCTGTTCTGCGCCATCTTCGCGCCCTGGATCGCACCTTTTGGCGAACGCGATGTCGTCGGTGATATCTGGCTGCCGATGGGTGGCGACTTCCTGCTCGGCACCGACAATCTCGGCCGTGACCTGCTCTCCCGCCTGATCTACGGATCGAGAACGACGATCTTCGTGGCGCTTGCCGCGACGGTCATCTCTTTTTCGCTTGGCATGCTCCTGTCGTTCACGGCGGCGGTGACCGGTGGTCTCATCGATCAGCTGTTCTCCCGCTTCAACGACCTGATGATGGCGATCCCGACCCTGATCTTCGCGCTGGTCGTGCTTGCCGTGTTGCCGCAGCAACTGTGGATCTTGATCCTGGTCATGGCAGTTCTTGACAGTACCCGCGTCTTCCGCATCGGCCGCGCCGTGGCGCTCGATGTTGCAGTGATGGAATTCGTCGAGGCGGCACGTCTGCGCGGCGAAGGCACACGCTGGATCATCTTCCGGGAAATCCTGCCGAATACCCTCTCGCCGCTGCTGGCCGAATTCGGCCTGCGTTTCGCCTTCTCGATCCTGTTCCTCTCCACCCTCTCCTTCCTCGGCCTCGGCATCCAGCCGCCGGCCGCCGACTGGGGCGGCATGGTCAAGGACAACAAGGACGGTATCATCTTCGGCATCTCGGCGGCCTTGATCCCCGGCGGAGCGATTGCTGGCCTCGCCATCTGCGTCAACCTCGTCGTCGACTGGCTGATGAAGCGTACCTCGAGCCTCAAGGGAGGGCGTGGCGATGCCTGAATCTTTGCATAACAAAGACCTGCTGTCCGTCAAGAATCTGAAGATCGAAGCCACCAGCTATCCGCCCGGTGAAGCACCAAAAACGGTGACCCTGGTCGAAAATGTCTCCTTCGACGTTCAGAAGGGCAAGGTCCTCGGCCTGATCGGCGAAAGCGGCGCCGGCAAATCCACCATCGGCCTCGCCGCCCTCGCCTATGGCCGCGGCGGTGCTGCCATCACCGGTGGTCAGGTCCTGCTCAACGGCAAGGATATCCTGACGCTTGGCCGCGACGGTGTCCGCACCATTCGCGGCTGCAAGGTCTGCTATGTCGCCCAGTCGGCAGCAGCGGCCTTCAACCCGGCACACAAGCTCGGCGAGCAGGTGATCGAGGCGGCGCTGCGCCACAAGATCATGACCCGGCCCGAAGCAGAAAAACGAGCACTCTATCTCTTCCAGGTGCTCGGCCTTCCCAACCCGGAAACGTTCGGCAACCGCTACCCGCACCAGGTCTCCGGCGGCCAGCTGCAGCGCGCCATGACCGCGATGGCGCTCTGCCCCAATCCGGAACTGATCGTCTTCGATGAACCGACGACAGCACTCGATGTCACCACCCAGATCGACGTTTTGGCGGCGATCAAGCATGCCATCGAGGAGACGCATACGGCCGCGCTCTACATCACCCACGACCTCGCCGTCGTCGCCCAGATCTCCGACGACATCATGGTGCTGCGCCATGGCAAGACGGTGGAATATGGAACGACGCAGCAGATCATCGAAGCGCCAAGGGAAGACTATACCCGCGCGCTCGTCAGCGTTCGCCAGACAAAGCGCGAGGAAGCCCGGGACCAGAGCAACACGCTTTTGAAGATCGAGCATATCAGCGCCGGTTACGCCAATGGCTTCAAAGTCCTGCACGATGTTTCCATGCATCTGCCGAAAGGCCAGACGCTGGCGATCGTCGGCGAAAGCGGCTCCGGCAAATCGACACTGGCCCGCGTTATCACCGGCCTTCTGCCGCCGTCTGAAGGCAGGATCACCTTCGACGGCAAGGAGCTTCCAAAGGCGCTGCGCTCGCGCACCAAGGAAGAGCTACGCCGTGTGCAGATGATCTACCAGATGGCGGACACGGCGATGAACCCGCGCCAGACGGTGCGCGATATCATCGGCCGTCCGATCTCGTTCTACTATGGCCTGCATGGCGCCAAGAAGACGGAGCGGGTCAAGCAGCTGCTCGACCAGATCGAGATGGGCGACCGTTTCCTCGACCGCTACCCGGCAGAACTATCGGGTGGCCAAAAGCAGCGCGTGGCAATCGCCAGAGCGCTGGCGGCCAAGCCGGAACTGATCCTTTGCGATGAACCAACCTCGGCGCTCGATCCGCTGGTGGCCGAAGGCATCCTGAATCTTCTTCTGAGACTTCAGGAGGAAACCGCTGTTTCCTATGTCTTTATTACCCACGACATCGCTATCGTCCGCGCTATCGCAGACTCCGTTGCAGTCATGCACCGGGGCAAGTTGGTGCGCTTCGGGCCAAAATCCAAAGTGCTCTCGCCACCCTTCGACGACTATACCGACCTGCTCTTGAAGTCGGTTCCGGAGATGGAGATCGGCTGGCTGGAAAAAGTCCTGAAGACCCGCCGGATGGAAAGCGCCGGTAACTGATCAAACGAAAAACCTTCCCTTCGCACACCGCTGAAGGGAAGGAATGCCCTTCAGCGTCGGCCGCTCACTTGGCCGTGCAGCTCACATCGCCGAGCCGCTGCATCGGCTGATCGTTTGCCGTGACCGTCGTTTCGCCCTTGGTGGCGCAGTCGGCTTTTGCAGATGATCCGGACCGCACCCGAACCAGCGGCTGCCCCTCGATCATGATGCCTGGCACGATTTCATAGAGATCGGCCGGGCAATTGACGACATCCGACAGCCTCAATGCCGGCGCACCGCCGATGAAGACACTCGACGCACCGGACAGCGCGCAACCGGCAAGCGGCGAAGGGGCGGCATCTTCGGCAAGAACTGGCCAGGCACAAAGACCAAGCAGCGCCAATCCAGCAATAACAACCTTCAACATCCTCACACCCTCGCGCTTGCGTTACTCAAATCCTATGACGAAACGGACGATAGTGCGACGGGCCGCTCAGAAATTTTCCGGGACGGACAGGATGCCGGACGACGGCGCTTCGAGGTAGCCACGCACCGTCGCCGGCAATTGCCGCGAGTTTTCCGGCAACACGCCGCAACGCGACAGAACCTGCCGCTTGTCCGGATTGGTGCCGAGATGCCGCCAGATGACACGCGAGGCATAAGGCAGGTTTTCCTTGCGCCAGGATACGCCCATGGTGACGCCGCGCAGATAGACACGCTGGTGAACCTCGAACGGGATGAGGATCGTCTGCGACATCATCGGCTGCCGGCTGACGCTCCGCTCGGTAATGAAAATGCGATTGCGCAGGAAGGCCGCCAGCCCGATATATTTCGAATACTGCCTGATTTCGTGGGCCGCATCACGAATGCGCTCGATCGATTTGACATGCACCGAGCCGTTTTCCTCAAGAAGCCGGGCGCAGGAACAGACAATCAGTCCCGGCCATGACGGTGAGAAATGGTAGGTCTGGAAATAACCCAGATGCCGGCGGAGCGACTGCAGATCTCCCGGAAGGCCTTCCAGCAGCTGTCCGCTATCGACCCGGCGTTGATCCGGCCGCGTCATGCGCGTCTGGAAGACTGACGTGGCCAGAGAGAAGTCCTGGGACCCCACACCGAAGAATGCAGCGATACGAGCAAGGTTATATGCAGACGGCCGGGCCTCGCCTGAAATATACCGGTTGAACTGCTGGCGATTGATGCCGATCTCGCGGCAAATCTGCGAAATGGACGGCCGCGTGGCGCAGGCGAACCGCAGATTTTCGGTAAAAGTCTCATTGTCGGACACGGGTGGTTTCCTTGGCAATTTTATACAGCGTAAAGTCGCTTAAATCAGCGTCAAGTCGCGAAATTGTGTCAATCGCGTTTACCGCTACGTTTCCTCCTGAAAACCAGCAATAAAGGGAACAGCAAATGCGTGATTTCACCAAGGGGCCGGACAATATGATGACCAGTGGCGAGGTCAATCGCCGAACCTTCCTTGGCGGTACGGTCGCCCTCGGTCTTGCCGCCGGTTTCTCCGGTACGTTGATCGCAGGCAAAGCCCGTGCGGAAGAGCCCAAGCGCGGCGGCCACCTCAAGCTTGGTCTCAAGGGCGGTGCCACAACAGATTCGCTCGACCCGGCCACCTATAGCGGCTCCGTCCTGTTCACCATCGGCCATCTCTGGGGCGATACGCTGGTTGAGTCCGACCCTGCGACGGGTGCTGCCCTCCCTTCCCTTGCCGAATCCTGGACCCCCTCGCCCGATGCATCGGTCTGGACATTCAAGCTGCGCAGCGGCGTGACGTTCCACGATGGCAGCCCGCTAACGATCACCGATGTGATCGCCACACTGAAGCGTCATGCAGACGAAGGCTCCAAGTCCGGTGCGCTTGGCCTGATGCGCTCGGTCAAGACGATCGAGGACAAGGCGGGCGAACTCGTCCTGACGCTCACCGAAGGCAATGCTGATCTGCCGCTGATCCTGACCGATTACCACCTGATTATCCAGCCGGGCGGCGGTGTCAGCGATCCGACCTCGACCATCGGCACCGGTCCCTACAAGCTCACAAGCTATGAGGCCGGCCTGCGCTCGACTTTCGAAAAAAACACCGCCGACTGGCGCTCCGATCGTGGTTTCGTCGAGAGTGTCGAGATCATCGTGATGAACGACAACACCGCGCGCGTCGCGGCGCTGGCCTCCGGCCAGGTGCATTTCATCAATAATATCGATCCGAAGACGGTTCCGATGCTCAAGCGCGCGCCGAAGGTCGAAATCCTCAAGACCGCAGGCAAGGGATTCTACAGCTTCCTGATGCATTGCGACACCGCGCCCTTCGACAACAACGACCTGCGGCTGGCGCTGAAATACGCCATCGACCGCCAGGCTATCCTTGACCGCATTCTTGGCGGCTACGGCAAAATCGGCAATGACTATCCGGTCAACGAGAACTACGCTTTGGCGCCAGAGGGCATCGAACAGCGCGCCTATGATCCGGACAAGGCGGCGTTTCATTACAAGAAATCCGGCCATGACCGGCCGATCCCGCTGCGCACCTCCGACGCTGCCTTTGCCGGCGCCGTCGATGCCGCCGTGCTCTTTCAGGAAAGCGCCAGCAAGGCCGGTATTCAGATTGAAGTCCAGCGCGAGCCGGAAGACGGCTACTGGACCAATGTCTGGAACGTCCAGCCGTTCTGCGCATCCTATTGGGGCGGCCGCCCGACGCAGGATTCGCGCTATTCGACCTCTTATCTTTCGACTGCGGAATGGAATGACACGCGCTTCAAGCGTGATGACTTCGACAAGATCCTGCTTCAGGCCCGCTCCGAACTCGACGAGACCAAACGCAAGGAACTCTACCGCACAATGGCGCTGACGGTGCGGGACGAAGGCGGCCTTATCCTGCCGGTCTTCAACGACTATGTGAACGCGGCCTCGGCATCGCTGAAGGGCTTTGTCCACGATATCGGCAATGACCTTTCGAACGGATACGTGGCAAGCCGCGTCTGGTTCGACAATTGAAAGCGGAATGACAGAAATGGATAGCATGTCCAAACGCAGCTTTACCCTGATCGAGAACGAGTGGATCATTCTCGCTGACGGCACACGGCTTTCCGCCCGCATCTGGATGCCGGATGGTGCTAGCGCCACCCCCGTTCCGGCGGTGCTCGAATACCTGCCCTATCGCAAGCGCGGCGGCACCAATGCCCGTGACGAATCCACCTACCCGGTCTTTGCGGCCGCCGGCATTGCCGGCGTACGCGTTGACATCCGTGGCTCAGGCGAAAGCGACGGCGTCATCGACGGCGAATATACGCCGCGCGAACTGGCAGACGGCTGCGAGGTGATCGCCTGGATCGCCGCCCAGCCCTGGTCGAACGGCAATGTCGGCATGATGGGTATTTCCTGGGGCGGCTTCAACTGCCTGCAGGTCGCAGCCCTCAAGCCGCCGGCGTTGAAGGCCGTCATCTCGATCGCCTCGACGGTCGATCGCTACAACGATGACATCCACTACAAGAACGGTACGCATCTCTCGGCCCAGCTCTCCTGGGCTGCGACCATGCTGGCCTACCAGTCGCGGTCTCCCGATCCAGCACTGGTTGGCGACAAATGGAAGGACATGTGGCTGGAGCGGCTGGAGAACGAGCCCTATTTCATGGAGGAATGGCTCCAGCACCAGCGCCGTGACGCGTTCTGGGAACATGGCTCGATCTGCGAGGATTTCGGCGGCTTTCCGATCCCAGCCATGGTCATTGCCGGTTGGGCTGACGGCTATCGCAACACGCCGATGAAGGCAGCCGAAGGTCTTGGTGACAAGGTCAAGGCCATGATCGGCCCCTGGGTGCACAAATACCCGCATTTCGCCTGGCCAAAACCGCGCGCCGATTTCCACGGCGAGGCGATTGCCTGGTGGAACCACTGGCTGCGCGACGAGCAGACCGGCGTCGAGGCATTGCCGCAGATGCGCGCCTTCATCCTCGATGGCCCTAAGCCTGCGCTGCGCCGCAATGTCGAGCCCGGCTTCTGGGTGGCAAAGGACGAGTGGCGGCCGCCGGAAATGCAGACGTTCTACGTCGATCAGTTCGGCAGCCTTAATGACGGCATGCCGATTGCCGGAGCCCATGACCACAACGTCTACCTGAAGTCACCGCTCGATACCGGGACGGCTTCCGGCGAATGGTTCACCCTGAAGCCCGATGCCGAGATGGCCGGTGACCAACGCGTCGACGATGCCGGGTCACTCACCTTCGAAACAGCGCCGCTAACACACGCTCTCGATTATCTCGGCCAGCCGGTGCTGACCGTCGAGCTTACCTGTGATGCCGATTGGGCCAATCTCGTTGCCCGCGTTGTCGATATCCATCCGGATGGCACAGCGACCCGCGTCACCTTCGGCGTGCTGAACCTCGCCCACCGCGATGGCAATGCCGAACCGAAACCGATGGAAAAGGGCAAAAAGACAAGGGTGCAGCTGGTTCTGGACGCCTGCGGCTACCGTTTTGGCACTGGCCACCGTATCCGGTTGTCGCTCTCAACCGCCTACTGGCCAATGGTGCTGCCCGCCCCATCAGACCCGGGCCTGACATTCGACCTGGCAACCCTCGGCCTTGCTCTGCCAAAACTCGGCGAACACCGGACGATCGCCATGCCGGAGCCGGAAAATCCGGATCCGCTGCCAAAATACATCGAACGGCAGGAAGGCAAGACCAGCCGCCGGGTCGAGCGCGACATGACGACGGGAAAAACCCACTATCACATCTACGAGGATGGCGGCCTGAGCGAACACCCCGATACCGGCTTGATCACCGGCGATATCCGCGACGAGACCTGGAGCATCGCGGCAGACGATCCGTTGTCGATGACCGGTGTCTCCACATGGACTTGCTCAATCAAGCGTGAGGGTTGGTCGGTGAAAACCGTTTCGGTCTCGCGGATCGCCTGCACGGCGACCGAGTGGTTGACGTCAGCCTCCGTGACCGCTTTCGAAGGAGAAACGCAGATCTTCGAAAAAACCTTCGAAACGCGCGTGCCCCGCGACTTCATGTGAGAACGGGCGCGGCCTCTGCCAGGGCCGCGAGCGCCCGCTCCGCATCCTTTGCAGGCACGAAAATGTGGTCGTGGTGATAGGCCGCGACCACATTGGCACTGATGCCATGCCGCGTCAGCGCCACAGCCACCGCCGCCGTCAGCCCCACGGCTTCAAGCGCCGAATGCACGGTCAACGTAATGCAACGCATGACCGGACCATAGGCCAGACCGGCTTTGTCGGCCGCCGTCTTTTCGACAATCAGGGTCAGGCCCTCATCCTCGCGAAAGAAACCAATGGGCTCCAGCGACCACCATCCAGTCTCCTGTGCCGGCACGCTGCAATAGACGTAATCACCCGGACGCAAGTCCGGTCGCATATCGCGCAAGAGCGTTCCGAGATCGGTGATGCCGGTCATTTCCATCTCCATGCCTTAAGTCCCTGCCGGATCACACGGATGTGTATCCCTGTCTGCGGTCTGTCACTTTGGCGTTACGCACGCATTTGCGATTTGACCAGCCTGCCTCTGTTGGCCACTGTTTGCTCCTAAAGCAAGGCCGCATATCGCTGCAATCGCCAGCCGGTCGCCCTGCCTGTGTCACCAGACCATCGAAGGAGGATTACCATGCCGCAGCTCGGAAAAGACAGTATTTCGCAAGCGACCAAACGCCCGCTCATTTTTGGACTGGCCGGCGTGACGGCAATCGCCGCTGCGGTGTTTACAATGTCCTCGACCTTCAGCAATGCAGCCGAAGACGCCGTCGTCATTCCGCCGCCAGCCATTGATGAGGCAGCTGCCGCAACCACCGAAAAGGCCGTATTCGCTGGCGGCTGCTTCTGGGGTGTGCAGGGCGTGTTCCAGCATGTGAAGGGCGTCAAGAACGCCGTCTCCGGCTATTCCGGCGGCGCCAAGGATACCGCCATCTACGAAACTGTCAGCGGTGGAGACACAGGCCATGCCGAGGCCGTCGAAGTCACCTACAATCCGAAGATGGTCACCTACGGCCAGCTGCTGCAAATCTATTTTTCGGTTGCGCACAATCCGACACAGCTGAATTATCAGGGGCCGGATCACGGCACGCAATATCGCTCGGAAATCTTTACGACCAACAGCGAACAGAAGAAGATCGCCCAAAGCTATATCGCCCAGCTCGACAAGGCTAAGGTCTATGGCGAGCCTGTCGTCACCAAGGTGTCCGACATGAGCGCGTTCTATCCGGCCGAGGAATATCACCAGGACTTCCTGACGCTCAATCCCACCTACCCCTATATTGTCTATAACGACATGCCGAAGATCGAGAACCTGAAGGCGCTCTTCCCGGCAGAATTCAGCGCCAATCCGGTTCTGGTTTTGAAGGCCAAGGGCTGATCAGAGCGTCCCGACAAGACCGCTGACACCGCGGCACAGATGCACAAAACCGTCGCGCGCGCCCTCACTCATGTGACGGGCGCGCAGCCACGCGTGAATCATCTGCGGTTCGTCTCGATAGGTGACATTGACACCCGCAGCGATCAGCCGCTGGGCATAAAGGGCCGCATCATCCCGCAACGGATCGAAATGCGCAGATGTGATATAGGCCGGCGGGAAGCCGGAAAAAGCGGCCGCTTTCAAGGGATGGGCAAAGGCGTTGTCTGCCGGTACTTTCAGAACATCGCGGTAATAGGCGACATCTGCTGTCGTCAAGCCCGGTGCCTCAGCCATTTCGACATAGGAACCGGAAACCAGATCGCCGCCCAGCCCCGGATAGATCAGTACCTGCCCAACAATACCGCTCAATGCCTCTGCCCTGGCTTTCAGCACCATACCCGCCGCCAGATTGCCGCCCGCACTGTCACCCACAACCACCAGCGGCCGGCCATCGGCAAGCAGAAAACTCAGCACCTCGAAACAATCGTCAAATGCCGCCGGCCAGACGTGCTCCGGCGCCAGCCGGTAATCGACGGACACAAGTTCAGCCTTTGAAGCATGCGCGATCTCGGCGCAGATGGCATCATGACTCTGCAACGATCCGACAACAAAGCCGCCGCCATGGATATAGAAAATTCGCGTTTGCGTGACGATCGCGACGGGCTGATATCGGCGCACCGGAATACGGCCGCCAACCGTTTCATCCTGCCGCACCAACCCGGCCGGTGACGGCGCATCGAACTCCGCGCAAAGTGCATCATACCAGGCGCGCTGCTGCTCAATCGGCGCATCGACAGCGTCGGCCGGATAGAAGTCCTCGCAGCGTTTGTGAAAGGCGAGAATACCGGGTTCGGTGGGGATTGGTTTTGACAAAATCGAATCCATAAGCTGTTTCTGCATCCAGTACGGTAAGCCTATCAAATTCATCTCTCAGCACTATCCGAAAACCGGCATACAGTAACGCTTCCCACACGGGCACTGACTGCGGATACGTGTTGACAGCACACCTTCCGGCATCTTGCCATCCCCCCACTTCGCCGTGTTAGCTAGGCCATGGCCTTCACGCTCCGTCAGCTCCAGTATTTCATCGCCGTCGCCGAACAGGGGTCCGTTACCCGCGCGGCGCAGAACCTGTCGATCTCGCAATCCTCGATCACCGAAGCCGTCAAGGAGCTGGAAACCGATCTGGGCGTCGAGCTGTTCGAGCGACATCCGCGCGGGCTGCATATCACCCATAATGGCCACCAGTTCCTGCGCCATGCGACCAAAATTCTGGCCGGGGTTTCCGATGCCCGCCGGTCGTTTTCGCAGGAGCGGGAGGAGCGCACCGGTGGCAAGCTCAATCTCGGGGTGACGTCGCTGGTCGCCGGTTATGTGCTCTCGGACCTTCTCTCCCGCTATCGCCGCGCCTGCCCTGGCGTCGACGTGAGTGCCATCGAAGACAATGGTTCCTATCTGGAGCACCTGTTGATCGGCGGCGAACTCGATGTCGCCGTCATGGTCATCTCCAACCTGCGCGACCGCATGGCGCTGCAGGCCGAAATCATCCAGACATCGCCCTACCGCCTCTGGTTGCCGCTCGGTCATCCGTTGGTCTCCGCCGATATCATCTCGGTTGCCGATATCGCCAAGGAGCCGCTTATTATGTTGACGGTCGATGAAATCGAGGAAAATACCGGCAAGCTGTTGACCGCGCTCGGTGCCCGCCCGCATGTCGCCTTCCGCACACGTTCAGTGGAAGCGGTACGCAGCCTGGTCGCCACCGGCGCCGGCATCGCGCTGTTGCCCGATCTGGTCTACCGGCCCTGGTCGCTGGAAGGCGACCGCATCGAAAGCCGCGATGTTTCCGGCGCCCTGCCGGTCGTTCAGGTCGGCTTAGTCTGGCGCAAGGGATCGGGCCTACCGCAATCGGCCAAGGATTTCATCGGTGTGGCCGAGGCGCTCAGGAGCGGACGCGCCCGTTAAAACCTTCTGATATCGGAAAAACCGATAGCGCCATTCTGATTAATGGATTTGCGAAAGCGGCAAAATCGAGGCACCTTTCGTTTTGGGAACAAGACCGAAAAATTCGGACACCAAAATGGGAGACTGAAGATGAAGCAGATTCTGAAATCCTGCACCGCGCTCACCCTTTCGCTCGCTTTCGCCACCCATGCTTTCGCAGCCGAACCGCTGAAGGCACTCGGCAAGGGTGAAGGCGAACTGTCGATCGTCGCATGGGCCGGCTATATCGAGCGCGGCGAGACCGACAAGGCCTATGACTGGGTTACATCGTTTGAGAAGGAAACCGGCTGCAAGGTCAGCGTCAAGACTGCTGCAACCTCCGATGAAATGGTCGCCTTGATGAACGAAGGCGGCTTCGACCTCGTGACGGCATCTGGCGACGCCTCGCTCCGCCTCGTCGCCGGCAAACGTGTCCAGCCGATCAACACCGACCTGATCCCGAGCTTCAAGACCGTCGACGCGCGCATGCAGTCGTCCCCCTGGTACACCGTCAACGGCGTGCATTACGGCGTCCCCTACGTCTGGGGTCCGAACGTTCTGATGTACAACACCGAAGCCTTCAAGGGCGAAGCGCCGAAGAGCTGGGACGTCGTCTTCAAGGAAATGACCCTGCCGGATGGCAAGTCGAACAAGGGCCGCGTCCAGGCCTATGATGGCCCGATCCATGTGGCCGATGCCGCCAACCACCTGATGTTCCACAACAAGGAACTCGGTATCAAGGACCCCTACGAGCTTAACGAAGACCAGTACAAGGCAGCGCTTGACGTGCTGCGCGTCCAGCGCACGCTCGCCAGCCGCTACTGGCATGACGCGATGATCCAGATCGACGATTTCAAGAACGAAGGCGTCGTTGCCTCCGGGTCCTGGCCGTTCCAGGTCAACCTAATGCAGTCGGAAAAGCTGCCGATCGCTTCGACCATTCCGGAAGAAGGCGTCACCGGCTGGGCTGACACCACCATGCTGCATGCCGAGAGCGCCCATCCGAACTGCGCCTATATGTGGATGGAACACTCGCTGTCGCCCAAGGTCCAGGGCGACGTCTCCGCCTGGTTCGGCGCCAATCCTTCGGTCGGTGCTGCCTGCAAGGGCAATGAACTTTTGACCGACGGTGGCTGCAAGGCCAACGGCTACGATGATTTCGACAAGGTCAAGTTCTGGAGAACCCCGACTTCGAAATGCGCCAGCGAAACTGAGTGCGTCCCCTACCACCGCTGGGTCTCCGACTATATCGGCGTGATCGGCGGACGTTGAGCCACCACACACTCTATCGCAATGCCCCTCACCCTAGCCCTCTCCCCGTAAACAGGGAGAGGGAATGATTGAGCCTGCCGCCAGCCCCGTTTACGGGGAGAAGGTGGCCGACAGGCCGGATGAGGGGCCGGTACTTTTAAATTTCCGGAGTCCCCATGACCGCCGCCGTCCTGTTCGAAAACGTGTCCCGCCATTTCGGCACCGTCAAAGCCGTCGATGCGGTCGATCTTGAAATCGCAGCCGGTGAGTTCTTCGCCATGCTTGGCCCCTCCGGCTCCGGCAAGACCACATGCTTGCGTCTGATGGCAGGATTCGAGCAGCCGACCGGCGGTCATATCGAGATTTTTGGTGAGACAGCGGAGGGTGTGCCTCCCTATCGCCGCAGCGTCAACACGGTGTTTCAAGACTATGCCCTCTTCCCGCATCTCTCCATCCTCGACAATGTCGCCTATGGCCTGATGGTCAAGGGCGTCGGCAAGGAACAGCGGCGGAAAGCTGCGGAAGACGCGCTCGCCATGGTCAAGTTGCCCGGCTACGGCCAACGCCGCGCGGGCCAGCTTTCCGGCGGCCAGCGCCAGCGCGTGGCGCTCGCCCGCGCGCTCGTCAACAAGCCAAAGGTGCTGTTGCTCGACGAGCCGCTTGGTGCGCTGGATCTCAAGCTCCGCGAGCAGATGCAGGAGGAGCTGAAGACCCTGCAGAAATCGCTTGGCATTACCTTTGTCTTCGTTACCCACGACCAGGGCGAAGCGTTGTCAATGGCCGACCGGATCGCCGTCTTCAACGATGGCAGGATCCAGCAGCTCGGCACGCCGGAAGATATCTACAAGCGGCCGCAGACCCGTTTCGTCGCCGATTTCGTCGGCTCGTCCAATGTTCTCTCCAGCGCCACCTGCGCCAGGCTCGGCGTTCCCGCGAAAGCCGCCAGCCTGCGCCCGGAAGCCATCGCCATCGGCACATCCTGGGCCGAGCAGCTGACGCTACCGGGTAAGGTCACTGCCCGCAGCTTTCTCGGCGCCACCAACCGTGTCAGCGTTGATTGCGACGGCGAACAAATCATCGTCGCCAGCCCCGCCGCCATGCCGGTTCCTGATATCGGCGCCGAAGTGCAGCTCGCCTTCTCGCGCAACGATCTTCACCTGATGGAGGTCGCATGAGCGCGTTGGCCACTGAAGCAACCATGCTGCCGAACCGGCCGGGACTGTCCGGACGGATCTCCGATTTCCTGTGGAAGCATCCGCATGTACTTCTGCTGATCCTGCTCGGCCCGCCGGTGCTCTGGCTCGGCGTCATCTATCTCGGCTCGCTGTTTGCCCTGCTGCTGCAGAGCTTCTTCTCGATCGATGATTTCTCGGGCCTGATCAATTACGAGTTCACGCTGGCGACCTACAAGCAGCTGCTCTCGGACGCCAATTTCGACATCATCGTCCGCACCGTGACGATGGCCGCCGTGGTCACGATTTTTTCCGCCATGATCGCCTTTCCGATCGCCTATTACGCAGCACGTTATGCCAAGGGAAAGTGGAAGGCCGTGTTCTATCTCGGCATCATGCTGCCGCTCTGGTCGAGCTATCTCGTCAAGATCTATGCCTGGAAGCTGATCCTCGCCAAGGAAGGCATCCTCACCTGGGCTTTCACCAAGCTGCATCTGCAGTGGCTTCTCGATGCCTGGCTGTCACTCCCGATCATCGGCGGCAATTCGCTCTCGGTCAGCTATACCGGCACGTTCATTGTCTTCGTCTACGTCTGGATGCCGTTCATGATCCTGCCGATCCAGGCAGCACTGGAACGTGTGCCCGGCAACCTGATCGAGGCCTCGTCAGACCTTGGCGGCAATCCCGGCCAGACGTTTCGATACGTGCTGTTTCCGCTGGCGCTGCCCGGCATCGTCGCCGGTTCGATCTTCACCTTTTCGCTGACGCTTGGCGATTACATCATCCCGCAGATCGTCGGCTCGTCGCGGCTGTTCATCGGCCAGGCCGTCTACGCCCAGCAGGGCACGGCCGGCAATATCCCGCTGGCTGCGGCCTTCACCGTCGTCCCGATCGTCATCATGGGCCTCTATCTCTGGATGGCCAAACGCATGGGAGCCTTCGATGCGCTCTGACCGCTCCACCTCCGCTCCGCTCGGCCTGAAAATCGCGGCGATCGGTGGCCTCGCCTTCCTGCACATCCCGATCCTGCTGATCTTCCTCTATGCCTTCACCACCGAGGAAAAGAGCTACCAGTTTCCGCCACCTGGCCTGACGCTGCAATGGTTCGCCGTCACCTGGAACCGGCCGGATGTTTGGGCAGCACTTTTCCTGTCAGTGAAGGTCGCGACCATCGCCACCGCGATTGCACTCGTCCTCGGCACGCTCTGCGCCGCCGCCGTCAGCCAGACACGGTTCTTCGGCCGCGAGACCATCTCGCTGCTGGTCATCCTGCCAATCGCCCTTCCCGGCATCATCACCGGCATCGCGCTGCGCTCGGCCTTCTCGTTTGCCGATATTCCCTTCTCGTTCTGGACCATCGTGCTCGGCCACGCCACTTTCTGCATTGTCGTCGTCTACAACAATGCCGTCGCCCGCTTCCGCCGAGTCTCCGGTTCGCTGATCGAAGCCTCGATGGATCTCGGCGCCGACGGTTTTCAAACCTTCCGCCACATCATCCTGCCGAATATCGGCACGGCCCTTCTGGCCGGTGGCATGCTCGCCTTCGCTTTGTCCTTCGACGAGGTCATCGTCACCACCTTCACCGGCGGCCAGCAATCGACATTGCCAATCTGGATGCTGGAAGAACTGATCCGCCCGCGCCAGCGGCCGGTGACCAATGTCGTTGCCATGGTGGTGATACTTGTCACCTTCCTGCCGATCCTGGCCGCCTATTACCTCACGCGCGACGGCGACCAGATCGCCGGAGCCGGCAAATAATCCCGCGTCTGTTTCGGAAAAATGGACACCGGTTTTCCGACAAAAACAGGCGCCAGCAAACAAGGGAGAACGTCTATGGATACGCAATTGCTGATCGGATCGACATTCGAAGCCGGCACCGAAGCCGAGGAACTGATCCTCAATCCGCGCACCGGCGGAAAAATCATCGATCTCGCCGAGGCCTCGCAATCGCAGATCGAGCGTGCCGTCGATGCTGCCGAGAAAGCCTTCGTCACCTGGTCGATGACGACGCCCGGCGAACGTTCCGGCTACCTCCTGAAGATCGCCGATGCGATCGAGAAGGACGCCGATGCCTTTGCAGCGCTGGAAGCCCTCAACTGTGGCAAGCCCATCAACGCCGTGCGCAATGACGAACTGCCTGCCATCGTCGATTGCTGGCGTTTCTTTGCCGGTGCCATCCGCAACCTTCATGCAACCGTCGCCGGCGAATACCTGCCCGGCCATACGTCGATGATCCGCCGTGATCCGGTCGGGATCATTGGCTCGATCGCGCCATGGAACTATCCGCTGATGATGATGGCCTGGAAGCTGGCCCCGGCGATTGCAGGCGGCAATACCGTCGTGTTCAAGCCGTCCGAACAGACGCCGCTGACGGCACTGAAGATGGCCCGCCTGCTCGCCGATATCCTGCCTGAAGGCGTCGTCAACGTCATCCTCGGCCGAGGCGATACGGTCGGCAATACGCTGATCAACCATCCAAAGATCGGCATGGTCTCGATCACCGGTGATATCGCCACCGGCAAGAAAGTGCTGCAGGCAGCCGCGAAAACCGTCAAGCGCACCCATCTGGAACTCGGCGGCAAGGCGCCGGTCATCGTCTATGACGACGCCGACCTCGAAGCCGTCGTCAACGGCATCCGCACATTCGGCTACTACAATGCTGGCCAGGACTGCACCGCCGCCTGCCGCATCTACGCGCAGGACGGCATCTACGAAAAGCTGGTTGCCGACCTCACCTCGGCCGTCTCGACAATCAAGTACAGTCTGGCCGACGATACCGAAAACGAGATCGGCCCGCTGATCTCCAAACGCCAGCGCGACCGGGTGGCAAGCTTCGTCGAACGCGCCACCGAGCAGAAGCATATCGAGATCACCACCGGCGGTGCAGCGGGAAGCAAGGACGGCTTCTTCTTCCAGCCGACCGTGGTTGCCGGTGCAACGCAGGAAGACGAGATCGTCCGCCGCGAAGTCTTCGGCCCCGTCGTCTCCGTCACCCGCTTCACCGAAAACGATCAGGCCGTCGCCTGGGCCAACGACAGCGACTATGGCCTTGCCTCCTCCGTCTGGACCAAGGATATCTCCAAGGCGATGAAGGCGGCGTCGCGCCTGCAATATGGCTGCACCTGGATCAACACCCACTTCATGCTGACCAACGAAATGCCCCACGGCGGCGTCAAGCAATCCGGCTACGGCAAGGACATGTCGATTTATGCGCTGGAGGACTACACCGCCGTCAGGCACGTGATGATCAACCACGGGTAATCGTGGATATCGCCAGAGCCCTGCTCTGCGGAACAGCATCAAAGGCCGCGCCGTCAAAAGCGCGGCTTTTGCACGTTTGGGTAAACCACGGAATACTCTGGACGATTTGTCGAAATGTTGCGAAAATACCACGCCGCCATAAACATGAGTATAATAGTCATGCATTTCACTTTCTTGTGAAATGAATCTTGATAGAACGGGTCACCTTATTAATACCCGTCTATCCAGAAAGTGCTTGATATGCCCAGACTTCGTTGCGTCACCCGGTCGACTGTCCGTCTCGCCCTTGCAGGCACTTCGCTGTTCGCATTGTCACTGACAGCTTTTGCGCAAGACGCGGCGACAACGACGGCTGATGGTGCAACAACCCTCGAGACCCTGACTGTCACCGGCGGTAGCGGCGGTGTTATCACGGCTGACGGCTATGTCGGCACAAGCAGCGCCACCGGTGCCAAGATCGACACGCCTTTTCTGCAGACGCCGCAATCCATTTCCTCTATCACCGAACAACAACTCAAAGACCGCAATCCGCAGACCCTGCTCGATACCGTCGCCTACACGCCCGGTGCGCGCGTCGGCGGCTACGGCTTTGATCCGCGCTTCGACAGTTTCACGGTCCGCGGCTTCGACGTCACCTATAACGGCGTGTTCCGCGATAACCTGCGTCAGCCGGGCGCCAGTTCGTCAGTGTTCAAAACCGAGCCCTACGGCCTTGAAGGGGTCTCCATTCTCCGCGGCCCGTCATCGGCACTCTACGGTGCATCCGGCGCTGGCGGGCTCTTCAACCTGATCACCAAGCGGCCGACCGAAGAGCCGCTGCGGGAATTGCAGCTGCAATACGGCTCCGACAACCGCTATCAGGGCCAGTTCGATTTTTCCGGCCCGATCAACGACACCGATCCGCTCTACTACCGCATGACCGGCCTACTGCGGAGCGCCGATACCGAACAGGTCGGTGTGCCGGATGACCGCGCCTATATCGCCCCCGCCTTCACTTGGAAGCCGGATGAAGACACCAAACTGACCATTCTCGGCGAGTATTCCCGCAGCAAGACCGGCGGTACCGCCGCCTATTACAATGATCCGACCGGCAAGGTCACCGACATTTTCGCCGGCAACCCGGACTTCAACGATTCCGTCCAGACGCAGGCGCGCCTCGGTTATGAGTTCGAACATCGGTTGAACGATGTCTTCACCTTCCGCCAGAACGTCCGCGTCTCGACGCTGAACACCGATGCCGACTGGGCCTTCGCTTATGCCCCGAATGAAATCGATCCGACATTGCTCGACAGTAGCGCCGGCTCATTCGACGAGCGCCTGACCTCCATCGTCATCGACAACCAGATGGAAGCCAAGTTCGACACCGGTCCGATTGAACACACGCTCCTGGCTGGCATCGATTATTCGAAGCTGCGCTTCCGCTCCCTGAATGGCGATGGCGCCACGCCACCGCTCGACATCAGCAACCCCACGAAGGGCCGCCCGACAGATCCGATCGCTTTCACCAGCCGTGTCGATCAGGACCAATGGCAGCTCGGCACATACCTGCAGGATCAGATCCGTTACGACGCATGGACGCTGACGGCAGGCGCTCGTTACGACTGGGTTTCGACCGACACCGACACGATCGATCTGACCACCAAGGCCACGAACACCGTATCCCAGAAAGACAAGGAATTCTCCGGTCGTATCGGACTTACCTATGAAACCGATTTTGGCCTTGCCCCCTATATCAGCTATTCCACGGCCTTCTCGCCCAATGCAGGCCTGAACAGGGAAACCAACCAGCCGTTCAAGCCGACCGAGAGCAAGCAGCAGGAGATCGGTGTCAAATATCTGCTGCCCAACAGCAACACGATGATCACGGCCGCTCTGTTCAATATTGACCAGGAGAACAGCCTCTACTACGAAGTCGTGAACCTGCCGACGGGGCCTGCAAATATCCAGGTTCAGCGCGGCAAGGTACGCTCGCGTGGCTTCGAGCTTGAGGCGAATACCAGCCTCGACAATGGCATCTCACTGGTTGCCGCTTATACGTACACGGACATTAAGATCACCGAAGGCCCGGCAGATACCGTCGGCAACTCCGTCTCCTCGATCCCGCGCCATATGGCATCGCTTTGGGCCGACTACACATTGCCGGAAGACGGCTTCGGTGCAGGTCTTGGCTTCGGAGCAGGTGCGCGGTTTCTCGGCGAAAGCTATGGCAACGACCAGAATACGACGCGCAATTCGGCGCGCGTCCTGTTCGACGCCTCCGCCCACTATGATTTCGCCGCCATCGACAAAAAGTACGAAGGCCTGCGCCTGCAGGTCAATGCCACCAACCTCTTCGACAAACGCGAAGATGTCTGCTCGGCGGGTTTCTGCTACCGCGACCAGGGCCGGGCTGTCATCGGCTCGCTGAAATACAGCTGGTGATCCGTTGAGCCTTTCCGCCAACCACGACACAAACACAGCCTTCAGGCCATCCGGCCTGAAGGCGGTGTTTGCCGGTGAGCATGCGTGGTGCGGCGAGAAGATGATGCTGTCGTCCGAGTTGGAGGGTGGCGTTCCGCTGCCGGAGTTCTTCGGCTCGGGCGGTTTTGCCGCGGCACTCGACACCTATGCGGCGGCCCATGGGGGAACAGATCGCCGTGCCGTCGCCTCGATGTGGTCGCTCTATTATTTCTCGATGCTGACGATCCCCTACATCGTTGCGCGCCGCGCCGATCACGCCCTGCCGGTCAGCATGCGGAACATGACCATCGCACTTGCCGAGGACGGGCTTCCGCGTGCGCTTGGCCTGAACAGCGAAGGCGACTGGAGCGAAGGAGAGAATGACAATCTTCTCGCATTCGTCACGCCATTGATCAGCCAGCACCTTGCCGAGATTGTCGCGCAACTGAAGGCACAGGCGGGCATTGCACCGAAGCTCGCCTGGAACAATGCGGCCGTTTACATCAACTACGCCTTCAATGCCACGGAGCGGGAACGCGCAAGCGATGCCTGGGCGTCACGGTCGCTTTTTTCGGAAACGCACCTGCCCGATGGCTCGCCAAATCCCTTCCTCGGCAGTTTGCGTCACGAGGTGGATGGCGAACAAACCGTTTGCCGCCGCAAGGTCTGTTGCCTGCGCTATCTTCTGCCCGGCATTCCGAGCTGCGGCGAACTCTGCGCCCTTCCCGCCCAAAGAAAGCGATGATTGTGAAACGCCTCCTTCTTTTGACACTCGGCCTGTTTCTGGCCTTTACCTCTGTGTCCAGTGCCGGGGAGCGCTGGCCGTTGACCTTGACCGACGGGATTGGCCGCCAGGTGACGATCAGGGAAAGGCCCAAAGCCATCCTGCTCGGTAGCGGCTTCAATCTGGTCGCGCTGTCGTTGATCCATCCAGACCCGGTGAGCCTGCTTGCCGGCTGGTCCGGTGACATGAAGGGCGACAATCCGGAAATCTACAAGGATTTCGTCGAAAAATTCCCGGCCCTCGCGGATGTGCCGATCATTGGTGATGGCACCGGTGACGGCCTCTCGTTCGAGACCATCCTGTCCTTGAAGGCCGATCTTGCCGTCATGGCCAACTGGCAGGCCGATACGGAACTCGGCAAGCGGGCGATCGAGTATCTGGAAAGCACCGGCGTTCCGGTTTTCGTCGTCGATTTCAACAGCGATCCGTTGAAAAACACGCCGCAGAACATGCGCCTGCTCGGCAAGATTTTTGAACGGGAAGAACAGGCAAACGCCTTTGCCGATTTCTACGAGGAACATCTGAAGCGTATCACCGACCGGGTCGCCGCCAATCCCGAGCCCGGTCCGACCGTGCTGATGGATGCTTTCCCCAATCCAGATCGCTGCTGCTTTGCCTATGGCACCGGCGGCCTTGGCGAATTCATCGGCATCACCGGCAGCCGCAACATTGCCGACAAGAACCTGCCGCGCCAAGGTGGCATCGTCAGCAGCGAATACCTGATCCAAGCCGACCCGGACGTCTACATCGCCACCGCCTCGCCAGGCGGTACCTACAGCGCCTTTTCCGTCGGTCCCGGCGTTGCCTCCGACGAGGCCCGAAGGACGCTTGGCGAGGCCGTGAAAAACCCGGTTCTGGCAAACCTCTCGGGCGTCCAGAACGGCCGGGTACATGGATTGTGGAATTTCTTCAACGCGGTGCCGCTGAATATTCTGGCCGCAGAAGCCTTTGCCCACTGGCTAAGGCCGGAGATGTTTGCCGATATCGATCCCGATCAGAGTCTGAAGGAAATCAACGCGCGGTTTGCCGCCGTTCCGTTCCGCGGGGCCTACTGGGTCAGCTTGAAATAGAAAATGGCCGGATGAAAATCCGGCCATTTTTTTGTGTTTTTGATCACGCAGCCTTTTTCATCGCTGTTGCATTGACCGAAGCTTCGGCCAGCGCAGTCAGCGCGTGATCGGTCGCACCTTCCTGCTGCAGGGTCTCATCCAACAGCTTGACTGCATCCTTCAGGCCAAGCATTCCGGCCCAGGTCTTCAACGTGCCGTAGCGGGCCATTTCGTAATGTTCGACAGCCTGTGCCGTTGCCAAAAGGCCGGCATCGAGCGCTGGCGAACCCTTGAATTCCTCGAGAATTTCTTCGCCTTCCTCAACAATCCCGTCGATGGCGGGGCAGGTCTTTCCGACGGCACGCTTGCCAAAAATTTCAAACACCTGCTGCAGGCGCTCGATCTGGCCTTCGGTTTCCTGATGATGTTTTTCGAAGGCGGCCTTGAGCTTTGGGCTCTGCGCGCCCTTGGCCATTTTAGGCAGGGTTTTCAGGATCTTGCGTTCGGCGTAGTAGACATCCTTGAGCATGTCATAGAACAGGTCTTCCAGGGCTTTCTCGGCCATTGGTCTCTTCCTTTTCCGCAATTGAAACATGTCGGGGGCGACGAGCAGGAAACGAGTGAACATCGGCTTTGTTCCCCCATCCCCAGACTTTCGCCGCATCGTCCCGCAGAGTGCTTCCCTCCCGGCACCAGCCCGCCTATATAGAAGACCGGAGGACTTTGATGATCTGGATTTTCCCTGCGATTGCAGGCCTTTTGATCGTATATTTCGCCATGCGCTCGTCGCGCTTCCGGCATTTTGCCGAACCGGTGCTCAGCCTGATGGTCGCAGCAGGATTGATCTCTGCTTTTGTCATCTGGATCAACGACGGCAAGTCCACCAGCATCGCCGATCCGGAAACACAACAAATCCAACCAACCTTGACGCCGCAGGACATCGCCCTCGAAGGCATGACCTTTGCGCGCAACCGGCCGGATACGAGCTATCGCGCGACCGGCACGGTCTTAAACAAGAGCGGGTTCAATCTCGAATATTTCCGGCTTTCCGTGACGCTGGAAGACTGCCCGAACGACCAGTGCAAGACTGTGGGCCAAGATGCTGCCCTCATCCTGGCGCGCATTCCGGCGGGACAGAGCCAGGCATTCGAAACCTTCTTCACTTTCCCAAACCCCTACGGCGTCGAACCGGCGGCACCGAAATGGTCCTACAAAGTGACCGAAGTTCGCGGCCGGATGCCTTAAGGACACCGGCTGCTGGCAAGCCAAGAGGGAGCGGCGATCTTTCGAGACAGCCGTTCCGTCCATCGTCAGATCCTGCTGACGATCCCCGCCGTTGTCACAACCTCCGCAAAATCCGCGCGAAGCGTTGCCACATGGGCGCGATGGATATCGGCGGCGGCGATCTGCACGCCATCGCTGTCGGCAAGATCAAAGCAGTCGCAGGCGTCCTCCACGAGAATGACCTTATAGCCCATGTTGGAACCGACCCGCACCGTTGTCGAAACGCACATGTCCGTCGAGATCCCGAAGACGACGATCGTATCGATCCCGGCGCGGCGCAAGCGCAGGTCGAGATCCGTGCCGATAAAGGCAGCGTTGACGCTCTTGGTGACCAGTGGCTCGCCATTTTGCGGTTCGAAACCGGGACGAAAGGCATTGCCCGGATTGCCGGGACCAAGCGTTGATCCCTCTTCGACGCTATCGTGCCGGACGTGAACGATCGGCCGGCCTGCCCCGCGCCAGGCCGAGAGAAGCGAAAGGCCGTTGGCATCGACCTTGTCATTCCAGCGCTTCGGCCATGGCGCATGATCGAATGCCTGCTGCATATCCACCGGTATCAACGCCGTTTTATCGGAAAGTTTCATCGGACAGTGTCTCCTTGCCTGTTGCAAGTGGAAACTAGTTGCCATTTCATCCGGTTTCACTGAGCAAGACGGCGGAGAACCGGCTGTTTGTCCGGTGTGTTGCGCAAGAGGCAAGCAAATGATCGACCTGGATGAAAAAGACCGCCTGCTGGTCGCGGCCCTGCGGAGCGATTCCCGCCAAAGCCTTGTGGCGCTCGCCAAGCGCAGCGGCTTGTCGCGCAGTGCTGTGCATGAGCGGTTGCGCCGGCTGGAAAGCAGAAATGTGATCGCCGGTTATACGATCCGGCTCGGCGCCGAGACCCATGATCCCGGCGTCCGCGCGCTCGTCGCCGTCAGTTTCCAGCAAGGCAAGAATTGCGACCATGTGGTGCCGCATATTTCCGGCATCCCGCAGGTCGTCAGCTGCTGGTCACTGGCTGGCGCCACCGATCTCATGCTCCTGGTCGAGTGCGGAACTAATGGCGATCTCGACACGATCCGAAGGCAGATCGCCACGATCCCGGGTGTTGCGACCGTGCAGACCCATGTCGCGTTGCGCACCCATTTCGACCGCCGGGGCGGCTAGTTCGCCCGGCTGATCTCGTCGAGATACCAATTGATGTAACGCAGCTCGTTCTGCTCCATCGGTGCGATCGGGCCGGGCACAAAATAATGCGAACGGACGCCGCGCGAGGTGTGTTCGATGATCGACTTGTCCTCGTCGGTGGTGACGGTCCAGAGCCATTTCAGCTTCTCGAGATCGTAGTCGACGCCCTCCTGCGCCTCGCCGTTGACCAGCCAGATCAATTCCATCTCGCAGGCTTCCGGCCCCTTCGGAATGAAGCGGTAGATCATGCCATGGTCGGGATAGCAGACGAGGAAGGACGTGCCGCCGAGGTGGACGGAGGTCACGCCACCATCGAACTCGGTGAAGCGGCCCATCAGCGGCGCCAGAGGCGAACCGTCCTGGCTGCCGGTCTTGACGCCATCATAAAGCGCATAGCGGAACGCATGGATGGTTTCCTTGCCATTTTCCGACGTCTGCCAGTGATCGCCGGAGCCGACCTGGATGCCGAGCGCGCAGGTGCGCTCTTCCATCGCCGCGTTCAGCGCCTCGATCATGTGCAGTGGCTGTTCCAGCGCGTGGGTCTGCGAATATTCCGGATGCGCCGGACCGCAGTGATAGCACTCGACATAGTTTTCGACCGCCAGCTTCCAGTTGGCATCGACCGGATAGCTCTGCCGGTGGGCCACCTTCGCCTGTCCCCAGCCATACTGGCCGCAGGTGGCATGCAGAAGATTTTCGACTTCGGTGAAATCCAGCGGATTTTCTGCAAACGAGATAAAGACCAGTCCTTCGACGACGCGGACATGCAGCTTCTTCAGCCCATGGTCCTCACGCTTGAAATCCTTCGGCATCAACCGGGCGGCCCGCAAAGATCCATCATTGCCATAGGTCCAGGCATGATAGGGACAGACGAACACGCGGGCATTGCCCTTGTCCTTGGTGCAGACCTCGGCACCGCGATGGCGGCAGACATTGAGGATGGCGTGAACAGAACCATCCGCATGGCGCGTCAAAATCACCTGCTCGGACGCCATGCGAAAGACCTCGAAATCGTTCGGTTTCGGGATGACGCTTTCATGCGCGACGCAGTGCCAGTGACGGCGGAAGACGCGCTCGAGATCACGCTCATAGATATCCGCGTCCCGGTAGAAAGGCCGGGTCAGACCATGGCCGGGCCTATGCTCGGCGACGAGCTGGTCGATGCGGTCGAGGGGCTTGTCCGCTATCTTTGATTCTGGCGCGAGCATGGCTTTCATCTCCTTGAAAACATCCGGAAAAACCGCGTTCCGGCGCGCGCATTCAGTGTGTGGAAGCGGTAAGGCTCCCTTTTCTCCCCTACAGGGAGAAGGTGACCCGAAGGGTCGGATGAGGGGAGCGGCATATTCGACATCTGCCGAACCGCCCCCTCATCGCCTCGCATGCGCTCGGCACTTCTCCCCGCAGGGGAGAAGAGGGAACCTCGCCTAAACCCGCACCCGCTCCGACTTCGGATCATACATCGGCGCAAGCGAGGCCTCCGCCTTCACCCGCGTCCCGGCAATCTCGATTTCGTAACTCGAGCCCAGCACATCCGCCTCGCTCTCGCCCTTGCAAGGCACATAACCAAGCCCGATCGCGCCGCCGAGATGGTGGCCGTAATTGCCGGAGGTGATCGTGCCGACGATCCTGCCGTCACGGACCACAGCTTCGTTGTGAAACAGCAGCGGCTCCGGATCGGTGAGCCGGAACTGCACCAGCCGGCGTGACAAGCCTTTGTCCTGCTTTCTCAACACGGCATCCCGGCCGATGAAATCGCCCTTGCCCGGCTTGACCGCAAAACCAAGCCCCGCTTCGAGCACATGGTCTTCGTCGGTGATGTCGTGGCCGAAATGGCGGAAGGCTTTTTCGATGCGGCAGCTGTCGAGCGTATGGATACCGCAAAGCTTCAGGCCGATATCCGTCCCCGCCGCTTCCAGCGTCTCGAACACATGCGCCGTCTGGTCGGTGGAGACATACAGTTCCCAGCCGAGTTCGCCGACATAGGTAACGCGGTGGGCGCGAGCGAGGCCCATGCCGATTTCGATTTCGCGGGCCGTGCCGAAAGGATGGGCGGCATTGGAGAAGTCGTTGGGGCTGACCTTTTGCATCAGGTCACGCGCCTTCGGGCCCATGACGCAAAGCACCGATTCAGATGCGGTGATATCCGTGATGACGACGAACTCGTCGGCAAGATGCTTTCGCAACCACGCAAGATCGCGCTGCAAGGTGGCACCGGGAACGATCAGCAGGAAGGCGATTTCCGAGAGACGGGTGACCGTCAGATCGCTCTCGATACCGCCGCGGGCATTCAGCATCTGCGTGTAGACGATGCGGTTGGTGGCGACATCCAGCTGGTTGGCACAGAGCTTCTGCAGAAAGGAAAGCGCATCGCGGCCCTCGACGCGGATCTTGCCGAACGAGGTCATGTCGATCAAGCCAACGCCATTTCGGATCGACAGATGTTCGTCACGCTGGTTTTCGAACCAGTTCTGCCGTTTCCAGCTGTATTTATACTCCCGCTCCTGACCGGGCTTGGCAAACCAGTTGGCCCGCTCCCAGCCCGCGACTTCGCCGAACACGGCCCCAAGTGCCTTCAGATGTTCGTGCAAGGGCGTGCGGCGAACACCGCGTGCGGTTGCCATCTGGCGATAGGGGAAATGGTCGGCGTAGAGCAGACCGAGCGTCTCAGTGACGCGCTCCTTCAGATAGGTGCGGTTCTTCTGAAACGGCTGCGCCCGGCGGATATCGACTTCCCAGAGATCGAACGGCGGCTCGCCATCGTTCATCCATTGCGCCAACGCCATGCCCGCGCCACCGGAAGAGACGATGCCGATGGAATTGTAACCGGCAGCAACCCAGTACCCCTTCAGCTCCGGCGCTTCGCCGAGATAATATCGGTCGTCGGGCGTAAAGCTTTCCGGACCATTGAAGAAGGTGTGGATCCCTGCCGTTTCCAGCATCGGCATACGGCTAACGGCCTTTTCAAGGATCGGCGCGAAGTGATCGAAATCCTCCGGCAACTGGTCGAAGCAGAAATCTTCGCTGATCCCGTCCATGCCCCAGGGCTTGGCTTTCAGTTCGAAGGCGCCGATCAGCATTTTGCCGGCATCCTCCTTGTAATAGGTGCATTCGTCCGGCACGCGCAGAACAGGCAGACGCTGCAGCCCGGCGACCGGTTCGGTGACGATATAGAAATGCTCGCAGGCATGCAGCGGCACTGTGACACCCGACATATTGCCGAGTTCCCTGCCCCACATGCCGGCCGCATTGACGACATTGTCGGTCTCGATGGTGAACGTTTCGCCGTTCTGCTCGCAAGTGACGCCCGAAACCCGGCCATCCTTCTTGTGGACTGCCGTCACCTTGACGCCTTCGAGAATGGTCGCGCCGTTCTGACGTGCGCCTTTAGCGAGCGCCATGGCAATATTGGCCGGATCGCACTGGCCATCGAGCGGCAGGTGCACGGCGGCGGTAACATCCGAGATGTTCAGATGCGGATACATCGCCTTGACTTCATCCGGCGAAATCTCGCGCACATCGACATCGAAGGCGCGGGCGAGCGAGGCCTGCCGGTAGATTTCCTGCTTACGCTCCTCCGTCAGCGCGACCGTGATCGAGCCGCATTGGCGCATGCCCGTACCGATGCCGGTTTCAGCCTCCAGCTTGGTGTAGAGATCGGCCGAATATTTAGCGAGCCGGGTCATGTTTTGGCTGGCGCGCAGCTGGCCGATCAGACCGGCTGCATGCCAGGTGGTGCCCGAGGTCAGTTGCTTGCGCTCCAGAAGAACGACATCGGTCCAGCCGAGTTTCGCCAGATGGTAGGCGACCGAACAGCCGGAGACGCCGCCACCGATAATGACCGCGCGCGCCTTTTTGGGGATAGCCTTGCTCATGCGCGCAGTCTTTCATTCTTGGGATCAAACAGCGGCTCGTCAGCCTGCACGACGGCTTTGAAGCGGTCGCCATAAATCTCGACCTCGACTTCGGTTCCCTGTACCGCCAGATCGGCCCGCAGCATCCCGAGCGCCACGGACTTGCCGATCCGGTAGCCCCAGTTTCCGGATGTCGTTTCGCCGACCACCTTGCCACCATGCCACAGCGTCGACATGTAGGGCGCGTCGCAATCTCCTGCATCGACAACCAGCGTCACAAACCGCTTAGTGACACCCTGCTGCTTTTCGCGCTCCAGCGCCGTCTTGCCCTTGAAGTCGGGCTTGGCCCAATCGACGAAACGCTCAAGCCCACCCTGCAGGATGGTATAGTCGGTCGAAAGATCACCCTTCCAGGCGCGATAGCCCTTCTCGATGCGAAGACTGTCCAGCGCCTCCATACCAAAGGGTTTCAGGCCGTGCTTCTGGCCCGCCGCCCAGACAGTGTCGAAGATCGCAGCGGTATCATCGATCTTGGTGTGAATCTCCCAGCCAAGTTCACCGGCAAAGGACACCCGCACCAGCTGACACCAGAGCCCGGCAATCTGCACCGACTGATGCATCAGCCACCCCTTGGTCAGGTCGGCCTCGCAGACGTCAGCGAGAATATCGCGTGACTTGGGACCGGACAAAATCTGGCAGCTGAAGCTTTCGGTGACGTCGTCCAGCGTAAAGGCGGCATCTTTCGGCAGATGCTTTTTCAGCCATTCGAAATCATGCCACTGCGCCGTTGCTGCCGTGATCAGGAAGAAGAAATCCTCCTCCAGCGCCATGGCCGACATTTCGGTGACGATGCGGCCCTTGTCATCGGAGAAATAGGCAAGACCGATACGGCCCGGCTTCGGAACCTTACCGGTGGTGAGGCCGAGCAGCCAATCACGGGCGCCCTCGCCCTTCAGGCGGAACCGCGAGAAGCCCGGAAGATCGAGAATACCGGCGGCATTGGTGACCGCAAGGCATTCCTCCTCGATCCGCTTCTGCCATGGCCCTGCCCGGTTCCATGTCTGCGTCGATTCCTCGGAGAGGTCGTCGCCCGGCTTGGCGTACCAGTTGGCCCGCTCCCAGCCGTTGTAGGGCTTGAACTGCGCGCCTAGGGCCGCGATGCGGTCGTGGATCGGCGACAGCTTCTTGTTGCGGCCGGCAGGCCAGGCGTGTTTCGGAAAATGCATGGCATATTCATGCCCATAGATTTCCGTGCCCTTGGCGATGCAATAATCCTGATCGATAAAGCTGGTGAAGCGGCGCGGATCACAGGACCACATGTCCCACTCAGTCTGCCCCTCGGTCACCCATTCCGCGAGCACCTTGCCGGCACCGCCGGCCTGGCAGATGCCGAAGGTGAAGACGCAAGCCTCGAACGCATTCGGCACACCCGGCATCGGCCCGATCAGCGGGTTGCCATCCGGCGCGTAGGGAATGGGCCCGTTGATCATCCGCGACAGTCCGGCGGTACCGAGGATCGGCACGCGCTCGACAGCATCGTTCAGATACCATTCCAGCCGCTCGAGATCGTCAGGGAAAAGCTGGAAGGAAAAATCCTCCGGCATCGGATCGTCCGTGGTGATCCAGTGCGCCTTGCAGTTCTTCTCGTAGGGTCCGAGGTTCATCCCGGTCTTTTCCTGCCGCAAGTAATAGGAGCTGTCGACATCACGCAGCAGCGGCAGCTTGTGCCCGGCTTCCTTCGACCACGCCGCAAGTTCGGGGATTTCCTCAAACAGCATGTATTGATGGCTCATCACCATCATCGGAACATCGCGGCCGAACCATTTGCCGACTTCGCGGGCGTAATAACCGGCGGCGTTGACCACCTTCTCACAGCGGATATCGCCCTGTGGCGTGGAAATCACCCATTCATCGTTTTCCCGGCGCGCGCCGGTGGCGGGACAGAAACGGAAAATCTTCGCGCCCAGATCGCGCGCGCCCTTGGCCAGCGCCTGCGTCAACTGGGCCGGATCGATATCGCCGTCATAGGGATCGTAGAGAGCGCCGGTCAGATCATGCGTCTCGACGAACGGATATCTCGACTTGATCTGGTCGGGCGATAGGATATCGAGGTCCATGCCCTGATAGCGGCCCATGCCGACAACGCGCTTGAACTCCTGCAACCGCTCCTTCGAATGGCCGAGCCGGATCGAACCGGTGACATGATAGTTCATCGGATAATCGACGAGATCGCCCAGCTCGCGATAGAGCGAAGCCGAATAGCGCTGCATGTTCATGATCGACCAGGACGACGAGAATGTCGGCACGTTGCCCGCCGCATGCCATGTGGAACCGGCCGTCAGCTCGTTTTTTTCGAGAAGCACGCAGTCCGTCCATCCGGCCTTGGCCAGATGGTAAAGCGCAGACGCGCCGACCGCACCTCCCCCGATGATCACGACGCGCGCATAAGACGGCAAATTCGACATGTCTGTTCCCTTGTTTGGGACCAGTTTTCGCAACGAAGCACACGTTCATCAAGCAGATGGAATTCGCTTTATTGATCGAAGAATTCGATTAGATTGCAAATTCAGAAACAAGTCCCCTCCCCAACCCTCCCCACAAAGGGGAGGGTTGGGGAGGGGTTTCAATGCAGAAAAGCTAGCCACACCATGCAGATCGACCTCATCGAAACCTTCCTCGACCTGATGGAAACCCGCAGTTTCAACCGGACGGCCGAGCGATTGAACATCACGCAATCCACCGTCTCCCACCGCGTCAAGGCGCTGGAAGCCCAGTTCGACCGCAAGCTCTTCACCCGCAACAAGGGCGGCACGGCGCCGACAGCATCCGGCCTACGGTTCCTCGATCACGCCAAGGCGCTGCAGCATCAGTGGCACGAGGCAACGCGGGCGGTTGAAAATGCTGGGACCTACGAGCGTTCCATGCGGCTGGGCATCCAGCACGATCTGGCCGAAGCCTTTGCCGGAAAATGGCTGTCGGCCGTTCGCGCCGACTTACCGACAACGTCGATCTATATGGAAGCCGATTATTCCAACCAGATGAACCGTGATCTCGCCGCTGGCGATCTCGATCTCGCCATCCTCTACACGCCGCATTATCTGCCGGACCTTCACTATGAGCGTATCGGTGAAATGACCTACACCCTGGTCGGCACCACGGCGCGGACGGTCGGCGAACTGTTGCCGGAAAAATATATCCAGGCCGTCTATTCACCAGCCTTCGACCGGGCACACCGGCTGGCTCTGCCGCAGCTTTCATCCGCCCCGCTGGCCTCGGGACAGAACATCGCCATCACGGACCTGCTGAAAACACTGGGAGGTTCTGCCTACGTCACAAGCAGAACAGCCTTGCAGCTCGAAGGCGAAGGTGCGGCTTTCCCGATCACGGACGCACCGCCGATACAACAGACGGTCTACGCCGCCACCAGCATCCGCACACGCCACGCACACCAGCACCGCCGCATCATCGGTGCCATGCAAGACCTGTTGGGGCAATAGGGACGACGAGCGGCTGGCTCATCAAGGCGCGACCAGATCCAGTTCCTGATCCTGCATCAGACGCGCCAGCATATCGGCGGCCGGAACGGGATAGGCGATCGCATACCCCTGCAGGATATCGCATCCGAGGCGCGTCAAAAGTTTGGCGTGCTCCAGCGTCTCGACGCCTTCGGCAATCACCTCGATATTGAGCGCCTTGGCGATATCGATGATCGAGCGCAAGAGCCGTTTCTGCTCACGGGACGTGGTGATCGGAAAAACCAGTTGCCGGTCGATCTTCATCCGCCGCGGCTTCAGCTTTACCAACCCGATGATCGACGCGTGGCCAGATCCGAAATCATCAATCTCGATATCGATACCCATGGCCTTCAATCCGGCGACGTTGGAAAACACATCATCCTCGCTATCGTCGAGAAAAATGGTTTCCAGCAACTCGAATGACAGCATATCCGGCTGAACATGGAGACGTTGAAGTTCGTCAATCAAAAGCGGATCCGACAACCGGGCGGCCGATACGTTCACAGCGATGCGGGGCACATGCGCGCCTTGCCTTATCCAGTTTTGGCGGTCTTTCAACGCTGCTTTCAATATTGCGGAATCGAGATCGTCCAGCCGGCCGAGATTACCCGCAACCTTGATGAACTCGCCCGGCAGAATCAGTCCGCGCTTCGGATGGCGCCAGCGCGCCAGAGCCTCCATCCCGACAACACGCCGGGTGCGGGCATCGATCTGCGCCTGATAGTAGGGAATGAATTCACCCTTCTCCAGTCCATGAGCGAATTGCCTGCCGACCCGTTGCTCGTTGTTGAGTTGCGCCTTCAATTGCGCCGAATACACCTCAACCCGCCCCCGGCCGAGTTTCTTGGCGCGGTGAAGGGCAATATCGGACTCGGCCAGAAGCCCGGCGATATGGCGGCCGCTGGCAGCGGCGACCCCGATCGACCCGCCAGTACGCAACTCCTCGTCATTGTGCCAAACCGATTGTTTCAATTGCTGCGTCAACCGCTCTGCCCGGCTTTTGAGATCATCCAGCGACGTAAAATTTGCAATCAGAACCGCGAATTCATCTCCGCTGACCCGCGCAATGAACGAGTTCTTCGGCACGCCTGCTTCAATCCGCTTGGCGCAGGATTTCAAGACATCGTCTCCGGCCGAATGGCCGGCGGTATCGTTGATCTGCTTGAACCGGTCGAGACCGATGTGCAGGATTGCCAGCTTTTCCAGTCCGGTATCGCTGGCAAGCTCGCCCAATCGCCGGTCGAAAAACCGGCGATTGGGAAGCCCTGTCAGGTAATCGTGCTCGGCCGCATATTCGATCCGCCCGGTGCTCGCTTCAAGAGCAACCGCGCGCGCTTCGGCAATCGCCTTCTGCCGCCGCAATTCGCGATTGAGCAATACATCGGCAGTGACATCCCATTCGGCCCCGATGAGGGTGATATTGTCGTTTTCCTCGAAACAATAGGCGCGAGACCGAAGGTAGCGGATTTCACCGTTGGGCAGAACGATCCGGTATTCCGAGGAATAGACATCCTTGGCTGCGATCGCCTTGTCGAAATCGGCCTGGGCCTGGGCAAAATCATCGGGATGGATCGCGTTCATCCATACCTCCGCCTTGACGCGCTTTTGCGTCTTTCCGGTTCCGTAGAGCCGGTGCATCTGCAGATCCCAGACGACTTCGTCTTTCTGCGTATCGTGCTCCCACACACCGATCTGAGAAGCGTCAAGCGCAATTCCCAAGCGGCGAAGAATATTCTGGAATTCCTGTTCGGACCTCGCCGCTTTCATGGTTTTCTCTATGAAGGATTCTTCGCGTTTCAGCGCCGCCGCATTCTACACCAAGGTTCCTAAAGAACTATTGTTCCATTGGAAGAGAAGAGCATTTTTCAAAACAATCAACCATTAAGTGTTGCTTCAAATAAACCATCTGCAACTTAGGCGCTTTTAACGACATCTTGCATATCGAATTTCGACGGGGAACGCAAAAATCGAAGGCGGCAATGCGCTACTGGAGGTCGCAGCGTTGAATTGACATGACCGGGGCAGCGGCATAATCATCATTGCATCAATTGGTTCTCTGGGAGCGAGGTGCTTTCGGGGAGTAAATGGGAACGTGACGGATGGACCCATTCTGGGCATCTTTATCACGGCCGACCCCGCGACTGTAGAGCGGTCAGAGTTTGTCATGCCGGTACGTTCATCCGGTAGAAGCCACTGCGGCGACGGGCCTTGTGCCCCTGCCCCGGGAAGGTGAGGCAGGCTCCTTGGCGCGAAAGCGCCTGACGCCGCGAGCCAGGAAACCTGCCGGTTGATGAAGGGCATGGTGCCCAATTGGGTGGGATATTTCCCACGCGCCATCACGGAGGTTGTCATGGCTACGACTACAGTTTCAAGCGTTCCGCTTTCTCTCAACGACCGCATCACGACCGCTATTCTCGCCCTGTTGATCGGCGGCTTCCTGGTTTTCGGTGCCGGCCTTGCCAATTCCGCCGTGCTGCATGACACCGCACACGACGTTCGCCATTCCTACGGCTTCCCCTGCCATTGATGTAGGCTGTGGAAGGCCCTGCGCTTTCCGCACGACATCGACAACAAGGATCGCGGATTTCATCGGGAAATCACGCGGCGATGAAGTGCGCCCCTGCTTCGGCATTGGGCGATTTTTTCGCATGGGAATTGAAACACAACAAGCGTTGGGCACCAACGATAGATCTGCTCCGCTTGAACTTGGGGGTATCAAATGATTGTCAAAACACTTCTGGCCGCATTGGTGGCTGGATTGATTGCGGGCGTCTTCATGACGGCGGCGCAGGAATTGCGCGTGGTCCCGCTCATCCTTCATGCCGAGGAATATGAAGTCAAGGAACCAGCAGCCGAACCGCCGGCTGGCACAGAAAGCCAGCAGCACTCCTCGCTCGACCGGTCGTCGGTGATCGGCGATATGCTGTCGGCACTCTCACCGATCACGCCCGCTTACGCACATGAGGGGGAGCACGAAGATGAGGGCGGCATCATGTTCGGCATGAGCCGCTTTTCTGGGACGCTGCTCGCCAATCTCGTGGCCGGCGCAGGCTTTGGTCTGCTGCTCGCGGGTGCCAGCCTTGCCTTCAACTATCCGATTACGTTGCGCAACGGTGCTCTCTGGGGGGCCTGCGGCTGGTTGACGGTTCACCTTCTGCCCGCCATCGGCCTGCCGCCGGAGTTGCCGGGCTTCCCCGCCGCCGATCTTCATGACCGGCAGATCTGGTGGATCGCGACCATCGCTCTCTCTGTCGCCGGCCTTTATCTCATCGTCTTGCGCGGTGAAATCCTTGCGAAGATCATCGGTCTTGTCCTGATCGCAGCACCTCATGTCTACGGCGCGCCGCAGCCGTCTGACATTTCGAGCCCGGTTCCGGCTGTTCTCGGTGCAGAGTTCGCGGTCGCCGCCTTGGCAACGACATTGGCATTCTGGATCGTGCTCGGTGTGATCTCGGGATACCTGAACGACCGGTTTCTGAAATCGGCTTGAGCCCTATCTCTACCGCGCAGGCACTGCTTGCGCGGTAGCGGCGATCAGAAGCCGCCGGTGCGCTCGACATGGGCACGCAGGCGGCTTTTTTGCGTCTCCTCGTCGAGAAGCACGCAGACATCGCAGAAATCCCCACCCTCTGTTCGATAGTTGAGACAGCAGCCGCTTCGCAGCCGGAAGATACGCTCGACCGCAACGCCAGCGCAAACGGCGTCGAGCCTAGTGTATCGCACAACGTCGGACGAGAGTGGCGAGCCCGTCCGGTTGATGATGGCAAGGGCTGCAGTCATTGCGCATTCCTCTTCGCCCAAGGCCGCGCCGACCTCCAGAAAAGCGCCGGCAATGCCATCAGCAGCCAGCCGCCACTGTGCGACCGGGGATAGGCCGGTCCGGCCCTGCAGCGCCTCGATCACCGGAATGAAGCTTTCGACGAACATATCGTGAAAAAGCACCGCCCAGTGGTCAATGCGGGTAAAGCCTGCGAAGCGAAAATGAAAGCGGCAGACACCCGACGGGCAAATTTCCACCGGTGGAACGCGGTCATGCGGAACGATAGGTTCAAACCGGAACGTCAGCCGATCCGGGCGCAGGTCAGCAACCAGCCCTGTCCGCAAATAAATTGCTGCAGCCGCTATGCTTAGATGGTGGCTGTAGAAGGAAATGAGATGGGCGCCTTTGACGCGGTCATCCATCCCGGTGGCAAAGCGGTTCTGATAGTCAAGCAGGCACTCGACCATATCGCCATCACCGTGCCATGCCTCGGTGACCTGCAGAAAACCACCACCTTCCCGTTCCCGAGACACAGCGACCTGCGGAAAATGCTCCGCCTGCCAGGCGATGGCGGCATCTGCCTGTCTTCCATCATCCTCTTTAAAACTGCCTGAATCTCGGTTCTCGTCCACAGGGGCCGCCCGTTATCTCCTGGCAGCCCGTGTACCTTAAAGCCAGCCGCCGGAAAAGCCTGCCCGTCTAAGGCCACGCCGGATAACCGGCGTTTCACGCAGCAGGTTCCAGTAAATGCCACTGCGATGGTTTTCGATCATCATCACCAGCAGCCCTTGGTCGAGACCAACGCTGCGGTTGTTAAGCCACCCCTCCGCCGTCTTGCCGGGAACGCTTGGATTGAAACTGCCCAGAAAGCGTCCTGCGTCGATAACATCGGGATAGCTCGACAGCATATGCCGTGTCGCCGACATCGCAGCCTGAGGCTCGAATGGCAGGCATGCAAGCGGCGCCCAGGGCGCAATCGTGCCGTCGTCCGGCCCGAGCGGCGCACCGCGTGCAGCATAACCGGCAAACTGCTGGCGCCGTCCGTCCTGCAAACGGCGCGGGCGTTGCGGGCCGTCGCACGATGTCAGCCCCCATGTATCGGCGCCATAGCCGGTAAATCCGCCGGGATTGGCGATCGCATAGTCGCGCTGGACAGCAATCGCGCGACAGGTATTTTCGAAATAGTCCGTATCATGCGCCGCGACAGCCGCGTCGCGGATACCCCGAAAATCAATCCACGCATGTGAGAACAAGTGGATAAAGAGTGGCCCGGCGTAAAGGAACGGCTTGCCCTTCACCGTCATCCAGTCGAACTTGCTGGCAAAGGCGTCATAACTTTCCTTGCCGATCGGATAGGATGGCGAGGCCAGCGCCAGCGTGTAGAGGATCATCGCCTCGCTATAGGATTCCCAGCGATACGGCAGAAATCCGGTTCGCGGTTTCCACCCGAGCCACAAGGCCCCCTCGCCGTCCAGAGCCCAGGCCCAATTTGCACGCGCATAGAGCATATCGACGTGAGAGCGGATCTCCGTCTCGACCTCGTCGTCCTGATTGAAATAAGCCGCCGCCGTTATCATACCGGCGATCAGCAGCGCGCTATCGATCAACGAAAGCTCGCTACGCCATCTCCGCAGACCGGTTTTCATGTCGAGAAAGTGGTAGTAGAGCCCCTTGTAGCCGGTGGCATCCTTGTTGCGGCTTTGCGGACTTTCAGCAAAAAACCGCAGGGTGACAAGCGTTCTTGCCGCAGCGTCCTCGCGGCTCATCCACCCTCTCTCGACGCCGGCTGGATAGGCGGAAAGACCAAAGCCGGTCGCGGCGATACTCGACGGCGCGCCGGGCAGCGATGTGTCAGCAATCAAACCGTTTTCGGGATTGACGAATTCTAGAAAGTACCCGAACGCCGCTTGCTGCAACCGGTCGAGAATGACCGTGTCGGTTTCGTTTTTCAGAAGCATTGCAGGCTTACTCCAGTCGATCGAAAGTTTACTAAAAATGAGAGCCGGTACAAATCACCGATTGTTGAAGTCATCCGCATCCGGAACAGTCGCCTCACTTACGATCTGTGTTACATTTTAGTTTCATACGATCCTCAGAGGCGATTGGATGACCTGATGCTCACAACACTTGCGATGTTTCTGACGATTTCAGGCACTGCAATTGCAACGCCGGTCGCCGACACTGCTCAGATCGATGTCGCACTTGTGCTTGCCGTCGACATGTCGGGCTCGATGGATATTGAAGAGGCCGAAGTGCAGCGCATGGGCTATGTCGAGGCCCTGCGTCACCCGGAGTTTATCAATGCGGTCACGGCAGGCCTCAACGGCCGTATCGCCGTCAGCTATTTCGAATGGGCAGGCAGCGTCAACGAGACGTCTGTCATTGGCTGGCAATTGATTGACGACGCAAAGGATGCTGCAGACCTTGCCGAACATCTTGCCTCCCGGCCGGTGTTCACCCGCCGCGGCACGTCGATTTCCAATGCCATCACCTTCGCATCGAAACTGATATCAGCCAGCCCTTACGATGCGATGCGCCGGGTGGTGGACATCTCCGGCGATGGGCCGAACAATCTCGGGCCTCCCGTCAATCCGGCGCGCAACGCAGCCGTTGCCAGCGGCATCGTCATCAACGGCCTTGCCATTCTCATCCGTCCGTCAGGGACACAAGGCTCGCTTGATCGCTATTATGCCGACTGCGTCATTGGCGGCCCCGGCTCTTTTGTTCTGCCGGTCCACCAGCCGGAAGATTTCGCCGTTGCCATTCGCCAGAAGCTGATCATGGAAGTCAGCGGCCGCCAGCAGCCAGCACGCGTCATCCCCGTGCAAACCCCTCCGCCATCCGATTGCATGATGGGTGAAAAGCTGCGCCCTGGCTTCCTGGACCGAGTCTATCCGGAACTGGATAAGTAGGACGTCCGCCTCGCAGGCACCGGCCAGACCATGAGCCAATGCATCGCATCGTCAGGCATTGCCTGCCCTGCCGCCGGAAAATCAATACCAACAGAAAATTCGCGCTCCCCGCAGTTTCGCAACCTATTCCTATTTATAGGAAAATGTGATTATATTGAATGAACGTTCAGCAAATAATGGGGAAATTCATGAACGAAATGACCCGCAACATCACCGTTCCCAATGACTGGGACCGGAGCGGCCTGCCCGGCTGGTGCTACCACAGCGACGCGCTGCTGGAGCTTGAAAAACAACATGTTTTCCGCGAGCACTGGCAGATCGCCTGCCACGTTTCGGACGTGCAGGAACCCGGAAATTACATCACCATGGATGTCGTCGGCGAGCGCGCCCTGATCCTGCGCGACCAGGACGGCGTGGTGCGCGGCTTCCACAACATCTGCCGCCATCGCGGCTCGCGCGTGGTTGCTGATGACAGGGGAACGTGCCGCAACGCGCTTGTCTGTCCGTTCCACGGTTGGGTCTACAATCTCGACGGGACGCTGCGCGGTGCCGCCCGCCCCCGCTCCTTCCCGCCGCTCGACAAGCAGGAATTCGGACTGATCCCGCTCGATCTGGAAGTCTGGATGGGATTCGTCTTCATCCGTTTCGCGCCCGGCCCGCAGCCCTCCGTCGCCGAACTGATGCAACCCTTCACCGCCGAACTTGCAGAATACAAGACCGAAGACATGGTGCCTGCAGGCAACATTTGGACCCAGGCCTCGCCGGTCAACTGGAAGTCGGTGCGTGACGTCGACAACGAAGGCTATCACGTGGCGATGGCCCACCCGGCACTGCAGGATCTCTACGGCTCGAGCTATTATGACGAACCCTTCGTCAACGGCCTCTGCCGATCGTTCGCCACCTACAATCCCCATGCCGGGCGGCGCTGGAGTGTGCGCAACTATGTCAGGATCGCCCCGGAAGCGGCGCACCTGCCCGAGCGTCTGCGCAAGGCCTGGATCTACTACGGCATCTTTGCCAATGCAGTGATCGCCGTAACGCCAGAGGCCGTGCAGTTCTATCAGGAATTCCCGCTCTCGACCGGCGAAACCGTGCTGCGCGGCGGCATCTACCGCTACCGCGACGAGACCCGGAACCAGCGTGCCGCCCGCTACCTCGCCCACCGCATCGATCGCGACACGCAGGCTGAGGACGTTCAGCTGACCATCTGGTCGAACGAATCCATGACATCGAAGGCGTTCAACGGGTTTTACCTGTCTGATCTGGAATATGGGGTGCGCACCCACCACGACCACCTGCGGGCGGTCTTGCCGGTGATGAATCTTCCAAAGGCACCGGATGAGCGGGACATGGTCGGCATCAATGACGAGCTTCGATCCACCAAGCCGTAAAACCATAAACCACAAAAGAAAGGGCCGGAAAAACCGGCCCTTTAAAATTGAGCGTGGCGGGGAATGAGTGCCACACTCAAAAGAGTGTCTTCCCTCAGCCGTGCCAGAGCCCCTCGCGCACCAGCTCGTCCATCGTCTGGCGGATGCTGCTGCGCAGGATCGCCGTCATCTCGTCGATCTGAGGCACGGTGATGATCAGCGGCGGCGACATCACGCACATGTTGATCAGCGGCCGCACCAGAAGCCCAAGCTCCTGGCAATGCTTGTCGATGCGCTTCCCAACTTCGAGATCCAGTATCAGCGGATTGTTATGCAGGCGGTCGGCGACACATTCGATACAGGCCATCAGCCCGACGCCGCGCACTTCACCGACCAGTGGTAAGTCTTCGAGCGTCTTCAGGCTCGCTTGAAAATGGCCAGAAATCGCACGCGCATGATCGAGCAAGCCCTCCTCCAGAATATCGAGGTTCTTCAGCGCAACGGCACAACCAATTGGGTGGCTGGAATAGGTCAGCCCATGGGCGAACATCGCATCGGGATGGTTGGAGCGGCGCAGCTCTTCGAACAGGCGCGACGAGATCATCACCCCACCGAGCGGGAAATAGCCGGAGGTCACACCCTTGGCGAAGGTGATCATGTCCGGCTCGATACCGAAGACATCCTTGGATGCAAAGACATGCCCAAGCCGCCCGAAAGCCGTCACCACCTCGTCGGCGATGAACAGGATATCGTTGTCGGAGCAAAGCTGCCGCATCTGGCGCAGATAACCATCCGGCGGCACGATGACCCCGCCGGACGCCATCACCGGCTCGGCAATGAACGCGCCGATGCAATCAGCCCCCCTTGCCTCGATGACCGCCCGAAACTCTTCGACCAGAGTATCGCAGAATTCAGCCTCGCTCATAGCCTCCGGCCGGCGAAAAGGATTGGGGCAGGAAAGCTTGATCACCTGCTCGTTGGCGCTGTCCATCCAGTCATGATCGCGCGGACGGCCGTTCAGCGAGGCGGAAAGATAAGTCGATCCGTGATAGCCGCCCTGCCGCGAGACAATCAGCTTCTTCTCCGGGCGTCCCTTCACATTGTTTGCAAACTGCATGAAGCGCAGCGCCGTCTCGACCGCCGAGGAACCACCCGTCGTATAGAAGACGTGGTTGAGATCGCCAGGCGCGTGACCGGCAAGCCGGGCCGACAGCGTGACCGACGGCTCGTTCATCGTGTACCAGGGCGAATTGTAGGAAAGGTCCATGGCCTGCTGGTGGAGCACGTCAGCAAGTTCCTTGCGCCGGTGTCCGGCATTGACGCACCACATGCCGGCAGGACCATCGATCAGTCTGCGTCCTTCGCCGTCGGTAACATAGATGCCGTCGCCGCTGACAATGCCGCCGCGCGCCTCGGCGCCGATTTCACCGGCCGTCGGCCAGGGCTGAACGAGATGGTCCTTGGCCAGCGCCACCATGCTTTCCGATGTCTCGAGGGAACCGATCACATCTTCACGTTTCGCTGCCATCTGTCATCTCCACATGTATTTTTACAGTACTATTTCAATTCAAACATCTGAATTAAAATAATAATTCCTATTATTTTGAATGTCCGTTCAATCAATATTGACAGAAAAAAGGCTTGCGTTCAATCCCGTTTTGCGCTCATTCTGAGTCCGGGAACAAAGAACGGCGGAAAACCGCCCGGGACGGACGATATGATGCGATCCCTGTATTTTCACTGTTGTACCGGCATATCGCCGGAAAGGCGGCGCTGATGGTGGCGCTGCCAGGCTCCGTTGAAGCGGAGAACAAACAGCCCCTTGCCGGGAGCCGCCGCTGGGCGGCAAGCGACGAGGCAAAGGGGTTGACGTTGATCTCGCCGACCCTGCTCTACGCGCTGGCACTGCTCTTTCTGCCGGTTCTCATCGTCATCGCCTACAGCTTCTGGTCCCAGGATTACCTGACCATCGACCGCAGTTTCACGCTTGAGAATTATCGCGTCGCGCTGACGGAACCGATCTACCGCGACCTGCTCTGGCGCTCTCTCACCATCTCGCTTGCCGTCAGCGTTATCACCGTCACCTTTTCCTATCCCGTCGCCTGGTTCATTTCCTTCCACGGCGGCGTCCACAAGAACCTCTGGCTGTTCCTGATCACCGTTCCTTGCTGGACCAGCTACCTGCTGCGCGTCATGTCCTGGAAGGTCATCCTCGGCTATCAGGGCGTGCTGAATACGGGACTGATGTCGACGGGCCTGATCGACAAGCCCGTCGCCTCGCTGCTTTATAATTCCAACGCCGTCATCATCACACTGGTCCACAGCTGGGCTGCCTTTGCCATCCTGCCAATCTATGTTTCGCTGGAAAAGATCGACCGGTCGCTGATCGAGGCGGCGCATGATCTTGGCGACAACAAGGTCTGGAGCTTTCTGCGCGTCACCCTGCCGCTGTCATTGCCGGGCGTCATTTCGGCTTTCCTGATCGTGATGATCCCGACCGTCGGCGATTACGTCACGCCAAAACTGGTCGGCGGCAAGGACGGCGTCATGATCGCCACCGCTATCCAGGCGCAGTTCGGCAAGGGCGCCAACTGGCCGCTCGGCGCCGCACTCTCCGTCACAACCATGCTGATCGTATCGGCCATGGCCGGCTGCATGGTGCTGGCACTGAAACTCTTCGTGAGGCGGATCAAATGAGCGGTCGGCACGGCATTCGAAAGTCCCGCTGGCTGCCTGTCTACGTGACGGCTTACCTTGCCTTCCTCTACCTGCCGATCCTGCTTTTGCCGATCTTCTCGTTCAACAATGCCGCATCGACCACATTCCCGCTCGCCGGCTTCACCACCAAATGGTACGCCGCACTCTGGGGCAATACGGCGATGCTGGATGCGGCACGCAACAGCCTTGTGGTCGGCCTCTGCGTTTCCATCCTCTCGACCGGCCTTGCCATCTGCGCCGCCCGCGCCGTCACCCGTTACAAATTCCGCGGCCAGCGCGCCGCAACCGGCCTCTTGATGGCGCCGCTGTTCCTGCCGGAAATCATCGTCGCGGTGTCACTGCTGATGATCGTGCTGCAGCTGGGTATCGAACTGTCGCTGGCAACAGTCATTCTCGGCCAGACGGTGTTCTGCCTGCCCTATGCTCTGTCGGTGCTGATCTCCGGCTTCGACGGTTTCGATCGTTCGCTGGAGGAAGCCTCGCTCGATCTCGGAGAAACGGCCATCGGCACGTTCCGCCGGGTAACGCTGCCGGTGGTGTCGCCCGCCATCATCTCCAGCCTGCTGGTCTCCTTCACCATTTCACTGGACGAGTTCATCCTCGCCTTCTTCCTGTCAGGCACAGAGCCGACACTGCCAGTCTATATCTGGGGGCAGCTGCGTTTCGCCGCCAAGCTGCCAAGCGTGCTCGCGCTCGGAAGCCTGATGATTGCTCTGTCGATCCTCCTCGTCACAACTGCCGAAATCCTGCGCCGCCGTGCCGAAAACCGCCTCAAAGCTGGAGCCGCCGCCCATGGCTGATACGCCCATGATCGAAATTGACGCCGTCAGCCGCTACTACGGCATCTACCGGGCGCTGGACGATGTCACGCTCGATATCGCCGCTGGCGAGTTCTTCTCGCTGCTTGGCCCATCGGGCTGCGGCAAGACCACCCTGCTGCGCTCGATCGCAGGCTTCGATACGCCAACCTCCGGCGACATTCGCATCGACGGCCAATCCGCAATCGACCTGCCACCCAACAAGCGGCCGACCAATATGGTCTTCCAGAACTACGCCATCTTTCCGCACCTGAACGTCGAGGAAAACGTCGCCTACGGCCTGAAACGCCTGAAACTGAATGCAGGCGACGAACGCCAGCGCGTCAGCAATGCACTGGAACAGGTGCGGCTCTCGCATCTTGGAAAACGCAAGGCCCACGAACTGTCCGGCGGCCAGCGCCAGCGCGTCGCCCTTGCCCGGGCGCTGGTGATGCGGCCGAAGGTTTTGCTGCTGGACGAACCGCTATCGGCACTCGACAAGAAGCTGCGCGAGGAAATGCAGGTCGAGCTGCGCACCCTGCAAAAAGCCGTCGGTATCACGTTCGTGCTGGTCACGCATGATCAGTATGAGGCCTTGGCCATGTCTGACCGGATCGCCGTGATGTTCGGCGGCAGGATCGCCCAGGTGGCGACGCCGAAGGAGATCTACCAGCATCCCCTCACGCGTCAGGTCGCGGATTTTCTCGGCGGCATGAATTTCATGCAGGCAAAGATCATCAGCGAAAGCGCCGTCAATCTCTCCGTCGAGACCACCCGCTTCGGCAATGTCACGATCGCCAAGCCCAAGGGTTTTGCCGCCAGCAACGGCCAGGCCACCATCGGCATCCGGCCGGAACGCCTGCGGGTTCTGTGGGACGACGCCAAGGCGGACTGTGAGGTTACCGGCCATGTGGTCGACCGGCACTATTTTGGCGAGATCACCCACCTGATCGTTGATGTGCCCGGCCTCGAAAAACCGCTATCGGTATCAGAAACCAACAATTTTGGCGCCGACGACATTCCGGTCGGCGCGCCCATCCGGCTGGCCTACGATCCGGACGCACTGGTGGCAATGGCGGATTGATGGGCCGTGATTACCCGCACAGCTGCCTCGCGGCCGGCAATGATGGCGCCCTCGATATAGGCGGGAAATGACGACGCAAGTTCCGATGAAGCAAAGTAGACCGGAGGCACGCCAGCGCGAAGAATGTCTTCCGCATCATAGGCAGCAAGATCGGTGATCACGTCGCTGTAGCCGCCCCCGCTCCAGGGATCGCCGACCCAGTCACGGATCAGGAGCCCTGTGACATCGGCCGCAGCCTCTCCCAGGGCCTCCACCAGCCGGCGACGAATTTCCGTCTCGATGAACGCGGTTCCCTTCGTGCTCCAATCGACCGCCAGCGGACCGCCAGCAAACACGACCAGCGCCGTTGCCTGCGCACTGCTGACGTCGCAGGCGAAAAGCCCAAGCGTATCGCGCCACATGACCATGCCGCTCAAACCGCGATCCTGCCAGAAGGGCCGCTCATAACGCACCAGCGCCTTGATCACCGTGCCGCTCTCCCAGGCGGCCAAGGCACCAGTCAGTGGCGCTGGCAGGCCGGGCTCATGCACGATGCGTGACGCCATCACCGGCGGCACGGCAATGATCACCTGACGCGCGGTCAACGTTTCGCCTGCGCCCGTCGCCACCTCTACCGAACCATCTGCACGGGCAATCCGGACGACAGGCGTAGCCAGCCTCAAGCGCCGGCCGAGTGTTGCGGCCAAAGCCTCAGCTGCAGCATGGATCGTTCCTTCGGCGAAATACTGCAGTTCGTTGCCATTGCTGATCGTGCGCCGGTCATTGTCGATCAGATACCAGAGCGGGATTTCCCCGATCGCGCGGCACCACAGGCCCTCGACCATCGCCTGATAGCTGGCTTTTGCGCTGGGCGGATCGCTCTGACGGGCAAGCCATTCGCCCGCCGTCAGCCCGGCAATATTCGGATCGCGTGGATCGATCCTATTGGCCCGGGCGCGGATCCGTCCGGATTCTGCAAAGGACGAACCAGTCCCGGCAGACGCCTGCGGCTGAACCAGAAAGGCGCCTTCCAGCGGCGTTTCCGCCAATGGTACACCGAACCGCCGCGTTAGTGCCATCACATTGGGCATCTCGTCGCAGATGAACTGTCCGCCCGTATCCATCCACACGCCATCAGCAAAAGCCGCTGCCTCCACCCGCCCGCCAACGCGGTCGCGCGCTTCCAGCACGATGACATCGAGGCCAGCCGAGACCAGCGCATCTGCCGCCGAAAGGCCGGTAAAACCGGCCCCCACGACAATCACGTCTGCATCATATCCGCTCAATAGCCTGCCTTGATCTTCTCGAATTCGGCAATCATCTTCTGGCGCAATTCAGTCGGCATCGGTGACTGGAACAGTGTCTTGTCGACGAACTTATCGACATCGGCATAGCCCTTCGCCGCCAGGATCTTCGGATCCACCGCTGCCATGCCCTTGCCGTTGGAATGGCCGTAGCCCCAGTCATTGACCAGATATGTGGTAATGGCCGGATCGCTGATCGAATTCAGGAAATCATACTGTTTGGCTTCGTCGCCTTCAGCCCCCTTCAGCCGAACGTAGCCGCAGACCCAGGTGGAAAGCCCTTCCGTCGTATCCCGCTTGACATCAGCCGGCACGCCATCCTTCTGCAGTGTCGTCACAGTCTCGTTCCACGCCCAGGCCAGATCGACTTCGCCGCTCGCCATCGCCTGGCTGACTTCCGTGTTGTCGGTCCAGTAGAGCCGGACATTCTTGTGCACTTCGCGCAGGAAGGCGGATGCTTCCGCAAACTGGGCGTCGGTCATCTTCGTCCAGTCCTTCACACCGATGACAAGACTAGCCAGCGCGTAGGCATCATCGACATTGTCACCGATCGAGACCCGGTCCTTGAATTTCGGATCGGCAAAGGCTTTCAGCGACTGAACCTCTTCCGGCTTCACCGTGTCGGTCCGATAGGTCAGCACCGTGTTGCCCCACTCGAACGGCAGGAACCAAGCTGTGCCGTCGTCGGACGTCATCAGCCCTTTCATCGCCTTGATGCCGGGCAAGACATCATTCCAGCCTGTGAGCTTGGAGGTATCGAGGGGTTCCAGCAAGCCTGCCTCGCGCCACTTGTTGACGCTCTGCGAACAGGGATGGGCAAGGTCGGCCTTGAAGCCGGAGCGCAGTTTCTGGAATGCTTCTTCCTCATCGCCAAAGAAGCTGAAATCAGGCTCCGTGCCATATTTTGCGGCATAGGCCGGATGGAAGGCCGGGTCCTCATAACCGGACCAGTCGAAGACGGTGATATTGTCGGCGGCACGCGCGGTAAAAGCTGCGCCGGAAATCAGCGAGGCCAGCAACGCCGCCCTGCCCATATGCCTGACCATTCCCATTACTCGCATGCCGGTCTCCTTCGCCGTTTTCAGCTGTTCCCTATTTCGGACCCTGATGGGTCATATGGCCCGGAAAAACCGAGACCAGATATTCGATCGCCGCCCCGTGGGCCTTTTCGCGTGTCAGCCCGTCGCCCATCATCAGCCGGAACCACAGGCCTTCCATCATGGCGCTGAGTGCAAGCGCGATGGTTTCGGCGTCATAGGTATAGGGCGCCTCGGCTTTGAGCTGGGCGCAGAGCGCAACGAACAGATCCTGATATTTGACGTCGCGGGCGCCGCAGAGCGCCTGATAGGTCGGCCGCGATTTGGCTTCGCCCCAGAAGGCGCACCAGGCTGCAAGCTTGCGCTTGGTGCAGATCTTGCGGTCGAAATCGGCTGCCACCAGTGCCCAGAGCTGCGAGGACGCCGCCTCGCCCGCCTTCTCCAGTGCCGCACCCCAATGGGCGGCATATTCGTCGGCCATGAACTGCAGCGTGGCGATCAGCAGTTTTTCCTTGCTCTCGAAATGAAAATTGACGATGCCACGCGACAGGCCGGCGCCATCGGCGACATCGGCCAGCGTCGTCTCGGAATAACCACGCTTGGCAAGCGAATCGATGGTCGCCTCGATCAACTGCTGGCGCCGTGTTTCCTTGGATGCCTTGCGGCCACGCTTATCGCTCTCGCCGGCTTGCACCGCCGCAGACACTGCCTTCATTCTCACCGCTACCTTCTTGCCTTTCAGGCTGAGAACGACGCTCATGACACGTTCCCGCCCGGTTTTTCACCGCGCAGATGAGTGGGACAATGCTCACCGGTGTCAAGAACCTTCTGCATGGCCGTCCAGGTGTGAATGTTCTTCGCGACATAGGCCTCACCGACCGCCTCGACGGCCGCGGCGTGAAGCGTCCCTTGCAGCCGCGCAAGCTCCTGACGTGCCACCTCGCGATACCAGCCGTTGCGGTTGTCAGCCCTCGTTTCAATGAAACCGGCAACCTGCATCGCCGACAGATAGCGCGATGCCGATGCCATTCCGAAACTCAGTCCTTCAGCGGCCAGATAATCCCGCATGTCCGGCGATGGCTCACCATCATGACCGATCATCCAGTCGGACGCGGCAAAGGTGCCGCCCGGTTTCAACACGCGGAAAATCTCGCGAAAGATCGCCTCCTTATCCGCCACATGCACAAGCGCGTCCTTGGAAAAGACGATGTCAAAGCTCGCGTCGGCAAATGGCAGTTTTCCAGGCGCTGCCTGAACGAAGGAAACATCCGCCGCCAGCCTCGCCCGTTTCGCAGCAAGACGAGCCCTTTCGATCACCGGCAGTTCGACATCAAAGCCGGTCATATGCGCGGGACCATAGGTTTGGGCGATATGCAGCGTGATGCCGCCTGCTCCACAGCCCAGATCGAGAATGCGCTTCCCGGACAGATCGAGACCGGCCAGAACCCTGTCCACCTCCTCCGGTCCACCCGGCGAAAGATAGCCCTCACCCCAGAGAACCCCCAGAAAGCGGATCGCCGCCTCGTCATATTCCGGTTCCTGCGCTGACGTTTCGATCATCCCGTCTTTCCTGCCGCATGGCCTCTGACACGAAATCCTATCGCATAATCAGAGGATTGCAACATACTTGCTGAATATTCATTCAATATAACTGGACAACATTCTGCTTTTCATGCCAGATTTTTCACAATGAGGGAGACAGCCCATATGAAAAAATACGATGTGGTGATGATCGGAGGCGGCCATAACGGCCTGGTCGCGGCCTGCTATCTGCAGCGTGCCGGACTGGATGTGCTGGTGCTCGAAAAGAACGATTGGGTCGGTGGCGCCGCCACCAGCCGCGAGCTGACACCGGGCTTCCTCTACTCCAACTGTTCCTATGTCTGCTCGCTGTTTCGCCCGGAAATCATGCGGGACCTCGAATTGCCGAAACATGGACTTCAGGTCATCGCCTACGAGGGCGGCGCGGTGTTTACCCGCGACGGCGACTATATCGCCTCCTACCGCGATCATGACAGCCACCGCCGCGAATTCGCCCGCTATTCCAAGCGCGACGCCGAGGCCTATGACCGCTACGCCCGCGACGTCACCCGTCAATGCCGTTTCATTCAGCCACTGCTGATGCGCACAGCCCCCGACCCGTTCTCGTTCAAGCCTCGCGACATTTCCGAACTGCTCTATCTCGGCAAGAAGTTCGGTGAATTCTCCGCCCATGACATGGCGCAAACATTGCGCTTCTGGACCATGTCGATTTCCGATTTCCTCGACGAATATTTCGAGACCGACGTCATCAAGGCCTATCTCGCGCTGTCCGGCATCATCGGCACCGCCCTTGGCCCGATGTCGCCCGGCACAGCCTATGTTCTGCTGCATCATTACATGGGTGAAGTCGACGGTTCCGTCGGTGCCTGGGGTTATGCCCGCGGCGGGATGGGAGCAGTCACGCAAGCACTCGCCTCGTCCTTCAAGGCATCGGGCGGCACGATCCGAACCGGGGCCGATGTCGCCAAGGTCATGACCCGTAGCGGCCGCGCCACCGGCGTCGTCCTTGCCGATGGCGAGGAAGTGCGCGGCAACCTCGTGGTGTCTAATGCCGACGTCAAGCGCACCTTCCTGAAGCTTGTCGAGGAAGACGCCCTGCCCGATGTCTTCGTCCACCGCGTCAAGCACTTCAAGATGCGCGGTTCGTCCGGCAAGCTCAACATCGCGCTCGACAGCCTGCCGGAATTTCCCGCCCTGCCGAAAAATTCCTCCTGTATTCGCGGCGACCTGCATTTCACCGATTCGATGGAACGCATGGAGCGCGCCTATGACGACTGGAAGGCCGGGAAGTATTCCGCCGACCCCTTCGTTGACATGGTGATTCCGACGACGCTCGACCCGACTATGGCGCCTCCGGGCAAACATTTCATGAGCTGCTTCGTCCAATATTGCCCGCCGCAACTCGAAGGCCGCGACTGGACGGACGCCGACCGTGATGCCTTTGCCGAGACCGTCGTCAGCCAGATCGCCGATTATTCCCCCGGATTCCGCGACCGTATCCTGCATATGGAAGTGCGCACGCCACGCGAGATCGAAGCGGAAGTCGGCCTTACCGAAGGCAATATCTTCCAGGGCGAGCTGACCTTCGACCAGCTGCTGTTCAACCGCCCGGTGCCCGGCTACGCGCAATATCGAACGCCGGTGCCCGGCCTCTATCTCTGCGGCTCGTCCACCCATCCCGGTGGCGGCGTCATGGGCGCCCCCGGCCGCAATGCCGCCGCCGAAATCCTGCGCGACATGAAACGCAAACCCGCTGAAATGAGCCCGGCCCATGACGTCATCTGATCTCGCCCGGACACCATCCACCTCGCCGGCCACTTTCGACGCCATCGTCATCGGCGGCGGCCATAATGGCTTGACGGCAGCTACCCTGCTTGCCCAGAGCGGCCGCAAGGTCGTCGTTCTGGAGGCCGCCGAAAGCACCGGTGGCACTCTCCGCGGTTTCGAATTCCACCCCGGCTATCGCTCCACCGGTCTCGCCCATATCGTCAACCGGCTTGATCCGGATGTCGCCACGCTGCTCAAGCTCGAGACCAAATCCGTCGAGCCACTGCCGACCGTCGCACTCTCCGCAGATGGCAAACACGCCGTGTTACGCGGCGCCTATGGTGAGACCATCGATGGCGCCAGCCCGGCCGAGGCCAAAGCCTTTGCGGCAATGCGCAAGAAGCTGATATTCCAGGCCAGCATTCTCAAGCGCTTCCTCAAACGCCGCCCGCCGGAGATCGGCAAAGTCGGGATGCGCAATCTTGGATCCTTTGCCGGTGCAGGCCTCAGCCTGATCACCAAAGGCCGGGAAGAAGGCCGCGATTTCCTGCGCATGCTGTTGATGAACGTCGCAGATGTCGCCGACGAATATCTGAGCGATGACCGGCTCAAGGGCCTCGTCGCCTTCGATGCCACGCTTGGCATCCATCTCGGCCCACGCTCGCCGACCTCCCTGCTCGGCCTCTATTATCGCCTGACCGGCGAAACCGGCGGCAGGACAGGCACACAATATATCCCCCAGGGCGGCATGAACACGCTTGCTCCGGCCTTCGAAAAGGCCGCGATATCGGCCGGAGTTTCCGTCCGTACTGGAACGGCAGTCGCCCGTATCCTTGCCGATCGCGGCACGGCAACCGGCGTCGTGCTCGACAATGGCGAACAGCTGAATGCCCCCATCATCGTCTCCGCCATCCATCCACAGGCGACCTGTCTAAAGCTCTGCGACACCGCTGAACTCGGAACCGGCTTCGCCCGCTCCGTCAGCAATATTCGATCGAGGGGCAATGTCGCCAAGCTCGATCTGGCGCTCGACCGGTTGCCCATTTTCACCGGCGTCGCGGCGGATGACCATCGCGGCCGGATGGTCATCGCCCGCTCCATCACCCATGTCGAAAGCGCGTTTAACCCGGCAAAATATGGCGAATTCTCGAGCGATCCGGTGATGGAGATCACCCTGCCGAGCCTCGCCAATCCGGCGCTCGCCCCCTCCGGTAGCGCTACCCTTTCAGCCCTCGTCGAGTTCGCACCCTATGACCTCAAAGGTGGCTGGGAAAACGGCAAACCGGCATTTGAAAAGATCATCCTCGAAACACTGGAACGCTATGCCCCGGGATTGAACAAGAGCATCATCGCCAAAAGCCTGATGACGCCTGCCGATATGGAAACACAGTACAATCTGCCCGGCGGACATTGGCATCATGGGGAATTGCAGGCCGATCAATTGCTGGTCAATCGCCCGGTCAATGCTGCCTCTGGCTACATGACGCCGCTTTCGGGCCTCTATCTGGCCAGCGCCGGTTCACATCCGGGTGGTGGCATTTCCGGCCTGCCGGGGCTTCTCGCCGCGCGCCACATTCTTTCGGGAGACAGAGCATGATGCTGGAGATGAACACCCGCCGCGCGCTGCAGAGCCATATTGCCACGCCGCGATTCGAGACCCCGTTCCATCCACGTATCGCAGCCCTCAGCGAGACCAATGACTGGTACACTTGGGCCGGCTACAAGGCACCGCATTCCGTCTTCGACGAAGAACTCGAATATTTCGCGATCCGCTCGACGGCGGCACTGTTCGATATCTCGCCGATGGTCAAATACCGGATCGCCGGGCCGGATGCGGAGCGTTATCTCAACCGCCTGACCGTCCGCAACGTCGCCAAGCTCGGCATTGGCCGGGTCCATTACACTGCCTGGTGCGATGACCACGGGCATGTGCTCGACGACGGCACGCTGTTCCGCCTCTCGACCGAAACCTTCCGCCTCTGCTGCCAGGAACGCCACCTGCCCTGGCTCCTCGACAGCGCCATCGGCTTTGATGTCATGGTCGAGGAGGAGACGATACAGATCGCCGGACTGGCTTTGCAGGGTCCGACATCCTTTGCCGTCTTGTCCAAGGCAGGTTTTGACGGCATCGAACGTCTGAAACCCTTCCAGCTCGCCGATTTCCCGCATGAGGACGGCACCGTCACCATCTCGCGCACCGGCTTCACCGGTGATCTCGGCTACGAACTTTTCATCCCGGCAGAAGCAGCGTTGAGCCTCTGGGATCGTCTCTGGGCTGCTGGACAGCTTCACGGTATCCGCGCCATTGGTTATGCCGCGCTCAACCGCGCCCGTATCGAGGCCGGCTTCATCGTCGCCAACGCCGATTTCATGACGGCGGAGACGACGCTGCGCGCCGACCGCGCCCGTTTGCCCGATGAGATCGGGCTGGACTGGCTGGTCGATCCTGAGAAGCCGAACTTCAACGGACGTAAAGCGATACTTGAAGCGCGGCGGAATCAAACTCTGAAGCACGTGCTCGTCGGCCTTGAAATTGAAGGCAATATTCCGGCCGACGGGGCAATCATCTATCACCGGAAAAAGTACGAGGCAGGCCTCGTCAGCGCCGCCATCTGGTCGCCGCTTGCCAAGCGCAATATCGCCATCGCCAGCCTGACGCGGCCCTATGGCACGCGCCTCACCGAAGACCTCTGGGTGGAAATCTACGCTTTGCGCGAACTGCAATACCAGAAGATGATGAAACGCGCCCGCATCGTGCCGCGACCTTTCATCAAGCTCGACCGCCGCGCCGCCTCCCCGCCCGGCCAGTTCTGACGGTCAAGAAATGGACGACGAAACGCGCCAGAACTGGGAACTCGTCAAGACGCCGCCGGGAATCGAATGGTCCGGCCGCACCCGCTATGCCGCCGCAACCTTTCTCTACCATCAGGGAGAAATGAGCGCCGATGTGCTGGAGGTCTATCGCATCTGTTCGCGGCTCGATGCCGAAGACCCGCTGGATGTCTTGCGGCGATGGCAGATCGGGGCGGATTGGATGGAGCGGATGCTCGCCGCCCGCTGATCTCCGTCCGTGTGGCAAATCGGGTCAACCGTAGTTCAGAACATCGTTTCAAAAGCAGATTCCGAAATGAATCCTGCTCTGGAACCTTCTCGAATCTCGAACGTTTGAGTGCTGCAATTTCAAGAAGAAGCATGAGGACGACGTTGAGTTACAAACGCTTTCCAACCCCCGTCAGAGTGATCATCAGACAGAGCCAGGAAAACATCATCGCTACCGCCTGGGATGCGGTCGAATTCCTGCGCCGGTGGCCGGGCAAGCGTGGCCTTGCCTATCGCCGCGCCCTGCAGCATTGCCTCGACGCCCTCGACGGTATCAGCAGTCCGCAGAAAGCCTGGGCCTCGTTTGTATCAGCCATGAAGGAAGAAGGCGTACTCATCTGATTCCTGCGACTTTTGATGATCGTCGATGCCCGGACCTTCTGTCCGGGCATTTTCTTTTTGGGATTGCCCCAAGATTCGCCACTTGAAAACACGCCGTTTCCGGCGTTGAATGCCCTCACCGTGTCCCGTTGAAACGCGAAAACGTCATGACTTTCGCCGTTTGCGACACTGCACTTTCCAGCGAGAAATCCACATCGCGGGCTTGCCGTTCCCAAAAACGCGAATATACTCAGGAATAATTATTTCCACAGAGTGAAATAAATAAGGGAACAAATCATGGCACTTAGCTGGCGTTTTTCCGCCTTGGGCGACCGACATCGGGCACTGGGATCAAACCTTGAAGACTGGAGCGGCATGGGAACCGCCTGGACTTACGACAAGGATATCTCCGAAGAGCACATCGCCGTGCGCACAAAGGCCGGCATCATGGATGTCTCGGGCCTGAAGAAAGTCCATCTCGTCGGCCCGCATGCGATTGCCATTCTGGAATACATCACCACCCGCGACATGACCAAGGTCTATCCCGGCAAGTCGGTCTATGCCTGCATGCTCAATGATCGCGGCCATTTCACCGATGACTGCATCGTCTACCGTACTGGCCCGAATTCCTGGATGCTGGTGCATGGCTCGGGTTCCGGTTTCGAGGAAATAGTCAAGCAGGCACAGGGCCGCAATTGCGCCGTCCTGTTCGACGACGACCTGCATGACCTGTCGCTACAGGGACCGCTCGCCGTCGACTATCTCGAAAAATACGTGCCCGGCATCCGCGATCTCAAATACTTCCATCACATGCAGACGACGCTGTTCGGCGCGCCGGTGATGATCTCGCGTACCGGCTATACCGGCGAGCGCGGTTATGAAATCTTCGTGCGCGGCCAGGATGCCGGCATGGTCTGGGACCGCATCGTCGATGAAGGCAAGGCGATGGGCATCATCCCCGTCTGCTTCAGCGTTCTCGACATGCTGCGGGTCGAAAGCTATCTGCTGTTCTACCCCTACGACAATTCGCAGATGTATCCGTTCGCCAACGAGCAGCCCGGCGACAGCCTGTGGGAGCTCGGTCTCGATTTCACCGTCAGCCCCGGCAAGACCGGTTTTCGCGGCGCGGAAGAACACGCGCGTCTCAAGGGCAAGGAACGCTTCAAGATCTTCGGCCTGCTGGTCGAATCCGACGGCCCGACCGATCTTGGCGACGAAGTGTGGTCTGGCGACAAGAAGGTCGGCGTCATCACCTGCCCATCCTATTCCAAACTGACCAACCGCTCGATGGCGATCATGCGCGTCGAGGTTCCCTATGCCGTCCAGGGCACCAAGCTCGAGGTAAAGGGCAAGACCGTCAGCGCGTCGGCCATCGCCCACACCATCACCTTCGATGATCCGAAAAAGACGAAACGGACGGCGCAGGGCTGACAGTATGCTCGTTCAAGGGATCAAAAGCAGGCCAGAATATAAAGGGCTCGACATCGATCCCTACGCCAAACGCCACCTCTTCGTCCTCGAGGGCGAAGGGGCGGCAGCCCTGACCGATCAGGTGGAAACCAAGGGCACGGATTTCCTGACACGATCGGAAATCCTATATCTAGCCGCAGGAGCAGCGCCCAAAGCCTATGACGCGGCGTTGTCTGCCTTGTCGGCCGATATCTTCTGGCAGGCGCCGACACTACAGCCGCTGCTGTTTCGTCTGCGCGCCTGTCTTGAGCAGGCCCGGATGGGAACGCGGCTTTATATCTCCGGCACCGAAGGCTTCATCGGCCAGATCATGCAGGTGGCTCTGGAATTCGGCATCGATTTCAACTCGATCCACACCGAGCATCGCGGCTCGACGGCGCGGCGGGTGCAGTGTGTGCACTGCAAGGGCATCACCGACAATGTGACGACCAGCCCCTTTGCCTGCAGCCATTGCGGACTTCCTCTTTTGGTTCGTGACCACTACTCCAGACGCCTCGGCGCCTTCCAGGGCGTCAACATCGATGCGGAAGAACCGGGGACTGCCCCGGCACCTGAGGAGATGTTCCCATGAGCCTCAACACCGATATGCCCGTCCGGGTCGCAGCCGTCACCCAGGTGACCGATCTGGTCAAGCGCTTCCGCTTCGAGCGGCTGGACGGCCATCCCATGCCGTTCTTTTCCGGCGGCGCCCATGTCGTCGTCTCGATGAACGACAACGGCCTATTGCGCCGCAACCCCTATTCGCTGATGTCCAATCCGGACGACAACAGCGCCTATGAAATCAGCGTGCTCAGAGTTCCCAATTCCCGCGGCGGCTCGGTCTTCATGCACGAACAGGTTCGCCCCGGCGACCAGCTGACAGTCAGCCAGCCGGTCAACCTGTTTGCCCCGGATCATCGCGGCCGCAAGCACATCCTGTTTGCCGGCGGCATCGGCATCACCCCGTTCATCGCCATGATGGAACAGTTCAGCCGCGACAATATCGCCTTCGAACTGCACTATGCCATCCGCTCGCGCTCGCACGGCGCTTACTGGCAACAGCTGCTCGACCGATATGGCCCGCGCCGCATCAAGATCTATGTCGACGAGGAAAAGACCTATATCCCCGTCGCCGAAATCGTCGAAAACCAGCCACTCGGCACGCATCTCTATGTCTGCGGTCCGGCCGGCATGATCGACGGCGTGCTGATGACTGGGCTTAAAGCCGGGTGGCCGAAGGAAAACCTGCACTCGGAGCGCTTCCTTGCACCGCCGGCCGGTCTACCGTTCCAGGTCTTCCTCGAAAAATCCAACATCCATATGACCGTCGGCGAGCACCAGAGCATTCTGGAGGCCGCCGAGGCCCATGGCTGCGATGCCCCCTACATGTGCCGCGGCGGCGCCTGCGGCCAGTGTGAAACCGAGGTCTCGTCCTGTGACGGCGCGCTCGAGCACAACGATATCTACCTGTCGGACGAGGAAAAGGCGTCCGGCAAGAAAGTGATGATCTGCGTCTCGCGCTTCAAAGGCCAGCAACTCGTTCTTCAACTCTAGAACACCTCGACGATAAGGCGTTTTATCCAATTGTTTTGCCGCAGTTCCAAACGGAAAACCGCTTCGCACTTTTCCTGGAACTGCTCGAACCCCGGAGGGCCGGACAGATGACCATTACGTTCAGGAGCGAAACGTTCCGCAACGACTTCACCTTCCGCAACAGCCTCACCAACATCAGGCGCTTTCCCTTCCCCTTCGACCGCGACGAATACATGTATTCCGTCAATATGGAGCCGCATACCCGCGGCAAGGCCGACAGCGTCTTTGAAAACCTGATCGACGTCGACGAGCACTACGTCGCCGAGATGCAGGACCGGGCGATGGTGTTGAAGGAAGACCCGCTGCGATGCCAGGCCCTGCCGCACATGATGGCGGCGCAGTGGGACGTGCTGGAACTGCTGATGGAGCATCAGGCACAGGATTACCCCGCGCACTTCACTCTCACAAAGAACGGCGACCGCTGGCGCTGGATCAACCGGCCGATGGGGATCGACGACACCTTCACCTTCGGCGACCCATCCACCCTGCCCTATCCGCCGATGGAATACATCACCCGCCAGGCCCAGGGCGATTTCTGCATCGTCGATCAGCGCGACAACAATCTCTGGATGGATGCCGGCATGGTCACCACCCAGGCCGACTGGTCGCTCGATTTCGATATCGGCATGAATTTCATGGAATGGCATGGCCCCGTGCCGCTCGCCCACCAGATCGGCGTCTTCGACCGGGCACTGAAATTCCTGCTCAACCTGCAGCAAGGCAAGCCGACCCGCCGCCTCAACTGGACGATGACCGTCAATCCGCGGCTCGATACCTCGCCGGAAAACTACCACAAATGGGGTCCGGACCGCCTGACCGTGACGCCCGAGAATGTCGGCGAGAAAATGCACCTGCGCGTCGAACTGCAGAGCCTCTGGCGCCTGCCGCGCTCCAACGCCATCCTCTTCGTCATCCGCTGCTACCTGATCAGCCTCGACGAACTGGTAACCGTCCCCAAATGGGGCCGCCGCCTGCCACGCGTCCTCAAAAGCCTGCCGCCAGAAATCATCGACTACAAGGGCCTCACCCGCAACCGCCCGATCATGATCGACTGGCTGGCGAAATATGATGACGGCGCACCGACGAGTGCGGGGATTTATCCGGATTGAGGATCTGATGAGGGCAATCCTCTCACTCCGTCATTCCTGTGCTTGTCACAGGAATCCAGCCACGCGACGTCCGTCGCGTGAAAAGAGTCTTCTAGCGGCGCGGACGCGCCGCTGCTGGATCCCCGCCACAAGCGCGAGGATGACGGAGAGAAAAACGGCCCTGCGACTATCAAGACAAAGGCGACAAAAAACGCCTGAAAACAAAGGGAACTGACACATATGACCAGAGTAGCCGTGATCGGCGCCGGGCCTTCGGGCCTCGCCCAATTGAGAGCCTTCCAGTCCGCCGCCCAGAAGGGTGCGGATATTCCCGAAGTGGTCTGCTTCGAAAAGCAGGCCGACTGGGGTGGCCTGTGGAACTACACCTGGCGCACCGGCCTCGACGAATATGGCGAGCCAGTCCATGGCAGCATGTACCGTTATCTCTGGTCGAACGGCCCCAAGGAGTGCCTGGAGTTCGCCGACTATTCTTTCGAGGAGCATTTCGGTAAGCCGATCGGCTCCTACCCGCCCCGCGCCGTGCTCTGGGACTATATCAAAGGCCGCGTTGAAAAAGCAGACGTGCGAAAATGGGTGCGCTTCTCGACACCGGTGCGCATGGTCCGGTTCGATGAGGAGAGCAAGACCTTCACCGTCACTGCCCATGATCGGGTCAACGACGTGATGTACGACGAAATCTTCGATTACGTCGTCGTCGCCTCCGGCCACTTCTCCACTCCGCACGTCCCCTATTTCGAAGGCGTGAAAACCTTTGGCGGCCGCGTCCTGCATGCCCATGATTTCCGCGATGCGCTGGAGTTCAAGGACAAGAACGTGCTGATCGTCGGCCGTTCCTATTCGGCCGAGGACATCGGATCGCAATGCTGGAAATATGGCGCGAAATCCGTGACCACCACCTACCGCTCCAAGCCAATGGGCTTCAAATGGCCGGAACGCTTCGAAGAGCGGCCGCTATTGCAGAAACTGGTCAACAAGACAGCCCATTTCGCTGACGGATCGACCAAGGAAGTCGACGCGCTGATCCTGTGCACCGGCTATCTCCACCACTTCCCGTTCCTGCCCGACGATCTGCGCCTGAAGACCGCCAATCGCTTGTGGTCCGACAACCTCTACAAGGGCGTCGTCTACGAGGACAATCCGCAGCTGATGTATATCGGCATGCAGGACCAGTTCTACACCTTCAACATGTTCGACGCCCAGGCCTGGTTCGCCCGTGATGTCATCATGGACCGGATCAAGCTCCCCTCAAAGGACGCGATGAAGGCGCATTTCGACACATGGCGTGCCCGCGAGGAAACGCTTGAAGATGCCGAACAGATGATCTGGTTCCAGGGCGATTATGTCATCGAACTGCTTGCGGACACCGACTATCCGAAGTTCGATGTCGAAGGCACCAATCAGACGTTTATGGAATGGGAGCACCACAAGGGCGAAAACATCATGGGCTTCCGCGACAATGCCTACAAATCGCTGATGACCGGCACCATGGCGCCAAAACATCACACGCCGTGGCTGGAAGCGATGGATGATACGCTGGAAGTCTATCTGAAGAACTGACCGCATTTCCCGATAAGACCGCCGAAGGCCATTTCCCCGGCCTTCGGCGTAATGATTTTAGCTCGCCAATATATTCCCAACAAATCACCCGTCTTTTACCACCCCTCCAGCCATGACCGGATTAGCCATGGACTTTCTGAGCAGTGTCCTCGGTCGCATGAACGGGTTTCTCTATCGCTGCCGGGCCGACGAGCACTATACGATGCTCGACATGACCAACGGTATTCAACGGATCTTCGGCTATCCCTCCGACGAGATCGTCGGCAACCGTGTGCGCACCTTCACCTCGATCATGTGCGAGGAGGACGTACCCGCCATGGACGCGGTCGTCGGCAAGGCGCTGGAAAACCGCACCGACTGGACGCTGGAATACCGTATCCGCCACAACAGCGGTCATTTCATCTGGGTCACGGAAACCGGTGGCGGCGTCTGGAACGAAAATGGCGAACTGCTTTATCTCGAGGGCAGTATCGTCAATATCGAATCCCTCTACCAGCGCATCGACGAACAGACCGCCGACATGCGCGCGACCGCCTCCCGCACCGCTGAAATCCTGCATTCCCTGCGCTACCTGAAACTGCTCGCCGTCAACGCCGGCATCGAGGCGGCCCGCGCCGGAGCAGCCGGCGCCGGCTTCGCCGTCCTCGCCTCGGAAATGCGCACGCTGGCCAACGATTCCGAAGCGGTCGCGCGGCAGATTGCGACGGCGCAAGGCAAATCGGGCTGACCCGTTTCAGATCCGGAGCGCAAGACTCTGACGGGTCGCACAGCTCACAATAAGCGTTTTTGTGATTTCTTCTTATCCATGATAGAATGCCCGAAAGGAGTACTCCGCATGGCAACCATGACCATATCCCTGCCTGATCCCATGAAACAATGGATCGAAGCCCAGATCAGCAAGGGCGAATACGCTAGCACAAGCGACTATGTGCGCGATCTCGTGCGCCGCGATCGATCCCGCAAAGATCAGGAACTGACGATTGAAGACTTGCGCCAGATCGTTGCGGAATCCCGTTCGAGCGGACCCGGCAAGCAAAGCATCGACGAGATTTTCGAAAATGCCGAGCGCCTTGCCAGAGCAAGGGGCGTTGTGCGTGATTAGCTACACGCTAACTGAGCGTGCCGAAGATGACCTGCTCGCTCTGTTTCTCGATGGCATCGAAATGTTCGGCCTAGCTCAGGCCCGTCGCTATAAGGATGAACTGGACCGCTGTTTTCAGCTGATAGCATCGCGTCCGCAGATGGGACGGCTCGCCCCATTGATCGGCGAAGGTGTACGGCGGCACGAGCATCAGAGCCATATCATTCTCTACGAAGAAGCAAGAGAGACCCTCATCATCCTCGCACTCGTGCCAGCAAAAAGCGTTCGCCTTCTGAAACTCTAAGGACTTACCGAGCCCATCCCCATCACGACCGCGGCTTCAGCTTCTGCGGATCGTAATGGGCAAACGGCACGATCTTCGCCGGCAACCGCTTCTGCTGGCCATCCAGCTTGCCAATTTCCACCTCCGTACCAATCTCCGAATGCAGCACATCCATCCGCGCCAGCGCAATCGTCTTCTTCAAAAGCGGAGAGCGCGTCGCACTGGTGACGACGCCAACCTGTGCCCGGCCGATATGCACCGTATCGCCATGGCCGACCGCATCATTGGCGTCGATATCGAGCCCGACCAGTTTGTAGCGCGGGTTTTCCTTGCGCTTGATCAGCGCCTCGCGGCCGATGAAATCCTCGGTCTTCGATTTCAGCGGAACAGTGAAACCGATACCGGCTTCGAAAGGATCGGTCTGATCAGAGAAATCGTAATGGGCAAACACAAGCCCCGCCTCGATGCGCACCATGTCGAGCGCTTCCAGCCCCATCGGTTTCAGCCCATGCTTCTGACCCGCTTCCCAGACTGCATCGAAAACGGTGAGCGCGTCTTTGGGATGACAGAAGATTTCGTAGCCGAGTTCGCCGGTATAGCCGGTGCGTGAAACAACCACCGGCGCACCTTCGAAATGGCCAATGCGGCCGACGGCGAAGCGGAACCATTCAAGTTCGCCAATCGATGGCTGCGACGGCGCTGTCCAGATGATTTCCTTGATGATCTCGCGGCTGTTCGGCCCCTGAACCGCCAGATTGTGCATCTGGTCGGTGGATGAACGGACCCAGGCCTTGTAGCCCATCTTCTCCGCCTGCTCGCGCAGCCAGATGCCGCTCAGATCATCGCCGCCGATCCAGCGGAAATTGTTGTCACCCAGCCGGAACACCGTGCCATCATCGATCATCCCGCCGTTCTCGTAGCACATCGCCGTATAGATCACCTGCCCCGGTGACAGCTTGCGAATATCGCGGGTAACGCAATATTGCAGCAGCGCCTCCGCATCCGGGCCAGTCACCTCGAATTTTCTGAGCGGCGACAGGTCCATCACCACCGCCTTTTCCCGGCACGCCCAGTATTCCTCGATCGGCCCTTCATTGTTGAATCGGTTCGGCAGCCAGTAGCCGCGATATTCCACATGATTGCGGGTCAGGCTTGAGAGGCGCGGGTGGAAGGCGGTTTCCTGGGTCATTTCGGGCTCTGCATCTGGGGTCATTCGGATGGCGACGGCGCGCGAGAATTTTTCCTTGTCCGAATAGGTGCGGACATGAATGTCGGTCGGGTTCCACGCATTGGCCGCATCGATATCATCAGGACAGGACGACGACACGCAGACGAGATCGGTCAGCGCCCGCATCAGCACATAGTCGCCCGGTCGCGACCAGGGCTCGTCGAGATAGAGCTGGTTATGGTGGTCGACATTGGTGTTGTAGAAATAGTTGAGCGCTTCCCAGCCCTTGCGCGGCGCAATGCCATAGGGCGCCAGCGCATGGTTGAAGTTATCAGTGCAATTCACATGTCCCGGATAGCCCATGTCGTCGTAATAGCGTGAATTGCAGGCGGTCGCGAAGGCGTCATGGCGCCCGACCGTATCCTGCACGATCTCCACCAGCGGCTCGAAATCCCGGTCGAACGCCTTGGATGGCAGGCCAGGCGTCGGATAGCTCCGTCCCAGCAACGTCCGCGTCACCGTCGCATCGAGCGCCAGATCCAACCCCTTATCGACCTTGCGGGCCGAAAAAGCCTGAAAGTCGGTGCACTGACGGCCCGAAACGTCGATGACCTGAATGAACTCACCGGCCCGCACGAAATAGGCCGAAGCCCGTGCCGCCCGAATGCGCAGATCCTGCACCGGATCGGCCATCGGTTCCGGCAGCATTTCCTCATAGGAACGTTCTATCTTCGAACGCGTCACGCGTAATTCCAGCGCGGTCGCGGTATTCTGTGCCTCCGCATCCATTGGCGGCGCAGGAGCCGCAACAATCAGCAGCCCGTCGAGCGCAATGACCAATTCGGCCGCAGCCCCCGGTGATGAACTTTCACCGAACAGCACCAGCGCCTGTGCGCCAGCCGGATCGACATTTCGTCGTTTCAAAGCACCTAACGTTCGCCGCGCGCTGTCCTCGTCGCGGGCAAGAATCTCCTGGAGCCCATAGGCTGGCCGCGAAAACCCGACGCCAAGACCAGCCGCATTAAAACGGCCCCGGGCATCGACGAAGCTGACCTCGCAAAGCTGGCCGCCCTCGATATCCTTGATGCTGATCCGGTCACCCGTCATGACCTTGATAACCGTCGTTCCGCGCCCTTTGACGCGGTAGCGCTCGACGCCTGCGGCAAGCGCGGGGATGCCCGGCCGCAGAATCGTGCTGGGCCGCGGCGGCATCAAGGCGCCGGCAAATCGTCCGGAATCGGTCATCTCAGCTCCCACCCGAAGGCACAGTCGGTCCAGTGGTCTATAGGCACCACTTTATGCACCGGCAATATGGCCAAACTATCCTATAGGAGCCTGTCGAAAGTAAAGAGAGACTTGACCCAGAGGAAAAAAAATTCACTATGAAGATAAGTTGCGGTCGCGAAATTGTAACGGGAACAGATGGTGACACTGCGAAAACGCAGGCGCCATCCAGCGAAGAAGCCGCAGCGAAAACCATCCTAAAGGGGACGCGCGGAAACGCGCTTCAAGACAAAACTGGTCGAGGAGACTGTTTATGGCATCTATCGTTGAGACCGACGGGTCTGCCGCTGCGCCCAGCACCGGCCTGATCCGCGCGCTGGACTGGAAAGGGGCATTCTGGGTCGCTGCCGGCGTACCGCCGCTTGTGCTTTTCTCCATCGGCGGCATTGCAGGCACGACAGGCAAGCTCGCCTTCGTCGTCTGGATCATTTCCATGGTGATGGGCTTCCTGCAATCCTTCACCTACGCTGAAATCGCCGGCATGTTCGGCAACAAATCCGGCGGTGCATCGATCTATGGTGCGACTGCCTGGCTGCGCTATTCGAAATTCATCGCGCCCTTGTCGGTGTGGTGCAACTGGTTCGCTTGGTCACCGGTACTGTCGCTCGGCTGCGCGATTGCGGCGGGTTACATTCTGAACGCCCTCTTCCCCATTCCCGGCGCCACCTCCCCGGCTGTGATGGAATGGATCAATGCCAATATGGCAACACTGACGGCCGACAGTCCGCGTGTCGTTGAATGGCTTGCCGCCAATGCCGGCAAGGCACCGCAGGATGCCATCTCGGCGCTGCTCTCCACCGACGCCATCGCTGCCCTCACCCCGGCGATCCGCAGCTGGTCGCTGATCACCTTTGACATTCCGTTCCTCGCAACCGCAAACCTCAACGCCACCTTCGTCATCGGCGGCATCCTGATGCTGGTGATCTTCGCGATCCAGCATCGTGGCATCCAGGGAACGGCAAGCGTCCAGAAATGGCTCGCCATCATCGTTCTCCTGCCGCTCCTGATCATCGGTCTCTATCCGATCTTCTCCGGTCAGATAGACAGCGTCAACATCACCAATCTGGTGCCGCCAACGGCCGGTTATTCCGGTATTGACGGTGTCTGGAGCAATGGCGGATGGACGCTGTTTCTTGGCGGCCTCTATATCGCCGCCTGGTCGACCTACGGCTTTGAAACGGCCGTCTGCTACACCCGCGAACTGAAGAACCCGAAGACCGACACGTTCAAGGCCATCTTCTATTCGGGCCTGCTCTGCTGCCTGTTCTTCTTCCTCATTCCGTTCACGTTCCAGGGCGTGCTCGGCCATGCCGGCATGCTCGCACCCGGCATCGTCGATGGCACGGGCGTAGCGGAAGCACTCGCAAGCCTCGTCCACGGTGGTCGCATCGTCACGCAGATCCTTGTCATCCTGATGATTATGGCGCTGTTCCTCGCCATCATGACGGCGATGGCCGGTTCGTCGCGCACCCTCTATCAGGGCTCGAAGGACGGCTGGCTGCCAAAGTATCTCGATCACGTCAACGAGCACGGCGCCCCAACCCGCGCCATGTGGACTGACTTCGCCTTCAACCTGATCCTGCTTGCCATCGCCTCTGACGTGGCCGGCTATTTCTTCGTGCTGGCCGTCTCCAATGTCGGCTACATCATCTTCAACTTCCTCAACCTCAATGCCGGCTGGATCCACCGCATGGACTCAAGCCACATCCAGCGCCCCTGGAAGGCACCGACCTGGCTGATCGGTCTCAACACCGTTCTCGCCTTCGTCAACGCGCTGTTCCTCGGCGCTGGAGCCAAGGTCTGGGGCTATTCCAACGCGCTCTGGGTCGGCTTCATCTTCGCCGCCCTCATTCTGCCGGTCTTTGCCTATCGCCACTATGTGCGTGACGGCGGAAAATTCCCGGCGGGCGCGATGGAAGATCTGGGCCTCGTCGGCCAGGACCTCGGCGTCAAGAAGGCAGGCATTCTGCCCTATGTCGCACTTGCCGGCGGCCTCGCCGTGGTGCTCGCAGCAAACGCTTACTTCCAACTGCCGGCCTGACCTGACCGGGGCAACGTGAGACAAGGCCGCGCATCGAAGGGTGCGCGGCCTTGTCCGTTTCAGAGTGCAGCAGGCTTTCGGGATGCCTTGACACGTTCGCCGATTACGCCTGTAATTTCGCTGCCCAACCCCGGCATGGCACAAGCAGCGAGTTCCCATCATGACCGATACAAGCCCGGAAACGAAACTCACAGCCTCCAAGCGGCGGTGGGCCGAACAGGGTAAATTCCTGACCGGCAGGATTACCCGCCCGGAGACCGACCGCCTGCCGCCCGGCCAGCACCTGGTCACGAACTGGCCAGTGCTTGATCTCGGTCAGCAGCCACGTATTCAGCAAGCGGAATGGATGCTTCAGATCGTCGGTGGCGTCGAAAACCCTGTAAAACTCGACTGGGATGCGTTCCACCGCCTGCCGCAGAGCAAGAAGCTGTCGGACATCCATTGTGTGACGACATGGTCGCGCTACGATAACCGCTGGCAGGGTGTATCGACCCACGATCTGCTTGACTTGGTGATGCCGAGGCCGGAGGCCAATTTCGTCATGCTGACCGGCTATGATGGCTACACCACCAACCTGCCGCTCGCCGATTTTGCCTCGGAAGACGCCATCCTGGCAACGGCCTGGGAAGGCGAGCCGCTGACGCGTGACCATGGCGGTCCAATGCGCCTCGTCATTCCGCATCTCTATTTCTGGAAAAGCGCCAAATGGCTGCGCCGCATCGAATTTCTGGTGGGCGATCAGGCCGGTTTCTGGGAAAAGAACGGCTACCACATGCTCGGCGATCCCTGGCGCGAACAGCGATATTCCGACGATTGATCGTCAGGTCCGCGCCGGTGCCTGCGGCTGCGGACAGTGCATTGACATCGGCACGTGATCCTTTTCACTGACAACTTCGAACAGTTGCAACGCCGTCGCCCTGCCCTTCACCTGCGCTTCGCCAAGCGCACGAAAGGCAATCGCATCTCCGCACAACGCAACCACCGCGCTGCTGGCAAGGATCGTCGTGCCATAGACCTTGTTCATGCCCTCAAGCCGCGACGCCACGTTTACCGTGTCGCCCATGGCGGTATATTGCAGCCGTTCCTTGGCTCCGACACTGCCGACAACTGCCGTGCCTGTATGAATGCCGAAGCGGGTGCGCAATTCCGGCAGCCCCTGCGCCTTCAGGTTGGCGTTGAACACGCGGAGTTTTTGCTCCACCGCCAGAGCGCAACGGCAGGCGTTTTCCGCATGGTGCTCATCGGCAACCGGTGCGTTCCACATGGCAAAAACCGAATCGCCAAGGAATTGGATGATCTCGCCGCCATGCTCGCTGACGGTCTCGTTGAAGATGTCGAAATAGTCCGACAGCAGCGCCACCACCTCTTCCGGCGTCCGCTGTTCGCTCAGTGTCGTGAAGTCATAGATATCGGTAAACCAGGCGGTCACCTCCTGTCGCCGCGCGCCGCGGCCCGCGAACTGGCCGGATTCGATGCCCTTGCGCACCAATTCCTTCGGCACATAAAGCGCGAAGGTGAAGATCGCATCGCGTGCCCGGCTCATTGCCCGTCCGAGTGTCGATATCTCGGTGACATGCGAAGATACGTGGCTCGGTGCGGTAAAATCGAGATCCTGCAGCCGGTTGGCGTTTGCCGTCAATTGACCAAGCGATTGCGTGATGAGGCGGGCGAGAAAAAGAGCGCCCAGCAAACCCAGAAGTACGATTGCGCCGGATATGGCGAGCCCCTGATAGAGGTACCGGTTGGCCGTCTCGGTCAACTCATCAAGCGGTGCCGCAACAACCGTCCGGTGTCCGGCCAAAAGAAGCGCCGATTTCACCGACGTTGCCATGACAACGTATGTGCGTCCGCCGATCTCGGCAAAGCTGACACCATCGTCCTTGGGCAAGCTTGCTTTCAACCCGCTGACCAGCGGATCGGCGGTTCCGGCGATATCGCGGTCCCCTCTCTCCTTTGGCGCCAGCATACGGTTCATCATCGCGCGGTCGGAATGAATGATCGGCTTGCCGCTTGCATTCATGATGAAAGCAACGGTGCCCGGGGTGAGACGTTCGCGTGCGAGAAATTCGGTGATCGTGCCGAGATCGATATCTGCACCGATGACAATACCACCATTGCCACGGTGGGCCTGCGAGATGGTCATGCCGGGTGCACCGGTGGTTGCCATATTGTAGGGACCGATCGACGCCGGCTTCGTGCCATTCACCGCGACCTGGTACCAAGGCCGGTTTCGAGGATCAAAACCGGTTGGCAGCAGGCGGCGTTCCAGCATCTGCCCGCCGTCCTTGTCGAGAAAGATAAGCCGGTTGCTGGACAGCCCGCCGAGATCCGGCTGCATCGCTCTGATCGCAATGACCGCCAGATCGGGTGCCTCGAGCGACTTGCGCCACGCCGGCGCCCTGAGATCGACCGCCTGAATGAAGGATCCATCCGGATAGCCGGCATAGATGCCGTCGAGATTGGGAGACTGGGCGATGATCTCGCGCAGGAGCTTGATCTTGTCGTCCATGCGATCGGGCGGAGGAACGAGAAGCGAATTGGCAATCGACGCTGCAAACCCCACCAGCGCAGTCGTGCTTCCCGACAGAATGCCGAGACGATCGACAAGGCGCTCTGAGAACGCACGCATATCCGCCTGCGCATCGATGATCGCAGCATCCCTTGCCCGCCAATAATCGAGCCCGACCAACGTCCCCGAGACGGCGACCAGCAGCGCTGCCATCGCCAGTCCGAGAAGAGACCGCAAAGGTTTTGTCCACACCTTGGGCTGTTCTTTTGCGGCAGCCGCAAGCGCTACGTCCGTCATGCTTTGCCTCTGTCCCGAATACGTCAGTGAAAACCAAAACTTGGAGTTGAAAACACGTTATCAGCGGGTAGCAATATCGTACAGGAAAACTGCCAAACGGGATCGGATTTTTCACTCAAAAGACCTGCCGGCCGTTCGAGCGATCAACTGCCGCCTGCGGAAACCTCGGCCGCCGCCTCGCGGATCGTCTGCATTAGGATCGCCAGCGGCATCGAAGGGATCGCATTTGCCCGCATCGTCAGCCCAACCGGCCCCTTCGTCTCGCTGGTATCGATCGGCAAGGCAGCCAGTATCCCATCCTCTATATCGCCAGCCACCACGCCTGTCGAAATGATCCAGATGGCGTCGCTGGCGCGCACGAAGGCCCGCCCGAAGGAATCTGAGACGGTTTCAATCTGGTTGGGCAGGCTGGCGACACCGTTGGTGATCAGGAACCGTTCCACGAAGGGCCGGATGATCGAAGCGCGCGTCGGCATCAGCACCGGGTAGACACCGAGATTATCGAATACCGACTGCTTTGCCGACAGCAGCGGATGTCCTGCGCGCACGACGAAGACGACCTGCTCGGAATAGAGATGTTCAAAGGAAAACCCGGTCATCTGCTCGGGCGCCGCAAGCCGCCCGACGACCAAATCGAGATCGCCGACGCGCAACTGTTCCAGAAGAACAGCATTTTCACCGGTGACGATCTTGATGCGGCTGCCGGTTTCCTCCTTGAGGAAATTCGCCATGGCCCGCGGCATGATCCGGGTCGAGACCGTTGGAAGAGCACCGATCCGCACCGGCGGCCCATCGCCGGAACGCTCCTGCGATACCGAATCTAGCCCTTGCCTGAGAGCCGTCAGCGCCGCGCCCGCATGCCGCAGGAAAGCTTCGCCGTACCGGGTGATCTTGATGCCGCGGCCATCGCGCTCGAAGACCGACACGCCCAAAACCTCTTCCAGCTCGCGAATGGTCTTGGTCACCGCCGGCTGGCTCACATGCAAAAGGCCAGCCGCCTTCATCACGCTCTTCTGGCGGGCGACCTCGACAAAGGTCTGCAAATGGCGGAATTTCACGCGAGCGTCGATCATGACAACTCATAACTCAGGAGTTAATGATAGGCAATAAAATGTCATTTTACCGAACCGGATTAAAGTTCCAATCTGTTTTCCGAGGAGAATTTCCGTGCAGTTTGCCCGCATCAACGACGTCAACCTTCACTATCAGGTCATTGGCGCTGCCAATGACAAACCAGTGCTGGTCTTTGCCAATTCGCTCGGCACGGATTTCCGTATCTGGCGCGATGTGATCGTCCGGTTCGCGGGTGATTTTGCCATGGTTCTCTATGACAAGCGCGGTCACGGCCTCTCCGATGTCGGCGACATGCCCTATTCGATGGACCTACACGTCGCCGATCTCGCTGGCCTGCTGGATCTGCTGGACGTCAAGCAGGCCATCATCTGCGGCCTGTCGGTGGGCGGTCTGATTGCGCAAGGCCTCTACGCCGCCCGGCCGGATCTCGTGCGTGCCCTGGCACTGTGTGACACCGCCCACAAGATCGGCACGGCAGAAATCTGGAACGCCCGCATCGCTGCCATCGAGCAGAACGGCATCGCCAGCATCACTGACAGTATTCTTGAGCGTTGGTTCACCCCCGCCTTCCGGCGGCCGGAAAACAATGCCTACCATGGCTATCGCAACATGCTCGTCCGCCAGCCGGTGGCCGGTTATGCCGGCACCTGCGCTGCGATCCGTGATGCCGATTTCACCGAGGCAGCCAAGCACATTGCAGTTCCAACGATCTGCATTGTCGGCGATCAGGATGGCTCGACGCCGCCCGATGTCGTCCTGTCGACCGCAAAACTCATCCCCGGCGCCCGTTACGAGGTCATCAAGGATGCAGGCCATATCCCCTGCGTCGAGCGGCCTGAAGCGCTGACGGCCGTGCTACGCGCCTTTATCGATACCGTTCTGTCTGGAGAAGAAGCCCATGAGTGACGCCGCAGTGTCCACCGAACGTTACCGCCAGGGCCTGATCACCCGCCGTGCGGTTTTGGGCGATCGCCATGTCGACCGGGCGCAATCAGCGACCACCGATTTCGACCAGCCGTTTCAGGAATTGATCACCGAAGCTGCCTGGGGAAATCTGTGGTCAAGGCCGACCTGGACGAAGCGCGAACGCTCGATCGTCACCATCGCCCTGCTGGCCGCCCTTGGCCATGACGAAGAGGTAGCAATGCATGTGCGCGCCACCGCCAATACCGGTGCCAGCCGCGAGGATATCGGCGAAGCACTCCTGCATGTAGCGATCTATGCCGGCGTTCCCGCCGCCAACCGTGCCATCAAGATCGCCAAGCAGGTTTTCGAACAGATGGACGCCGAACAGGCGGCATGAGGCAGAACGACATGTCCGATCTTTCCAACAAGAAACCTGAGACCGGCGCGTTCTTCCAGCGCGACCGCACCTGGCATGCGCCTGCCCTAACACCCGGCTACAAGACCTCTGTGCTGCGCTCACCGCAAAAGGCGCTGCTGTCGCTCGACGGCACGATTTCCGAGATCACCGGCCCTGTCTTTGGCCATTCCCTGCTCGGCGAACTGGATAACGACCTGATCCACAATTTTGCCAAGCCCGGCGAAAGCGCCATCGGCGAACGCATCATCGTCCATGGCCGCGTACTGGACGAGCGCGGCAAGCCTGTTCCGGGCGCGCTGCTCGAATTCTGGCAGGCCAATGCCGGCGGCCGCTATCGCCACAAGAAGGAAAGCTATCTGGCGGCCCTCGATCCCAATTTCGGCGGTTGCGGCCGCACCATCACCGGCGAAGATGGCAGCTACCGTTTCCGCACCATACGGCCCGGCGCATATCCCTGGCCAAACGGCGTCAACGACTGGCGCCCGGCCCATATCCATTTCTCGATCTTCGGCCACGGCTTTGCCCAGCGGCTGATCACCCAGATGTATTTCGAAGGCGACCCGATGATCTGGAAGTGTCCGATCGTCACGACCATCCCCGACAGGAGCGCCATCGAACAGCTGATCGCACCGCTCGACTGGGCCAACACCATCCCCATGGATGCCCGCGCCTATAAATTCGATATCGTGCTGCGCGGTCGCCGCTCGACGCTGTTTGAAAACCGGATGGAGGGGAACTGATGGTCCAGGATCTCGGTTACCTGAAGGAATCGCCGTCGCAGACCGCCGGTCCCTATGTCCATATCGGCTGCACCCCAAATTTTGCCGGTATCAGCGGCGTCTATCAGACCGATCTCGGCACGTCGATGGTCAACGACAAGACGCTCGGCGAACGCATCACCGTGCGCGGCCGGGTCATCGACGGCGCCGGTGCTCCACTGAAAGACGCACTGATTGAAATCTGGCAGGCAGACGCAGCCGGTTTCTACAACAGCCCTTCGGAGCTACGCGGCACAGCCGATCCCAACTTCACCGGTTGGGGCCGCTGCCCGACCAGTGCCGATGACGGTCTCTTCACGTTCGAAACCATCAAGCCCGGACGCGCGCCCTACAAGGACGGGCGCAATATGGCACCGCACATCAGCGTCTGGATCGTCGCCCGAGGCATCAATATCGGCCTGCACACCCGCATGTACTTCGCCGACGAGACGGACGCCAACGCCGAAGACCCGCTGCTCGCCCGCATCGAACACCGCCACCGTGTCGCAACACTGGTCGCACCGCGCGACGGATCGGTCTATACGTTCGATATCCATTTGCAGGGCGAGAACGAAACCGTGTTCCTCGACATCTAGCGACGCCCCTCGCTCCTAGGGACCAAGGACAAACATGACTGCTTCGGCCTTCGACCATCCCTATCTCTCGGGCCTTCTCGGCGACGAGGAAATCTCCGCCTTCTTCTCGGCGGAAGCGGATATCCGTGCGATGCTGGCCTTCGAGACGGCCTTGGTGCGGGCACAGGCAGAACACGGGATTGTTTCGAAGGAAACGGCGACCCGTATCGCCGAGATCTGCGCCACGTTTCAGCCTGACGTCCTTGCCCTGCGCCACGCCGTCGCGACAGATGGCGTGGTGATCCCCGACCTTGTCCGGCAGCTTCGCATAGCGGTTGGCGGTGAAGCGGCGGAGAAAGTCCATTTCGGCGCCACCAGTCAGGATGTTATCGACACAAGCCTGATGCTGCGGCTGAAGGCGGCAACGGCTGTCCTTTCAAAGCGCCTGACGACGATCACTGGCTCGTTTGATCAGTTGACCCGGACATGGGGAACGAACCGGCTGATGGGCCACACCCGGATGCAGGCCGCCATCCCGATCACGGTGTCAGACCGTCTTTCCGCCTGGTCATCCCCTTTGATCGACTATCGCGACAGGCTTGAGCAGCTGCAGAAGGTCTCGTTCCCGGTGCAGTTCGGCGGAGCAGCCGGTACACTTGAAAAACTGGGCGCCAAGGCATCATCAGTGCGGGCGACGCTGGCCAAAAACCTCGACCTTTCCGACCGTCCGCAATGGCAAAGCCAACGTTCGGTTATCGCCGATCTCGCCCATCCCTTGTCACTAGTCACCGGCAGCCTTGGAAAGTTTGGCCAGGATATCGCCCTTTTGGCCCAGGCCGGTGACGATATCGCGCTTTCGGGCGGCGGCGCTTCGTCCGCCATGCCGCACAAGCAAAACCCGGTGACTGCTGAAGCGCTGGTATCTCTCGCCCGCTTCAACGCGGTCCAGCTTTCTGGCCTCCACCAATCGATGGTGCACGAACAGGAACGCTCCGGTGCTGCCTGGACCCTGGAATGGATGATCCTGCCGCAAATGGTCATCGCGTGTGGCGCAAGTACACGGCTCGCTTTAACGCTTGCGGGCCAGATCAAACGGCTTGGCGTACCCGGTGCATAAGGGAGGCATCTCCCTTTCAACAAAAAACCCGCGCATCTTTCGATACGCGGGTTTTTCAGTCTCTGGCGAGTAGGTCATGCCTCTCGCGCAAAAAGCAATCAGTTCGTCTTGTTCTTAAACGGCTTGCGCTTGACGCCCTCGGTTGCAGGCTTGTCAAACTTCGGCTTGTCAAATTTCGGTTTATCGAATTTCGGCTTGTCGAAAGCCGGCTTGCCGGCCTTCTTGGTCCAGGGCTTGCTGTCGGTCTTCTCAGCCGGGCGGTTATCGGCCTTCGCAAAATCTGGCTTGCCCTCGAACTTGCGCTTCGGCTTCTCGCCGTTCCAGTCGGCTTGCTTGGCCGGATACGGCTTCTTGCCGGCAAACGGCGCTCCACGCGAACCGCCGGACATATCCGGCATGCCGTCAAGCTGCGTCACGGTGATGCCCTTTTCGAGCGCCCGCTTCGGACCGATTGCCTCGACGAAACGATCCACCCACTCGCGGGCGATCTCGACATAGGTTTCTTCGGTCTGCATCTTGATGGCGCCGATTTCCTGCTTGGTGATCTTGCCAATGCGGCACAGCATCGGGATCAGCCAGCGCGGCTCGACACTCTGCTTGCGGCCTGCCGACAGCGAAAACCAGACACTGTCGCCAAAATCGCCACGCGGAGCACGCGGCTCGCTGCGCTCCGGGCGGTCGCCACGGTCAGGACGGTCGCCCGATGGCGTGTAGTTGGGTGTATCCATCAGATCTTCCGGCGCAGAACGGCCGGCACGGGCCTGCCGCAGGAAAGCAGCAGCCACTTGATCGGCACCGTGCTTTTCCAGCAGTTCACGGATGAAATCGGCCTCATCGGGCGTGATCACTTCGGTGAGCGCCGGATCGGCTAGAACCCGCTCGTCATCGCGGCGGCTGACCTCGTCGGCCGAAGGCGGACGGCCCCATTCAGCATTGATATTGGCGTCGCGCAGCAGACGTTCGGCCTTGCGGCGCGCGCTGTTCGGCACGATCAGAGCGCTGACGCCCTTGCGTCCAGCGCGGCCAGTACGGCCGCTCCGGTGCAGTAGCGTATCGGGATTGGTCGGCAGATCGGCGTGAACCACCAGTTCGAGACCCGGCAGATCGATACCGCGGGCGGCAACGTCGGTGGCGATGCAGACGCGGGCGCGTCCGTCGCGCATGGCCTGCAGCGCATGTGTGCGCTCGTTCTGGCTGAGCTCCCCGGACATGGCGACAACAGCGAAACCGCGATTGTTGAAGCGCGCCGTCAGATGGTTGACGGCAGCACGTGTCGAGCAGAACACCAGCGCGTTCTTTGCCTCGTAAAAACGCAGAACGTTGATAATCGCATTTTCACGATCGGACGGCGCGACGGTCAGCGCCCGGTATTCGATATCGAGATGCTGCTTCTGCTCGGCCTGGGTCGAGATACGAATGGCATCCTTCTGGTAGCTCTTCGCCAGATTGGCAATCGAACGCGGCACGGTCGCCGAAAACATCAGCGTGCGGCGGTCGGCCGGAGCGGCTTCGAGGATGAATTCAAGATCTTCACGAAAGCCAAGGTCAAGCATCTCGTCGGCTTCGTCGAGAACGACAGCCTTCAGGCTCGACATGTCGAGGCCGTTACGGCGGATATGGTCGCAGAGACGCCCAGGTGTGCCAACGACGATGTGGGCGCCGCGATCGAGCGCGCGCCGTTCGCTGCGCATGTCCATGCCGCCGACGCAGGAAACGACGGTTGCGCCGGTCAGCTCATAGAGCCATTCCAGCTCGCGCTTGACCTGCAGCGCCAATTCGCGTGTCGGGGCGACGGCGAGCGCCAGCGGCGCGCCTGGCTGGCCGAAGCGTTCCTTGCCTTCAAGCAGCGTCGAAGCGAGCGCCAGGCCGAAGGCAACGGTCTTGCCCGAACCGGTCTGCGCCGAAACCAGAGCATCCCTGCCTTCGAGTTCAGGGCCCAAAACAGCCTTCTGAACCGGCGTCAACTCTGAATAACCGCGCTTGCTCAATGCCTGAGCGATCGCCGGAGCGATGCCGTCTAACTCTACCATATGTTTATCTTTCGGAATTCGGATGTCATGCACGCCTCGGTCGATGAGGGTAAGCGCAGTCCCCGCAGCCGGCACGTCGCCAGCCAATACATGCGCGCCCTCTTACTGCGCCTGAGTGCAATTGTACAGAGCGCCCGGATGCTGCGCTGCAAAAACGGGAGAGAATATCAGTAAACAGACGGGATGATAGACGGAAAACCGGCCATGCATCCTATTGGACGCATGGCCGTTCAGGTTCAAAAGGTCTGGTCTTTGCGCAGGCGCCACTCAGCTCGTCAGACGCGGGGTCCTGATGACCTTGTTGAACAACGCCTTCATGGCGGCTTCGATGCCTTGTGTCGGACTGACCTCGAAATAGAAACCGGGTGACGCGCAGTCCTGCATGCGCGCTCCGATTTCAGTTTGGAACGGCTTGATCCAGCTGTTGTACCAGCTGTTGTTCGGCAGCGGCAGATAGGTCGTGTAGAGGACGGCGATCTTGATTTGGCGATCCTTCAAAACCTTGCAATATGCAGTGTCGATCGGCTCCTGACAGCGCGTGCCCGTCAGTTGCTTGGTGCAGCCCTTCGGCTTGTTGCTGTCGCCCACGCCATCGGAAACGAAGAACACGACTTTTTCTGGTTTAGCAGAGGTCGTGCCATCACCGGGCGTGCTTATCTCCGCATTGATCTTGGTCAGCGCACTGTCGAAACTCGTCTGCTGGTCGTTATTGTATCCCTGATAGGGAATGCTCATCAGCTTGATGTCCTGCGTACCGGCCTTTACCTTTGACAGGTCAGCGGTCAATTCCGCTACCTTGAGCAGCTTCACATCCTGTGCCTTCTCGCCGAAGGTGTAGGCGGCCATACGAAACTGGTTGGCATAGCTCTGCTGGAGCCCGGCTTCCTCGGTCAAGGCCTTGACGGCCTTTGCAACGACGTCGATTCGAATGGCGATACCGTTCGTCTTTGCGACGAAATAATTGCTGTTCGTATTGATGGTGCCGTTTTCGGCAACGATATGACAGGCAAACGCACAGTTTCTGGAACCGGAATCCGCGACATTCTTTGTCGCGGCAATCATCTTGTCGACGTCAGCTGGGGTGGCAGCCACGCCCATGGACGGGGTATTGTCGAGCAGCATGTAGAAATCCATGAAGGATTGCGTTTGGTAAACGGCGTTGGCGCTGCCTGAAATCGTAATATTTTCCTTGCCGAGAATGCGCAGGAAAGATGTTTTCAAGGTTACTTGGTAAGTCAGATTGGCTTTGATATTCTTGCCGTCCTTGGTGACCGTCGCCTTGACGAGCTGGAGTTTCATGTCCTCCGTGTCGATTTTTTCCTTCTCGATGCCTTCTTCTTTCAGAGAGCTCGATTTGTCTGCGCTTCGAGCCTTGAAAAAAGCCTCCGCTTCAGCTTCGCTGAGCGGCAGAGGACCATCTGTGGTCATACCAACCGCTTGCGCAACACCCGCGGATTTTTCCGCGATTGATCCGAGCACCGCTGCATCGGCGGCATCCTGCAGCCTCGATTTAAGATCCATGGCGCGGCTGAAATCCACCGCCATGCCGGCGCAGCCAAGGATTGGAACGATGGCGATGGCGCCCATGATGGCAAAATTTCCTGCCCGGTCGGCAAAGAGCTTCTTCAAGATACGCACTATGATCCCCCGTCTCCGCACCAGGGCATCACCCGGCTTAGATGTATTCCTCAGACGACGGACAGTACTTGCGAAACTCTAAACGGTGGTAAAAAGCGGTAGTTAACCGATACGTAATTCAGCTAAATATTGTTTAGTAAATTGCGATCATGACCGAACGAGTTGGAAGCAAAATACGAAACATAAATTGCAACGGTTCAGGACATCCGGGCAGAAAGGAATACGCGTCGGCGCGCAAATACACTAATAATACACATTATTTCTACTTAACAACCCTGGGTAATAAATCCAAATAAAGAGATGCCTGCGGGTCGACAAGGCCGGGCCGGATACCATTGGCGGCCGTCACTACAACGCTCGGCGGAGTTGGATCTTACCCACGTGATCCTTGCCACGCCGCCAATTCTGAGGCGCACCCGTTTGCGAGAAGACGCGACAAGGCACCAACAAGCGCCGTCCGGAAACCCGCATCGCGGCGGAGATCATCGGCGAATACTTCCGTCAGGCTCAGGAACGCCGTGACGATCTCTTCCGGGTCGTTCAGCCCTTGCGTCAGTGCCGCCATCCTTCCGGCCAGCGGATCGCGGACGTCGATCGCTTTTCCGGCCTCATTCAAGCCACGGGCATAAAACATCCAGGCTGCAACCCCAAGCACCAGCCGATCATAGGAGGAACCTCCACGAATGCGGTCGCGGATCGTCCCGAGCAGGCGTTGCGGCAGCTTTTGCGATCCGTCCATGGCGATCTGCCAAGTGCGATGGCGTAGCGCCGGGTTCTTGAAGCGCGCGATCAGCGCGCGCCGATAAGATTCCAGATCGAACCCCGCAAGCGGCGGCAGCGTCGGAGAGACTTCCTCGCCCATCAGGCCTTCGATCAGCGCCTGCATACCCGGCAAGGCCATCGCCTCCGCCACCGTTTCGGCGCCAGCCAGAAAACCCAGATAGGCAAGGGTCGAATGACTGCCGTTAAGAAGCCGCAGTTTCATCGTCTCGAAAGCCGAAACCTCGGGAACAAAGACGACGCCTGCTTCCTCCCAGGCCGGCCGGCCAAGCGGAAAATTGTCCTCCACAATCCATTGCCGGAATGGCTCTGTCACCACCGGCCAAGCATCCTCCACGCCAAGAGCAGTCCCAATCGCGGCGCGGTCCGCTTCCGCCGTTGCCGGCACGATCCGGTCGATCATGGTGGATGGCGAGGCTACATCCGAAACGAAAGCGGCCAGTCCCGGATCGCGCAACGCGGCGAAGCGGGCGACAACCTGCTTCAGCACATGACCGTTGGATGGAAGATTGTCGCACGACAGAAGCGTAAACGCCGCCACGCCCGCCGCCTGCCTGCGGGCGAGAGCCTCGACGATGAAGCCGATGGCCGATCTCGGTTTATCCGGATTCTGCAGGTCGTGGACAATATCCGGATGATTGTCATCCAGCATGCCGGTCGCCGGATTGTGGCAATATCCTTTTTCGGTGACGGTCAGCGAGACGATGCGGGTTGCCGGGTCAGCCATGCGCGCCAGAACAGCCTGCGGGTCTTCCGGCGCTACAAGTGTTTCGAAAGCGCTGCCGATGATACGCAGCGTCTCGCCACTACCGTCCTGAACCTTCAGCGTATAGAGCCCGTCCTGCGGTGCCAATGCATCGCGGGTCTCGGCGCTGCGCAACGACACGCCGCAAATTCCCCAGGAGAGATCGCGTGCCAAGACGTCGTCGGTAAACACCGCCTGATGTGCCCGGTGGAAGGCGCCGATCCCGAGATGGACGATACCAATTGTCACCTTTGCGCGATCATAATCTGGCTTTGCGACCGCCGCCGGAAGGTGCGGCAGGGTTTCATTCGATAATCTGGTCATGATGCTGGCTGCTGTTTGGCACGGGCGACAATCTGCGACGGGTTGACGAATTGCAGGGCGAGGATCAGCCAGAACAGCGTCGTCACCATGTAGATCACCGCCATGGCATCGATCGATTGGCCGGCCCGCACGCCGGCCGCAAAGACCGCATAATAGAGCGACACGACCAGCGTCTGGCTCGTCGGCCCGGCAATCAGGAAGGTCAGCTCGAACATGGCAATGGTGCGCACCAGCACCAGAAGCAGGGCTGCCAGCATGCCGGGAAGCAGAAGCGGCAGGAGGATACGCAGAAACAGGCTGCCCGTCCCCGCCCCGAAGACACGCGCTGCCGCCTCGATACGTGGGTCGATCTGCTCAATGAACGGGATCATCACCAGAACGACAAAGGGCAGCGAGGGCACGAGGTTGATCAGGACGACACCCCAGAAGGAACCACCGAGACCCATCTGATAGAGCACAGTCGCCAGCGGAATACCGTAGGTCAACGGCGGAATGAGCAAGGGCAAAAGGAACAGGAGGACGACGAGGCGCTTGCCCGGAAAATCCCGCCGCGCCAGCGCATAGGCCGTGGTCACGCCCAGAATCCCGGAAATGATCACCACCGTAAAAACGATCTGGAACGTCACGAACACGACGCTCGACAGCTGGAATTCCTTCCAGGCGCTAAAATACCATTTTGTCGTCAGGCCGATCGGCAGCCAGGTGCCGAGCCAACGGGTGGCAAAGGAATTGACCACAACAGCAGCGATGACGCCGATGAGGTTGAGGATGAACAGCCCGGCAACGGCCCAGACGGCATAGCGCCAGATTTTCGACACGAGGCCTTGATCGCGGATCATAGTGGCATCTCCCGGAGCAATGAATGGTGAGGCGCAGGATTTGTCATCGTCATCATCCCTTCGTTCCCCCGGTCGGGCCACGGTAGAAGAAGGAGCGCGCGCCAAGAACGGCCAAAACGACGACCAGTTCAACCGCGCCCATGATCATGGCGATCGCCGTTCCCAGAGAATGGTCATATTGCTCGAAGGCCGCTTGATAGGCGGCGATGGAGATCACCCGCGTCGGGCCTGCCGGCGCGCCGAGCAGGACGGCGGAGGGAAAGACGGCGAAGGCCTGGACGAAAGCGAGGCAAAAGGTGACGGCAAGTCCCGGCACCAGCAGCGGCAGGAAGACTTTCGTGAAGCGCTGGCGCGCGTTGGCGCCAAGTGTTGCGGCCGCCTGTTCTATCGCCGGGTCGATGCCGGTCACATAAGACAGTGTTAAAAGGAAAGCGAAGGGGAAACCGGTGATCACCAGCGACGCGAACACGCCCCAGTAATTGTTGGTCAGCTTGACCGGTGCATCCAGCAATCCGACGAGGACCAGCACGCGATTGAACCAGCCCTGCGGCCCGAGAAACGTCAAAAGCCCGTCGGCTACGAAAACCGTACCCAGCGTGATTGGCAGAACAAGGATCGTCGTCAGCAGCCGTTGCCGCGTCATCAGCCGGACCCGGAAGGCAATCGGCACCGCGAAGGCGAGATTGACGATCGTTACCGGCAGCGCCAGCCAGAGCGTCGAGGCAATCGTGCGGTATTGAAAGGGATCGCTGAAGAAGGTCACATAATTGGCATACCAGGCCCCCTCCTTTGGCATCATCGAATCGGCAAGGCCGTAGAAGAATGGGTAGATGAACAGCCCGAGCATGACCGCGAGCCCCGGCAGAACCAGCAGCGTCGTGCCGTCAAAACCGCGCGCGGCAAGCCGGGTGCGAAGCGACGGCGTGCTCATGCGTCCGTCCCCTTAAACAGCAGTGCGCGGCCGGCGGCCGGCTGCAATGTCGCCGACGCTCCGCGTGGCAGCGCCTGTTCGGCGCGAAAATAAAGATCGGACCCATCCGCAGACTTGGCCAGTCCGAAAAAGGCACGGCCGCGATACTCCATGTTGACGACCGTGGCAGGCATGCCATTGCCATCCTCGACGGCGACGAGATCCTCAGGCCGCACCGACAGAACCGCCGCATCGCCGACCTGGAGCGGCTCGCGCATCGTGCCCGTCAGTTGCGCGCCTGCCACCTCGATCCGTGCCTCATCGCCGGATACGCCGGTCACCCGCCCCGCGATACGGGTGCGAAAACCCATAAAATCGGCGACCTCGATATGATTGGGCCGCTGGTAGAGATCCTGCGGGGAGCCGATCTGCATGATCCGCCCCTGGTCCATCACCACGATCCTGTCGGCAAGCGACAGCGCTTCGTCCTGATCATGCGTCACATAAATGGTTGTCGAGCCGATCTGGTCGTGAATGCCGCGGATTTCGGCGCGCATCTCCAGCCTCAGCTTGGCGTCGAGATTGGACAGCGGCTCGTCCATCAGCACGACCGGCGGCCGGATGACGATGGCGCGGGCAATCGCCACGCGCTGCTGCTGTCCGCCGGAGAGTTGCCCCGGAAGTTTATCGATCTGGCTTTCCAGTCTGACAAGCGCCAGCGCCTGTTCGATGCGCCGGTCGGCCTCGCTGCCGCGAATGCCCTGCATAGTCAGCCCGAAACCGACATTGCGGCGCACGCTCATATGCGGAAAGAGGGCATAGCTCTGGAACACCATGCCGAATCCGCGCTTTTCCGGCTCCAATTGATCGATGCGGTCGCCACCCAGCCGGATTTCGCCACCCGACAGGGCCAGAAGACCAGCGACACAGTTGAGCGCCGTTGACTTGCCGCAACCGGACGGACCGAGAAGTGCGATAAACTCGCCAGGCTCGATGGAGAGGTCGATGCCGTCGAGCGCGGTGTAGGCGCCGAACGAGCGGCGCAGTCCATCCAGCTCGAGACGGGCCGTCTGTTTTGGCGAAAGCACTGTCGCTGCGTTCTGAAGCGGCAAATTCAAGGTCGTCTCCTCCACGTCGATAAGCGGTGTGAAACGGCGGCGATACCGCCGCCGTTTCAGGTCGTGTCAGGCTCAGCCCTTGGATGCGCCGACCTGCTCGTCCCAGATACGGAAGGCCTCGACGATCCGGGCCGGCTCCAGTGGCACTTCGAGCGGATTGTTGGCAATCCAGTCCGCGTATTCCGGACGGCCGAACTCCTTGATGGCGTCCTGGCTTTCCTGCGGCGCCATGTCGATCGTCACGTCCTTTACCGCCGGGCCCGGGTAGAAATAGCCCTGGTCGTAGGCGATGGCCTGCTGTTGCGGCTGCAGCATGAAGTTGATGATATCGAGCAGAACAGTGACTTTCTCGTCCGAGACGCCCTTCGGAATGACCGCATAATGCGCGTCCGTCACCCAATGGAAGCCTTCGAGCTTGCCGACCTTGGCTTCGGCCGGAACAATGCCGAGCGCACGCGGATTGATATCCCAGCCCGTCGTCGAAACGACGATGTCGCGGGTACCTTCGCCGAGTTCCTTCATCACCTGCGTCGTGCCGGTGCCATAATACTCGATGTGCTCGCCCAGAGCCTTGAGGTATTCCCATGTCTTCGCCCATCCCTTGACCGGATCGCGCGGATCGCTGTCGCCGAGAATGTAGGGAAGCCCCATCAGGAATGTCCGGCCGGGACCGGAATTGGCCGGACGGGCATACATGAACTTTTTCGGATTGGCCTTCGCCCATTCCAGCAGTTCCGCCGCCGTCTTCGGCGGTGTCGCAACGCGCTCCGGGATATATTCGATCAGCGGGCCGGATGGATAATAGGTAACGACGACACCCTGCTCCTTGGCGAGCGCCTGCATCTTGAACGCCTGCGGCAGAAGGATGCTTTCGAGATTGGGCAGGTCGCCTTTGTGTGCAGCAAGATCGATCCAGAGGCCTTGGTCGAGACCGGCGGCCAGCACGTCGGTTCCGGTCAGAACGAGATCGATATCCACCTTGCCGGCAGCCTGCTGCGCCTTGATCTTGGCAGGAAGTTCCGGTGCCGGCGCCTTGGTAAAGGCGAAGCTTGATACCCATTCCGGCTTTGCCGCCGCATAGGCCTCGAGCATGCCCTGCGTCAGGGCAAGGTTACCGGCAACATCCACCACGGTGATGGTCACGGGGCTTGCCGGCGCCTTGAGCTGAGCAAAAAGGCGGCCGGGCAAAAGTCCCAGACCGGTCAGGCCGGCAACTCCGCCGACGAAAGTCCTGCGTGTAACGTTCATGTCTTTCTCCTCCCTTGTTGTGCAGCGGGCGCCTCCTCAGCCGCCCGTCTGCCAGATGGTCACAGTCGGTAAGCCTTTTTCGCCAGCCCGTAGGCGAGTTCATGTGCCAGACCGAACGCCTCTTCCTCGTCGAGGCGGTGGTCGGCCACGAGCCGCGCCAGATAGGCGCAATCCACCCGCCGCGCCATGTCGTGGCGGGCCGGGATCGACAGATAGGCGCGGGTGTCGTCGTTGAAGCCAACCGTGTTGTAGAACCCGGCGGTTTCCGTTGTCGTCTCGCGGTAGCGGCGCATGCCCTCCGGACTGTCAAAGAACCACCAGGCAGGTCCAAGCTTCAGGGCCGGATAATGGCCGGCGAGTGGCGCCAGTTCGCGCGAATAGGCGGTTTCATCGAGCGTGAAAAGGATCACCGTCAATGCCGGATCATTGCCAACAGCGTCGAGCAGTGGCTTCAATGCCTGGACGTAACCGGTCGATTTCGGAATATCCGCCCCCTTGTCAGGACCGAAATCCGTAAACAGCGAGGGATTGTGATTGCGATAGGAGCCCGGATGGATCTGCATGACCAGCCCGTCATCCCTGCTCATCCGCGCCATTTCCGTCAGCATCTGGCCGCGGAAGGCATCCGCCTCTGCCGCATCCGCCGTGCCCGCAAGCACTTTGGTGAAGAGCGCCGCCGCATCGCCGGTCGAAAGGTTTTCGGTCCGGGCGCTCGCATGGCCATGGTCCGTCGCTGTTGCGCCGCGCTCTTTGAAGAAGGCACGCCGCGCCCGATGCGCATTGAGATAACCGGTCCAGGTCGCTGTTTCACCAGTCATGGCGAAGAACCGCTCAAGGTTTCCGGCAAATCCAAGCGCTTGCGGATCGACCACTGAATCTGGCCGGTACGTCGGCACCACGCGCCCATGCCATCCCGATTTACGCACCGCATCGTGATGCGCAAGGTCGTCAAGCGCGCTGTCCGTGGTGGCAATCACTTCAATGCCGAAACGGTCAAACAGGGCACGCGGCCGCATCTCCGGCGTTGGGATTGCCGCCGCGATCCGGTCGAACAGGGCGTCTGTCGTCTTTGGCGACAGGCGCTCCGTGATCCCGAACACGGTCTCCATCGAATGCTCGAACCAGAGCCGCGTCGGTGTGCCGGCAAACAGATGGAAGTGCTCAGCAAACAGCCGCCATATTTTTCGCGGGTCCGCCTCGACCGGTGCACCGTCGCGCCGGGCGACGCCCAGATCCTCCAGCCGCACACCCTGCGAATAGAGCATGCGCGTTGCATAGTGGTCCGGGGTAATGAACAGCGCTGCGGGGTCCGGAAACGGCTTGTCTTCCGCATACCAGGACGGATCCGTATGGCCATGCGGCGATACGATCGGCAGTCCGGCTACGGTCTCGTAAAGCTGCCTTGCGATCGCCCGTGTTCCGGGATCGGCAGGAAACAGCCTGTCGGGGTGCAATGCCATTCCTTGTCGCTCCTCCCGCTTCACGTCTTGGCAACGTGGAGAAACTGATATACTAGTATCCACAACAGTGTCAACGCTTCGAGAAACCCATGCCATCATCGCCCCGCAACAACGCCGTCGTGCCCCTCCTTCCCGAGCCGGCGACTGCAAAGCTGCGGCGTGTTACGGCTGGATCAGCGATTTATGAGAGACTGCATTCGGCCATCACCTCGCTGCAAATGCCGCCCGGCATGCCCTTGCAAGAGAAAAGGATCGCCGAGGAATTCGGTGTCAGCCGGACGCCGGTACGCGAGGCGCTGCTGCGGCTGGCGGAGGCTGGGCTTGTCGATATCTTCCCCCAGTCCGGCACCTTCGTATCCCTGGTTCCCGTCGGGGCCATTCCCGAAGCGGTGGTAATCCGCAAGTCGCTGGAAGGAACAACAGTCGAATCGGCAACCGCAATTGCGACATCCGCCGACATCGCCAAGCTCGACGCCATCATCGCCCGCCAGCGTGTCCATGCTACCCATAACGAGATGTCGCTGTTCCACGAGCAGGACGAGGCCTTCCACGAGACGATCGCTGGTATCGCCGGCTATCCCGGCATCTGGGCCATCCTGAAAACCGTCAAGATCCAGATCGACCGCGCCCGGCGCCTGACCCTGCCGGCGCTCGGACGCATGGAGAGCGTGATCGAAGAGCACATGACGATCCGCAATGCCATTGCCGCCCATGATATCGAAGGCGCCCGCGCCGCGATGATGCACCATTTGAGCGCCGTCATCCCCGACGTTGCCGAATTGCGCGTCATGCACCCCGATTACTTTTGCTGAACGAAAACAACTGAATAAGCCGGAGGAAGTAACAGGTATGCGTCAGGGATGGAGATGGTTCGGGCCGGATGCGCCGGTGACGCTGGATGACGTGCGCCAGACCGGGGCGACCAATATCGTTTCGGCGCTGCACCAGATACCGATTGGCCGCGCTTGGACTGAGAGCGAGGTTCGCGAGCGTCAGGCACTGATCGAAACCACGCCTGCCGGCCGCTCACCGCTTACCTGGTCCGTCGTCGAAAGCATCCCCATCCCCGATGCCGTCAAGCGCACAGGCGGCAAAGCCAAGGCAGAGATCGAAGCCTGGATTGCCAGTCTCGAAGCGGTCGCCGCCTGCGGCATCAAGATCATCTGCTATAATTTCATGCCGGTGGTCGATTGGACGCGCACCGAGCTGGATTTCGTCACCGCGACCGGCGCCACCGCCATGCGTTTCGACCATGAGCGTTTTGCCGCCTTCGACCTTTTCGTGCTCAAGCGGCCCGGTGCCGAAAATGACTATTCGGACGAGGATCGCCTGCGGGCCAAAACCGTTTTCGATGAGATGCCCGAAGCAGAGATGGCCGAGATCACCCGCATCATCACCTCAGCCCTGCCCGGCTCCACCACCGAACCGATGACGGTCCCTGGCTTTCGCGAACGCCTCGCGGCCTACAGTGGCGTTGACGCGAGCCGGTTTCGCCAGCATCTGATCGAATTCCTGGAGGCCGTCACCCCTGCCGCCGAAGCGCGTGGCGTCAAACTGACATTGCATCCGGACGATCCGCCACGCCCGCTTTTCGGCCTGCCACGCATCGCCTCGACCGCAGACGACTACGCCGCCCTGTTTGACGCGGTGCCGTCACAATCAAACGGCATGTGCTTTTGCACCGGCAGTCTTGGCGTCCGCGCCGATAACGACCTGCCTGCGATTGCCCGCCGTTTCGCCTCACGTATCCATTTCACCCATCTGCGCGCCACGACCCGCGAAGGCGACGGCCGCAGTTTCCACGAAAGCGCCCATCTCGACGGCGACGTCGATATGGTGGCGGTGCTGAAAGAACTCGTCACCGAGGACCGCCGCCGCTCACCCGAAAACACCATCGTCTTCCGCTCCGACCACGGCCACCGCCTGCTCGACGATCTCAACAAGACCGTCACCCCCGGCTACCCCTCCATCGGCCGCCTGCGCGGTCTTGCCGAACTGCGCGGCATCCTGCACGCACTCGATGCAAAACCGAATTGAGCCAAACGGACATTGTGCGCTCATACCCTGTTCGAATTTTCGACGGTGCACTTTGCTCAAGGCGATAGTGGATCGCAAAACCATATCTGCGCTCCGATGCTGGCCTGCAGGTGGGGCCAGCCAGTGAACTCCGTATCGTGATCAAAAGTGGCCGAGCATCGGGCGAGCTAGGGTAAAAAGATTGGAGAACCTGGGGCGGATCACATTCCCATCGCCCAAACAGTTTTTACCCTGCAGCGGCCTCAGACGGTACAAAATATTGACATCGGAAGCGAACCGCCGCCATGAGTATTCGATTGCAAGGCACTCGAGCGCTGTCGCGCTTTTGCGGTGTGCCCCCAGGTTAACCGTGAATTCGCTGAGAAACCTATTCCGGGGTTTGCCGGGAGCGCTGCATTGCACCATATTGCGGACACACGGCCAGAAGGCCTGAAAAGCCTGGAAGGCCAATATCGCATGACATCGCATACCGCATCACCAGGCGAGACGTCCGAGACCCGCAAGTTCCTTGTCCTGCTGCTCGGCTCGATCGGCGTCGTCTATGGTGATATCGGCACCAGTCCCCTCTACGCTTTCCGCGAGGCGCTGAGACCTTTTTCGGCTGATGGTGTCCACGAAAATGAGGTGCTGGGACTGATCTCGCTGATGATCTGGACGCTGACGATTATCGTCACCGTCAAATACGTCCTCTTCCTGCTGCGCGCCGACAACGACGGCGAAGGTGGCACGCTGTCGCTGCTGGCGCTGCTGATGAAGAAAACCGGCAGCTTCACGCCGATCCTGTTTTTCGCCGGCATCATCGGCGCGGCGCTGTTCATCGGCGACGCCATGATCACGCCCGCCCTTTCGGTCATGTCGGCGCTGGAGGGCCTGAAACTGGTAACACCGGCGTTCGCGAATTACGTCCTGCCGATGTCGGCTGCGATCATGGTCGGCCTGTTCCTCGTACAATCCAAGGGCACGGCTGCGGTGTCCAAGTTCTTCGGTCCGATCACGGTCGTCTGGTTTCTGGTCATGGCGTGGGGCGGCCTCATCCATATCGGCGATGACTGGACGATCCTGAAGGCCCTGAACCCGGTCAACGCTCTCTGGTTCATCACCCATGCGGGCTTTACCGGCCTTATCGTCCTCGGCGCGGTTTTCCTGACGGTAACGGGTGCCGAAGCCCTTTACGCCGATCTCGGGCATTTCGGCCGCAAGCCGATCCAGACGGCATGGTTTATCCTGGTCTTCCCGGCACTCGCCCTGAACTACCTCGGCCAGGGTGCCTTCGTGCTGGCCCATCCGGAGGCCATCGAAAACCCGTTTTACCTGATGTACCCTGAATGGGCGCTGCTGCCCGTCGTCATTCTCGCCACCATGGCGACCATCATCGCCAGCCAGGCGGTCATCACAGGGGCATTTTCTCTTGCCCGTCAGGCCGTCCACCTCGGTTTCCTTCCGAGGCTCGCCATCAAGTTTACCTCGGAAACAAACACCGGACAGATTTACGTTCCGGCCGTGAACATGCTCCTCTTCATCGGCGTCATCGTCTTGATCTTCGCGTTCGGCAACTCTGAGTCGCTCGCGACGGCATACGGTATCTCTGTCACGGGCGCGATGGTCGTAACCTCGCTGATGTCGTTCCAGTTCCTGCGCTCCATATGGGGCTGGTCCACCATCAAGGCAGCAGCCATCCTGCTGCCGCTTCTTCTTCTCGAAGCGGTTTTCCTCGGAGCAAACCTCCTCAAGATCCACGATGGCGGCTGGGTTCCCATCGCACTAGCGCTCGCCATCATGGCAGTGATGTGGACCTGGACACGTGGCTCGCGCGCACTGCGGGAGAAGACGGCCAAGAACGACATGCCATTGGACATGTTCATCAAGTCGGTGGAGCGCCAATCGGATCACGCTCCGGTCACTGTTCCCGGCACCGCCGTGTTCCTGACAAGCGTGCCAGACAGGACGCCCGCCGTCCTTCTCCACAATATCAAGCACAACCACGTTCTCCACGAGCAGAACGTCGTCCTGACAATCTGGACGCAGGACAAGCCGCACGTCCCAGACAGCGAGCGCGTCGAGGTCACGCGGCTGTCCGAGCGGTTCCTGCGGGTCGATATCCACTTCGGCTTCATGGACGAGCCGAACGTGGCCAAGGCCCTCGTCCTCTGCAAGAAAAAGGGTTTCAAGTTCGAGATCATGCAAACCTCGTTCTACCTCGGACGGCGCAACCTCATCAGCACACCGAACACGGACCTGCCCGTCTGGCAGGAACGGCTCTATATCGCGCTGGCAGACTTCGGGATCGATCCATCGGCTTACTTCAAGCTCCCAGCAAACCGCGTCGTGGAACTCGGCGAGCAGGTGGCAATCTGACCTCTGGAAAAAATGTTACGGGGCGCCGGATAAAATTGGGGCGGTTCGCCTATGCCGGGTTTCAGACACCTGAATTCGCGCGCCTGATGTCTGTCACCGGATGGGGAAAAGCCGGGAATACGCGGGAGATTACGGGGACGCTTCCCGCCGGGCGTCATCATTTTTTTGAAACGACGTCTTTCAAAATGGCATTATCCAGCATGGTCTCGGCCAGCAGTTTCTTCAGCTTGGCGTTCTCGTCTTCCAAAGCTTTCAGCTTGCGAGCATCGGAGATCTCCATGCCGCCGAACTTGGCCTGGTATTTGTAGAAGGTCGCCTCGGATATTCCGTGCTTGCGGCAGACATCGGCCATCCTCAAGCCGTGCTCCTGCTCTTTCAATATCCCGGTGATCTGTTCGTTCGAGAACGGTGAATACTTCATGCTGTCCGTCTCCTCAGTGTGACGGACTCTACCAAAATCTGGAGGAAGTTCAGGAGCTTAGGTCATCATAAGCGACGACCTTCTCTTAGGTAAGACCATACCGCTTTCCGCCCTAAACTGTCTGGTGAATGCGGCGTGTCGCCAATAAAACTGTTGGTCGGCATAATTGCGAGGAGCATGTTTTGATAAAACTGCTCAATTTCTTTATATACGGGTCGACACAATCGGTGGAGCTACCAACGTTGAGGGAAGATCAGAATTTTCTGATAAACGAGTATCGGATGGGCCTTATGTCGCGTGCCGATTGGCGAGACCTAGTCGATCGCGGCCCAACTCTGGCAGCGCATTTTAGGTTTAACGATCCAAGACCGAGCAATTGAACGCATTGCACACTTTGATCACGTGAGCGCGCTCGGCACCTCAATTTGTTCCGACAGCATCATCAAAGCGCATTTCTATGACCTACCAACCTCTCTTGCGGCGGTTGCGGATGGCCGTTCAAATCTGATGTCGATGCGCTTTTATATCTGACAGCGAGCAACAAAAGCGCAAACATCAAGATCGCCACCGGCCAAAAATCAGTTGCCTGATCCCATGACCACTTCCACATCTCGTAGGCTTCGAGATGTGGTGGGTGCATATGGACTGAGACTTCAAAGTCACGCTTCTCCCGGCCGTGAAAATATCCAGAGGCAAAAGCTAGTCCGATGATCAGGGCTGTACGGCGCTTGAAGAATACAAGGCCGAGGGCTGTAACGACAGCGGCTATGCACAAAGCTTCCGCGATGTGGCCCAACCAGTCAAAATTGTTCTGAATATATTGCCAGTCGATATTCATGTGGGGCTGAACGCGCGTGGGCGGCGTAGGTTCCGCACTTTTCAAATCCGTTACTCGCAATCAAAGGACATCGCCATGCTTGCCATCATTGCCGCGCAAGGTGCGTCCGGCTGCGCTTCGCGCGTAAATGAAAGCAATTTCAACTCGGTCCTGGCGCAACTTTTTGCGCGCTATAGATCGGAGCGGCAGCCGGAGCATGCCTCGCTGCTTGCCGCCGCTAGGGCGTTGAACAGAGTGCAACCACTCTAACGACGCCACGATACGCCAAAAATGAAGCGCCCCGATGGGATATTTTTTAGGCAGGTTACGTTTGGAGTTTTTTCAATCCAGAAGCGAACGCCATCCGATCCAGAAGCTGCCGCCGCGCCACTACTATCCCGTCGCGAATCGCGCCTTCAACATGGGTTTGAGATATTTAAAATCCATGTTGACATACCATCGGAATTTCAGTTTTCCCGATTTAGCGTGTCAAAACTCCGAAAATTTGCGTCGGGCTACAGCTATATTGGTATTTTTGGACGCCTGTGTACGGCATAGGACGTATATGGACGAAATGGTGGGCCCGGAGGGACTCGAACCCCCAACCAAGCGGTTATGAGGCGTATGAACGGGACCATCCATGAGTAGTCACTAGCTTTCAAGAGCGACACAACACCGTGATTCAATTCGCCATTTTTGCCAGACTCTGCGGCCGAGAGCGTTCAAGGCGCACCATTGTTTCTGCGTCGGCTGTTGCCATATCTGGTGCGATCCGTTGTAATCGTTGATGTCATGATTGTTGCCATCTCATCGCCTATATATCTCGCTCCCGGTCGGCAACGCCCGTGAGGCCGATGCGATTGACTGCGCAGCCGCCACGAAGAGGAGCGCACGGCGGAAGGCAAGGATTCATTTAGCGCCCGCTACGAGGTGTACGGCCGCTGGCAGCGCTCGAGAGTGCATCGGCTCAGCCCGGAACATTCGCCGTTTTTCCACCGGTTTAGGTCTGCCCCTCGCCGTCCGAACCGCCACCACCTGAGCCGACTTGCTGCTGCTGTCGCGTCGTTCCCCATTGACGAACGCGCCGGGGCGAAATCGCCCCCTCTATCCGCATTCATCCGCCGGACCTGCACAACGTTTGATTGTTATTGCATGCCATTGTGGAATCGCCTGGGACGGCGGACCCCGGCCAAGTTGGTGACCACACGATCGCATCGACAAAAGCGATAATGGCGACACGGCCCCCTTGTAACAGCGCCCCATGCCTCACCCACCGCAAATGGCCAAGACCGCCCTACCCGATCTCCGCGTACTGTTCATCGCCAGATCCTCGCAGGAAGACGATACGTAGCGGCGGAACTCATGGGAGCGCCCCGCCTGTTTCAAGCCCCACAAAGATTGTTGACATTAGCAGCGTTTGTGATCATTTTGATCACCATGCGATCATTTTGATTCCAATCGGATGAGATCGCATTTACGGACATCGTTAGACATGGCGAGATCCAAAGCCGCGCCGGCTTACGCGACCCGCAGAGAACTTCTTGAGAGGAATTCTGGATGCAACAGCCACACAAATTTTTCGCCGACATTACAAATCTCGAAAGCCTCACTGCTGACCTTGTCGCCGTTCGCGACGGCACGTTTGACTTCTTGTCAATTCTGAACGCGCCGCTCCTTCGAAACGCCGCAGTCGTGAAACGGCCCATGAGATGCCTGAAAGGCATCGTAACCGGTCATGCTCGTCTCCCGGACGGGGACGATATCGTTACGTCGCAGCTCTGGGCTGCCTGCTATTCAGAGAATTTTTACGTTCGAACTTTGTCTCGCTGGTACAGGATTGAAGGCGAGGTTACTGTTTGATGTTTTCCCACCTCCCCACTGCAATTAACTATCTTTCGATCGACCTTGTGAGCTCGCCTAGCCGCGCAACGAGGGTCTCTCCACCTTGGAGAAAGGTAAAATGAAGCAACCCATCGCTCAGTCGGAATTTACCGATCTCCGAAAGAACCCTGGAAAATTCATGATGACCTGTGCGCTGCGGCGGGCGCTGCGTCCGACTGTCCAGTTTCAAAAGAACGCGAAGGGCATAATCCTTTGTATTGTTGACAAAGGGTGGATCTGGTCTGCAAAGTCGGCGGCAACACTGTTCCTCACGGGCGGCCGCACTTCCCACAACTATGATGATTTCCGGCAGCAGGCGCAGGTTTTCGGTGTCAGCGCGAAATGGTCCAAGTCTAAGTCCACAAATGATGGCGTTACGATCGTTAGACCCGAACACCAGGCCATTTATCTCGCGCCCACGTTGGAGGCATTTCCAACTTCTCTCGTTCTCGCAGCCGACGAGATTGTCACCATCAACCCGCCAACAGGGCGACATGTCAAAGCAGCTCGTCGGGTTTGTGGCGTTGATGATGTAGATATCGACGTTGCCGATGAAATATCCCGGCAGAACGCCGATGTGGTTATCGGCCTCGCGGCGAGGAACTCGTTGTCTCGGTTCGACGCGTCGCTACTTCGAGAGCCAGTGAGCACGCAACTTAAGGGGCCCAAACTATCTGACCTTCCAGGATATGGAGCCGCGCGTCCTTGGGTAGCTGATGTGAAGCAGGACGTTGCGGACTGGCGCGAGGGAAAACTGGCTTGGTCAAATGTTGATAAAGGTCTGCTTCTCGCCGGCCCACCCGGCACAGGGAAGACCCTGTTTGCGACAGCGCTCGCAGCCGAGCTAGGATTCGAGCTCATTTCGACAAGCGTCGGCGACTGGCAAGGAAAGAACGAGGGGCACCTCGGAACGATGCTACGGGCCATGACCGAATCCTTTGCCGAAGCCTCTGCGCGCAAGGGGGCGGTTCTCTTTATCGACGAATTGGATTCGTTGGGAGATCGAGGCCGCATGAGAGATGGTCACGCCTATTATGAAGGCAACGTCATCAATCGTTTCCTAGAACTCGTCACCCATCTTTTTGAGCAGGAAGGTGTAATTCTCGTCGGAGCAACCAATCACCCAAATCTCATCGATCCTGCCGTTCTCAGGTCTGGGCGCCTCGAGTCTCACATCTATCTCGATTTACCTGATGAGGAGGAGCGCGCAGAGATCCTTGCTTACCACCTGGAGCAAAACATTTCGGCACGTGAGCTTCGCGCCGTAACCGACAAATTGCGGCTCGCGACTCCAGCAGACCTTGAGAAGCTGGCGCGAAAGGCCAAGCGATTTGCCAGAGGCCGAAAAGCCACGCTGAACATCAAGGACGTTGAGGCATCGCTGCCGGCGAGGGTGCCACTACCGGAGGACGTTGTGCATCGAATTTGTGTGCACGAGATCGGCCATGCTCTGATGGCGATCTCATCCGGCGTTGCGGATGTGATCGACATTCGGGTTGAGTCGCATATGGTCGAAGGCGCGATTGTCCAAGATGGTGGCCGTATGCACTATCAGATTCGCAACACTGCGCTACCTACGGAAAAGGAGCTTCTAGCAAAAATCCGCATGATGCTGGGCGGCGCGGCCGCTGAGGAAGTTGTCTTCGGCACCAGGTCCATTGGTGCTGGCGGCGTGGAAGGAAGCGACCTGGATCAAGCGACCAGACTTGCGTACCGGCTTGTCGGAAGTTACGGCCTTGGCAAATGGATGCGTTATCAGTTCCCCGCAAAAAGGGTGGACGAATCCTTCGTACCCATGCCGGAGCTTCGTGTTGAGGTCGATGGAATCCTTGCACGTGAATATCGTGCGGCGAAAGAATTGCTCGCAAAGGAAAAGACTCGTCTTATGCGATTGGCCGCGGAGCTGGTTGTCGATCGACGGATGCGCATCGAAAAGCAGTAAGCGTTCTCCATTGGGTTTCCGCAAGCTTCCTGGTCAGTGATCTGCGGTTCCAAACCGCAAATGGCGGCGCTGATCAGGCCTACGTCCGGACGGTCAGTATCTGCTTGAATTGCGTTTCCCCAAAAGCCGATAGGAGTTGGATGATATGATCAACGTTGCGGATTTCGCGCGCCGATTTCCAAGCGTAATTCTCCGAAATCTGCCTTTTGGTTTTGAATGCGGAGATGGTTGGGCGGAGATAATTCACGAGTTCTTTTCGGCGGCCCACAAAGCGCTCAATGACGGCAAAGGGACGCTTCATGTGCTTCAGGTTAAAGAGAAAATGGGAGCTTTGAGGATCTCCTTTCGAACGGCAGGTCTTTCGCAGGAAGCCCAACGGTCCATCGATGAAGCATATGGTCTCGCCGAAGCGCGGTCCTTCCATGTGTGCGAGCAGTGTGGCCGCCGCGGTCGCCTCTGCTGCAATGGTATGTGGTACGGAACCCTCTGTGCCGAACACGCTGCAGAAGCCGATGCTGACCCTGTCTTTCGCGACAGTGGGCTCGCGTTTAGGATCGTGGTCGGCAATTCTATCGCTCTCTATGATCCTAGGTCTGATCCGTTCATGTCGACAAGATCGGATTGACGCGAACGGTCTTCAGTCAACGTAAACACAAAATCGCTATACCCTTGGGGACGCTCGAATGGAATCCAAGTCACCCATATCGAGGGATATCCAAGTGTGCCCTACTCCGGCACCATGGTCGAGGGACGCGGGCAAAGAAGAGAGCTTTTCTTGGTTTCTGGCTGCCAGGATTAATCGATAGCCCGTCTGTGCAAGGTGGGTGCAAGGTGGGTGCAAACTGCCTGTCCGATCCCACCCGTCGCACCCGTGACCATGCGCCATCAGGCTTACAGCGTCGCCCCCGTCCACCTGCTTGCCAAACGTGACCCAGGAACCGAACGAAAACTCGCTCACCTTCAGACCGGATTTCCCAAGCCGACGTTATTCCATGATAGCTCCTCCAATGAGATGCGATGCGGCTCGACCGTCAATACGGTAAAGGCTAGGTACACCTGCGGCTCCAGCAGCGCGCGAAGTTGGCGTATTGCGTTAGCCAGTCTCCAAATGAACACTCGAGCGACCATGTGGAATCCGCAGTTTCAAACCTATCCAATCCTGCTTGATATGACTACCTCCGAACAGTGTGCCAAGGAAGTTGGAACAGAACGGCCGTGCTAGGAGTCCGGGCGTAGCCGAATTGCAAAGTCCCTTCAAGACAGCAACTCTGCTATGGACTAATTCGCGACAGATGATTGGATTGTGGCCGGAAGCGAACTGACGGCTATTGGTGCGGCCAGCTCGAAAGTGGACATCTGGCGCTCGATTAACGATGTCCACACTCGTCTCTAAGCGGACAGAGTGGGTCGATGACTAAAGACGGTTTCGCGCATTCACTCTGTCATCGAGGCCAATTTCACAGATCCCGAGGAACAGGCGCCTTTTGGAGAGCGATAAATTTGTTCGTTTCGAACGCGGATTAGCATCTTCTTAAGGTTGCGCAGAGGTTTCTGCTAGCTTGGCGGCGATCACCGACACGTATGCCTCCACAAACCCACCTGTAAAATCGTCGTATATCTGCGCCTTAACCTGACCGCAAATTTGCTTTTCGTTTGACTGTTCAGGAAGCAGGCTTGCGACGTTCAGGTCAGTTGGGGGAACCCTGCGTGTTGCTATCACCTGCGCGGTTTCAGGAAAGAAGACCTCGTCAGGAGTAGCCTCCAAGCAAAACTGTTTCAAAAGCGTGCCGGGACCCGGATGCCGCGTAGCGCTGGCACTGACAACGCCTGACTTCCTCAGTTGGAATTCGATCCGACGTGTCTGAATAGGCGGCAATGAGGCTGATCCTGATCGTCGGCCGAGGTTAACAGCCACTTCAAAGGTTTGAGCAGGATCTCTGGAAATCGGAAAACGAAGCTCTCCACTTGGAGCTACGGTCTCGGGAAGGCTGGCTATAGAAAATTCTTTCTGCAACGCGCCATTTGTAAAAAATATCTGTGGCTGCCCATTAATTATTAGCGGCGCTTCTTTACCGTCGACACCCGGTAGATATCGAACCAACACGAAAAACTCCCTTGAGCTCAGAGCATGTGCAGGAAGCTTGACGACAACGCCGCCGTCGTTTGCGATACATGTCTCATACATTCTCGCCGAGTTGTCGGAGAGTCTGGAAGCAACTATTGTCCTTCGCGTCTCCGAATCAAGGCTAAGGTTAAGAAGTTTATATTGCCGAGAAATGATCTTACTACTCTGGTCTGAGCTATATTTTCCATCCAAATACCCTGGGATCAGTAAAGAACCGTCGATCGACTTATCTTCCGCTTTGTCGAGAGAAGACTGAAGCTCGCTAAGTACGGAAAGTCGGACAACGTCACTTGCGTCGGCCATAACTTCATCTTTCACGATGAAGTCTCGAACGTCACAGGCCGCGTGCGCTCCGTGAGACGCAACGAGCATCCAAGCGCTGAAAAGAATGGCTCCGTGGCGGCGCATGTTTGCCCCTTTTTATATAATAGAATACTAATACATCATTATATAGAATTTAATGCAAGGGTGGTCCTTTCGCCTTAACGATGAGCGGGACGGCTGACCTCCAAAGCTGAACGATTGTTTTCGGCCCCAAATAGGCCACTTCTCCAATTAGTACCATGTCCGCCTTGGGCGCATTCCGGGCATGACCGCTATCGGCCGAAAGGGAAACTGATATTTGAACAACGACTTGACGCGCCCATCTAGGTCAGAGTTCTAATGGTCGCACTTACCAAAATCAGACATCATAAAGACGTGGCGTGTGTGAGCCTAGAGCGGCCGTCGGCTCATTTATAGATTTCGCCACGGCTAACCGTAGCAACGTTGGTCGCCAAGAACCAAACTGCCGAGCTGGCCTACCACCTAACCCTTGCTTTGGAAAACGGCGTAAAGCCTTCACAGATCTCCGAAATCATCACGCATTTGGCATTCTATTCCGGCTGGGCTAGCGCAACGTCGGCGGTTGCAATTGCCAAGGGCGTTTTCGGTGCGCGCGGCGTGACGGCCGACCAGTTGCCGGAGGCTACACCTACACCGCTTCCTTTCGATGAGGCTGCGGACGCACAACGAGCAAACGGCGTTGAACAGAATGTTGGACCGGGGTATGCAGGCGTGGTTGAGTTTACCAACGGTCTTCTCTTCAATGAGTTATGGCTTCGTCCGGGCTTGGCACCGCGCGACCGCAGCCTCGTGACGGTGACGACGCTGATTGCCAATGGACAAAGCGCCCAAATTCCATTCCATCCGAACTGCGCCATGGACAACGGGCTCACGCAGGCGGAAGAATCAGAAGTTCTGACGCAAGTCGCCTTTTATGCGGGATGGCCTATGTGTTTTCAGCAATTCCTGTCGCGAAGGATGTTTTCGACAAGCGGGCGAGCTGACGGCGGCCGCCATTACGCCGCTTATTCGAAAAGGTGGCCTCGTCGCCTTTTCGATAAAAAATCGCTCCAATCGCTTCAAGTCCGCCAAGGCATGAACATCTGAAGCATTTGCCGCGTCAGATTTTCCGGGTCCTGGTTGGTAGCGTAGGCGTACTCGTCTGAGGTCAGACCGAGTAGCGCAACCAGATCGTCAAAATTCGATCCGCGCTTGTATTCTTGTCGAAGAAGTTTGAGCAGTCGCTTGTTAAGGTCCCAGCTATCCGAATGATGTGGAAGCCAGCGGCCGAGCATCTTTTCGTCTTCGCCATTCAGGTTTCCGGAGACAATTCTAGCCCGTAGTTCTGGCATGATCTGCGCTGCGATCTGGCGGTGCTGCTCCACCCCCCAGCGAACGCAGAGAACGAACAGATAAGTTATCAGCGTTGTTTCCGCCGCGTGATCAAGATGCTGTCCATACCTTTTTAGTACATCGAACCAGATATCCGGGGCATTGCGCGGTTCGACGGGGAACGCCATGATCCTTGCCGCATCAAGCGCTGCGCCGCCGTTGAGCATCTCCGGAACGTACGTTACCAGCGTCGCGCTGTTCTCTCGGAGAACGCTGTGCCACTCGTCGTGCAACCTTTCTTCCCGAACCAACTCGACCGCCGCCTCCAGCGACAGCAACGGAAATTCGGCAACGACGGAAGTACTGATCTCGTCGGACGAACGTTGAAAGAGAGCACGCAAGATTTCATAGGTTTCGAGGTCGGCACCGGTGGTAGCCAGCAAGGCGACGAGATCATCAGAAGAGAGCCGTTTAATCGCTTCTTCTGAGATAAGCACAGGTCGTCTCTTAAGGGCCTCGAACACAAACCGCACCGAAAGTTCATCTGTTTCAAGGCTTTCTGACGTAAGTGATGGCAAGATAGCGTCAAAGATCATCCCGAACCGAGAACCCAAACTAGCCTCGTTGTGGTCGAGGACCAAGGCGAGCTCCGGTAAAACTGCGTCAGTTGCATTTCCCATCAGTTCAACGATTTCCCCGTCCGTAACGTTGAGGTCGGAAACATCATGCTCGACCATCAGTCGAATGAGTGTTGCTGGAGAAACATTCTTCACCAAAGACAGTTTACTTGGAGACAAGCCGAGAAGATCACGCTTCAACGTTTGTCCCTGGCCTGGTGCAAGCCTTTTGAAGACCTCAACGGCATGAGAATATGTTGTCCCCTTGCCTTCGAGTAGCGCAAATATCTCTACCAAAACGACAAATGGGCGGCGTGCGGGGTCAATGTCCTTTCCATAGCGCCAAAGAAAGCGACGGAGGGGAGTGACAACATCAGAAACTGCATCGTCGACGGCCAATTGAAGCCACGAGCTTGGCTCGCTTGTCCTCAGCTTCCCTTCACTCGCAAACTTCAGCGTCTGGCCCGGTAGCAGCGAGCTCGACTGTACCGATCGAAAGCAGAACGTTGATCGCATCCGTGGCCACTGCTGGGACCAGACCGCCAAGATTGCGCGTTCCATGTCAGCCTCTTGGCCCATTGACGCACTCAGAAATGCTTTGTCATAGCAAGCCGTCAAAACCTGCTCGATCAATTTCCTAGGCGGCGGGGCCGCTCTTTCTCTCCGCCCCACCGCCAACGGTGCCGAGAACGCGTTCTCGCGTTGGTAGTCAGCCGGCCGTGTGAAGAGGGGCGACAACACTCCGAGGTCAATCTGTGACGAAATGAGCGACTTGGAAAGGAGAAGAACATGCGTCCAAACGCAACCTGGCCGCTGCATTTCAGGGGCCTCCCATGTGCGCATCAGCGCGTAGATCTTGCTCTCCGGCAAGACCAGACCGGTCACATAGCTACCTGCTCGATCGAGCGAGACCCCCGGTGCCATGTCCGATGCAGCCGCCAACTCATAAGTGTCGACAGAGCCCAATTGCATGCTAGACGCAAGAAGTCTGTGGCCATTGGAATACCCAAAAACCGCCTGATGGACTTCATTTTTATCAACGCTAGTCATTCAACTTCCAAGCCGCTGAGCCATCGTATTGCGTGGGTCAAGTCATGCTTATCCGCACCATATCCAACAACCTCGACTCTCGCACTGGCGTTCGAAATCAACAATAGCTTCTGTCGTTCCAGTTGATCGGGTGCCGTCGAATCCTTCGGTACATCTCCGCCTTGAGCCGACACGCCATAGATCCGCGTCGGGATATGAGTATTCCTAAGATATTGGTCAAGCAACGGCATGTTGGTGAACAGCCACTCGGCGGGATTGGCGGCTCGCACGACTTTGTCCCAAGCGGACACTATGACGACGATCCTTGGAAAACTACCTCCGACCGGTCGCTGCTGCAAGCTCTGCAATATATCGACTATTTGAACGTCACGAGGAGTTTCGCCTGGGGTGAACGGAACAAATTTGGGTGCTGAGGTTTCGGTCGAAGTATTTCCCCCCGATCGATCTCCCTCGGGAATTACACTGTCCTCGTGATCATCATCGTCATCGACGAATTCATCTTCAAGGCCCACCCCTTTTGCAATATCCAAAATCGAGATGTCGTCGGGTCCAACTGCGGCGCTCACGAAGAGCAACAGTCCATGGACACCCTGCAATGCTTCGGCAATCGGCTCTGCGAGACGACGCGTCGCGAACGCTCGCTCGAAACCCTCACCCGGCAAGTCAGCAAACGTCAGGGACATTGATTTACCCGAAGAGGGATCAACCAGGTTGATTGATATTGTCTGATGTTCGTAGTGTTCGGTGCGCGGTACCTTGTACCCGCGCTCCCACAAGTCCGCGATCTTGTCCAGATAGCTATAGTCGCCAGCATGGAGTCCTCGAGCCAAAACTGTCGAAACCCCACCATTAGCAAGGATGTACCAAAGGGCGGCGGCAAAAGTTGTTTTCCCCGACGCTTGCAAACCAATGACCATGTGCCGATGCGCGCTCGTCATTTTGCCCAAACCTCTACAAGACGATCGAAATGCCGCGCGGCATCAGCGATGGGTTTCGGACGAGTGTCGATCTGCGGATCCGGCGCGCACCATCGTTCGACCATCTCAACGAGCCCCACAACGCCGGTTGCCATGTTCGCACGCGGAAGCGCACAGATCCGGTGGATATCGAAAAACGCAATTCTTGAACCGAATTCGCGCCGCAACTCGTTCTCGTAAGAAGCGAGATCATCAGCAAGACTGGGCTCAACATCTTTCCGCTGAAGCTTGTCGAGCTTTGTTATCAGAACCTCTATCTCGGCAGTCCCCGTAAGTGCCTCATTATCAACGAGCGCACGGATAGTTTCTCTGAATTTTCTTTTGTAGCCAGCACGTGTTTCAAGGTCTGTAAGCTTTCCGGCATCAAGGAGAAAGCAAACGATGTCCGCCATTCGCAGCTCGACGAGCTTGTCGATAAGTTGCGTGTTTTTTCGAGCGTCGTCGTACGCTTCACCCGATCGGTCCGAAATGATGAGATTGGTAGGATTGTTGGATGTGCTATCTGAAAGACAGAGGTGAAAGAAGCTCACCGGATCAGCTCTGCTCGTACGTGGAGTTGATGGTGAAACACGCTTTGATTTTTCGAGGGCGAGATGGCGGCGCTCAGCAAATGCCAAGAGTGTCTGGCTACCCGCAAACGAAAACCTACCTACCGGGCCGGCGCAGAATAGCCCAAAGATTGTGGCAAGAAGTGTGGTCTTGCCGGCCTTTTGCTCACCTACCAAAACGATGGTCTTGGTGTGGAAACGTCCACGGAACTCTGTGATGTCGTTTTCAGTAATTGCTCTGTTCGATTGAAGCGGTACACCGTTTGCTTGTCCCGGCGTATCGAATTCGTCGCCGGGGTCGAGCGTTTCAACGTCATCGCCGTGATCGGCGTTGAGGTCCGCCTCCGCCGTAAGAAAATGCTCACACGAATCGATCGGGTCATGACCGAGAATACAGGTGCCCATGATCGCAACCGTACACTTAGCATTTGAACAAACCGCGGACAAACCTGTCATATCAGCAGTTCGCTGTTTACGAGTAGACGTTCATGAAAGACCTGTAGCGCCAGTTCATAAACGCTCATAGAGGTGTCAAGCGCTATGCCAGTCGCCTTCTCCAGTTGCAAGGTGGTCATCGGGGAGCCATCGACCAATAGCGCCCTCGCCGCAACATGGATTGGGATAATCGCCTTATCCTCGTCCACCTTCTTTCCGACCAAGGACGCAAGCTTCACGTCTTGAAGCGCATTGACCGCATCGGACAGTGTTACCTTCTTGTCCGCATCCGCTCCTAAGGTCTTTCGGATTATCCCGTAAGCACCGTAAGGACCGGGTGGCGTTCCCGATATTGTCGCCACGTCGGCCGCTACAACAAATGCTCTGGCGTTAAGTGGGATTTCATCCAGTGGGCGATCGGCCAGAAGACTGTGATTACCGATATGCCACCATAGCATATTGACTTCAGTTGCGAGGCGGCTGTTTACGGATACCAGAGTTCCAACCAACGCATTCGTCTCTGCAACCACCTTATTTATTCGACTGACGTATGCGGTCGACTGCGAATCTACCAACGCCGCGGCAGCCCCTTCAGCATTCTCATCAAAAGCTCCTATGGCCTTTGTGAGATCGGGGATCTTATGTGAGCTGACACGGGGAACTGCTGTCACTTTTCCGTTGCGGCGTACTGCCTGGGCCAATCCGTCCTTTGCCCATTCGATAAGCGCCCCTTTATCCACCGTCGACCGTCGACCGATAAAGCTTGCCGCAAGCACGAAGATGCAGGTCGTTTGAACATCCGATGCAATGCGCGCTTTGAGAACCAGGGTCGCGATGTTCGCGGCTTCTTCGCGATCATGCTCCAAGCTAAACATCGGGTTGTGATTACGCATTGACTTGCTAAACCACTCGTCGGATTCAGATGGATCCTCGTGGGGCAGCCCGAAGGCAAGGCGAACGAGGTCTGCATCGCGCGCTTCAGTCTCTTCAACACTTTCTTTCAACTCTTCGAAGCTTTTATGGCTCGCTTCAATTTTTGCCTGGTCCGCCAATGGTTGTAGCGACCGGTACTGCTGCACGAAGTCAAATTTCATGTTTAAGCTCCGCGAGATGTTGTGAACGTGTCTATGGCCTGATCGAGGGCACCAAGTTGAGAGCGATCGGCAGCACGGCGAATTGCCGCGAGTGCAGCTTCGTAATCCCGCAGCTTTTTGTCGCTCTCTTCGTTCAGGCCAAGAGCGGCGATGAGTTCATCCCGGTCACGCTCCGGCAATGCGAGCAACTTTGGTGCAACCGATCGGATTGTTGGAGAGTCTGAGGCCATACTCCAATCCTTTGTAGAAACCGAGGAAACCTGGGGCTCCAGGCGCGACTTCTCAATGGCCTCCGAAAAATTCACTTCGATCGGGGGCACCCAGCTTGGCAGGGGAACGAGCGAATCCCAGGTCGGATTATCGTCAAAAGCTGGAACCGCAATATACCGGGCTTGCTCGCGCTGCCGCACCCATATCTTCACTGCAAGTTTTCGATCGTTTCCCGTCCCCTGGACGGAGACATCAACTGCATTGTAGCCTGGCTTCCAGCCCGGTTCATCTCGTTCAGGCTGCACTGCCCCTGCCCGGATCCTAGTGAACCGGTTTGTCTGCTGTTCGACACGAACATTATGCTCGTGCCCAAAGAGATGGATTTTTGCGACTTCCTCGATCCGCTCGCGGAACTCCGCACCATTGCGCAGCCATCCAAATGGATGGTGGCACATGACAAGATGAGCCGTCCCGTCATCGCGCTCAATGACCTGTGCTGCGGAGGGGTCGACGAACATCAAGTCCTTATTGTCGTTGGCATCGCATACCAACACGGAATTGAATCCCCAGACGACAATCTTCGAGTCGTCGTTCAACTTGAACTCTCTGGAGACGTACGGCTTGCGGAGTAGCTTGTCGTCTTCGAAGCCAATTTCGCAGAGAAAATTCGCTGCAAAGCGATTGTAGCTATCCAGAGGTTTGAAAAGAATTTGTGCCGAATCCTCATCATTCAAGAACTCCGTAATGGCTCTGTTCGACTCGTGAACGGCTACGCCACGTAGAGAGGCCCTTGACCTCATGTGCACGGGACGCTTGGCGGCATCGCGGTCGACATCGTGATTACCAGGAATCACCACAATGTTCAGAAAATCGCAGCCGGCGGCTGGGCAAAGCTTATCGCGAAGCCACTCGAGCGCGAATCCATACTCCTTCTCCTTCCCTGCGAACGCGATGTCGCCAGAGATCAAAATTGCGTCGAATGGCTTTCCAATGATTGTGTTGCGCATCTTGCGCACGTCGGTGATCAAGTCATCCCTGAGACCGCGATTTGGGTCGGTTGACCGACCTACTTCCCAGCTTTTGAAGTGGATATCCGACAGGTGAAGAAAGAGCATGATCCGGGAACTCTTGAAGAAATGGGCCTAAATGTTTACAAGCATTGCGATAGTTCACAAGCGCACTCGCGGCTTCCTCGAAATGAAATTGTGGTTTTCCCTTACATTTTTAAGAGATTGGCGGGAATGCGACCTTGAACGAAGGCATTGGGTGGCGTTCTTGAATGGGATTTGCACCGTGCTGGCCCAACCGATGTGGCCCGCCCCGCCTACATCACTTCATAGGCATCGCGGCGACAGCATCTTGCGTCTCTGCGATGCCGCCGATCATCAAGTTGAAAAACCTCTTCATTGAGGAATGCGTCGCGACAGAAGTCGTTCGTGGAAGTGCGGTGAGCAGAGCGTTACGACACGTCGATGCCTGCTTTGCTGCCGACTTCCTTTAGCCGAAACAAAGTTGACGGCGGCCAAAATCAGGCCAGGAGACTAATGACACCGAAGGAGCGCTTGCGGCCGCAATCAGCGATCTCGGGGTGACCTCAACCACTTCCTGGGCCTTCCGCGTTGAACTGGGGGCGAGCTGCACCGGTGAGACTGCGGCCTGTGTGAAAAACCCGAAGGCTTCCTGTCCGCGCTTACTCTCCCGCTGAAATGGCAACTCAGCTTTCGGCACGCATATTCGTGGACTTCCTCGTTGAAGAGCTGCACCACGCTGAGGTGAATTGTCAACGCTTTGTTGATCTGGAAACCACAGACTCTGCTGCCTCGGTCCATGGCCGATACTCAATCGTCCTATTTTGATACAGCTCCACGTGCCGTAAGTCGCCGATCAACAGTTGAGAGAATTTATCACGCTCGGCCCTCTCTTCTTCGCGAGAAAGCCAAGGATTCAGGTAAATTCGTCTGAGACTTTTTGGAGGGAACGAGAAGGTGTTTGTCTGCTTGTCGGATTTTTCCCGATATTCGCGAATGACACGGTATTCACGTTCGTCAGCGTATTGGTTCCGTTTAGCGAAAGGCAGCTTAGACAAGGAAATTTGCCGCAACTTATCGGAGCGCATATACTTCACTGAACGCCCAGATACAGATGGGTCGGAGCGAAGGCCTTCTACGAACTCTTTCCGATCGAACCAGAGGCAAACCCCTCTTTTTCTGTCGCCGAATACAGTCCAAAAGTGATATCGATCTTCAGCCATTGTCAGACATGTTGCCCGACATTTTGCCATCGATTTCGCTTTCGCGTATAATTCTGTTAGTGCACCGTCGTTTCTATCATCCCAACATCTGGGGTCACCAAGGTGTAGCTCGCAATCATCGAGCACCTTTTTCAGATATTGCAAGTCGGTGTACTTTTTGAGCCATCGCCCAGATTGTCTCTCAGTCATTCAAGCACTCATTTCCAGGGGAAGGTTTGGCCGTTCTTGTCGGTGGAGTATGGTACATGGTTTGGATTTAATAAGATCGCGTGAAACCACCGTCATGCATGATGTTGTTGCCGGTCATATTATAGGACAACCGCGATAGCAGTTCTTGTACTGCAATCGCGACTTCGTTCGGCTGGCCATATTCCCCAAGCGGAATATTAGAGGTCTACCCGCCTATCCTCTCATCAACGGTCATGCCCGGCGAATGAGGCTCTCTTCTCGATGCCTTCTCGATACCAGGGCAACAAAGTTCCGCTGAGCGACCGCGCAGCCCCAGCGCAAATGCCAGCGTCCTTGCCTCGCCTAACCAGGCGCACCGCAACACGTTCGAGGAAATGTCCGAGCACCTGTGACGACGATTTTTCGGAGTCTATCACGATTTTCCCCGTACTGCCGATACGCAAGCCTCTCCTCGTTGCCGGCGGCGAGCATCAACCGATGTCCGGCTCTCGCGAGATATTCGCAAACCGCGATACCGATCCCACCTGTCGAATCCGTCACGAGGACGGTTTGGGCTTTCTCGGTCATTCTGCCACCCTGAAGCACCGCCGTAGGCCATACCGATCGGGCCGGACCGATGACTGGCTGAAGATCAAGTGCGTTGTGAGTGAGAGCTTTGTCGTCGTGGGCTACGAACCATCAACCACGATGCCGGGTTCCATTGCGAGCCTACTGCTGGCCGCTCGAAGGGGTAAGGGTCTCGTCTATGTCGGATCGGTCGGGACCGGTTCCAAAGACAAGGTTGCCCGCGACTTGAAACAGCAGCTCAATAAGGCGCGTGTAGACAAGCCGTCAGTGGCAATCAAGGGAAAGAACCTGGTCTACGCCCGCACGGACCTGATTGCCGAGATCGAGTTTCGCGCTTGGAAAGGCGACAGGAAACTGCGGCACGCATCATTCAAAGGGCTTAGAGAGGCAGCGGATGCATCTGAGATCTACCAACTGAATGGCTGAATGCGGAACCATTCAATCAGAATCCAGTTTTGAGCGAATGGAGGGCAAGTTATGATCGATGCAGCCAAACATCAAGTGAGCCATCCCGATCGAGCCTTGGCTTGTCAGGAGGCGATAGAACTCCACGTCCAGCAGGTGATCGACGACGCGACCACTCACGGGTGGGGAGCCATCGAAACGATCTCTGCCATGGAAGAAGTGTTGCGACACCTTCGCCTCGCCTACGCCGAAGACCCGGATCCGGCAGAAGACCCGCCGGAAGCGGACAGCGGCGATGCAAATGACTTTGGCGAGTTCCCGTCAGCGGACGGACTTGTCAGGGCATTTGTGGAAGATGTGCCATGACCATCTATGCCTGGACAATATCAAAGCCTGGTCGTCAGGATATCACGGAGGTTACGACCGTTCCCGAGCTGCAAGACGTGCTTCGCATCTTAGATCTCCCTGGCATCAATGTGTTCATGCAGGACAACCAGAGATCCCAGACAGTGGGAAATATACGAATAGCGAAGGCAGCATGGACGAATGGTCACTGACGTGGACGAAGGCCAATGGCGAGACCGAGGTTGTAGGCTAGTGATCAAAGAAACAGCACAAGTTGATAACACACGACAAAATCCGAGCTAGCCTTCTCCTCATTGCAGGACCCGCTGAGTGAACGTTGTCGACAGCATGTTCGTGGCAATCGGAATGGATGTTGCTGAATTGGCACTGGCGGTAACGTGGTGTGTCGGACGGCATTAACGGGCCGGCATTAGAACGGCAATTCAGAACAGTGCCGAGTGCCTAAACGAGAAGCTGCGGTCATCAGTTGAACGGCCGCCGAAGTTCTGGACCCAAACGCAGAGTGCGCAGAGCCCTGGTGACAAGGAACGAACTTGCGGCGAGTGCGCCAAGCTTCGTCCAGGGATAGGAGGTGAGTTGCGAGCGCGCGCTTGCATTCGCCCAAGTCACTCCGGATTTAGCGACAACGCGAACTTGGGAGCGGATGATGTCAAGCCTAGCGCGTAGAAGATCGAGTTCCTTTTGAAGCAGTTCGTGCTTAAAGCGTGCTCGGTCAGCAGCGGTGGCCGCAATGTCATCGATAACGACAGCATCTTCGACACCAACCAAGAAAATTTCCTCCTGCGGGAGGTGCGCTCTTCGTAATAACATGCCGAACTCCTGTTTCAATTGGTCGCGGTCTGAATGACTTAGACCTGATCGCCGATGTGTGCTCTTCCAGCATACTGAAATCGCACGCCTCGTCGAAGGGGCCGCCATATCTCGGTCCTCTGACGGTGTGTCGCCATTAAACGCCTGAGATTTCAGAAAGATGCGTGGATGTGAAGATTTCTCGACAGGCATGGGAACCATCACGTGAGCGCTTCGTTTTTTAGGTCGGCCAAGGAGAGTTCAATGTCCGGTTTTCAGTTTCGATTTTCTGATCGGGAAGGCGATGTCGAGACGGAGGAAGTGTACGAATTTCCTGATCTGCTTGCGGCGATCGAAGAAGCAAAACGGGTTCTTGCGGAAATGGCGCTCGACGGGATTCCCAAAGCACCTGGCGCTGCGATAACCGTGGAGGTCGTCAATTCCGCGCGCGTTGTAGTGGCAAAGGTTGGCTTGACCCTTAATGTTGAATTCCCATCGACCTGAGGGCTCATTTTAAGGGAGCCGTTGTCTTTGCACACACTGTGGACATCACGCGGCTGCCCGGTTCGACTTCGCCAGAAGCTTGATCGCCTTCTCCAACGGGCGTTCGCCGCTGCAGTAGTCTTCCCATGCTTTCGTCCTCTTCAGGAGCGCAGGCACGGTGCGCACCGTAAATCGCTTCGGATCGAGATCCGATTTGACCTGCGACCAGGTTAAGGGCATCGACACAGTCGCGCCGGGCCGTGAACGTGGCGACAATGGCGCAACTGCAGTCGCCATTCGGTCGTTGCGTAAGTAGTCGAGGAAAATTCTTCCGTTGCGAAGCTTCTTCGCCATTTTCACGAGGAATTTCTCCGGATCGTCGCGTGCCATCTGGAGACAAACGTCGTGTGCAAACGCCTTTGCTTCCGGCCACGTCAGCTTGCTGCGCTTGCCGACCTCAAGGGGGGTCACGACGTGAAGCCCCTTTCCTCCCGTCGTCTTGCAGAAACTGACGAGACCCAGCGCATCCAAACGATCACGCATTTCCTTGGCCGCTTCGACCACCATCGAAAATGGAACGTCGGGTCCGGGATCGAGGTCAAACACGAGGCGGCCTGGGACTTCCGGCTGTTTTGGTTCGCAGTTCCATGGATGAAGCTCAAGTGCTGCAACCTGAGCTACCGCCGCCAGCCCTTCGACGCGGTCAATCTGGAGGTAGGGCTTGTTATCGCCAAACACCGTGACAAGCTCGAGAAGGTTGGATGTCCCCATCATCGCGTGTCGTTGGAAGAACTGCTCGCCGTCGATGCCGTCCGGGGCTCGGATGATCGAGCAAGGTCGCCCCTTGATGTGATCGATCAACCAGGGGCCGACGGCTTCATAATATTCAGCGAGTTCCTGTTTGGTGACGGGTTTTCCATCGTTAGCATCTGGCCACAGAGGCTTGGCCGCATTGGAGATCAATACCCCCATCACGTTCGCTTTTGCGCCGGCACGACGACGGCTGGATGCTCTCACGTCGTTCTGCGGCTCCGGGACATCTGCTGTTTCAGGGTCTGCTGGCTTCTCGGCCTCAACCTCCGATGCAGGTTTGTCGTCCCGCAGGCCTTTGAAGGCTGCCTGTCGAACCATGCCGTCGCCTGTCCATCCCTCGAATTCAATCTCGGCAACGAGCTCGGGTTTGACCCAGACCACGTCGGGATCCCGCTTGGGAGCGCCTATCCCCGTAAACGGCGAGGTCTTCGTCTCTATCTCCTTCAATCTGTGCACCAGCGTCGCTACCTTCTTCGCTCCGTACCCGGTTCCCACTCGGCCGACATAGACGAAGCTGCCGCCTCGGTTCACGCCCACCAGAAGCGAACGGAACCTTCCATTCGTCTTGGCCCAGCCACCGATGACAACCTCGTGGCCCGCCCGGCATTTGGATTTGGCCCAGGTTTTCGTCCGGCCGGATTTGTATGGGGCATCAGCCCGCTTGGAAACAATGCCTTCAAGGGACAGTTTGCAGGCTGATTTCAAAACCGCGTCGCCGCCCGTGTCGAAATGATCGACAAATCGCAATCGAGGATCGTCGCCGCTTTCCTTCATCAAGTCTTGGAGGCGTTCTTTCCGGTCGACCAACGGCTTGTCACGCCAGTCCTTGTCTCCTTCGAAAAGCAGATCAAATGCGAAATAGACCAGATCGTCTGTCTTTCCCTCGGACAGAGCCGCCTGGAGTGCGGCGAAGTCCGGCGCGCCATGTTCGTCGAGTGCACAGATTTCACCGTCGATGATCGCGCTGGGCAGTCCTGAGAAAGATTTTTCGATCGCTGGATACTTTGCCGTCCAATCAAGTCCCTTGCGGGTCTTCAATGTAACCTCGCCGTCAACGATCCGGGCTTGAATCCTGTAGCCGTCGAACTTGATTTCATGGATCCAACCGTCGACAGATGGGGGACGGGCGAGGCTCTCGCAGAGTTGCGGTTGGATGAACTCGGGCATTTCCGATGTCCGCGTTTTCGGTGGTGTCGCCCGACTAGCTTTGGACGCTCGGCCTTTCCGCTCATCTGCGGCGAGCCCATTATTACTGTCCCAAACCGCATCGGCTGAAACGGCATCGCCAGAAACCATGAAGGGCTTGGGCTTCCTGCCTTTGCCCGATGCGATGACATCCATCGTCCGTCCGGACGCGATCGAAGTGGCATCGTCAAGGATTGCTTCGCCTTTGCTCTCGACGGCGTGTTCGTCGTGATGCTTGATAAGCAGCCAGTTGGTACGCTTGCCGCCATTGCGATCATGTTTCATTCGGACAAGGACGAAGCTGCCATGCAGGCGCTTTCCCTCGAGCAAAAATTTGAAGTCGCCGTCTTCCAGTGCCTGCTGAGGGGTCTTCTTTCCTTCCGGCTCCCAGTAGCCGCGATCCCAGAGCATGACGGTACCGCCGCCGTATTGGCCCTTGGGAATTGTCCCCTCGAAATCGCCGTAGTCCAAGGGGTGGTCTTCGACTTCCACGGCCAAACGCTTGTCGTGCGGGTCGAGCGACGGCCCACGCGTCACCGCCCAGGATTTGAAAACGCCACCCAATTCCAGTCTGAGGTCGTAATGCAGACGCGTGGCATCGTGCTTTTGAATGACAAAACGCAGACGGTTGGAGGCGTTTAATTTGCCTGCACCGCTGGGCTCCTTCGTCAGCTTGAAGTCCCGTTTCGCCTTGTATTTGGAAAGCTTGTCGTCTGCCATCGGACCCTCGGAACACTTTCGATGATGATCGCCATAACGCGCGGCCTCTACAAAAGATGCGTAAGCGGTCGGCTGCTGGCAAAAATAGCGGCTTACCTTCCGCCATAGTGCCCCAAAGAAGGGAACAATCGCGTCACCACACCGTTCACGAAGAATTCCCACGGAGTATGTTGCATGGCACCTCGGTCGTTCTGGAAAGGCTACCTCAAGCTATCTTTGGTCAACTGCGCTGTCTCAATGGTCCCAGCGACGACTGAGAGCGAGAAAGTACGGTTTCATACCCTGAACCGGGCCACAGAAAACCGTGTCGTCAGCCGCTACGTCGATTCCGTGACCGGACGCGAGGTGGATGAAGATGACGAGGTCAAAGGTTTTCAGCGCGGCGAAGATGAATACGTCATGCTGGAAGACGACGAGATTGATGCCGTCGCCCTGGAGAGCACGCGTACGATAGATATCGAGACCTTTGTCCCCAAAGATTCGATCGAATGGATTTGGTACGACACGCCCCATTATCTCACACCGAGCGATAAGGTCGGAGAGGAAGCGTTCGCCGTCATTCGGGAAGCGATGGCAACCAAGGGGGTGGTTGGAATTGCTCGACTTGTCATGTATCGGCGCGAGCGGGCCGTCATGCTCGAACCCCGCGATAATGGCATTGTTCTGTGGACGCTGCGTTATGGCGACGAGGTTCGTGACCCGAACGAATATTTCAAAGCCATCGGACCGCAGAAATCTGAATCCGACTATATGCAGCTCATGGAAAAGTTCATTGAGGCGCGTTCAACCCCATGGGACCCTTCGATCGTCGATGACCCGGTCCAAGACCGCATTCTGGATATGATTGCCGCCAAGAAAAAGGGCAAATCGAAGAAGAAAAATGCTCCGAAGGCCGAGAGCAAGGGGCCGAGCAACGTCATTAACATCATGGAAGCTCTCAAAAAGAGCCTGGAAGCGTCGAAGAAAAAATAACCCTCCAGTTGTTAGCCCGTTTTGCGGGTCGGAGCCTTCTTCTTCGGTGGAGTGTCAGCGCTTTTTGCCGTTTTCTTGCTTGGCTTTTTCGCTTCGCTCTTGAGACCAGCACTCTGCCGCAGGGCATCCATCAGGTTCACGACCTTCGTTGGTTCCGGAGCCGGGAGAGGTTTTATCTCCCTGCCCTCGAGCTTGGCCTTCACCACTTCCGTCAATGCGTCTTCATAACGGTCGTCAAACTTGCTTGGATCGAATTTGCCCATCTTGCCACCGATGATGTGGTCGGCGAGATCGAGCAGTTCCTTTTCGATTTTCAGTTTGGGTGTGTCGCTGAAAGCATCCTCGGCCGAGCGGACCTCGTATTCGAAGTTGAGAGTTGACGCGACCAGCCCTTTCCCATGAGGTCTGATCAAAAGCTTGCGGACGCGGCGGAATAGGACCGTCTCAGCAATGGCGGCCACTTTCTTCTTTTCCAGACCGTCACGGATCAGGGTGAAGACTTCGAGGCTCTGCTTATCCGACGGGGAGAGGTAATATGGCTTATCGAAGTAGACATCATCGATGTCCTCGCAACCGATGAACATGTCCGCGTCGAGCATTTTGTCAGCGTCTGGAACTGCTGCGGCAACCTCTTCAGGCTCGAAGACGACGTAGTGCCCGTTGGAATCTTCGTAACCCTTAACCTGGTCATCCCGCTCCACCACCTTACCCGTTTCGCTGTCGACGAACTCACGACGCACGCGGTTTCCGGTCTTGCGGTTGAGGGTGTGGAAGGCAATTCGCTCTGATGTCGAAGCTGCGGTGTAGAGGGAAACGGCGCACGTAAGCTCACCAATCTTGAGAAACCCTTTCCAGTTCGCGCGTGGTGCCATATGTCATCTCCCCAGCAAAAGAGAAAAATGCCCACGAACAGCTTTAGTTCCGCGAACAACCCTTCATCACCTGTATCGCGTGATAGCGCCAGAGACGTGGGATCGAATGAAACGGGAGAGTGGCGCCAGGAAAGCGAAGAGACTGGGGTCTGTCCGGATGACCTGCGACCATTCGGATCTTTCGCCATCAATATTATACAAATGGACAACAGCCCAGAAATGGAACTTGCAAAACCCCTAAAATAATAGTGGTATATAAACACTCTCTGATGGAGAGGTTATTGCGCTTTATGTTTATTGAGTTTCGATATTGGAGAGATATTGCGCCGCCATCTTGCAACGGATGGCGGCTTTTTTGCCAGCCTATCCGGCCGGCTTAGCCGTCCTTATATCCTTTACCACCTCCTCGACCGCAATCAGCGCCTCATCAATCGTCCAGCCAGAGGCCGTGGCTGCAGATACGATCGTGTCGATTAGGGGATGGATGATTTCTTCGCATTCAACGGTGCGCTGCATCTCGCCGGGATCGTGCGTGGGTGCGGGAATTTGCATCTGGATCTCCTTTGCCGGAGAACCACGCTGATGCCCAAATGTTCCAATGAAGGTTGACTCCACACTATTGTCACTTAACCGTCCCCCGGTCGTCAGGCGGAGGCGACATAGAGGCTCGTCGCGCTATTCAGGCGGCTTGCTCCCACCTCAGAGGCGACGGCTTCCCTCGTTACGGGCAAGCTAAGTTTGCGGAAATGCAAAGGCAGTCTCGGCCAAGCCGGAAGGCCTTCGCCTTCGTCCTCCGCAAACGTCGGGCGGAACAAATCGCTCGCTCTGACGTTTTCGTGCCGGATCAACTTAAGGGTGGGCACGATGGACGAGCAGCTTCGGATTCAATACGATTGCATCAGCAAAACCGTTCTTTTGCAACTCGGGGATAATAGCCATGTTTTACCCGAACAGTTCGACGATAAAGACAGCGCTGAAAACGCTGCCAGAGTTTTCGCGCGAGAGACTTGGGCGTACGAAATGCCCGAGGAGATCCGCTCAAAAAATTCGCCCAGCGTTTGACCACGGATGTACTGGCACGTGCTGTATGGCGCTTGGAGAGGTCGGGTAATTTGCCCGGCCTTTTTTCTTTAGGCGGTAGATTGACTTGGCTACCCCTTCTTATCCACGGATGTCCACGCACCACCAATTTCGCCTCTGAACTGCTGTGTGCCGCGAACGAGAAAGGCCGCCTCCTGGGGCGTGCAATCGTGACTATTCGAGAGTTGAAAGCGGGCGCAGGCGATGTGGTTGATCCTCTTGCCTTCGACCCAGTTCCGAAGTTGCAAAACCCTTGAGGAACAAAGGCATTCCATTTGTCGTTTGTTCTGGCTCAAGCAAGGAGGCTGCGGATCAGAATTTCGCCACGGCATTTGGGTGTCAAAACCCTGCCTCCCCGACGACTTAATCGCTGCACTCACACAGGCCAAACCGAATGTGGCCAGCTAAGCATAGGAGGTTTCAGATGGAAGAGCGCAAATCGAGACGCGAGCGCGGATCATCCCCTTATGGAAACTTTGACCAGTCCAAAGCCATTGCTGAGGAGACGATTAGGGAGCGGCGGGAAGCGGATACGCGGAAAACCCAGCGTTTACGAGAGTTGCGGCTGGCTGCAAAGCCAGGGCTGGAGGGTGCTACAAGTCCCAAGTACCCGTTAGAGGTAAGCGAGTGACCGCAAGTCTCGCGCTGGACCGTTTCGCTGGCGTGATCCGAAGCGCACCGGTGGAGAATTCACCGTACGCCTCATGGCGCAGGACGGTTGTTAGAATATTCATAGAGACCCACGGTGGCGATGAAGACCGACACGACCGTCACAATCAGCCACGGTGCGTGATGCAGGTATGATTTCCCTCCGAAAACTCTTGCAGTCTCGGAGGGTGAGCTCGGCAACGATCTCAGTTTCGTTAGAAAAGGAGACTAACGTGGTTATCGTAGGCCCGACACATTCTCCGGACGAACCTGAGTACGAATTTGAATGCCAACGGGCCCTCGAACTTGAGGTGCTCGACCTCGTCGATAAGGCTGGCCAAGCTGGGTGGGAAACGGGCGCGGCATTCAGGGCCCTCGCAGAAATCGTTGTAAACCAAGCCTTGGCGTACGAGCAGGACCCCGCAGAAGACGCAGTAGGGACGGAAGACGGGCGCTACCTCTCCGCAGAGAAGTTGGTGGCCAGCTTCGTGTCGGGACGTGACGTGCCCGACGCATGAGTAGCGCCATGCAGCTCATCCCGATTCTGCTGCCGTTGCCATCCGGTAGAAGAACAGAGGTATCCGCCGATCTGGAACGTGTGCGCACCACTCTCACCGAGAAGTTCGGCGGAATGACGTTTTATCGAAATGCGCCTGCCGAGGGCAACTGGATGGATGACGGGAGACCGAGCGGGACGCAATCGTCGTTGCAGAAGTCATGGTCGATGCCTTCGACGAGATATGGTGGCGCGGATGTCGCCCGGAGCTCGATCGCCGGTTTAAACAGGACGAGATTTCGTCCGCGTGCTCGCGATGCGGGCTCTAGCGCGATCGGTTTAGTGACTTGGTGTCTTTTCAAACTAAAAACTCGGAAATGAACCCACTCTCTTCAGAACGTCAGCCTGGCAATGTCCCAACAGGTCTTCGAGGATATCTCGGATTAGCGGGCTGTCGCACACAGGTGCCAACGCCTCCTTCAAAACCCGGTCGAGTTCGTCGAAAGAGAACATGGGTTTCCGCTCGTGGTTTGTCCTAATGGCCGCGTCCAGACGCTCAAGTGCCGCCGCGACTCTCGCGACATCCTTTTTCTTTCATTGTTCTGACATTGATACTCTCCGCCCGAAACGTAGCAGCACGGGCACGGCGGGAGCGATCCTAGATTGCTATAGGTCAGCGATTTTGCCCCACCTGGAACTTCGGGAAGCGTCATGCGTTTGGGGAAACAATCAGGATTCAGTGTCATGGTTTCTTACAAGGAAGAGCGCGGAAATACGGTCTCTGGCGCACAGACGCAAAAGGTGGTGGAAACAACGCCGGTGCGCGCCCGTCAGGCGTTTCTTGGCCGACCAGTGCTGATGGTGCTGATTGGCGGTCTGGTACTCGCGGCCATCGCCTGGGGTATTGCGGGGCAATACGGCGAAAGTATCGACAATGATGCTGCAACGACGAAGCAGCAAACGACCACCGGAACAAAGGCCGTCGTCACGCCTGCGGATCAGACCGTGATCGATAACACGCCTCCAGTTGGAGAAAAAATGCAGACTGCTCCGACCGACCGTGATCCGACCGCCGAGTCTAGTACGGGCGGTGATTCGCAGTCAGTCGTTCCATCAGGTACCGAGAAAACCCAGTAATTTGGATTGGGTTCATGCATTGGCCTAGGGAGTGACGCGATGACCGAAACCAGTAACCGATCCGAGGAACTCGCCACAGAATATGTCAGGCTTGGCGGCAAGCGCCGTGCCGTCCTCGACGACAATCTCGTGTCGACTCGTGAGTGGGAGGATGACAGTCCGGAGGCTGCTTCGTTCTGGCGAACTAACATCGAGAACCTGCCTCCTAACCAGAAAGAGGATGTCGAGAAGTTTCTGCCCGGCATCAACGCCGTCTGACCATCCACCCCCGGCATTGAGGCCACTTCCTGATATCTTACGGTCGGGGTGCCCATTCCGTCGTCCGTGATCGTCCGCTCAGTCCATTGCGTGCGAGGTGGCAGGGGTGGAAGTATTCATCTGCTGGCATCGCACAGATGCTCACGGGGCGAGGAGTGCCGATTGTGGCCACGAAAGAGACCGATCCCGCTTTCCGTTCCCCAATCTGGGTTCGTAAGCCTTGATCCCCGGCCGAGATGATAGCGACGTGGGATTGCTTCTCGATTAAGGCAAGCCCGGAAATACTTGTCCGCTAAGAACGCAACCTAAACACCGAAGCGAAACCGTGCCGGAACTATTGTCGCGAAATAGCGTTCAGCAGAACTCACAAAGGTGTGACTGCAGAGGACGCGACATGCCCCCCATCTCGACCAATTTTTCTTCCGATCCGGCCTATGGAAGCCCGGCTTCAACTACGGCAGCCTTGAACAAGGTTTCCTGGGGAGCGATATTCGCGGGTGTCGCCATCGCGTTGAGCACCCAGTTTCTGCTGAACCTGCTTGGGGTCGGAATCGGTGCTGCCGTCTTTGACCCCGCCACGTACGACAATCCTGAAGCCAGCACGTTCTCCATAGCAGGAGGTTTGTGGTTCGTCGTGGCAGGTATCATCGCCTCGTTCGCAGGTGGGTATGTTGCGAGCCGACTATCCGGTCGTCCCAGCAATTCGACTGGCGGCTACCAGGGTCTCACATCGTGGGCCGTCACGACCCTTATCGTTCTCTACCTGCTGACCACATCTGTGGGCGCACTGGTCGGCGGCGCATTCAGCGGTCTCTCCTCGGTCGTCAGTGGCGTAGGTTCGACCGCCGCCACGGCAGTAACGGCTGCTGCGCCGGCGCTGACCAATAGCACTAACCCGATGGGCCGCATCGAGCAGCAAATCCGCTCGACGACCGGTAACGATCCGCAGGCTTTTCAGGATGCCGCGGTGTCGGCGATGCAGGCCGTGGTTATGGGTGACGAAGCCACTGCTGATGACGCGCGCAACCGTGCTGCCGAAGCCATCGCCAAGTCTCAGGGCATTCCGGTCGAGCAGGCGCGTGCCCAGGTCGATCAATACGAAAAGACCTACCGTGACAACATGGCCGCTGCCAAGCAGAAGGCGATCGATGCCGCACAGGCCGCCACGGCCGCAGTTTCTGCCGGAGCAATCCTCGGGTTCGTGGCGCTGGCGCTTGGCGCGATCGCTGCGTGGTTTGGCGGTATCTACGGAACTGAGCGGGAGCTCGTCTTTGACGTTTCTGGTCGCGTCATCTCGTAACTACCACTCGCTGGCATAGTGCCAGCGGACACTCCAGCAAAGAACGGAATTTTCCAATGGCCGAAACGAAGAAGCTAAAAGACTTGTTCCTTGACACACTCAAGGATGTCTACTTTGCAGAACAAAAGATTGTTGAAACCCTTCCGAAGATGGAGGAAGCGGCAACGAGCGTTCAGCTCAAGGACGCTTTCGCGAAGCATCTTGCCGAAACAAAGGTCCATGTCGAGCGCCTCGAGCAGGTGTTTGAGATCGTCGGCGAGAAGCCGGAGGCAAAGACGTGTGACGCAATCCTCGGCATCACCGACGAGGGAGCCGAGATCATGGAAGAATATAACGGCTCCCCTGCCTTGGATGCTGGCCTTCTTGCCGCGGCACAAGCAGTGGAGCATTACGAGATGTCACGCTACGGCACCCTCCGCACTTGGGCGTTGGAGTTGGGCCTGAACGATGCTGCGGGGCTCCTGCAGACGACGCTTGATGAAGAGCAGGCGACCGATCTGGCTTTGACCGACATTGCGACATCCGTGGTCAATCAGAAGGCCGAAGGCTGAACGAGCGGTTTCTTGGATCCACTGTTTCGGCGGTGGATCCTTTAACTCCGGGAGGGAGTCATCCAATTCATTGGCCGTCTCCGTTGGAGCTCTGGCGATGTGCAAAACTTGAAGGTGCCGCTTTGCGTAAAGTTCTGGTGGTAGAAGACGAGCCACTGATACGTCTCGCCGCAAAGATTTTCTTGAGGAAGCAGGATTTGTGGTCCTTGAGGCCGCAACCGCCGATGATGCAATGGATATCATCGATGCGCAGACCATCCAGTTTTTGTTCACCGACATACAGAGCCAGGACAGCTCTCCGGTGTTGACCTCGCGCATACAGTCCACCAACGCTTCCCGGACGCGGGAATTGTCGTCGTCTCAGGTCGGCTGACTTCAGCGGATATTGATCTGCCTCCGAATGCTCAGTTCGTTTCGAAGCCTTACATCTTTGACGATATCGCAAGACGGCTCAAGGCGCTGGGGCCGTAGATTGGGATTGCATCAAAAGGGAGGAATTCGCACAACATTCTTTGTGCAGTGCAGCAACTATATGGCCTATCGCGCGTTGGGCTACCACGTGGCAGTCATCCTCAGCCGCGAGGAGGCATAAAATGCGATCCATTTCCGATACAATCGAACGCCTAAGCAAACTACGCATGTCAAAGGGCCAAGCTCACGTCCCTGACGGAAGACTGTCGGATTTTGGGCCTTTCGGAACGAACCCCGGCGGATTGGAGGCACGTGCACACCTTCCGACCGGGTTGCTGCCTCGCTCCCCACTGGTCGTCGTCCTTCATGGATGCACTCAGACCGCCAGCGCCTACGATCATGGCTCTGGATGGTCACGTCTGGCAGACGACTACGGCTTCGCGGCACTTTTCCCCCAGCAAACCCGGAGCAATAATGCCAACACCTGCTTCAACTGGTTCGTGCCTGGCGACATCGAGCGCGACCGGGGAGAAGCCGTATCGATCCGCCAAATGATAGAAACGGTTGCGACACGCTACGACATCGACCGCAGCCGCATCTTCATAACTGGGTTGTCGGCAGGTGGTGCCATGGCGAACGTGATGCTTGCGACATATCCTGAAGTGTTTGCTGGGGGCGCAATCATTGCCGGCCTTCCCTATGGCACAGCATCGACGGTTCCCGAGGCATTCGACCGGATGCGCGGTCATGGCGTGCCCGACGCGAAGACACTACAGTCCCTCCTACGCAATGCCTCAAGCCACACCGGGCCATGGCCTACGATTTCAGTATGGCAGGGAACGCGGGACGCAACCGTGGTTCCTTCCAACGCGGTTTCGGTCGCTGATCAATGGCGCGGCGTTCATGGTGTGCCACAAAAGGCTGATCTGGTCGAAACGGTCGATGGTCATATCCGTCAAGTCTGGAAGTCATCGGACGGGCGAGATGTCATCGAGCATTTCAGCATCAATGCCATGGGACATGGCACACCGATCGATCCCAGGTCGGGCTATGGCAAGAGTGCGCCCTATATGCTGGATGCCGGAATTTCCTCTACTCTCCATATCGCCCGGTCGTGGGGATTGGTCGCGTCGTTCGACAAATGCAAGGAACCGGATCTCGATTTCGATCTACCCGTGCCGCCCATTTCGGTTGCTACGACAGTTCCGCCATCTGGCTCGACGAGCGGGATTCAAAAGACGATCGAAGACGCATTGCGGGCAGCAGGCCTGATGAAATAAGCTTCGGCATCAGCGACGGGAAAGGGGTTTTACGCAAACGTCTTGCAGTCGCTGTCTCGGCGTTATCAAACATGCCGATCTGAGGGTTGTTGTTTAGCAGATGTTAGAGCGGCTATCTCCGGAAAGAACCAGATGCCTTTTACAAAAAACGCAAAAATCGATGCTCACGCCCTGTTCGACGACCAGCGCCCATCTCCAGACGGGCTCGCCGAAGAAGATGTCATGGGATTTGTCAGCGCTATGTGTTTTCGTCCTATGGAGGATGGCGAAATGGTTGTCAGGCTTGCAGGAGAAGACGGCGAGATTATCGATCTGCGCACAAATCCGGTTTGTGCAGGTCGCCTTGCCATCGCTCTCCTTGATTTGATCAACCAGAACGGATGGTTCGAGGTCGACCTGCGCGTCACCGACGGGAATTCTGAAATTGCACGGATCATTCCACCTGGCCCATCAGTCGGGAAGTCATTTGCATGCGAACCCGTGGATGAGTGAGACTATCTGAGCGTGCCAGCGTTCGTTAATTGACGCGCGGTTAGCGACGACCGGGTGGTGGTCACTAAGAGTGTTCCTCCAGGTCGTCGGTTGGATTCAAAACAAAGGACAGATGGAACTTGAGGCCATCCGCGGCGTATTCGGTCTCGCTTTTCGGTTCCATTGTCGGAGGAAAGGCGTTTCTGATCAGCTTAGACCCGAAGCCCTCATTCTCTGGTGTCTTCACCGCTGGCCCATCTATCTCTCTCCAGTCCAATTCGATCCGGCCATCGTTCTGTCGCCACAGGACTTCCAGCCGTCCCGTCGCTTCGCTCAAAGCTCCGTACTTGAGAGCGTTCGTTGCGAGTTCGTGCACGACAAGGGAGAGAGCGGTGACCGCCTCGGGTCCTAGTAGGCAAGCCGGCCCCGATAAAGTGATACCCTCGGAACGTTCGCCGCCGACTGGCGAAAGTGTGCGCACCAGCACTTCCCTGATATCCGCCGCCTTCCAATCCTCGGACTGCAACACATCGAAGGCTCCAGCGAGAGCGCCAACCCGACTGGCAAATACAGCGTTCTCTTCGGAACGATTCTTGAATGTCTGTCTCGCAATGGCCTGAATGATGGCCATGGTGTTCTTGACCCGGTGGGACATCTCCTTGGCCATCAAGGTGCGTTGATTATCAGATCGTACAGTTTCTCGCCGCCGCACCTCGAGTTCGTCCAAAAGACCATCGACGGAGGCTCCGACCTGCCCGAGCTCTCCGTGCTGCCCCCTCATTTGCGTACGGGCATCAACCTCGCCGTCCCGCCAGCGCTGAAGAACAGACACGATCTGGTTGATGGGGTTCAAGATGAATCGGTTGCCGACGTAGAAAGCGGCACTCAAAGCAAGTGCTGCTCCAATCGCCATCATAATCAGACCTGTCAGCGAAGCCCGGTCAATCGGCCCAAACGCCACTGACTCGGAGAGCCCGGTGCTGACATACAAGGGATTGGTATCCGACACGGGCGTATACCCCATGATGCGCTTGGTCCCATCCTGACTGAACAGTTCGATGGTTCCGGGCTGCTCCGCCGAGAGAAGCGGTTGATATTGGTCCGGTATTCTCGTTCCGACAAACTTTTCCGGTTCTGGATTACGAGCAAGGATCACGCCCTTGCGATCAGCGATAGTCAGCGACCCTCCAGGAGAGAGGCCTCTCTCCCGAATTCGATCCTGCAGCCACTCAAGGCGCACGCCGGTCGCCAGAATTCCGATCGTTTCGGATCCTCGTTTGAGCGCCACAGCCATCGGCAATATTGCTCTGCGGGAGACGCGGGCGACCGTATATTCGCCGACGACCAGATCGTCGGTTGCTAGGGCGCGTTGCACGTATTCACGGTCGCCAAAGTCAATACCTGGTTCCCAACCCATGCTGTCGCAGACAAGCTTTCCAGACTTGTCGAGCACAAGGATATTCTGCACCGAAGCCAGCTTCGAGGCGACCGACTTGAGAACTGTGTTGCAGGCGGCTGGATCCTTTTCGGCGATTGAAGGAATTGAAGCGGTCGCGATCAGCAATCCCTTGATGCCCTCGATGACGCTTCTGACTTCTGATGCCGCCTGGCGCGCAGTTTGCGCAGCCTGCCGATGGACTTCGGTACTGCGCTCGGAACGTGCGGTTATCTCGTTGTAAGCCACCATGCCGATTGCTGGTGTCAGTGCCGTCAACGCTACGGCAACCAATCGTTTCTTCACTCCGCGAGCCCCCGCTACGAACGAATCCAATTTCTGTAGGTTTAACCGCCTTACAATCCCATGCCGAGACAAAGTACTGCAAGTGTGGAGAGGCAAAGTCACGTAGGAACAAGGGCTTTGGCGGTCACAAGCAATTGCGAACCTCAGCGCAGGGTCGTTCCGGGATCGGTCGAAGTCACCTCTTCCTTCTCCTTTTCACCGGTCCGTCGGCAAGCTCGATCCAAACTGGCGCATGGTCGCTGGTATGTTCCCAGCCACGGACGTGCTTGTCAACTTCGGCTTTCAATAGCCGTTCAGCGATATTCGGGCTTAATAGGAAGTGGTCGAGCCGAAGCCCAGCATCCCGTCCATACGCATTTCGGACGTAATCCCAAAACGTATAGATGCGCTCGCCCGGATGAAGCTCACGGAGCGCGTCGGTCCATCCTTGCGAAACCAGTTCTCGGTAGAGTTCCCGCACTTCAACCCGGAAAAGCGCGTCATTCGTCCAGCGCTCAGGATTGTAAACGTCGAGTTCCGTCGGCATCACATTGTAGTCGCCCGCAAGGACGACGGGGACCTCAAGCTTGAGCAATTCGGCAGCGTATTCATGCAGTCGCCGGAACCAAGCCAGCTTGTACTCGAACTTCCCACCTGGGTACGGATTACCATTTGGAAGATAAAGGCCACCGACCACAATGCCGTCGACTACCGCCTCGATATATCGACTATGGCTGTCATCGGGATCTCCGGGTAATCCCTTCCTCGTCAGCAACGGTTCCTGATCCCGCGCAAGGATAGCGACACCGTTCCACGATTTCTGCCCATGCCAGACAGCCCCGTATCCAGCCGCCTCGATAGCCTCCACCGGAAACTTTGCGTCCGGTGCCTTTAGTTCCTGAAGGCAAGCGACATCCGGCTCTGCCTCTTTGAGCCACCTCAGAAGCACGTCAAGGCGGCCATTCACTCCGTTGACATTATAGCTGGCGATCTTCACTTGGACTTGTGGTCGCCTTTGTCGCCTCGCCCGGCTTCGCTTCGTGTTCGGCCTTGTGGCGCTTGTCTGCCGACAGCGACCGGCCGACATCGACAGACTCCTTGAACTGCCCCTGCTTGTCTCGACGGACGTATCTCTTGTCGCTTCCGGTGTCGATAAGTTCTCTCTTTGACATGTCGCTCTCCATTTTCAATGCCGTTGAAACGCACGAAATGGGGAGAGGTTTCAGAATGGTGGCGCGATAGCGATGGCGTTAATGAAGAGGGCGCTCAACGACATGATGTCGGAGCGCCCTCGCCAACCCGGACAACCATACACACGACATCATGTCGGGGTGGCGGTCATCAATCACGGGCGGTAGATCCTAGATACGAACGAGCCACGCAGTTTTCAAGATCAATGGCTTTTGGCCGCGGCCGCCTTCGCTTGTTGATGCACTCAAGGGAGTGGTCCGCAACCAGGCCCCATGGGGTTACCATACTTCGGAACAAAAACGCCCTTATCCGTCTTACGCTTTGAAGCCAGACAGGCAAAAATATTAGCGGATCAGCGCCATGTGCAACGACTACGAACAACACATCGCTTACGCCGAATACTGCAAGATGATGCAGGACCTTGAGCTTGGCATCCCCTCACATCAGACGGAATTGGATCTTCCGCAGTCCGACGACATCAAGATCGGTGACATAGGTCCTGTTATGAGGTCAACGGACGATGGTATTGTGGAGCTGTCGCCGATGAAATTCGGTTTCCCTCCCCCGGCTGGGCGGAAAGGCGGGCCCGTCTTTAACTTCCGCAGCGAGGGTCGTCATTTCTCTGACAGTCGGCGCTGTCTAATTCCGGCCTCAGCGTTCTTCGAATTCACAGGAATCAAGTATCCGAAAGCCAAGCATCGTTTTACTCTGAACGCTTCAACATTCCTTGCGATCGCCGGCCTCTGGCGCGAAGGTGTAGGCAACCAGCCGCCGTCATTCACCATGCTCACCACCACACCAGGCCCTGACGTAGCGCCAATCCACGACCGTCAGATCGTGGTACTGCAGCCCAAGGACTGGCGGCACTGGCTAGAGCTGACAAAGGACGAGTCCGATCTACTGAGGCCTCTGCCAGAGGGAAGCTTCTCGGTAGAAACGGTGCGGAAGCGCGCGGATTGAAAGCTGGCGGCCCCTATCCTGAAACACCTGACGGCCGATACTTCATCGTGCGCGGTCGGCTATGGCGCAAAAGCAACCCCTCCCTCGACGTGGAGGCTCGAACTACTCTGGTTCGGGAGCTGATGTCAGCCCGCCGGGCGGTCAGGGATACCAAGGATGACCAACTGGCAGTGCGAGCGGCCCGGAGCAGAGTCAATGAGGCGAAGATCGCGTTGGGCGAACGCGGACCCGTCTGGTGCGATGACGGAGCTCCCGATTTCAACCGTCACCTTGCTAAGAACTCTCCCTACGCCGGATGGTTCAGCAGCTTAGAACGTTGAAGCGGCGCACCTATCTCGGCAATCACCATGTCGGTTATCATCACATCGCATCCCGGTTCGAAGCACCAGTCAAGCACTTCCAGAAGGGACAAAGGGTTTTAACCATAATCAGGACGCGGGGCTTTCTCGCGTCTTCAGGTTCCGGTTTGTCAATCAACGGCCATTCCCCCTGAACATGTCCTGACCCTCTCCAGTTCTCCATCGATGGCATCGTCGTTAACATCGTTGATTGCGTCATTCGACATCTGGTCCAAGACACGTTCGAAGTCACGCACACCGTACCCGAGAATATTGATTTACCGTGGGATCTGACGGCCCTCGGCAACGGGCTGCAGTTTTGCCAAGTCCGCTTGCAACGTTAAATGAAGTCCCTCAGCACGATATTGAATGGTGGTCTCACCAAGGCTCTGAAGGCTTGAGGATATCAGCTTGGAGCCGAAGCCCTTCCTCTCTGGTTCTACGACCGTTGGGCCGCCCGCTTCTTTCCAGACGAATTCGAGCGCAGGGGCTGATTCTGTTCCGGTGATTTTCCAGGTGATATCGACCAACCCGACCTCGTTGGACATCGCCCCGTATTTGACTGCATTCGTCAGAAGTTCATGCACTACGAGGCTGATAGATAATGCCTGCTGCGGCCCGATAGTGATTTCCGGACCCGAAATTCGAACGCGATCCTCATCCTCCAGGCCGCTCATTTGAACGGTACCCCGGATGATTTCCACCATAGACGCACTCAGCCAGTTGCGATGGATGAGAATATCGTGTGCCTGAGACAAGGCCAAGAACCTTGCCTGGATTTTTGTGCCGGCTTCCTCGACCGACGAACTGCTTCGCAACGACTGTTTCACGATTGCCTGAGCGACTGACAAGGTGTTTTTGACTCGATGACCCAGCTCGCGCATCACGAGCGCTTGTGTCTCCTCTGCTTCCTTGCGTTCGGTGATGTCGCGGGAGATCGAGAGAATACGTTCTGGTTTCCCGTCAGCGTCAAGGATGGGAGAAACCTGAACATCCCACCATCTGGGGTTTCCCTTGGCGGTGTCGGCCTTGCCGACAAAGCGGTCAGACTTTCCGGCCCTTGCAGCTTCGACAGCCATCCGAGCGGAGTGATTGCCGCTATCCTGCCAGAAATCCGGCCACGGGCATCCAGCCACCGTGGTGAAGTCATCGACCTCCATGACGCGCCGACCACCTTCAGACATGAAGATCAGGTTGGCATCCAGGTCGAGTGCCTTGATGCAATCGTCGGAAGCTGCCAGCACCTGGCGCATGAATTCGGCATCCGCACGGTTCTTCTCGTCGCGTCCCCTTTGTTCGGTTCGGTCGCGCAGTATCTTGATGAAGCCCTGTACCTGCCCGCCTTCCTCGCGCAGCGCCATCATCTCACCGGATGCCCAGAAGCGCGAGCCGTCCTTGCGAAGATGCCATCGCTCGTCATTGCCGTGCCCTTTCTCGAGAGCCGCAGTCATTTCCTTTTGCGGAATGCCACTACGCTTATCCTCTTCGGTGAAGAAGACCGCCGCAGGTGTGCCCTGCATCTCTAGTTCGGTCCAGCCCATGATTCGGCGCGCACCCTCATTCCAGCTCGTGACTAGGCCGTCGAGATCGAGAGAGATGATCGCGTAGTCGATTGCGCTCTGAAGGATGGCTTCAAGAAACTGCTCGCGTAGCATGCCATTTTGCTTAACCAATATCGGATCCAGACACTATCAGCGGCACGGTGTCTCACCGCAAAGTCACGCGCCATTGGAAATTGCGCCCGAGGGAAAACGGGAGCTGCGTAGCTTCATATGGTGGGTGCCGTCCCTACGGTCAACCGAACCGTGAGGGTTAGTCCGCATCCGAACCGGTGAGACCGAGCTTATCAAGCGCGTCCCGAATTAACTGGGGGCTGATTGGCTTCGCAATGAACTCCGCGGAAGGCGGAAGTAACCCTTCTGGAGGAGTGACGTTACCGGAGGCAACGATCAACGAGATATGCGGCCACTGTCGGGCGACCGCTATCGCCAACTGGACCCCATCCATATCCCCAGGCATTTGGACATCCGTTACAATCAGCTTCAGCGAGCTGTGTTGTTTGAGAAAGGCGAACGCCTCGTCGGCAGTCCTTGCTTCCAGAACATGATAGCCCTCATCAGCAACCATATCGGTCGTATCCAGCCGGATTAAAGGCTCGTCGTCGACTACGAGGGCGACGGGGATCGGAAGTTTTGCAAATTCGTCATCGTTCATTCCGTGGAAACTGAGTGAAGGTTGGTTAGGTTCCCTGCAACAGCTCATGCGGGTGCATTTGTTCGCAAGGTAGATGACGCAACCGGCCCTTGATCCGCGGCCGCTGCTCAGTCCTCAAAGATTGATCGAGGCAACGAGAGGGTCATTGAAAGACCGCCTGGCTCCCAGTCGACTTCACAGCTTCCTCCGCATTGCCGCACGACAGTCGCTTCGATCAGCCTACTTCCAAATCCAACTGCTGTCGGCGCTTCCACCGCTGGCCCATTCCGCTCAACCCAGAAAAATTTCACGCGCGCATCGTCGGCGAACCATGAGAGAGACACCGTCCCGGAATCCGCGCTCAGCGCACCGTACTTAGCGGCATTGGTCGAAAGTTCGTTTAAAACCAGCGCGATCGAACTTGCCGCGGTTTCCTTGCAGGATAGGCGTGGGCCTTCCATCTTAAACCGCGCGGGATCGTCGACGTGGGGAGAGATGACGGCTTCCGCAAGTTTGGTGAGATCCAGGATCCCCGCTTGCGAACCCTGCCCCAAAACGAGTGAGTAGGCTGTTGATAGTGCGTGCAAGCGTCCTGAAAGGCTTTCTGCCATCGCTTCCTTCGTTGCCGAACTCCGAAGCGTCTGGCGCAGCATCCCGTCAGCTAGCGCGAACAAGTTCTTCAACCGGTGGTTCATCTCCCGCGTTAGCGTCTCCTGCATCTCAAGAGCCCGCCTCAAGCGGTCTTCACCGCGTTTGACGTGAAGAGCGATGCCGACAAACGTCGCGAGCTCGGCTGCGATACGCGAATGTCCAGAATGAAAATGACCATCTTGCTCCGAGGCGATCCACAACGTTCCGACGGGGTCCTGACCGCCGACGAACAAGGGAACAAGCAATACTTCGGGCAGTGCGATATTCGCGTCTGCTACCCAGTCATAGGCCCACTCGGGATGACGGCAGAGGACGGGGACACGGCGGTCCAGGGTTATGCCACAGGGACTGTAGTCTCGCGGTGTCGTCGCCCCTTCGAACGCCGCGAGCGAGCCGCAGAGGTGCATCCAGCGGAACACATTGCCGTCGGGCTCGAATATGCTAAGGCCGGCTGCATCGCCATAGGTCATCTGCATGGCAAGCTCGACGAACCTGGGTAGCACACCTTCCGGGTCGCCAACCAGTCGCGCGGCCAGATCCTGAAGCGCCATTTTTTCCTTCAGGAAATCCGCTTGCCCAGCCGGGCGAGCGTCGAGCTCCTCAGTGACGAAGACTTTGGAAAAAAGCGGCTCCGAAACGGTTTGTAACATGGCGGATCACCCCAGAATATTGCTCTAGCCCTCATCGGGAACCATTATATATCGGTCCGCACTTTTATCGCTAGGCCCGATCGAGGGCTTTCGAGGCCACAGTCTCCGTACCAGCCACTCACTAGTTCAATATTGCCGAGGCCGTCGGGCTACTCACGCTGGAACATGCGTGCTACCAAATCGCAAGACAGGGGAAGTCTTATGCTCCCGAAACTTAGCTGTTGCTGTTGCACTTCATGGGCCATTGTTTAGAGATTCGCAGTCTCTGAGACACATCTATTGGAAATTTCGCGCCTTCACCTTGAGCGTGTCGATATGCAAATCCCGGACGAAGATATCTCTCGCCTGTGGCGCGGGCTTCGGCCGATCCCTGGAATCTCCACCGCCAGCCGAGCCGTGAGCAAACTCGTCTCCCCGTCCCGATTGCAACTTGAACTCAACATCCATATCGGCCAAGCCCGACAGGTCAGCAGAGAGATCGAAGAGCTGCTGGGCGACCAAGTGCACAACATCGCCCTCGCGCTGGATACGGCCGTTGATAGCCATCATCGACGATCCGAGCACGACGCGACGGCGCTTTTCAAAGAGCGACGGCCAAACAACTATGTTCGCGGGGCCAGTCTCGTCCTCAATGGTGATAAACATCACGCCCTTGGCTGAGCCCGGCTTCTGACGAACCAACACGAGACCTGCGGTGTAGACCCAGCGGCCTTCACGGGCAGACATCGCCTCCTCGCACGTCACCATGCTCCGTTTCGCCAAACTCTTCCGGAGGAACGCCATGGGATGATCGCGAAGCGTAAGCCCAGTGTGCCCATAGTCTTCAACGACATTGTGACCTTCAGTCATCTGTCGCAACTCGACTTGAGGTTCTTGCTGTTCGGCAATCGTTCGCTCCTCGCGCTCGGCGGCGGCTGCAAACAACGGCAAAGGCTCATCGCGAAGGGCTTTGATTGCCCACAGAGCGTCACGGCGTTCGAGCTTCAATGCAGGGTGGAAAGCGTCGGCCTCTGCAAGCTCGACCAAGGATGCGGCCGGGATGCCAGATCGCCGCCACATATCATCGACGGACTCGAATTCGTTGTCCATTCGAGCGGCAACAATCCTCGCTGCATCGGCGGCCGCCAAGCCTTTGACCATACGCATTCCAAGTCGCACCGCGTGCCGATCGGTAACGCCAATGCGCTCGAGGGTGCAATCCCATCGCGATCTGTTCACGCATACAGGTAGAACCCCGACACCGTGGTTCCGGGCATCGCCGACGATCTGGGCCGGGGCGTAGAAGCCCATAGGCTGGGAATTCAGCAATGCGGCACAGAAGACATCGGGAAAGTGGCATTTCACATAGTTCGAAGCATAGGCGATCAGGGCGAAGGAGGCCGCATGGCTCTCCGGAAAACCGTACGATCCAAACCCCTCGAGCTGTGAGAAGGTCTTCTCAGCAAATTCCTGCGAGTATCCATTCCCGACCATACCGGAGACAAGCTTTTCCTTGAATTTTGAAACTCCACCTGTGAACTTGAACGTTGCCATGCTTTTTCGGAGCTGGTCGGCTTCGCCGCCCGTGAAGCCGGCGCACACCATCGCGACCCGCATCGCGGACTCCTGAAACAGCGGCACCCCAAGCGTCTTTCCGAGGACGGCCTCCAGTTCCGGCGTTGGATACTCGACCTTCTCCTTTCCCTCTCGGCGACGGAGATATGGGTGGACCATATCCCCCTGGATCGGGCCCGGACGAACGATGGCAACTTGCACGACGAGATCATAAAATGTCCGCGGCTTCAGACGCGGTAGCATTGCCATCTGTGCCCGGCTCTCGATCTGGAAGGTTCCGAGGGTATCAGCCTTCCGGATCATCGCATACGTCGCGGCATCCTCCTGCTTGATCTTCGCCAGATCGAGATCGTCGTTTTTATGGTCGCGGATTAAGGCAAAGGCTTTGCTCATGCAGGTCAGCATGCCCAGAGCCAGCACGTCGACCTTCATCATCTTGAGCGCTTCGACATCATCCTTGTCCCATTCAATGATCTGCCGGTCTTTCATGCTCGCGGGTTCGATCGGAACGAGATCGTCCAGACGGTCGTGGGTCAACACGAAACCACCAGGGTGCTGGCCTAGATGACGGGGTGCGCCCATAAGCTGCTGCGCCAGCTTCAGCGTCAGAACCAGGCGGCGGTCGTCCGGGTTCAGATTAAGCTCACGGACGTTCCGGTCGCTGACCACTTCTGACCATGCCCACATCCCAGACGACAAAGCCTTGATCAAATCTTCCGGCAGTCCAAGCGCCTTGCCGACATCTCGGATCGCGCCCTTTGCCCGATACCGTGTTACGGTCGCGCACAGTGCCGCCTTCTGAGGTGTATAGGTCTTGTAGATCCACTGAATGACCTCTTCACGTCGTTCGTGCTCGAAATCCACATCGATGTCCGGCGGCTCGTCCCGCTCCTGGCTTACGAACCGTTCGAACAGCAGATCGTTCGTCGATGGGTCGATGCTCGTGACCCCAAGAATGTAACACACTGCGCTGTTGGCCGCTGATCCGCGTCCCTGACAAAGGATGCCCTGGCTCCGGGCGAAACGAACGATCGAGAAGACAGTGAGGAAGTATGGGGCATATTTCATCTTCTGGATGAGATCGAGTTCATGACGAACCGTCTTCAGGACATCGGGGGGCAGGCCTTCGGGATATCTGTCGGGGATGCACTCCCACACGTAGTGCTCGAGCGACTCCTGCGGTGTCTTACCGGGGATGATCGCTTCTTCGGGATATTGGTAGGTCAGCTCCTCCAACGAAAATTTGCATCGATCCACGATCTCCATCGTCCGGCGCAGTGCCTCGGGATATCGTGGAAACAGACGCTCCATCTCCTCGGGCGGCTTGAGATATCGATCCGCATGACGCTCCCGTTCGAAACCAACCTCATCGATCGTCGTGTTGTTGCGGATGCAGGTGACGATGTCCTGAAGCTGCCGCCGTCCCGGCTTGTGAAACAGAACATCATTGGTAATGACGGTCTTCACTTTGAACCGCATCGCCAGGTTCGACAGCTCGTGGAGTCGCATCTGATCATTGGGCCGGCGGCGAAGCGAGAGCGAAAGATAAGCGCGGTCGCCGAAGATTTCAGCCATCTTGCGGAGGCGGATTGCGCAGGTATCGTCCGGCAGGTCAGGCACTAGGATGCCTATCATCCCATCCGAGTACGCGACGACATCGTCGAGATTCAGGATGCAGTTGTTCTTGCCGCCCCTGCTTTTGCCCAACGTGATGAGCCGGGTCAGGCGCGAATATGCTGCCCGGTCGGTCGGGTAGACGAGGATCGACATCCCGTCCTGAAGATCGAGCCGGCAGCCAACAACAAGCCGGATGCCCGTGCCGCGAGATGCTTCTAGTGCGCGGACGATGCCCGCAAGTGAATTGCGATCAACCACGCCTATAGCATCGATGCCGAGCATCTTTGCGGTCTCGAACAGCTCGGTCGCACTGCTCGCACCGCGCAAAAATGAAAAGTGGGTGGTGACCTGAAGTTCGGCGTATCTCATGCGAAAATTCCATGGACGAACCATTTGTGCGAGCCGGTGTTGCCATCAACGCCGTCCCCGGCGCGATAGACCCAAAGTCGCTCCCCCGCCTCGTCTTCGATGACGAAATAGTCACGGACAGCTTCCAGCTCGGAGTTTCGAATCCACCATTCCCCGAATACGCGCTCGGGGCCGTCGGCTCGCTTGACCTTTCGTCGCTTGCCGCGCCATTTCACGGAGACAGGTGGGTGGTCGGGCATCAATGCGATCACTTCAGCGAGTTCAGGATGCGGCAGCAGTCTCACGGGCCGGGGCCACTGATGAGACCATAGGATGGCAACATCATCGGCGGCGGCACCGATGCGCTGAACGGAGCGTTCGGGTACATCTGAAGCAACGGGCGCAAGCCGATACACGCGGGAGCCGCGGTTGCCAAAGATATCGATGAGCGGTGTGATATCTTTGACCTCCTCCTCGACCAAGGACGACGACCGCTGCACCTCGTCAAGCGGTTCCGACATGACGGCCACAAGAGTGAGCTTCTCAATTCCAAAGCCAGGCTCGATCTTTTCGGTTCTGTCCTTGAACAGCTTCGTCAACCAGGAAACATCACGCGCCGGCTTTGCCGTCCCGGCCCTGATCGCCTGGATCGAATTGTCGACCTTGTGGACTATGAGATCTACCCGCCGCGCGCCGAGGCCCTTTTTCTGAAGCTCGTTGCATAGTTCGATGACGAGAAGACCAACATATTTGTTGATGGTTTCGGCAGCGCCGATGGGTTCCTGAAACGAGCGAGTAACCTCGACAAGATCGGCCGTTCGGACAGGATCGATCGGCTCTCTGCTCCTCCCAAACATCTGATCCAGCCGACGACCGATCTCGGGGCCGAACCGAAGCGTCAGGGGTGCTCGTGGGGTGGTCGACAGCTCATCGATGGTCCGGAATCCTAGCGTCCGGAGGTCGCCGATGATTTTCGGAGGGAGACGAAGGAGCGAGATCGGCAGCCGTTCCACCGCGCGCGCCGTCTCCCCACGCGGTACAATGACGGTGTCCCGCGTAATCGCGCGTGCACAGGCATGGGCTGCGCCCCACGTGTCAGCAATCGCCACCCTCGCCTTCAAACCTTTCAGGCGAAACCTGTTGGCGATCCCCGACAGCATCGGTTCTTCGCCTCCCTGAAGGTGGTCAGCTCCTTCAGTATCCATGACGATGCCGTCAAGCCCATCGACAGCGACAATCGGCGAGTAGTGAGTGAGCGCCCAGAACGTGATCCGTTCAAGGGCAGTGGCATCGGCAACTGGATTGGCATCGACCATCATCAGACCCTGAAACAGTGCCTGCGCCTTCGCCGCTGGCATGCCGACACGCAGACCAGCTTCCCTGGCAGCCATGTCTGCTGCAGCAACCCAGCGTTTGGAGCCTGACTTTGCAATCACCGCAATCGCCTGATCAGCCGGAATGGCGGGATCGGCCCGTCGAATTCGATCGGTCGCCAGATCGGGAAGGAATATCGATACGACCCTTGTCATCACACGCTCCTACGAGAAACTCAGCACACTCGCCTGCACGCGATCTCATCAACTCTAACAACCATTGACCCCGCCCGACTCCTGGAACCGGGAGTTCTTCTGACGGCATCACACTCACCCGCCACCGTGTCGTCGACGCGGTAGGCTGGCCGAAATCATTGGCTTCCGTTTGTCGCCGCCATCGCCGGACTATCATTGCCAGGGTGCCAGACTTTTCCGCCGCTAACTGAAGCCGTCGGCTGGCCACCATCGGCAAGCGGACGATCTCCCCGACGACAGCACCAAGGCCGCCGTAAGAAAGTGCCTCCTCCATGTTCGCGAGCAGATCCTCCTCCTTATCGCTTTCGACGAAGATCACTCGGTTCGCATTCAGGCCGACTTGCGCCAACGACGGGAAGAACAGGTCTGGCCGGGTCAGGCACCAGACAATTTTGCCTTTGGTCCTGGCTGCAACCCCCGCCACGAACAGGGCGGCGGCAGCGCCATCAACCGTGCCAGCACCGCCTCCTGCAAATTCGTGTAACGCGCCGTAAGCAAGGCCTCCGCCAGGCAGTCGGTCATCGATCTCGGCAATGCCGAAAGGCAGACACCCCGCTTGCCTCGCTGCGCTTCCGCGGAGGGAGGCTATGCGATCACGGAGTTCTGCTATTACGTGCTCGCGGACAGCCGTCATGGTTCACGGAATCCCTTCGGCTCGTGGTGTTCAGTAAAGGCGACTTCATGCCGCCATAAACGCTTGATGTTCTTCTTCTGTTCCTTCATAGAACGAGAGTCAAGCTGGTCAGAATCGGGAATATCCACTCACAATTTAGAGATTCTGCAGATTGTCGTTTTGAATCAGTTCGCTAGGACACCGGTATAAGTAGCCGGTCTTATTGAATAATTTTTTTGACCTAAGTTGGAGACCGGGATGCCAACGAAAACGAACCTTCCGCTGGGACTTACATCCACGCTACGCCAGGTTGGCCTCCCTGTTGTGGATGTCGAGTGTCAGTCTTGCGGCCGAGCAGGCAGCTACGATCGAGCAGAGATCGTAAAAAAGCACGGCGCCAGCATCACTTTCGCTCGGCTTCGTCGCATGTCGGCTATGGGTTGCGAACGCCTGAACCATATAGACGGTGATCGATGCGGTACGTGGTTTCCCTGTCTCGGATCGAAGGACGACGTATCGTGAAGCAGTGGCATTCTCGAGACCGCCTACTTTTCAGATGCTCCAGGCCATTTGTTGGTAGGCTCTTCAGCCATGTCGCCGTCCAACTGACGCTCTTCTTCCAAGACGGATAGGCGAGCATTGGCAGAGTCCGTGATGGCAGTCAGGAACTCCGCGCGCTGCCATCCGATGGTGTGCGCTTCTTCGACGAGAAGTTGGATTGCGAAATCCACCGTCTGATCGAGCTCGACCTTGCGTTTAGGGTCTTCCGGTGGGGTGGTGGGCGGATCAATCATGGCGGATTCCTTTGCGGTTGAGATCGCAGCGGACAGGTTAAGATGCTCGACTGGCGTTTCGTTGCCCGCACGAGAAATCGGAAAAACCGATGCGTTCACCTTCTCCGTCGCGTCCGATTGACACGGCGCGATCTCAGGAAGCAAACCCATAGCTATCGGAAAAGTTCCTATCGGGTTCCCGTTGAAAGCCTTTGGCATCGGCTATCTGACGGGGAATGGGAAAACGGGTCTAATCTCTACAATCGCACGATCAATCGACAGGCCATCCGCGATTTTATTGGTATCACCGGTTCCGAGAGGGCAACCTCAAGCCGTCGATCGGTGTCCATCCCGACAGCCAAGGACCGATCATTCGCGTAGTCCAAGCTGGAGAACGCGAGCGTGTGATGCCCACATCGGGTTGCCCACACCCGAAGTGCTTATTCGGGAACAGCTTTCCGCCGACGGCCGCGCGATATTGCGGCTTCGGTCAACAAGCGTGGTTGGAGGTCGAGGCCACGCATAGTCAAACGCAGGCTTCCTCCCATCTCCTGCTCAATCCGGGCCGCTTCTTGATTCAGCATGGCTATGAGCCCAGGCAAGTCCAACGCGGCTCCGGTTTCAGGGTGTACCCATGTTCGGGGAGATTTTACGGTAATAAACAAACAGCCGGCGCGGCTGTTTTCCGCTGCCATGTATTTAGCAACCAACTGGTTTCTGATCGCAGTTTTTAGGTCGGCCGCGGAGCGGTCCTTCTCCCCGATCTTTAACTCTATGATCGCCTCATGCTCTGAACCGGTAGAGCGAAGGCGGATATCGGTTTCCTTCTCATCAGCGGTCACCGCCTCCTGGTCAACCTTGTAGGCACCGTTGGCATTGGAGCGCAGTTCGCGGGCAAGTTGCTGTCGCATAATTTTCTCATCCTCTATGAGCGCCCATGCCGCTCTCGGTGAGTCGTCGCGCAACAGCACGTCGTCAATGTCATCCAGCCTATCGATCATGAGCATGAACATCTCATCACGCGTCAAGGGTGGGAGGTCGCCATATCGCTCAAGTCCCACGATGTCGGCCTCGGCGAAGGCGGCTGCGTCCGCGTCCTCGGCCGCACGCTCAACGGCCATTGCTAGAGCGCGGTCTTTCAGATCAGCAAAGAGTGGATCGTCAGCCAATCTGAGTTTTATTGCCCAGCCTTCAGTCCCCGTCGTCGACAACAGCGCGTTGACGATATTGCTCCGACCGCGCTGTGCATGATCGCGCGCATTGGGCGTAAAACTACCTTCGCGAGGTATATCGTCGGACAGTCGAATGTATTGGTAGGCAAGGCGCGCGAGGCGTAGCAGCAATTCCGGGGTGAAGCCGGACGCGGAAAGATATGTTTCGCCAGGACCGTGCCCGTCGCCAAAGAGAGAAGCGAACCATTCCGTTGGTTGGCCGAACCTTGCCGGTGCATGAGGCTCTATAGTCTTCTCGAGGGCATCAAGGCCGGCCGCCGGTTCGAGACGCAATAAAATTAGTAACCAGATGCTGCTCACCGCATCTTTTGCACCATGTGTCAGCTCCGTCTTTGCGAGTGCATGGATATACGCGTTTGTATCGGCATCGCCATGTTGCAAGAGGATTTTCACCACCTGCCGCAGCCGGGCCTTCATCTCCTCGCTGTGGCCGAGCCGCCATTTGCTGGAATCCAGCCAGGCACGTACACGCGGTAAGAATATGAGTGCAACGGCAGAGACCGCGTACTCGATATTGTGTAAAATATTCGAGTGGCCAGCGGGATCGTCGAGTTCCGCAGTTAGTTCGGCTCCCAAGACGGTGTCTATTGCTGCCGAGTGTACGGTGGCAAATCCCTCCAGCCAGGCTGGAAAGCCGTTCAGTTCGATGGGCACATAACGCAGCGCCAGTTCTGCTTCGTCCTGCCCAAGCTTTTCCACCCATAGGGTATCCTCGGCCTCGGCAGCGATCCCCGCCAAGCCAAGCTGCCAACGGGTCAGAAAGGTGCCTTTTTCCTGTTCTGGTCGTTCGCTTCGTAAGGTCGGGCGGTCTTGGCGCCAGAATGCCATGATCGCGAGACGCAACCGATCGGCCACGTCCTTGCTAAAATGCCGCTCAATAAAACGCCGATTCCAACCGGAGGCACGGCTTTCCTCGCCACTGCTTTCCATTGCTCGCCAGAGATTCCAAGCGGTATTTTCGGAACGGTCGGAGGCGAACACTACATCGGGATCATTGATTATTTCCCGCCAGAACAACTCCCAACTGGCGTGAGCTTTTGCGTCGCGACGTTTGTCATTCTTCTGCCGCTTGGCATTCTCGCGTTCAAAGCGAAGTTCTTCGGGCCTACGCTCTCTCGGTTTGGCAAATACGTCGAGACGCTGAAGAAGATGCGGTAGATCGGCAACAAGCGGCTTCAGCGATGCCACATGATCGATCCATTCGACATTCTCGTTAGGGATGCGGATCGCCGCTTCCAGCATCACAGCGCGATCGTCGGCAGTACGACTGCGGTTGGAGAGCGATGCGAAAACCCAATCTTTATCGTCTGCACCAAGATGAATTGACGCATCATGGAACGCAACCCGCGCGAAGCGATCGAAGGCATCGGCTTGATGATGGTGTGATTGCAGGAAAGCGTCTTCGGCCTCGAATATCAGACACCGCACATCCGGCGGCAATCCGCGAAGTGCTGCCCCCAATTGCTTCGCTGGTTCGCTGTGGTCATATTCCCGTTCTGCCAGCCGTAACGCGATCGCCGTAGAACGCATTAACTCTGAAGTAACGATACCATTTTGAAGCTGGCGCAGGCAGGTGATAGCCAGCGGTGGTAAGAGAAACTGCCGTTTACTCGCAAGATGTGGCCATTTCTTCTCGTTCCAGGCGATCCCTTCCACCGCCAACTCTGTAAGCCCATGGCGTAGTGCATCCAGCGTCTGCGGCGATATATCCGCCTTCTCAATCAGGCGAGGGAGGTTCCATGAGATGTCCCCAACAGAGCGCTTCTTTTCCGTGACACGCGCGAGAATCTTGCAAAGAAGGGCTACAGAAAGGTGAGCAGGGAACAATCGCAGCAACACAGCTCGTGACAGCCGGTTTGGCCAAAGCGGTACGTGCTCGACTAGGCTGGCGCTAATTGCCGCAAGGCGAGGATCGCCTAACTCGATGAGCGCAACTAGCGCATCAATCCGCTCGCCATCAGGAACTGCGCGATCGACCAATGCACCGTGGGCAATATCCGCACAACCAGCCATCTTCCCCACACCAATCAAGGTCAGCAAAATTTCGCGGATTTCGGGGTTCTCGATCTCGCCTTCCCATAGTCGCTTTACCTCTGATCCGAGATCAGCCGTGGCGAAGCGATGAAGCTGGACGCTCGGCACTCGCAATCCACGCCAGCCGCCGGCGCTATGGCGCTCGACATAGGCGCACAGGGCCCGCTGTCGATGAATTGGCGAAAGCGATTCAGGATCGCCAAAATTTAGCAGAATGTCCGGCTCCCGCCGCAGCACTTCCTCGAAAATTGACTCGTCGCGCAAGGCCATCCAAGCGGCGATCGGGCGCAGGGAAGGCTTGACTACCACCTTCCCCTGCACCGTAGTCGTGAACAGGATACGCTTGATCGACCGGATAGGTCTTCCCTGTGCGCGCATAGCAAGAAGATGCTCGGCGCTCAAATATTCAATCACCGACCGGTGGTGGAAGCGCACACGCCCGTAGGATGCAAATCCGAAAAGTGACCGCTCCAAAGTGCCTTAAGTTCGTGTTGTGTCCAGTCGTGGAGGATCGACGAAGGATCGAGCGGCGCGTCGGCTGGATCGCCGGCTCGGTCCGCCTCTGCGCTATGGCGCAACGTGAGCTTGCGGCTCAAAATGGCCGCAATAGCTAGACGGCGAGCACCTTCCAACGCTTTGCCGGCGGACAAAGCCGCCATTTCACGGCCGTCTTCCCGAGGCTTTAACTTCACGGCGATGTTGGTCGCCACTTGATCGCGATGTGATCGAATTTGGCGATACACTCGCCAATCGGAACATAACTCAATGAGGTCTTGCGGACGGCGTACAAAGTCCTCTGCGTTTCGCTGCCGGATGTCGGTGAGCAACGCATCGGGGTCAGTCACTCCTTCCTTGATCGCAATTTGTTTAATCTGGGCAATCGACAGGGGCAGCAGAGCGACGTTGCGCCAATCCGGCGCGGCCCTTTCCTCGTTAGATTTCTGAGCTCGGCGCGCCATCGCGATATCCGCGAACACTTCGCTGGTCGGGGCTTCGTCCGGCTCATCAGGCACCGGTAATATTCGCCGAAAGAGATGCTCGTCGACTGGAATAGGGCGCGAAGTGATAACGACGCGGATGCGGCCAAGCTGCCCGGCGACTGCCTTTGCCAAGCGCTTTAGCGCTTGCTCGAACGAACCGAGGCTAAGCTTTAGTTCGTCGACAGAATCGAGAAAAAACGTCGCTACATCAGACTGGGACGTAAGCCAAGTGTCGAAGCGGACTTCCTCTTCGTGCGAAAGAGAGTCGCACAGATTGGTGCGTGCAAGCTCGGCCAGCTCGACATAAAATGCGGGCTCACCCGCAGCCCAACGCGCCTGCTGCTCTGCTCGGCATTCATAGGTTTTACCAGCACCTGCTTCGGAAATGATGAGAATGCGCTTAGATTTGAGCAGGTCGTGCCAATTCGATCCTTTGTGCCAGCCCAAGTCCATAAGAAAGGCTGTCTGTTCGGTCTCGGTCTTCTTGTCGCCAGGAATATCCTGGAAGCTGCGCTCAATGTCATTTGAGTCGATTTCTATTGCCATCAAGTTCCTCTCCAATGGCACCAGAACATAATGACAACATAACAACCAGGCTACTCATTTAATAGTCGGCAAGATAAAGAGGTCCTGCGACCGACTTCAAGAACGAAACGCTGTCCGGACAAAGGATTCGCGAGTGAGCTTTTCAGCGCGCATCATGGATTCACATAACAAGAAGTCGGCTATTCAGGCTTGCTCGATGCAGGCAAGATATGCTGACGTAAGCGCGATCGCGTTAATGCCACACCCGGCCCGCGTTCCGCGCTGCCCTCAATAAAGACAATTCCGCCGGCCTCGAGCGCTGCCCGAATCTTCTCAATGGCATCGACAAGGACGTTTGCGTCACCCCGTTCTACCCTGACGACGATCTGCCGATTAACCCCGGCGAGGGAGGCGAGCTCTTCCTGGCTAAGATCCAAAAGGGCGCGACCCGCTCTTAGGACGCTCATAATTTCCGAAATCGAATCCATAGAGACGAACAGGCTGCAATCGGGCCGCATTGTCAACAATTAGTGTGGAAGGATTCGTTAGCGCAAGTCTTAGGCGATTTCGTCGAAAAATCGCTCAAATTGGACGACCAATCATGTGACGAACTCCGGGGATGCCAATAGACTTGATCCCGCGGTCAATCCCTCGACACCTTCCCGCTAAGGATTCGACAGCGCGAACTAACCTGCAACCATCTAAAACTTCGGGATCCGATAGGAACCTTCACCACCACCCTAGTTGGGCAATCGAAATTCACAAAGGATCATTTTTGGGTTCGGCAGGCCCGCAGCGATGAAGCTTGTGCCCTCTGTTCGTGTCAACTTGGGAAAATAACCACAGAGTTTTGGGTAGGTTATTCGCGCGGGATCCATCGAGAGACACCATTCACTAGAGAGAGAGCAAGCGATCTGTTGGACGGCGAGCCAGAGGGACGGGCCATGGTTGATGAACAAACTTTCCACCCGCCGATCATTGCTATCTATGGAAAAAACAGGCCTTGGATCGCTCTCGGCCACGATGCGTGGCTCTCGCACAGTCAAGGTACTTTAAGTTAACCCGCTATTTCTTAAAACGTCGGCCTGCGGCTGTAAGTGGGTGGGCCGCTTTTTCGCTGAAATCGCCTTGTGGCATTTGCTACATCATTCCGCGACACGCGATAAACAACGAGAGTCATCGAGCCTGGGCCCCGGCCGCCAACATATTGGACGCTGTTTCGAGATCTAAGATAATCTCTCTGACACGTTTGATGAGCTGTCCAGCTTTCGTCTCCCGCCATTCCTGTCGCCATTCGTGCAATCGGGTCGGATCGTACGCGACGAGCTTCATGCGCCCGGTCGGCATTTCTTTGACAACTTGCCAGGTGTGTCCCACATGCCGGCCCTTCCATTCCGTCACTGGAACGAACTTACCATAGCCAGCGTATTGCATTTTCATCTGTGTGCTGGTCTCGATGACCGCCAATCCGACTGGCGTAGGTCCGATGTAGACCACTGTCGGGCGAAGGGCTTCCGAAAACGACTCCTCGCCCTCCTCCGGACGAGAAGAAGGTACTTCGCCGCGATCGGTAGAGAGTCGGTGGAGGTTCTTGAACGACCCAGCTATAATTACGCGATGGCCGCGAGCTTCTAGTGCCACAAAGAGTGCGTTGGCGAAATCGAATGCAGCATGCACTCCCCTTCCCGAGACGGTCACGTCCGCGCGTTGAAACCTGTTCGGAAACCGAAGGTAACGATCGATATTATCAGGCATGTTTGCCGCAGCTTCGAAACGCCGACGGGTCAGGGTCATGAGCGGATGGTCCGAATCGCGGAATGCCGCACCCGTATTACGGACGTTGTTGGTATAAAATGGCTTGATAAACACACGTTTCGATTTGTCGCGCGTCCAGATCTCAGGATTTCCTGGACTAAGCGCGGGAAGCGGCGGGGGTGGAGCTCGTCCCTCCGCTCGCATTGCCCAGTAACCCCAACTTGGCCGTGGCACCTCCAGAGCTCTGCATACCCGTGCGAGATAGCTGGGTGATACTCCCAGTATTCGGGCGGCGGCGACCGAAGACTCCGCCCACATTAGATGAAAAAGCTCTACTCGCGTCATATTGACGGGCTTGGCTGCTGTGTTGAACCGCCTGACTTTTGTGACTTTCGCGGTTTTTTTCATATAGTGGGGTTTTCCCGACTTGGTAAATCCTCCGGACCGGGCGACTCTCTTGGAATGAACTGTCTTGTGTCATTCCAGCGCGATGGCCATTCAGGCGCCTCGTATTCTTCATCATCGAAACGGTGATCCGGATCCGCGACGATGATCGCCAGCTCCTCGGCCCATAGATGGAGCGCTCGGCGACGTTTTGTTCTGAAGGTATTTGTGTTGTAGGTGTCCTCGAGCCCCACCTGAATGTGTCCAATCACCGCTTCTGCGACCTCGGTTGGAACTCCTAAGTTGCTTAAGGCTGTCCGGACGGTTCGCCGATTGTCATGCAGGCTCCACCGCTCCGGCGCGCTTTTTTCGGGATGGTTCGCGAGGTAGATTTTCGACAATATCTCTCGGAACTTCTGAATGTCCTTTCCATTGTACCCCATGGGCGCCTCGCCGTCCGTCCTACTGAATACAAATGGCCCGTGCCTATCGCTCTGGCGGGCCTTTATCCGCTCCAACAGTTGCATCATCGGTACCGACAGAGGTACGAGCTGCACTCGGTTGGTTTTGAAGCGACACGCCGGAATGGTCCAAAGCTTTCGTCTCAAATCTATTTCCGACCATTCCGCCAGTCGGATCTCGTTCTTCCGTTGTCCCGTAAGCAATGCAGCCCTGAAGAACTCGTTCAATGGAAATTTGGTAACTTCACAAGCAGCCCAGTAGCAGCGTACTTCATCTGACGTGTGCGATCTTTTCCTTTTGATTCTCTGCAACTTCAGTGGCTTAATCTTTAAGTTTGCCAAAGGCGAATGGGTTACTCCGTATCCTCCACTCGCAAGCACCCAGTTGAAAAAGGTCTTGATCTTACAGAACATATTGAGTGCCTGCGTCGCGGCCGGTCGTACGCGAATGGCTTCGATGGCAAGCTTTACGTCGCTGGCTGTCACGTCGCGAATCGGTTTGTCTAGGAAGGGAATTTTTTCTGGATCGAGGAACTCTCGCGTAAGGACGCTGACATCTTTATGCGCCTGCCGATTTTCGATCCGGTTCGGCTGATCGGCAAGATAATCTTCCAACACGTGTCTGAAAGTCTGCCGACGGTATTCTTCATCCTTCAGCTCGGCAAGTAAAGTTTCCTCCGCCGGATCGATCCCCTTGCGGTTTAGTTTACTCCAATGGATGGCGATCGCTCGGGCGGTTTCGACAGACATTTTACACGCGTCTCCAATCGACCGGGTTGCGGGATTTTTCGCGTGTCCGTACCGGTCACGCATGACAAAAGTTTTGATCCCCCCTCCTCCGACCCGCACCTGCAGCTTGGGCACGACGCTGTCGTGGACGAAATAGGCATTGCCCTTCGACCAAGGGAGCGCCTCAATATCTTCATCGCTCTGAATTTTGCGAGCCATTCGGATTTTCCTTGTGAACGCGAGATCGGTCGGCCGGAATGGCCGCCTCGAAAATTAGGAAACCATAAAATTACAATTTAGTCAATCATATCAATTGGTTAATATGCCTTCCTGAACACTAAAGACTGGTATTGAGCGCTCTTGACGGTTATTGAAAAGCGATGTGTTTGGCGAATCGAGCGTCATTCATCGCGCATTTCGGCATCCAAATTTCCTAGCGGCAATCAAAAAAGGCTTCAGTTCCAAGTGCGCGTATAATCTCGTCAACTGACACCGTTGCGGCCGGCTTGTTCATAGGACCGCGCTCGAGATCAACTTTTTGGAGGCGCCCACCCCGCTACGCTACAAAGTGATCAACGCATCGATCGACCGGCTGTACAGTCCGTCAAAAAAGCGCACGTGGGCCTTCCGACGATATTTATCCAGAATGCTTACGTCGGTTCGATACGTTTGCGGCTGGGACTATTTGATCTCATGGCGATCTTTAGCGCGGATCGCAGCGACGTGCAGTTTCCCGAACGAAGCGGTGACGGGGCTCATTTAGTGCTCAGGTAGCAGTCGCAGACAAGAAAACGTCCTCGTTCCTCCACTCTGCAGGGCGGCGACTGAGTAAGCAGGACTTTAACGTCAAAAATACTGGATTTACGGTTCGCTGAAAGGTCACATCCAGCTTCTCACCACTGAAGTTTACGAGCCTTGTGACCAGTCATTTAAACTCCGCACCGGGCGAAAAATCACGTCGCACGAACACAAAGCGACAAACGATTAACCTTGGAACCCCAGGACATGGTGGAACAAGTGCGGTATTCGCAATTTCAGGCATTATATATGTGACATTTTTACAACACCCCTCCGTAAACCGTCACGATGTGTCGGTCCGATTTACTCATCTTGCTCATGGATTCGGCACCATTTTGGTAGTGGGCGAATCCTTCTAGGGTTGTATTTATCAAAGGCTCGCAACACCTCGCCGAAAGAATTCGAGTTCTCTCAAAAACGTTGTTTGCAAGGATTGGCGACCTTTAGCTCACAACATTTCGAATCGCTTTTAGAGAGCCGAATTCTTTATATTAGCAACATAGCATAACAAATTGCCCATGTCATGTTCATTTTGATCACAAAGTGTGTTTTTTGTTAATTTCTGGCTGGTTTGTTTAGCGAGACAAAATTGCGGCGCGATGCCACAGGTGATGCGACCGACAGCGACCATTATTGACTTCCCAATAGAAGGCTCAAAAAATCGCTTGAAGTGGGGTGTTCGAGGTCAGCTCTATAATTGTTGACTATCAATCTTAGGTTGCTCTCGAATTGCGTCCGGATATGATGGCGCTGCGGCAACGTCGCCGCTCCACTTACCCGAAAGACCAGAACGATGACGAGTAATCCATCGCCCCCCAGACGGCTCTACACGTGGCGCCAAGTGTGCGAGCTGACGACCCTGGCAAAAAGCACTATCAAGCGGTTGATCAAAGCCGGGCTATTTCCCGAAGATCACGCTTTAACTCCAGGACGACGGCGGGCGTTTTTCGCGGACCTAGTCGATGACTGGATAGCCAACCCTCCGCAATTTGACAAAAAAGGTGTCAAAAAAAAGCGCTCCATCGATGAGAAATGAAGGAACGTTTAATGCATGCAACAGAGGGACATGAACGCTTCCGTTGTCAAAAATGGTGCCACGGAGAGTTTTCAGCTCAGCTTACGCCTACTGAGATGGCAAAAAAACTATCAATTCAAAGCCAACTGAACCTCTGACCTTCTGCTTATCAAGCGGATGACTTGGGCCAATTTCCGACCTCTAACCATTTAAAGTCGCGCCAACCAATTGATAATAAACATTAAGTTGCAATTGACGGCGCGACTTGCCCAAACTACCCGCTCGTTGCCAGGCGGCAGAGGCAAAAATGGTGGGCCCGGAGAGACTCGAACTCCCAACCAAGCGGTTATGAGCCGCCGGCTCTAACCATTGAGCTACAGGCCCCGCCGGACGTGTCCGGTACACCGCGGGCCAATGGCAGACCGCGGGTGGGACTGGCTCTAGCGGAAAACTGGTTTTCCCACAAGACGTTGCCGCAATCCCTACACAATCAAACATCAATAAGGTGACAGGGACGAAACACAACTGGAGAGAACCCATCCATGACATCCACCTATTTCCCCCGCCGCCTCAAGACCGTCGTTCTGGCGGCCGCTTTTGCGGGTATTGCCGGCGCCTCTGCCTTTGCGCAGGACAACACGCCGCGTGAAGCCGTGATCACCGTTTCCGGCGAAGGCCGTGCAAGCATTGCACCGGACTTGGCGATCCTGTCGTTCAGCGTCGTCAAGGATGCCAAGACCGCCAAGGAAGCGCTCGACGCCAACAACAAGGCGATGGCCGATGTGCTCAACGCGCTGAAGACCGGCGGCATTGCCGACCGTGACCTGCAGACCTCCGGTTTCGCCGTCAATCCGCAGTACCAGTATCCGGACAACAATGATGGCGGCAATCGCCAGCCTGTTCTGACCGGTTACCAGGTGGCCAACTCGCTGACCATCAAGGTGCGCGACCTCGATAAGCTCGGTGCCATCATCGACCAGTCGGTGACGCTCGGCATCAACCAGGGCGGCTCGATCCAGTTTTCCAACGACAAGCCGGAAGCAACGATCACCGAAGCCCGCAAGTCGGCGGTGGCGGATGCCGTTGCCAAGGCCAAGATCCTGTCGGAAGCCGCCGGTGTTTCGATCGGCCGTATCGTCGAGATTTCAGAGAACTCATCCCGGCCCGAACCGATGCCGATGATGCGCGCCATGGCAAAAGAATATGCCGCTGACGCCGTACCGATCGCCACGGGAGAAAACAGCTATAACGTTACCGTCAACGTCACCTTCGCGATCAAGCAATAATAGCCCATCGCCAAGGCCGAAGGACAATCGAACCCCGCTCCGGCGGGGTTTTTTTATGCAATCGGTTTGGGCGATAGCTGACGCGGTATCTGGCAGAGGACGGATCTCGGGTCTGGAAGGCCCCGGCACTATAGGGGCGGTCAGACACCCGGCGAATTTCCAGTTTCCCAAAACAAAAACACCCCTCGCGGAAAACCGCGAGGGGTGAAACTTTCCGCCGGCCGGGGGAGACAAGGCGGAAAGAATGGGAATGATTAGCAGTGTTTAGCGGCCGAGAACCGGGCAACCGCGGGCATTGGCGAACACCATGCTGCGATAATCGCCGCGGCGCATGCCCTCTACAACAACCCGGCGGGGCGACACATCAACCACACGGGCGCGGCGCATGCCGAAATCGCGGGCCTTTTCCTGGGCGAGCCTTGGATCGCAGCGGCCACGGCGGTCACCGCCCCAGCCCGGGCGATGGCGACGATCGCCGTCCCAGTCGCGCTCATCGCCGTAACCGTCGCGGTCACGGTCGCGATACTGAACGTCGACAACACCGCTGGAATGCAGGCCAAGCGTCAGCGTATCGGCAGATGCCGGTGCGACAGTAGCGCCAAGACCGGTCAAACCGATCATGCCGGCAAGGGCGAGCTTTGCAAAAATCTGTTTCATGACTGTTTCTCCTATATGGGTCCAAAACCTTGAGACGTCCGCCCGCCTGTTGTTCCGGGGCATTGACGAGACCCTAATCCGGCGAGGCTGAACGGAATCCGAATCGGCCATTCATCCGGGGTTCAGCCGGAGCAAGAACGTGCTGGAATGGCAGGAAAAAGGCGGCGAGCGCGGATCTCGTTCAGCGGGCGAGCATCTGTTCAAAGACGCGAATATTGCGATAGTGGCTGAGACGGATGACGGCGCCATTTTCGAACTCGAACACGAACACACTCGGGATCGAATAGGACTGACCGCTGGCCTCGGGGAACCCCGGCATGGTTTCCCGGTAATGGCCACGCGCGGTGGCATCGATAGCGACGCGCTGGCCAAAAGCGTCGTGCATCAGCACCATGTCGCTGAAACTCTCGTCGAAATGACGGAAATAGGTCATCACCGCCATGCGCAATGGACCGGCACCGATGGTGCGCTGGCCGGTCAGGGTATCGAGCGCCACGTCTTCATCGAGGAATGTGCCGATCGTCTCGAAATCCCGCTCGTTCAGGGCCTGCATGAAGCGGCTGGCAATGGTCTGCGCGTCGGTCAATGGTGTTCCCCTTGCCTGTTTGGCCGGTGCGGGCGGCACCGGTAGAAATTCGATGGGCTCAGCGTCCCCCTGTCTGTCATTCCTCTGCCTGTCACAGGAATCCAGTCAGGCGACGTCCGTCACGTGGAAGAGCCTTTCGTTCACGGACGTGAGCGTGCTGGATCCCCGCCACAAGGGCGAGGATGACGGAGAGCGTAAAAAATCCGTGCTGTCCCAATCAATCCAATCGAAACCTTCGAACGTCCAAGCAACTGTTTTTGTTCCAATTACTTTAATCGATATGTCCCTATCGACGCCATCAAGATCGCACCCGCTCCCGTCCGTTTGTCCAGAGCAAACGCCTGCCAGTTCATCCCCCCAGATGCAGGACCACCTCGCGGTGGTGCGGGCGGTCGCGGTGTTCGAACAGATAGAGGCCTTGCCAGGTGCCGAGCATCAAACCGTCTTGCCCGACCGGAATGCCGATCGAGACCTGCGTCAGGGCCGCCTTGATATGGGCAGGCATGTCGTCCGGGCCTTCGGCGGTATGGATGATCCAGCCCATCGACGGATCGCTGGACGGCGGTACAAGACGTTTGAAAAACTGGTCGAGATCGCGCTTGACGTCCGGATCGGCATTTTCCTGGATCAAAAGCGAACAGGACGTGTGGCGCACGAACACGGTTAAAAGCCCCTCCTCTACACCGGCCTTGCGCACGAAAGCCTGCGCCTCGCCGGTAAACTCGTAGAGACCGGCACCGCGCGTCGGCAGGCTGATGATCGTCTGGGGCATGGTATCCTTTCAGGCCGTGCGCCCTGCAGCGTGGTGGTGCACAGAGTTACAATTCCAGAAAACTCTGGAAGCCGCCATAGATCATCCGCTTGCCATCGAACGGCATGGTCCAGTTGTCCATGCTGAGGCGCGGATCGGCCATGACCTTCTTGTTGATTTCGTCCCGCTCTTCACGCGAGGGATAGGTGATCCAGGAAAACACCACCACCTCGTCATCCGTGGCCTGAACGGCACGGGGAAAGGAGGTGAGCTCGCCATAGGGCACATCGTCGCCGATGCACTCGACATAGGAAAGTGCGCCATGTTCCTTCCAGACCGTGCCTGCGGTGCGCGCCAGATCCTTGTAGGCTTCGATACTGTCCTTCGGGACGGCGAGGACAAATCCATCGACGTAGGGCATTTCGGGTCTCCTCCTAGAGATGCGCCTTTTTATCGGTCCGTGCATGTCTCCCCTCCAAGGAGGCCTGCAGCGTATCGAGCAAATCCTGCGTCGCGGTGCCGGAGCGTGCGGCGGCCGGTGTTTCGCCTTGCTCATCGACATAGATGGAAACCGGCCACTGCTCGTCAAGGGCAAGCAGGCTGCGAACCGCTTCGGGCGGACGCACGCGGCCGAAATAATCTTCCCGGCACAGGATCCAGTGAAGGACGAATTCGCGAAACCAGGCATCGTCGGCGCGCGCAATACATACCGGCAACAGCGCATCGACATCCGCAAGGCCACGGAAGCATCGCGGAATTTCGCGCGGCTTCAGCGCACCGGTGCATTCCTCTTGCCGGGCGCAGCGCCGGATCCGGCAGAAGGCGGGAATATCCATTCGTGCCGCAGCAGCGCGGCAGAGCACTTCGAACAGTTCAGGATGCAATGGCAGTTCTTCAGGTTCGCAGACCGGAGGCATGTCTTTCTCCTTTTCGGGGGCAAGGGTGAAGGGAGCGCGGCGATGGACACGGGGGTTCTTCACGCGGCGTGTTTTTCGCCCGTGGTTTGAACCATCTGCAGGTTCGCCGGGCTCTTGCCTGGCGGAATTGGCCGGGGCACATCGAGTGCCTTAGGGTAGTAGAATAGGTGACACGCGATGTGCCCCGCTTCGGTGTCTTTTGCCGCGCTTCTCAGGTTCTTCTGCGCTTCTCTTGTCAGGAGAAGCCTCCAATGCCCCGGCCCGCCGCTTATCCGCGGGCTTTTCAATCCGGTGGGGTTTGGCCCTGGGCCGTCAAGGACGGCGTGACCACCCGGCACGCCCGGTCCGCTTTCACGAACCGGAGGAGAACCACCTTTCACGCAGCCCCGGGGATTTCGCGCGCGTTTCGCCAAACCGTCCGGGCACCGGCCCCACCTCGCCGGTAACGCAAACCGGTGTATCCGTGATGGGACGGGAAGAAGTATGGCACGGGGAAAGAGGGCGGGGATTTGCGGGGATGATTTTTTCTGCGAGACGCCCCGCCGTTTTATTCCGCACTGGGACAAAACCCGGCATCGTCGCGTGTTGCGGGACAGCGTGGACTGAGCCGTGCCGAGGCGCTATCCCCACTACCCCACGCCACCGGCACAGAATATCGCGATCATCCGGCACTGTCTCGTCCATGAAAAGACGACTGTTCCTTATTCCGGAGCGAGGCCGTCCAACAGGACGTCGAGGCCTTTGCGGAAAACCCCGTCCCAATCATTGTCCAGCAGCAGGCGGGAGCGTTCGATTGTCGGGTAAAGTTCGCCGAGACCTGGCAGGCGCACCTGTGCGGCGGCCATCTCATCATCCGAGAGATCGAAGCTCGCCCGGGTGACCGTCGCGCCAATGACATAGTTCCAGAGCGACCAGATGGCAACGTTCAGATCCGCGTCCGCCACGCCGGCTGCGGACAAGGTCTTGCTCAATAATTCCAGGCGGGCAAGGATGTTCGGACCGAGCGCCCGGCGCGGCAAAAGCGATGCCGACCAGGGATGGCGCAGCATGCTGGCGCGCCAGTCTTCGAGCATATGAACGATTTCCGCACGCCAGTCCTGAGGCTCACCTGATTGCGGCAGCCCGCGATACTCGAGCACTTGGTCGAGCGCCAGATCGAGCACCTGCTCCTTGTTGCCGACATGCCAATAGAGGCTCATCGCGCCAGAGCCGAGGCGATCGGCCAGCCGGCGCATCTTCAAACCGTCGAGCCCCTCCGCGTCCAGCAGTTCAATCGCAGTCGTGACGATCCGCTCCGGAGACAGAGGCGGTTCGCTGCGTGGCTCCTGCACGGACTGGATTGACGCCTCTGTCCGGCGCGACCGCTTGCTCTCAGCACTGCTGCGTTTGACTGCCATCCGTCTTCCTCGCTGATCAGAACTCCGATGTACGCCGACAATGCAATGAATGTCGATTCTCAACGATTGACTCGTACACCGTACGATGCGATTTTATCGTACGGTGTACGAGTCAATCGACAACGCGCTGAAAATTCGATCCTGCAGGCTGCGAGAGGACTTGCTCGCACGCCTCAGAGCCAAGAGAAAAATCATGTCACGCGACATCAAGAAGCGGCTTATCGGAGGGCTAATCATCATGACCATGGGCATCCCCACTGCGACGACAGCGAACGAGAATGACCACAAGCTGACCATCGTCAATCCGCAAAACCTCTACGACCCGACGCCGAATGGCTACAGCACGGCGGTGATTGTGCCCCGGCAAGCGCGGATGGCCTATATCTCCGGACAGGGCGGCCAAGACAGCGCTGGGGCCTTGTCGCCGGACTTCGCCGTCCAGGTAAAGCAGGCCTACGCAAATTTGCGCACAGCCCTTGATGCGCTCGGCGCACGGCCGGACCAGGTCGCCAAGCTCACGCTCTTCGTGGTCGACCACGATATGTCCAAGCTTGAAGTGTTGACCATGAGCGTCAAGGACATGTTCGGCGAGACACTGCCGGCGCAGACACTGATCCCCGTCCCCAAGCTTGCCATTGACCCCATGCTCTTCGAGGTCGAGGCCATCGTCGCACTGGACTAGAAGCATAAACCTGCCTTGCGCCGGCAACTCCGGAGTAGGACAGTCATGGGCGCCAAGGTCGAGATGTCCGGTAAGGAGCGACCGGTTTGATCGAACCGGCCCGCTCCAGTTTCCCGGTTACGGGTCCACTGGATCCATCGGAAACAGCGGCTCGCCCGCTGCGATCTTCGCTCCGGTCAAACTTGGCCGATGACCGTCATTGCCCTCTTCCAGCCCGAGCTTTTGCAGCAGTTGCGCGCCAATCGAGGGCATGAACGGGGTGAGCACCGTGGCGATGATCTGAAGGGTCGATGCGACGCTGTACAGGCTGTCGTTCAAGCGGGTGGCGGCGGTTTGTCTTTCGTCTGCGGTCTGCGCCGCTGCCACCGCCTTTGCATGCGCCCATGGCTGCTGGTCGGCGACATATTTGTTGGCTTCAGCCACCAGTTTCCAGATTGCATCCAGTGCCCGGTCGAAGGCATAGGCGTTCAGATGGGCGGTGACCGTTTCCTCAACGCTCAAGGCGTGCTGGATCAGCGTGTCGTGCTCGACGAGCTCCTTCGAAGGTTCGCGCAGGGCTCCGGCATTCGAACGCTCAATGATGCTCAGCGTGCGGTGAACGAGATTTCCGAGCTGTCCCGCCAGTTCGGATTTATAGGCCTTTTCAAAGCGCTCCAGCGAAAAATCGCCGTCTTCCGTTGTCCGGATATGGCGCAGCAGGAAATAGCGCAGGGCGTCGGCGCCAAAGCGTTCGGCATAGACAGCGGGCTCGATGGCGTTTCCGAGCGACTTGCTGATCTTGCGGCCTTCCGTCGTCAGATAGCCATGGACGAGAATGCGGGTCGGCAAAGGCAGGCCGGCTGACAGAAGAATGGCCGGCCAGTAGACCGCATGAAACCGGGTGATGCCCTTGCCGATGACATGATCGCGGGCATTGGCGTCTGCCCAATACCGCGCCAGCAATGCCTCATCGGTGCCGTAGCCGAGCGCCGTGATGTAATTGGCCAGCGCATCGAACCAGACATAGATCACTTGGCCGGGATCGCCGGGAACAGGAATGCCCCAGCCACGCGCCCGCCCGGCACTGCGCGAAATGCTGAAATCCTCCAGCCCGCGCTCGATCAGTGCGGAAATCTCGTTTTGGCGCGCATGCGGTACCACCTTGATGGTCCCCTGACGGTAGAGATCGCGCAGCTGCTCGGCATAGTTTGACAGCCGGAAGAACCAGTTTTCCTCCTCGATCTCCTCCAGCGGCGCATCGTGTTCGGGGCAACGGCCACCGGCCAGTTCATCGGACTTGTAGAACTGCTCGCAGCCGACGCAGTAAAGGCCCTTGTAGGACCGCTTGTAGATATCGCCCCTTTCGCAGCAGGCCTGCCAGAGCCTTATGACGCCCGGCGGATGGCGGGGATCGACGCTGGTGCGGATGAAATCGTCATAGGAGAGGTTGAGACTTTCGGGCAAAGCCTGGAAACGTGCGGCATTGCGCTCGACCAGATCGAAGACGGTCTCTCCCGCCGCCTCGGCGGCCCGGACGTTCTTGATGCTGTTCTCGTCGGTGCCGGCCAGCAAGCGCACGTCATCCCCCCTTTGCCGGTAGAAGCGGGCGAGCGTATCAGCATGAATGACTTCGAGCGCAAAGCCCAGATGCGGCGCGGCATTCACAAACGGGATGGCGGTGGTGATGTAGCGGACCAGGGCGGGATTGGGCGTTTGGGTCAATGGCGGAACTCCTCTGGATGGTATGGGGAGGCGGTTCCACAAAAAAAGCCGCCTCGGATGAAGCGGCTTGGGCGTCTGGCGAAAATTAACTCAGATCACGCAAAAGGCTCCGCTTCCCGGATGGAGAGCGGCATCATCATGTGCGAAAGAGCGTTGATCGGCAGACTGGTCATGCGGTCAGATAAAACAGGCGGGGGCCGCGTGTCAATCCGGGTGGCAGGCAGATTGATGAGTGCGATTGAGCCGCCGGGAGCACATGGGCCCACGGCAGCCATCGCGGAGATCACACCGGCCTATCCCTCGTTGTGGTTTTCGTGGAACCCGGCACTGCCCTTGCGCCAATAGCCGGCGGCCTTGATCCACGACCGGTTGTGGCCCCGTTCTTCGACGAAATGCTTGCGCAGCAGCTTCACCGTATCGTTCTCGCCGGCGATCCAGATATAGCCGTCGCCTTCGGGTAGCGGCAGCGACTTGACGGCATCCAGCAGGAACGCCGGATCGTTGGCATTGATGAGCGGCCGGTGGATCCAGCGGGTTTCGAGGCGGTTCGCGGTTTCGAAAACCTGCTCTTCCGCGGCACCGACAACCGTGGCGATGACGATCGCGGGTACGTTGGACCGCAGTTCTTGCAGCCGGCGGCCGATGGCCGGAAGGGCTGTTTCGTCGCCGATCATGAGATACCAGTCGAAATCATCGGTGACGACGAAGGAGCCGCGTGGTCCGGCGACGCCGAGCTTGCGGCCGGGCTTGGCGGCAGATGCCCATTCTGTGGCGGGGCCTGCCGCGTGGATGGCAAAATCGACCACCAGTTCGCCCTTGTTGGCATCATGGCTGCGCGGTGTGAAATCGCGCATCGGCGAAGCGGTAACGCCCTTCGGAAGAGCGGGCGCATCGGGACCAACCGGCCAGACGGGCGCCTCCTGCCCGGCCGTAGGCAGGCATAGCTTGACGTGATCGTCGTAACCGGCGCTGGCGAAGCCTTTGAGGTCATCGCCGGAGAGCGTAATGCGAACCATCTGCGGGGTGAGCCGCTCGGCCGTCTTCACAGTCAGCAGACGGCGGCGCAACTCGTGGCGGACGCGCGCGACGGCGTGTCTTTCTGTCATGTAAAATCCTTCAACGTGGGCGGTTCTAGCCGCGATTGATCTCTTCGACGGCCCGGCGGAGGATATCCGCAAGCCGCGTGGCCTCCTGGGAGGAACAGCCCCTCTTGTGAAACAGGGAGGCCTTGATCGCCTGACGGGCAATCTCCAGCGCGTGGTGGCCATGCGCTTCCGGATCCTCGCCCGGGACCTGCCCCCGGCCCTCCATGACATCGCGCACCGCATCCATCTTGGCGCCGATGCGGCCAAGACCTTCGATGATGCGATCGGCCGCTGCCCGGTCAGCCTCAAGTGCTGCCCGGCCGGCATCGGTGATGGTGAACAGCTTCTTGTTGCCATCGGCTTCCGCCACCGCATGGCCGATTTCGTCGAGATAGGTCAAAGCCGGATAGATCATGCCAGGGCTCGGAACATAGAAGCCGCCGGATATTTCCTCGATGGTGCGGATCAGCTCGTAGCCATGGGCCGGCTGGCGGGCAAGCAGCGCCAGGATCAGCAATTGCAGATCGATCGAGGACAGCTTGCGCCCGGCGCGAAAACCGTCGCGCGAGGCAAAGCCGCCTTCGAAACGGCCGGGACCATGGCGGCCATGACCGCCGTGTGCATGCCGCTCGCGGCAGGATTCATCGTGATTGCGGTGTTCATGTCCGCGGTGACGTCCAAACATGGAGTTTTCCTTCTTAAGATATAACGCTAGACATATCTTAAGATATATTTTTCGATAAACAAGAGGCGATGACGTTGTTTCGGCTGGCGCTTTCGATGGCTGCCCGGCCTGCAAAGGAAAAGCAAAGTGCTGCCAAGGGCTTCGGTGTTTCAGAAAAAGATCATATGACTGTCGAATATGGGACTGCCCATTCGTCTTTGCAGGTAAAGTTCACGCCAACAGGAGGAAAGTTCATGCAAAAGATCACGCCCTTTCTCTGGTTCGACAACACTCTCGACGAGGCGCTCGCCTTTTATCTTTCGATTTTCCGGCAGGCGAAGGTCACCTATCAGCAGAAGGGACCGGACGGAAAAACGTTCACCGCCGCCTTCGAACTGGAGGGGCAAGGCTTTATGGCGCTGAACGGCGGACCACATTTTAAGCTGACGCCCGCCATCTCCTTCTTCGTCGCCTGCGCCGACCAAGCGGAGGTCGATCATTATTGGGACCGCCTGCTGGACGGCGGACAAGCACAGCAATGCGGCTGGCTGACCGACCGTTTCGGCGTCACCTGGCAGATCATTCCGAATGCACTGATGCAGCTGATGAGCGATCCCGACCAGGCCAAGGCCGGTCGGGTGCGCGACGCGATGATGCGGATGGTGAAGATCGACGTCGCGGAACTGGAAAAGGCCGCCGCCGGATGAACGCGCCCTACCCTTCCAGATCGTCCTTCAACCGGCTGAGCAAGTTGACCGCCTGGGCGGCATAGGGACCGATCCAGCGGTCATGGATATGCTTGATCGGCAGCGGGTTGAGGTAATTCCAGCGCTCGCGGCCCTCGCGCTTGACGATGACCAGATCGGCCGCCTCCAGCACCTTCAGATGCTGCATCACCGTGCAGCGATCGAGGGCGGGAAACCGCGCGCATAAATCCCCGGTGGTCTGCGGCTGATCTTTCAGCACATCCAACATGGCACGCCGGCTGGATGCAGCCAAAGCCTTGAAGATTCTATCATTTTCATCATCAGTTGACATGTTATATTTTTATAACATAATGGGCACCAGGACAAGCAGAAAAAGCAGGAGGAAAGAACATGGAACTGAAATTCAGGGTCGCGGGCCGCATCGCTAAGCCTGTCTCGGCGGTTTTCGAGGCGGTGGTCAATCCGGACCAATTGTCACGCTATTTCACCACCGGTGGCGCCAACGGCAGGCTTGAGACCGGCGCGACCGTCACCTGGGATTTTCACGATTTCCCCGGCGCCTTCCCGGTGAAGGTAGTCGACGTGATCAAGGATGAGAAAATCGTCTTTCAGTGGGCCGCCTACGAAGGACCGGGCGCGGAAACGCCGAAATACGACACCACGGTGACAATGCTGTTCGAACCTGTGGATGGCAGCAGGACACTGGTCACCATTGCCGAAGAAGGCTGGCGCGAAACGCCCGGCGGGCTGAAGGGCTCCTATGGCAATTGCGAAGGCTGGACCGGTGCGCTTTGCGCCATGAAAGCCTGGCTGGAACACGGCATCAACCTGCGCGAAGGCTTTTACAAGTAATGCAGCAACAGGCGCGGCGGCTCAATTTTTCGGAAACCGCCGCGCCTGCCACTGGCTTTTCGGCACTGAACCACCGACCGCGAAACTGAAGGCGGTGATCCCGTTGACGTCGGCGTTGACGGTGCATTTGAAATCGACGTCGATCCAGCCGTCTGCAGTCTTGTAGGCGGCACGATTGGCCGTCATCACCTGCCCGACGATGGGCGAACCGTTGCGCGGATCGAAGAACAGCCCCCGCGGCACAGTATCCGGCCGGGTGCGGCGAACCTGCTCCAGCGTCTCGATCATGCACATCTGCACAATTCGCCGGTCCCTGGGCAACTGGCCGAGCGCCTGGCGGACGCGCGGATCCGACAGCGTATTGGCGGAATAGAGTTCACGTGCCTTCTTCAACTCCGATGGCGGGCGGCTTGGCCTGGCATCCGCCGAAACAGTCTCTGACGAGGCAAGCTGTTGATCGGCGGCATCGACCGGCCTGTCGGCAGGCTTGGCCTGCGGGATCGGCACTGTTTCGATCAGCGCTTCACCTTCGTTGAGCACCGCATTGGCATTGGCCGTTTCGGGAAGATCAAGCTCGGGTAGCTTGGCAACGGCCAATGTATCGGCGGGCTTTGCCTCCGGCTGGCTCAGCTGCGGCTCATTTTTTTCCGGCGTCTGTTGGCCGGCCGGTGGAATGACAGGCTCTGCGCGCAATTCAGGTTCGGGCTGGTTCTGCGGCTCCGACGGGCGATCGCCGCCTGCCTCCTTGCCGCCGTCCTTGGCCGCAGATTCGAAGGCTTGCGGCTGAAGCGGTTGCATTTCGGCCTTCTGGGCCTCGGTTTTTTCCGCTTCTGCTTTTTCCGCTTCTGCTTTCTCTGCTTCTGCTTGCTGGGCCTCGGCTTTCGCTGCCTCTGCCTTCTGGGCTTCTGCTTTTTGCGCTTCGGCCTGCTCCGCCGCCTGTTTCTCCGCAGGCGGCTTCGCACCTTCTTCCCCAGGTTTCACTTGCGCCTCGTCTATCGGCGTCTCAATCGGCTTGACCTCTTCCTGCGGCTTCTGCTGCGGCTCAGGTTTCGGCTCCGGCTTCTTTTCCGGCTCTGGCGCCGGTTTCTTTTCGGGCTCGGGCTTTTTTTCCGGTTCCGGTTTCTTCTCCGGGTCGGGCACCATCTCGACCTTGACCACCTCCTCCTTTTCAGGTTCTGGCGGCGTCATCGGCAAATCGAAAAGCAGAAACGCAGCGGCAACGACATGCACAGCCGCAGAGGCGAACAATCCCGCCTTGAATGTGCCCCATCGTTTTTCCGTATTCTGCGTCATGAATGGTGGATAGAACCGGATACTGACCGGATCGTGACCGGCGGGACAAAGGGATACGGGAACCGGGCGGCCTAGCCCGATAGCGGCCTTACCCCTAGCATGGGCGCAACGCTGTTCCTAGCGCAGCAGACACCAGCTCAAGCGTCCGTGATCTCGAAACGATCGGGATAGAAGGCCAGGTGGCCCTTGATGGCAGCAACAGCTGCATAGGGCGCCTCATAGGACCAGATGGCATTGCCCAGCCGCTCGCCACCGGACGGCACGCTGAAATAGGAAGCCTCACCCTTGTAGGGGCAATAGCTACCGTGATCCGTCGATTGCAGCAGCGCCATATCGACATCGGTGCGGGGAATGTACTGCACAGCAGGATAAGATGCCTCGCGCAATGTCAGCGCGCTGCGGGTGTCGGCGACCATCACGTCTCCCAGCCGGACGATGACGCGGCCGGGATTGGACGTAATCGTGATCGGATGATCCGGACCGGGGATCTTAACGGGCTTGTCGAGCATGGCGAACTCCATGTGTTTGAAGCGACTTTGCTTCTAACACATGGGGTCGCGATGACAGAGAACCAAGAGCAAGCGGTCTCGCCATGCAAATGCACGTGATGCCTTACCGATAAACGGCGTCTCGGATTTCGCCCCCTATCCAAGCGAACTGACGAGTTCCCGATAGGCAGCCTCCGGAAATGCCTTCAAGGTGCTGGTACGGACATTGCCGCCCATGCCGAGGGAAAGGGCAAACCGCGCCATCACCGCATCATCCGGCGCTTCGCACACCGCCACCATGTCGTGTTCGCCCATGGTCAGGTAAAATTCCCGGAACGAACCGCCCATGTCCTTCAGCAGCTTCTTCGCCGCATCGAGACGCCTCGGCGAGTCGCGCACATTCTTGACGCCCTGCTCCGTCCAGTTGATCAGCACGATGTACGTGGTCATGGCACACCTCCCATGCGGCGCAGCCGTGACGGTGGCGCCGCGATTGTGCCTCCGCCTCCCACCTCACCGAACACACCGCCCGACAAGGCGGGCGGTCGATGTCAATTAACAGAGCGTGTGCGATCGAGGCCCGAAGGTTTTAGCGAGCACTCAAGTATAAACCTGTCGGCTTGGGCGAACAAGCAAAGGTCGAGGCTCGCGTTGGCCGAACAGCCATCGGGCGGACGTTGCCCGATATCATCGCCAGCGGCCCAACGAAAAACCCGGCCAGTTTTCACTGACCGGGTTTGATGTTTCATTCGAAAAAGCTGTCGTTTAGCTATCGAGGAACGAGCGCAGTTTGCGTGAGCGGCTCGGGTGCTTGAGCTTGCGCAGCGCCTTGGCTTCGATCTGACGGATGCGTTCCCGGGTAACCGAGAACTGCTGGCCGACTTCTTCGAGCGTGTGGTCGGTGTTCATGCCGATACCGAAGCGCATGCGCAAAACACGTTCTTCGCGCGGCGTCAGCGAGGCGAGAACACGGGTCGTCGTTTCGCGCAGGTTCGCCTGAATGGCGGCGTCGATCGGCAGCAGTGCATTCTTGTCCTCGATGAAGTCCCCGAGATGCGAATCCTCTTCGTCACCCACCGGGGTTTCGAGCGAGATCGGCTCCTTGGCAATCTTCAGGACCTTGCGGACCTTTTCGAGCGGCATGGCCAGCTTTTCGGCCAGCTCTTCCGGGGTCGGCTCGCGGCCGATCTCGTGCAGCATCTGGCGCGATGTGCGAACGATCTTGTTGATCGTTTCGATCATGTGCACCGGAATACGGATCGTGCGGGCCTGGTCGGCGATCGAGCGGGTGATCGCTTGACGGATCCACCACGTCGCATAGGTCGAGAACTTGTAACCACGGCGGTATTCGAACTTGTCGACCGCCTTCATCAGGCCAATATTGCCTTCCTGAATGAGGTCGAGAAACTGCAGGCCGCGGTTCGTATACTTCTTGGCGATCGAGATAACGAGGCGAAGGTTCGCTTCGACCATTTCCTTCTTGGCGATGCGGGCTTCGCGCTCGCCCTTCTGTACCATCGAGACGATACGGCGGAATTCCAGGATCGAGATGCCGGTTTCCGTGGCAAGATTCTGGATCTCGCCGCGAATGTTGCGGATCATCGTGCCTTCGTTCTTGGCGAATTCCTTCCAGCCCTTGGCGGCCAGATTGGCGATCGACTTCATCCAGTTCGGATCGAGTTCGGCACCGGCATACTGTTCCAGGAACGAATCGCGCTTGACGCCATAGGATTCGGCCAGACGCAGCAGACGGCCTTCGTTCTGCATCAGACGCTTGGAAATGTCGTAGAGCTGCTCGACAAGGCTATCGACGCGGTTCTGGTTGAGCGACAGCGACTTCACAGCCGTGATCAGCTCGTCCTTGAGTTCCTTGTAGCGGCGCTCCTGTGCGGGCGACAGCGTGCCGGTCGCCTGAAGGCGAGCTTCGACCTGCTGGTCCTGCAGCTTGCGCAGCTTCTTGTAGGTCTCGGCGATGATGTCGAGCGTTTCCATGACCTGCGGGCGCAGTTCGGCTTCCATCGCGGCAAGCGAAAGGTTCGACTCGTCGTCGTCCTCTTCCTCTTCCTCGCCAGGCAGACCTTCGCCGCCGACATTGGTCACGTCGTCGTCGCCAGCGCGCGGCTTGCGGTTCTTTTCCTTTTCCTCGGCAGCCTTGCGGTCAGCCTCGATCTTCTCAGGACTTTGGAACTGCGGTGCAGCCTTGGCTTCCGGACCGGAATAGGTGGTTTCGAGATCGATGATCTCGCGCAAAAGCGTGTTGCCTTCGTTGAGTTCGTCACGCCAGATGATGATGGCTTGGAACGTCAATGGGCTCTCACAGAGACCGGCGATCATCGTTTCGCGGCCAGCCTCGATGCGCTTGGCAATGGCGATTTCGCCCTCACGCGACAGAAGCTCCACCGAGCCCATTTCGCGCAGGTACATGCGCACCGGATCATCGGTGCGGTCGGTCGGTTCTTTCTTCTTGGCGGTCGCAAGGGCCGTACCGCTCGAAGGGGCAAGTTCGCCACCTTCGCTCTCGCCGTCGGCGTCGTTGTCTTCTTCCTCGGACGCGGCTGGGCCTTCGTCGGCTTCCTCGTCCTCGACCACGTTGATGCCCATTTCGCTGAGCATCGCCATGATGTCTTCGATACGGTCGGGGTCAACCTGATCGGACGGCAGAACCTCGTTCAGCTCATCCATGGTCACATAGCCGCGCTTCTTGGCGGCCTTGATCATTTTTTTGACCGCGTCATCCGAGAGATCGAGAAGCGGGCCGTCGGGTGCGCCTTCGCGTTCGGCTTCTGCTTCTTCGTTCTCTTTGACTTTGGTTGCCATTTATATCGTCGCTTTCCTGGACAGCATTCAACGTGTGAGCGGTACAAACCTGTTTAAGGCCCGGGCGCGTCACCACACCCACCGCGAATCATTACCCCTGACGTAAAGGGATGATATTTAATTCCTGATTAACCACGATAGTCACCGCGGTTCCACCGGCCAGCTGCGACAGCAGTGCCATCTGGACATCACTTGCATGATGGTCGTATCCGCCGTACCCATTTCACCTTCTGTGTTTAGAAATGGTGATTCCCACAATTTTCGGTCCCGTCAAGCATTTCCGGTGAAAAACCGTTCAAATCGGCAAAAAAGACTGAATCCAGCGGAGTGCTTCAAAGATTCAGTTCCATGGCCGAAATGTAGGAACTGTTGATGGAAAGACAAGGGCTAAAGGAATCTACGCTTGCAGATGCGGTCTGACTTCAACCCGAAACGCTTTTCCGGCCGCGTCAAAAACTTCGCCCATCGACCTTGGTGATCGTCAGAGTTTCGAGATCCACATCCGGCAGGCAGCGGACATTCACCGCCGTCATCGGGCCGGTCTTGCTTTCGCCATCGGCATAGGGCGCAATTCCACAGTTGGCACAGAAATGATGCTGGATGACGTGCTTGTTGAATTGATAGGTCGACACGGCCGAGGCCGGCGTTTGCAGCTTGAAATTTTCGCGCGGCACGAAGGCGAGAAGTCCGCCGCGCCGGCGGCACATCGAACAATTGCAATCCATCGCCTGCGTGATTTCGGCCTCGACCTCAAAGGCGATCGCACCGCAATGACAACTTCCAGAATAGATCATCAAAACCCTCCCAAGTCCGGCTGCCTGAGAGATGATGCGGCAGGGGGCGATGTCAAGGCCTTGCCTCCATCGCCACCCAAAACGGTTCATGCCGGCGTCAAGGACGCCCGGGCCGGCAGTTAGGCCATTGTTGCGCCGATGACCAGAATTTCGGTGCGGTTGGGCACCCGGCTGTGCAGATCGATCACATCCTGATTGAGCATGCGCACACAGCCGGACGACACCGACTTGCCGATCGTCCACCATTCCGGCGAACCATGGATGCGGTAGATCGTATCAACGCCGTCCTTGAAGATATAGAGCGCGCGGGCACCGAGCGGGTTTTTCAGGCCCGGATCCATGCCGCCATTGGCAATGCTGTAGGGTTTGAGATCAGGGCGGCGGGCGACCATCTCGTCGGGTGGGGTCCAGCGCGGCCATTTGCGCTTGTACTGGATGACACCGCGACCGGCCCATTCGAAGCCCGCACGGCCAAGACCGACGCCGTAGCGCATCGCCTTGCCGTTCTCATAGGTGAGGTAGAGGAAATGATTGGCGGTATCGACGACCAGCGTACCGGGCCGCTCGCCGGTGGTGTTGTCGACCCACTGGCGGCGAAAGCGCGCTGGAACCTTCTGGTAGGGGACGGCCGGCAGCGGGAACTGCTCTTCCGGCCGGGCCGCATACATTTCGCTTTCGGCGGTATTCAGCACGATGGGTTCGGCTTTCACCGGCGCAATGACGGGCTGAGCCGTGGTGGCGCAGCCGGCAAGACCGAGCGCTGCAAAGGCGCCGCCCGCCTGAAGGAAGGTTCGGCGGGACACATTCAAATCAATCAATCTGGGGAACCTCATCTGCTTGTCTAAGGCCCCCGCTTGCCATGCCGGAGCATGCATTGGAACCCTCCTAACAGAAAAGTGATCGTTTATGACCGGATAACCGGGCATCTGCCAGAACCATTTCCGGCAGTGCCGGACGCCCCAGTTGGCGGCTGCGCTGAGCTGCCGCACCCAAAATTTCGCGGGGGCAATATTTACCGTCTGATAACCTTCAGACGGTTCATTGCGGGCACAATTCCTGCCTGCCAGTCAGGCCCATCCCCCGAAATGACGGAGATCAGATGTCCCTCAACCGACATATCCTCGCCGCCCTGGCGCTTGCCAGCACCATCCTGCCAGCCCAGGCACAGCCGGTGATGGTCAAGACTTTTGGCCATTGGGGCGTCTATTCCTACAACGATAACGGCCAGACCAACTGCTACGCCCTGACCATGCCGCGCACCATGCAGCCGGCCGAGGTCAACCACGGCAACAACTTCCTGCTGGTCGCGCCGAAGGGCGCCGGCGGCTACATGCCGCAAGCCCAGATGGGTTACGGCCTGAAGGCCGAATCCGAGGTCACGATCAAGATCGGCGGCGAGGCCTTTGCCATGACCCCGCGCGGAAACGTCGCATGGCTCACCCGCGAAAACCGCGACAACGCGCTGGTCGCAGCCATGAAATCCGGATCCACGCTGACGCTGCAGGCGACCTCCAGTCGCGGCACGAATACGCAATACGACTTTTCGCTGGATGGCATCACGGCGGCGCTGAAAAAGGCAACCTCGTGCTGATGGGCGAGCACCGGACGGTAGACCCCGCCAGCGGCGGGAGACAGCACGGATGAAGGCGGCAATCGTGTTCTTTTCGGCCTTCGCGGCAATGGTGCAGCCTGCCCAGGCAACGCCCGCACCCATAGCGGCCAGCGACAGCATCGCCACCTCCGGCCGCAATACCGGCCGTGTGACCGGCCTCAAACTGCCGCGTTTCGTCTCGCTGAAAAGCGAGACGGCCCGTATGCGCGTCGGCCCCTCGACCGATTATGCCGTGCGGTTCGTCTACATGGTCACCGGTCTGCCGCTGGAACTGATCGAGGAGTGGGGCAACTGGCGGCTGGTGCGCGATCAGGACGGAGCGTCCGGCTGGATGCACGCGGCCCTGTTGTCGGGTCAGCGCACGGCCACCGTTGCGCCATGGCTGAAACAGGGCGCCAATCTGCAGCGCAGTCCGGCCCAAGGCGCTGACATCACGGCTCTGCTGCAGCCAGGCGTGCTTGTGAAAATCCGCGACTGCAGCGGCTCTTGGTGCAGTGTCGCCCTCCAGCGGCCACGGCTCAGCGGTTATGTTGCCCAGGCGAAACTCTGGGGTGTCTATCCGCGGGAAGTCATTGAGTAGCAGACAAGTCCGCACCGCCTCTCAGCGGTGCGGGAAAGCCCTACCAGTCCATGACGACCTTGCCGGAATTTCCGGAGCGCATGGCCTCAAACCCGTCGCGGAAATCGTCGATGCCGATGCGGTGGGTGATGATCGGCGACAGGTCGAGGCCGCCCTGGACGAAGGCGATCATCTTGTACCAGGTCTCGAACATCTCGCGGCCATAGATGCCCTTGAGGTTGAGCATCTTGAAGATCACCTTGTTCCAGTCGATCTCGAAACCGGTCGGCGCAATGCCGAGAATGGCGATCTTGCCGCCATTGTTCATCTTGTCGATCATGTCGCGGAAGGCGGGGGCAGCGCCTGACATTTCCAGCCCGACATCAAACCCCTCGGTCATGCCGATGCGCGTCATCACATCCGACAGGTTTTCCTTGGACGCATCGACGACATAATCGATGCCCATTTTTTCCGCCAGCGCCAGGCGCACCGGATTGATATCGGTAATCACAACCTTGCGCGCGCCGGAGCGTTTGGCGACAAGCGCACCCATGATGCCGATCGGGCCAGCACCGGTGACCAGCACATCCTCGCCGACGACATCGAAGGACAGGGCCGTATGAACAGCATTGCCGAACGGATCGAAGATCGCGGCAACCTCATCCGGCACCTCGTCGGGAATGGCAACGACGTTGTATTCGGGGATGCAGACATATTCGGCAAATGAGCCCGGACGATGCACGCCGACGCCGAGCGTGTTGCGGCACAGATGCCCCCTGCCCGCGCGGCAATTGCGGCACTTGCCGCAGACGATATGCCCCTCGCCCGAAACACGCTCGCCGACATGGTACCGGGTAACGGCCGAGCCGATTTCGGCGATGACACCGACGAACTCATGGCCGACGACCATCGGCACCGGAATGGTTTTTTGGGCCCACTGGTCCCAGTTCCAGATATGCACATCGGTGCCGCAGATCGCCGATTTCTTCACCTTGATCAGCACGTCATTGGGGCCGGGCTCCGGTACCGGCACATGCTCCATCCACAGGCCGGCTTCCGGTCTGGATTTAACGAGCGCCTTCATCATGTTTGTCATCGGGTGGTCCTTGGATTAGCAGATATTGACCTTGGAGAATGACGTTTCACCCCCCTCTGTCACTCTCGTGACATCTCCCCCTCAGGGGGGGAGATCAGCTATGCAGTGTGTGCCCTTCAGGCTGGCTCTCATTCAGCCAGTCACCTCAAGGGAAAAGAATAATCTCCCCCCTTGAGGGGGAGATGTCCTGAAAGGACAGAGCGGGGTGAAGCCGCGAATGCGAAGAAACACCACCTGCTTCACCCGATCACGCCCAACTCCCGTCCGACCTCTTCGAACACCGCAATCGCCCGGCGCACATCCGCCTCGCTATGGGCGGCCGACATCTGGGTGCGGATACGGGCCTGGCCCTTCGGCACGACCGGGAAGGCAAAGCCGACGACATAGACGCTCTTTTCCAGCATCTTCGCGGCCATCGCCTGCGCCAGCGACGCATCGCCCAGCATCACCGGGATGATCGGATGACCTTCGCCGGCCAACGTGAAGCCGAGCTTGCTCATCTCTGAGCGGAACAGCGTCGCGTTGGCTTCGAGCCGGGCGCGAAGAGCATCGCCAGTGTCGATCAGGTCGAACACTTTCAGCGAGGCGGCCGCAATCACCGGGGCCAGCGTGTTGGAAAACAGATAGGGGCGCGAGCGTTGGCGCAGCCAGTCGACCACTTCCGTCTTTGCCGACGTATACCCGCCGGAGGCACCGCCGAGCGCCTTGCCGAGCGTGCCGGTGATGATATCCACCCGGCCCTCGACGCCGCAATATTCGGCCGAACCGCGGCCATGTTGACCGACGAAACCGACCGCATGACTGTCATCGACCATGACCATGGCGCCGTATTGTTCGGCGAGATCGCAGACACCTTGCAGATTGGCGATGATACCGTCCATCGAGAAGACGCCATCGGTGGCGATCAGCTTGAAGCGTGCACCCTCGGCCTTCTTCAGTTCTTCCTCAAGCGCCGCCATGTCATTGTTGGCATAGCGGAAGCGCTTGGCCTTCGACAGCCGCACGCCATCGATGATCGAGGCATGATTGAGCGCATCCGAGATGATCGCGTCTTCCTCGCCCAGCAGCGTTTCGAACAGGCCGCCATTGGCATCGAAACAGGAGGAATAGAGGATCGTGTCTTCCATCCCGAGAAACGACGAAATCCGCGCCTCGAGCTGCGTATGCTCTTCCTGCGTGCCGCAGATGAACCGCACCGAGGCCATGCCATACCCATAACGATCGAGCGCCCGCTTGCCGGCCTCGATCAGGTCGGCATTATCGGCAAGCCCAAGATAATTGTTGGCGCAGAAGTTCAAGACCTTCGCCCCCGACGCCACCTCGATCTCGCCACCCTGCTTGGAAACGATGACACGCTCGGACTTGTAAAGCCCGGAAGACTTCAAAGCGGAAAGTTCGGAAGAGAGATGTTGGATGAAAGCTGAGGTCATGAACGCGCTTTCCAAGCTGATGTCGGGTTGCGATCGAAACATATCATATTCCGATGCGTGTGACAGCAGAAGGCAGCGTCAGCGTGCGGCGCTTGCAGGACAGGGCGATGATGTGGCCTCGTCCAGATACGACGCAGGCCACCCGGACCTGCGACAAGGCGAGAGCTATCCTCCGCGGATACCCCTCGCCGGCAAACCGGGAGCAGGAAAACCCGCCCCCGGCATTACATTATTTCACGAAGGCAGGCTTTGTCGCTTGCGGCTCGTCCTCGACGCGGCGGGAAAAGTAGTTGGCCAGCAGCGCACCGGAAATATTGTGCCAGACGCTGAAGATTGCACTCGGAACAGCAGCAACCGGCGAGAAATAGGCATTGGCCAAGGCGGCTCCGAGACCGCTGTTCTGCATGCCGACTTCGATGGCGATCGCCTTGCGCTTGGCAAGCGATAGGCCGCTGGCACGGGCGGCAAAATAGCCGAGCAGATAGCCAAGGCCATTGTGCAGGACGACGACGGCAAAGATCATCAGGCCGGAAGTGGCAATAGCCGGCTTGCTCGCACCGACAACAGCCGAAACGATCAGCACGATGCCGACAACGCTGACCAGCGGCAGGGCTGGAACCGCTGCCTTGACAAGGCCGGGCAAAATCTTCTGTAGGGCAAAGCCCAGCGCCAGGGGCACCAGAACGACCTTGACGATGCTGAGGAACCTCGCCCAGCCATCAACCGGCAGATACTGACTGGCAAACATCCAGACGAGGAACGGCGTGACCAACGGGGCTGCCAGCGTCGTGACGCTGGTGCAGGCGACCGACAGCGCCACGTCACCCTTGGAAAGATAGGTCATCACATTCGACGACGTGCCGCCGGGGCAGCAGCCGACCAGGATAACACCGGCTGCGACTTCAGGCGCCATCGGGATGATCTTCGTCAGGATGACGGCGATGAGCGGCATGATGATGAACTGCGAGAAGACGCCGATGGCGACATCGAACGGCCGGCGCGCAACCTCGCGAAAATCGCCAACCGAAATCGTCAGGCCCATGCCGAACATGATGATCGCCAGAAGCGTGACAATATAGGGCGCGATCTGCTTGAACGTGTCCGGAAAGACGAAACCGAGAACCGCGAACAGAATGACCCAGATAGCGAATGTCTTGCCGACAAACGCCGATAACGATGCAACAGCCTTCAAAGCGGCCTCCTCCCAAAATGAACAGAACGGCCGGTTTAGCCGCCAAACCCCGGGTGTCAAGGACGCAACTGCCTGTAAGCGTGGCAAAATTTAGCCTTTCCGGTGGAAAAACACCGCTGCCCATGCGATGAGAACCGTATGAGCATCTTCGACAGATTTTCCCTGAAAGGCCGGGTCGCACTGGTCACCGGCGGCGGGCGAGGCCTTGGACTGGAAATTGCCCGGGCACTGGCCGACGCCGGAGCGCATGTCGTTATCACCGGCCGAACAGCGGCAACGCTTGAGGAGGCCGTGTCCGGGATCACCAAGACCGGCGGCAGCGCCGAGGCTGCTGCCTTCGACATCGCCGACCGGGAGGCGCAGCGAACAACACTCGCCGGCATCGACCAGCGCCATGCCCGGCTGGATATTCTTGTCAACAATGTCGGCGCCCGCGACCGGCGGCCGCTTGCCGAATTCGACGATGATGCGATCCTGGCGCTGATCCAGACCGATCTGATCGCCGCCACGACCCTGTCGCGCGATGCGGCGGCGTTGATGAAGCGCAACGAGCACGGACGGCTGATCTCGATCACCTCGATCAACGGCCAGGTGGCAATGCCGGGCGACGGCATCTATCCCCTTGCCAAACAGGGGCTGACCGGACTGATGCGTTCGATGGCGGTCGAGTACGGTCCCTATGGCATCACCAGCAATGTCATCGCACCGGGCTGGTTTGCGACAGAGACCAACGCCGAGATGGCCGCCAACGAGGACCTGATGCCGTTCGTGCGCCAGCGCATCCCCGCGCAACGCTGGGGCCGGCCGGACGAGATCGCCGGTGCAGCGCTGTTTCTGGCCAGCGACGCCGCCTCCTTCGTCAACGGCCATGTGCTGACGGTAGATGGTGGCATGACGGTGAGGATGTGACGGGGAACAAAAGGATGCATGACAGAGAAAACAACTGCAGGACCCGCCCTTGAAAAGATCAACATTTGTGAATTTGGTCGTCGTACTGGCAACGCTGGGATTAACCGGTCTAACGATCAATCAATTTATAGCCAAGCAGGCAGATTTCGCCGATCCAGCGGCACTCTCGGAAGTAGAATGGCAGGAGCATCTCGCCAGTCTTAGCGAAAACCGGTGGGGCCAGGCCCGCGCGGCGGGAACGTGTGAGCGCGGTCTGGACGCGCGTCTTGCCGATGGGGCCGTATCTCAGGATGAACTTGGCCGCCTTGCGTCGCAGCTCAAGGTCCGCCCGATCGAGGCAAGTCGCGCCTTTTGCCGGATATTTGTCAGGGAGGTCGTCACCCGCAAGCCGTCGCTGCAGCAGTACAACTGGGCAATCACAGCATCGCCGCTCGAAGTTCTCAAGACCATCCGGCCTCTTTGAGGCTTTGAGACCTCATTCGAACCCGCGAATCACATCCAGAAACGCATCGCCATAGCGTTCCAGCTTGGACTGGCCGACGCCGGAAATGCCGAGCAGCGCATCGTGATTGTGCGGACGCTCGGTGGCAAAGGCGATCAGGGTCGTATCCGGGAAGACGACATAAGGCGGTACGCCCAACTCCTTGGCAATGCCGGAACGCGCCCGGCGCAGTGCCTCGAACAGCTCCGCCTCCGAACCGGACAGAGCCGATTTGGCGCCGGATGCCGCCGATTGCCGGGCATTCTTGCCCTTGCCTTTACCGGTTGTCGGCCGGTCCTTACGGAAACGCACCTCGCGCTCGCGCTTGAAGACGGTGCGGGCATCGGCCTCCAGCTTCAGCGCTCCGAACGCTTCGTGATCGACGCTGATCAGGCCGGCCGCCAGAAGCTGGCGATAGACCGACTGCCAGGTTTTCGACGGGATATCCTTGCCCGCCCCGAACACCGGCATCTTGCTGTGGCCGAAGCGCTCGGTCTTTTCGTTTTCGGTGCCCAAGAGCACATCGATCAGGTGGCCGGTGCCGAACCGTTCGCCGGTACGGTAGATTGCGGCCAGCGCCTTGATCGCCGCGTCGGTTCCATCCCAGGTTTCCACCGGGTTGATGCAGGTATCGCAATTGCCGCATCCACCACCATGCGCCTCGCCGAAATGGGCAAGGATCGATTGCCGCCGGCAGCCGGGGGTTTCGCAAATGGCCAAAAGCGCATTCAGCTTGGCGCGCTCGACCCGCTTGATATCGTCGCCGGAGGTTCCGCCATCGATCATCCGGCCGCGCTGGATGACATCGGCCATGCCATAGGCCATCCAGACGTCCGACGGCAGGCCGTCACGCCCGGCACGGCCGGTTTCCTGGTAATAGGCCTCGACCGAACCCGGCAGATCGAGATGGGCGACGTAGCGCACGTTCGGCTTGTCGATGCCCATGCCGAAAGCGACGGTCGCCACCAGGCAAAGCTCTTCCTCCTTGAGGAACGCATCCTGATTGGTGTCGCGCACCGCACGGTCCATACCGGCATGGTAGGCGAGCGCGTAAATGCCCTGCCCGTTCAGCCATTCGGCCGTATCCTCGACCTTGGCGCGCGACAGGCAATAGACGATGCCGCTCGAGCCCTTGTGGCGTGACAGGAAACGCAACAACTGCTGGCGCGGCTGGTCGCGCTCGACGATTTCATAGGCGATGTTGGGCCGGTCGAACGAGGTGGTGAACACTTCGGCACTGCGCAGGCCGAGCCTGTCGATAATATCTTCGCGCGTGTGTGGATCGGCGGTCGCCGTCAGGGCCATGCGCGGCACGCCGGGATAATGCTCTGCGAGCTGGCCCAATTCCCGGTATTCCGGGCGAAAATCATGGCCCCACTGCGAGACACAATGCGCCTCATCGATGGCGAAGAGCGAAATCCGGGCGTTGCCGATCATCTCCTTGAAGGCCGGCGTAACGATGCGCTCCGGCGTCACATAGAGAAGATCAAGCTCGCCATTGGCAATCGCCCGGCGGACATCGACGAACTCTTCGCGCGACAGCGAGGAATTGAGGGCTGCTGCCCGCACACCCAGCTGCTTCAGCGCCTGCACCTGATCGCGCATCAGCGCAATCAGCGGCGAGACGACGATACCGACGCCATCGCGGCAGAGCGCCGGGATCTGGAAGCAGAGCGATTTTCCGGCACCGGTTGGAAACAAAACCACGGCATCGCCCCCGGACACGACGCGCTCGACGACGGCCGCCTGCTTGCCGCGAAAAGCGGGATAGCCGTAGACCCGTTTCAACACCGACAGCGGATTTTTGGCGCCTTCGGTCTCAAACACGGGATCGATACGGTTTTGGGTCTGCGGCATGGAATCGCTTTCGTGGGGAAGCGGGACTATGGCACAGGAACGGTGGCGGGTGCGAGAGTTTTGCCGCCGGGATGGGCGCTTGCCCGGACGAGTGCGCTGACCATTCAACCTCGAAGCCCCCGAAACGATGTGCGGTGTCTTGATAACCATCACGGAAAGGGGCGATGAACAGGATGCCCCTGCTGGCACTTTAACGCTGAAAATCAGTGCTTTGGTCAAAGAACCGGATTCTCTTTCGCCGATCGCAAAAGCCGGGATACCAGCAGTGTATTGGCGATCTAATTGCCGGGGTTCTCGGCTTCCTGCAGCTGAGCAAGGGGCGCCTTGAACTCTGCGCTGAAGCCCTGCGGCTGGTAGCAGAGTTCGACGCCGCCGGTGCCGATCAGTCCCATCCGGATCAACCGGGAACCGAATCCCTTCTGGCTGGGCTCGGTGACAACAGGTCCGCCGGTCTCCCGCCAGGCAAGCGTCAGTTCTTCCGTGCCGTCGATAACATCGAGCCGCCAGTCGACAGAAACGCGGCCGTTTTCGTTGGAGAGCGCGCCATATTTCACGGCGTTGGTGGTGAGTTCATGCAGCAGAAGCGACAGTGCGAGCGTTGCCCGGGCGCCGAGGCCGATGCCTGGCCCGGTGATAACGAACCTGTCCTTCTCCGCCAATGTCGCAAGCACGCTTCGGACGACGATATCCATATTGGCCGCGGCCCAATTCTGCTTCACCAGCACATCATGGGCGGTCGATAGCGCCTGTATACGCTGTGTGAACGCCTCGACCGGCTCGCGGTCGGAAACGCGCCGGAGCGTTTGCGATGCGATCGCCTGCACCATCGCGAATGTATTCTTCATCCGGTGGCTCAGTTCCTTATTGAGAACCTCCTGCTGCTGCTCGACCTGTTTTCGCAGAAGCTCCGTGGACTTTCGATCCGTGACGTCGTTGAAGAGAATGCCGACCTGATGCAAAGCCGGGTTTCCGACAGGAAACGCGTGAACATCATACCAGCGGCCACCCAGTTGAGCGGCAAACTGCTCAAAACGGACAGGTTGGCCGGTCATTGCCACGCCGCCGTAAAGATCGAACCAGTGCTGTTCATGATCAGGCGCGAGGTCGCGCATCCATTTCCCGCGCGCATCCTCCAGTCCGGTCTGCTGCGCGAAAGCCGGATTGATTTCGACAAACCGATAATCGGCCGGCAGGCTGCCATCGAAATTCATCTCGACAATGCAGAATCCATCGGTAATGGCGTCGAACAGGGTTTTATACTGCCGTTCACTCTCTTCACGCCGCAGTTCATCCGTTTGCTGGAGCGCCATCGCTCTGTCGCGCTCACCGATCGCGCGGCGAAGTTCCAGCTGGCTCATGACTTGGCCGGAGAGGCTGCGCAATGCGCTCGCCTGCGCTTGCGTCAATCCGTCCGGACGCGGCTTTCCATCGATGACGCAGAGGCTGCCGATCACGTCGCCCGCAGCGGTGCGCAGCGGCGCACCGGCATAAAACCGGATGTAAGGCTCGCCCGTCACCAGCGGATTGGCGCTTGTTCGCTCATCCTGCGTGAGATCCGGAATGATCAGCAAATCCGGTTCGATCAGCGCATGGGCGCAGACGGAACTCTCCAGATTCGTCTCGCAGGGTTCAAAACCGACGCGCGCCTTGAACCATTGCCGATCACGGCCGACAAAGCTGACCAAGGCAACGGGAACGTCGCAAATCTGTGCCGCAAGAAGCACGATGTCATCAAACCCGGCCTCGTCGGGCGTGTCTACAATATCGTAGCCATCGAGGGCGAGGAGCCTTTTTGCATCAAAGGTATAGTCTGGCGGCTGCACGTTATCGCTCTTGCTGTCTCGGTTTGCATGGCACCATAAAACCATGTGAAAGCGACGAGAGAGCCCGTCGCACCCGCAGGTTAGGTTGCGACAGACTTAGCGCTCGGGTGCCCGTCTGTCCACATGGCCGGCACCTGTGCACGGGCAGCGGTGGAACGACACCGGTTCACTGCGACAAGCGGGATTTCAAGAACCGATATCAGGCCCGAAATCCTGCCGCAAAACACTACGGCTTGCTTTCGATCTGCCGCGTAAACAGCCCCCAGCCAAGGGATCGTTTCTTCGCTGTCTGCCACAAGACAAGCACGGTCACCGCCAGCAGCAGCACCTCCGCAGCCGGGGTGGCGAACCATAGTCCCGGTTCGCCGAGAAATGCCGCGAAGATGACGACCATCGGCATGGTGAAGAGATAGGGCTTAGCCAATCCCAGGATCGCCGCCCGCTTGGCGTCGCCGATGGCCTGGAAATAACTGCCGATCATCATCAGCGGTCCCGACAGGAAATACATCGTGACCATCAACGGCATGATCCGGGCGACATCGCTGATGACGGCACCATCGCTGACGAAGATCGAGCCAATCGGCCGGGCGAAGGAGACGAGCAGTATTTCGACGGCGACACAATAGATCAGCGCGGTGACGACGGCGAGGCGCAGGGCCTTGTCCGAACGTTGCCAAAGGCCCGCCCCTCTGTTGTTGCCGACGATCGCCTGCATGGCCTGCCCCATGCCCAACAGTGGCAGGAACGCAAAGGTCATGACGCGGGTGGCGATCCCGTAGGCCGAGATGACGGTGTCATAGGTCTGGGCTGCCACGCTCTGCAGAGTGACGATGATGGTTGCCGAGACCAAGGCCATGCCGATAAAGCCGAGGCTCTGCGGCGCACCAAGGGCAACGATTCGACCCCATCCCGAAAACGGATTGCTGCGAAGCAATGCGGCAAGCGGCAAGGCGGTTCGCCCGGAGAGACGGAAGAGGACGAGAAGACCAAGCGCCAGCCCCTGAGCCAGCACCGTGGCATAGGCCGATCCCGCAACCCCAAGCCCGAACGACGCGATGAAGACATAGTTCAGGGCGAGATTGACCAGCGAAATAAAGATGCTGAGCAGCGCCATCAATCCCACCCGCCCTTCACAGCGCAGGGCGTCCGCATTGACCGATAGCAGGAACTGTAACGGGCAGAACAGGGCGATGATGGCGATATAGGTATAGGCCATATCGGCAAGAGGCCCGGTTCCATTCGCCACGGCCAGAACCAGGGCTTTGCCGAACAGGAGAAACAACAGCGCGAACCCTGCGCCAATCGCCAGCGCAAGGCCATGCGCGCTACCAAACACAGAGCGCGCGCTTTCGAAATCACCCGCCCCGATGTTGCGGGCCAGAAGACTTGCCATGCCGCTGCCGACAAGCGTCGAAAGCGCAACGAGCAGCATGAAGACCGGAAACACCGAGGCGACGGCGCCGACGGCTTCGGGACCCACATAGAGGCCGAGCATCATCGCATCGACGATGGTCAACAGCCCGTTCATGCTCATGACGAAGATGATGGGAAATGCGGTCCTGGCAAAAATTGAACCAAGAGGGGCAGTCAAGAAGGCATTGTTACCAGAGTTGCCTGACGACATCTCATTCTCCTCAATATTGCATTTCGAACATCGGGAGGGGAGCTCGCATTGCCCACCACACGAAATGCTTCGAGGGCGAGAAGATCATCACATTTAGAATTTCACCGGGAGATTGCGAGCGGCAGGTATCCGAGACCTATCTGCGAAATACATCCAAGCGTGGGAACGGTCAAGCGTGACGGTGTGTATGCAGCCGTCAGACGCTCGCACGCCGATAGAGTGCGAGCGAACCGGCAAGCGCCAACAGCGCGCCGCCGCAGATCCGGTCAAGCCAGAGCGCACCGGATTTTTTCAGTACCCTCACGGCTTGTGAGCCGAGCGCCGCGTAGCCGAACATGACCAGGAAATCGATCGAGGCGAAGACCGCAGCCAAGAGGGCATATTGCGGAATCTGCGGTTCGGATGGCATGATGAATTGTGGCAGGAAGGCTGAGAAGAACAGGTATCCCTTGGGGTTGGTCACTGCGACCAGAAAGCTCTTCAGAAGGATCGCCCGCGCGGAGCCCGATACGCCCTCCGCCGTTCCATGCAGCGTTTCGTTGAGCGTGCCCTTCGAACGCAGGAGCATGATCCCGAGAAAGGCGAGATACCCGGCACCGATCCATTTGACGACGGAGAACCAGAATTCGGACGCGGCCAGCAGCGCGCCAAGACCGAGCGCGACAGCGCCGATGAGGACAAAATCCGACAGCACCGCACCGATCATGCCGATCAGGGCGCGCCGCACGCCGAAGCGCGAGCCGTTGGTCAGCGCCAAGAGCACAGTCGGACCGGGCGTGGCAATACCGATAAAGGCAACCAGCGCGAAAGCCAGCAAGGTGATTTCAGTCATAAGCGACCCTCCCCCGAGCCTGCGGATGACATCGCAGGCGACCCAATCGATAGGCAGTCTTGCAATTGCCGGGACCGGTGGCAAGACCCTGACGATAGGCCAGCATTCAGAGAAAGCGAACGGCGGGCTCTACTTGCCCGCCGGCCCCTTCACACGCCCGGACAGGACGCCAAAACCGTCGATGATCGCCTCCTGGTTTTCGAGCCGCGTCACCTCCAGCTGGACCTCCTGCAGATTGCGCAGGATCTGGCTGACGGTGTCGTCGTCGCCTTCCTCGGTGGCATAGGCAAGTTCGCTTTCCAGTTCGCGCCGCTGCCAGAGCAAAGCCTTGGTACGCTGGTGCAGCGCCAGCGCCTGCAGGTAGCCTTCGCGGGCATCCTCCGGCGCCGCGGCCGTGGTTGCGGTCCACAGGCGGGCAAAGCGGATCTGCTGGTCGAGCGATTTCAACAGAACGTCAAAACCTTCGGCCTCGAGTAGCTCGACCAGGATTTCGCGCGACAGGCGCGGCCCCTTGGCGGCGGCGGCGTTCAGCACCGACGACCAGAAGCGCTGCAGGTCACGATTGTCGTATTCGATCGCGGAAATCTCGTCATATTCTTCAAACAGCAGCTGCGGATGATTGACGATGGTCAGGGCCAGAACGCTTTCGCGCAAGGGCGGCAATGCCTGATGGCCACTCACCAGCGATGAGCGGGCGAGCCTGTCGGAAATGCCCGAACGCTCCGACATGCGCGCGCCCTGCTGGCCGCCACGCCCCTGCCCCTGGCCGCCATTCCGGTTGGCACCCTGGCGCTGGTTGCGGTCAAAATTCCGCTGGCCATTCTGTTGGCGCGACGCTCCTTGAAAAAACTGGTTCAGCCGGTCGCGCACATCCTGGCCATAGTGGCGGCGGACGTTTTCATCGGCAATCACCGAAACCACCTGTTTCAAGGTCGCTTCCAGCTGGGCGCGGCTCTCCGGCGTATCGAAGCCACCGGCCTGCGCCTCGCGCAGCCAGACCATTTCCGACAAGGACCGCGCCGAGGCCATAACCTTGTCGAACGGCGCGCGGCCTTCATTGCGCACGAGATCGTCAGGGTCCTTGCCATCCGGCAGCATGGCGAAGCGCACGGAGAACCCGGGCTTCAGGTGCGGCAGCGCCAGATCGACGGCGCGGTTGGCAGCACGGATACCGGCGCCATCACCGTCGAAGCAGAGAACCGGCTGCTGGGTGAGCTTCCACAACAGCGTCATCTGGTTTTCGGTGAGCGCTGTACCAAGCGGTGCAACAGCATTTTCGATACCCGCCTGATGCAGCGCGATGACGTCCATATAGCCTTCGACGGCGATGATCGTCCCTGCCCCGTCGGCGCCGGACATGGCGCGGCGGGCGCGGGCGAAATTGTAGAGCACATTGCCCTTGTGAAAGAGCTCCGTCTCATTGGAATTGAGATATTTCGCCGGCGCGTCCGGCGACATGGCGCGGCCACCAAAGGCGATGACCTTTTCGCGTGACGACAAGATCGGGAACATGATGCGGTCGCGAAAACGATCGTAAGAGACCGGAATATCCGGACCATGGACGACAAGACCGCAGGCCTCGATCTGGTCCTTCGGTATACCCTTCCCGGCCAGAAACTCCTTCAGCGCGTTGCGGCTTTCCGGCGCAAAACCAAGACGAAACGTCTCGATGGTGCGTCCGGTCAGGCCCCGGTCGCGAAGATAGGCGCGCGCCTTGGCGCCGTTTGCCGTTTGCAGCTGGTCCTGGAAAAATTGCGTCGCCACTTCCATGACGTCCTGCAGGCCGATGCGCTGGCGGTCGCGCTTTTCCGCCTCGACATCCGGCTGCGGCATCGCCACACCGGCAAGATCGGCCACCTGCTGCACGGCTTCTGGAAAAGCCATGCCGTCGAGATCGGTCAGAAAGCGGAAATGATCACCCGATACGCCGCAGCCAAAACAATGGTAGCGGCCCTTGCGGTCCTCGCAATGGAAGCTCGGCGACTTCTCGCCATGGAACGGGCAACAGGCCCAATAGTCACCACGCGAGGCATTGGTCTTCTTGCGGTCCCAGGTCACACGTCTGCCGATCACGTCGGAAATGGGAACGCGGTCGCGGATCTCGTCAAGGAAGGTGTTGGAAAATCGCATGAATACCTCTGGGCTGGTTTCCATATAGGCGGCAATCGCGGGCCGCGCCAGCGAGGGCACGCATCATACCCGCAATTCACAGGTTGACGAAACATCACGGCCGACATGAGCAAACACGGCGGTAGCATTTTCCTTGAATCGATATGTCATGCGCCGGGAATAAACAGTTGATACCAAACGCAAGACAGGCAATGAATTACGGACCGCCCTTCCGGAAACCGCGAAGATGCCCCTTGCAGCAAACGACCTTGTGTCCAACACCGCCTTCTTTGCTGCCATGCAGGAAAATGCGCGGCGGATGACCGCGCTTTTTGCGGAAAATCCGCGGCTGAATTCGATCTTCGCCTCACAACAGCGCTGGCTGATGGCGCAGCTTGGATTTTCGCTTTACTACAGGCCCGATCCTCAAGACCCGGCGAAGGGCCTCTATTCCGGGCGCTTTGTAGCGGCAGCGATGCAATATGACATTGCCAGCCGCAATACTGCCGGCGCTTTCATCAAGGAAATGCTTGCCTATCGTTTCGCCCGTCCGATCGACAACCCTGCCGACCATCGGATGCGGCCGCTTGAACCGACGGATATGGCGGTTCAATCCATCGTCAAATGGCTCTATGTCCATCTGGCCATTCTCGACACGCTGGACGGTGGCGAAAGGGCTGTGGCGCTGGCGGAAAATCCGGTGTTGTTTGCCCGCTTGCAGCCCACCATTGCCCAGGGAATTCTGGAAAATCACGCGGTGCGCAATCCGGGCGAGACATTCAATCTGTTTACCTGGGCCAATTCCGGCGGATTGGTGATGGACAGTTTCATCGCACGGATCCAGGACTTCGATCCCGACGCGCCGCGCACGGTGCTCGGTCAGGTCTCATCAGCCGACATCTGCCAGCGCTACCTGATCTCGAAAACGCACCTGAAACGGCTGATGGACAAGGCGGCCCAAATGGGCAGCCTCGGTCACGAGACCGTGGCCGGCAAAAACATGCTGTGGCTTTCGCAAGGGTTTGTGCGCGAATACTGGACCTATCAGGCAGAAAAATTTGCACTCATCGACGCGGCCTTTCATACGCAGGCCGCGCCGGAAAAAACAGCAGGGGGATCAGCCGTCAGGCAGCTGTCAGCAGTTCCTTGAGCACCGACGACGCCTTGGAAAAATCCATCTGGCCGGCATAACGCTCCTTCAGCACCGCCATGACCTTGCCCATGTCCTTCGGGCCGCTGGCGCCGGCTTCTGCTATGGCAGCGGCGACATTGGCCCGCACGTCCGCTTCACTCAGCTGCTTGGGCATAAAATCCTGCACGACGGCGATTTCCGCACGTTCCTTGGCAGCAAGTTCCGGGCGGGCATTGTCTTCGTAGATCTTGGCCGATTCCTCACGCTGCTTGACCATCTTGGCCAGGATCTGCAGGATCTCGTCGTCGCTGGCATCGCCCTTGCCGGCACCGCGATTGGCGATATCGCGGGTCTTGACCTCGGCCAGAACGAGGCGAACCGTGGAAAGCCGCGGTGCGTCCTTTGATTTCATTGCATCCTTGAGGGCGGCAGCGAGTTGATCGCGCATCTGTCTTACTCCTGTTTGATGGCGTTTCATAAACCAGCCGGACAGACCGGAGCAAACGAAATGCGAGAATCCGCGGTAAAAGCCGCAGGAAAAGCCCGATCTTACCGTCTTCAAGATTGACCTTGCCGGGTGCTGCAGTTATTGACCGTCACCTGCACCAACATCGTGACCAGGCCTGAGAGCGCGCGCCCATCGCTCGCATCTGTCCGCCTGCAAACCACAACGGCCGGCCGGCGTTCCATCGAACGTTCGTGACGCGCCGCCTGAACGGGATGAAGACAATGACCGCGACAGCCCCCTGGACCACCACAAAACCAACCGCCCTGCTCGTTCTGGCCGACGGCACTGTCATCGAAGGCAAGGGCATCGGCGCCACCGGCAAGGTGCAGGCCGAAGTGGTCTTCAACACCGCGCTCACCGGCTATCAGGAGATCATGACGGATCCGTCCTATCTCGGGCAGATCGTTACCTTCACCTTCCCGCATATCGGCAATATCGGTGCCAACGGCGAAGACATCGAAGACCTGACGCCGGCAGCACGCCACGGCGCGGTCGGCGTCATCTTCAAGGCCGACATCACCGCCCCGTCGAACTACCGCGCCACCACAGACCTCGACACGTGGCTGAAGGCGCGCGGCGTCATTGGCCTCAGCGGCATCGACACCAGAGCGCTCACAGCCTGGATCCGCGAAAACGGCGCGCCGAACGCCGTGATCGCCCACGATCCGAACGGCGTCTTCGATATTGAGGCGCTGAAGGCTGAAGCCAAGGCCTGGAGCGGTCTCGAAGGCCTCGACCTTGCCAAGGAAGCCTCCTCCGGCCAGTCCTCGCGCTGGAGCGAAAAGCCGTGGGTCTGGAACGAAGACGCCAGCGAGCTGGCCGATGCCGACACCAAGCATCATGTCGTGGCGCTCGACTATGGCGTCAAGCGCAACATCCTGCGCCTGTTCACCGGTCTTGGCTGCAAGGTCACCGTCATGCCGGCAACGACATCAGCCGAGGACGTTCTCGCGCAGAAGCCGGACGGCATCTTCCTGTCGAACGGCCCGGGCGACCCGGCTGCAACAGGCGAATACGCTGTTCCGGTCATCCAGGAGCTGATCAAGAGCGACATCCCGCTGTTCGGCATCTGCCTTGGCCACCAGATGCTGGGCCTGGCGCTTGGCGCCACCACCGAAAAGATGCATCAGGGCCATCACGGCGCTAACCATCCGGTCAAGGATCACACGACAGGCAAGGTGGAGATCGTCTCGATGAACCACGGCTTCGCGGTGGATTCGAAGTCCCTGCCGGAAGGTGTTGAAGAGACTCACGTTTCCCTGTTCGACGGCACCAATTGCGGGCTGCGCCTGACCGGCAAGCCGGTGTTCTCGGTCCAGCACCACCCGGAAGCCTCGCCCGGCCCGCAGGACAGCCACTACCTCTTCCGCCGCTTCATCAATCTGGTGCGCGAGAAGAAGGGCGAACCGGCGCTGGCCGAACGCTGAAACCTGACATCATCAAACACAGAAAAGCCCCGGTCTCTCAAAGGAGTACCGGGGCTTTTTTATTTAGCCCCTGAGGGCTCTAACCATTGAAGACTACGGAAAGTTTGTTGCCGGCCGGGTCTCGCATATAGGCCGAATACCAGTCCGGGCCGTATTGCGGACGAGCGCCCGGAGCGCCTTCGTCGGTGCCGCCATGGGCGAGCGCCGCATGATAGAAAGCTTCGACCTCGGCATGCGACTTCACCATGAAGCCGACCATCGTACCGTTGCCGGGCGTTGCCGGTTCATGGTTGAACGGCTCGCAGACCCACAGAAGAAAACCTTCGCCGCTGCCACCCAGAGTATAGGCACGCCAGCCCGGATAGTTGACGTGGGCGCTCCAGCCGATAGTGGCGAGAACGGCATCATAGAAGCGCACCGATGTCGCGTGATCCAACGTTCCGACAGTCGCATAAGCAGTCATTTCATTCTCCCTTTGATCATTGCCAGCCTAAGTCAGAAGCAGGAACAAATAAAGAACAAAATCGCGCCGGAGAAGGCAGGATTCGCGCTTTCTACGATCGCTTTGAAAGCGGCCAATAGACGTCAAGCGCCGCTTGGTCCCCGCTACCCGCGTGCTGACTTGACCTGCGCCCAGGCATCCCGCGTCAGCCGGAAGCACATCCAGTTGACCGGTGAACCTGAAATATCCAGCACCGCATCATAGGCATGCACCGCCCCGAGTTTGGTGGTGGCTTTCTGCGAGCGGATATTGCTGGGGTCGATGTGGAACCAGACGTCGCCAACGCTCTGGAAGGCATGGTCGAGCATCAGGCGCTTGATCTCGAAATTGGTGGCCCCGCCCCAGTAACCGTTGTTCAGGAAGGTGAAGCCGATCGAGACCGCCTGCGGCTGGTCCGGCGCCACGTAATAGCGCGAACAGCCAATCAGCTTTCCCGTGGTCCTGTCGACGAAAGCCAGCGTACTTTTGCTAGCCATCTGGGCATCGAAATACTGGCGAAAAACCTCTGGCTTGTACCGCTCCCTGGCCGGATGCCCCGCCCAGACGGCCGGATCGCTGCCGGCCGCATAGAGCCCATCCAAATCATCTGATTTCAAGGGGCGCAGAAAAAGCGTTTCGTTGCTCAGTTCCGGCTGAAGGTTCAGTGTCTTTTCCGGCATGCCCATCTCCGCGTTTGATCAATCGCCCTATTTGGCCGCCAGAAGTTTCATTCCGCGCGACAGAAAGATAAAGAAGCGCCAGGTCAACGAGATGCTGGCGGCGGTAAGGCCGAGTACGAAGCCGATCGGCCATCGGACATCAGCGCCAGAACCATCGGCACGGTGGCATCCTTCCGGCCACACAGCATACCGCATGATGCGCTCGACGAGCCCGGGCATCTCGATCAATTCCGGCGTATCGGCGAGACCAAGGTTATCGCTATCGCCGTTGATACAGTGCATGCCTTCGCTGGCGACCGGCGGGTTCCGATGCGGGATGTTTGCCAGAATATGAATGCACTCATGACCGCCCGTGCCGGCATCGCCGGCACGATACGGATCACAAACGCGTTCCGACCGGCAAGGCCAGAATCTTGCGCTCGCGCTTCAGGAAAAGAAAGAAGCGCCAGGTCAGTGAGATGCTGGCAGCGGTCAGGCCGAGCACGAAGCCATACCAGACGCCGACGCCGCCGAAGCCAAAGTGGAAGGCCAGGAAATACGCGGCGACGAAGCCGATCGGCCAGTAGGACACCAGCGCCAGAACCATCGGCACCGTCGTATCCTTCAGGCCACGCAGCATGCCGGCGGCCAGGGCCTGCACACCATCGACCAGCTGGAACGCACCGGCAATGACGATCAGCGGGCCGGCATAGGCCAGAACCTGCGCCGCGTCAGGCCGGTTGGTATCGAGATACATCGCCGCGAGTTCGTGCGAAAACACCGCGAAGACAACGCTGCCGATCAGGGCAAAACCACAGCCGACGACGAAAACAGCAATCGCCGCCCGCTTGATGCCCTCGGCGTCACGGCGGCCATGGGCAAGGCCGATGCGCACGGTCGCGACCTGCGCCAGCCCGAGCGGCACCATGAAGGCGACGGAGGCGAACTGCAGCGCGATGCCGTGGGCGGCGAGTTCGACTGTGCCGATCATACCCATCAACAGCGACGCAACGGTGAACAGGCTGACTTCGGCCAGAATGGTGACGGCGATCGGCAGGCCGAGCTTGACGACATCCTTCAGCACCGGCCAGTCCGGCCGCCAGAAGCGCACGAAGATCTCGTAGGAACGGGTCTGCGGCTGCGCCTGGATATAGATGAAAAGCAGCACAAAGCTCAGGGTATTGACGATGAGCGCCGAAATGCCGGCGCCGACGATGCCGAGTGCCGGAGCGCCAAAGTGACCATAGATGAAAACATAGCAAAGCGCTGCATTGGCGAGCAGCACGACAATCGTCACGTAGAGGATAATACCGGCACGCTCCAGCGAACTCAGGAAGCCACGCAGCACCATGAACAGCAGCGCCGGGAACATGCCCCAGAGAGCGATATGAAGATAGCTTCCGGCAAGGGCCGCGACCTCGGGCTTCTGACCCAGCATCAGCAGCACATGTTCCGCCTGCCACAGCACCGGCGCCATGATGACGCCATAGCCAAGCACCGCCCACATGCCCATGCGCACGGCACGGCGCACGGCAACGCGGTCGCCGCGGCCTTCGGCCTGCGCCACGATCGGCACGACGGCATTGGCAAAGCCCGAGCCGAAAATGAAGATGGTGAAGAACATCTGCGCAGCCAGAACCATCGCCGCAAGCTCGGTCGTGCCGAGGCGGCCGACCATCAGGACGTCGGTGGCATGGATGGCGAACTGCGCCAGCTGGGCACCGACAAAGGGCACGCCAAGCGCGATGGTGGCGCGATAATGCGCAGACCAGGAATTATCGGTGCGGACGCCCGTATCGACAGGGGTTGAAGTCAGCATGATGAGGATAGGCCTTTGGCTTCGTCGCAGCCAGTATGGGCCGCAAGACGGAAGAATGGGAAATAGAACAACCGTTTGAAAAGCACCAGCCAGAACGGCAAATGTGCATATTTTTTCATCCAAACATCACAAAACTTGATCGTTTTTCACGCGGAACCACTGAAAAGCCACTGGGAACCGGTCAAACCGCCTGCCCCGCAGCACCGCCATCATCCACCGGATCGGGTACCGGCCTCACTTTCAGGATGTAGACGGCAATGGCCAGCGCGACGAAGACGGCTCCCAGAACATACGGCGCACCGGCAAACGCGACGGGTGCCTGCGGCGCGGTGAAGACGCTGAAGATCTGCGCAAACATCAGTGGTCCGAGAATGGTTGTGAAACTGGAAATGCTCGACAAGGCGCCCTGCAACTCGCCTTGTGCCGACGGCGGCACCTTGGCCGAAGCGATGCTGCGCAACGGCGGATCGGCCAGCGCCTCGAGGCATGTAACGATGATGACGGCATAGATCATCCAGCCCTGGAAGGCGAAGGCATACCCCACAAGGCCGAGGCCGGTGAAGATCAGCCCGACTGCGCCTGCCTTCCATTCGCCTAAAAGCGGGATGGCCTTGGGCAGGACAAACCCCATCACCAGCGCGCCGCAAATACCGAAAATACCGAGCGACAGGCCGATCTGCCCCTCGCTCCAACCGTAGCGATAAGAGGCGACGAAGGACCAGACCGCCGGATAGACCGCATGCGCCTGCCAGAACAGGAAAAACACCAGCAGCACCCAGCCGATGCCAGGATAGTTGCGCATCTGCTTCAAGGCTCCGAGCGGATTGGCCCGCCTCCATTCGAAACGGCGGCGGTTATGGCTTTGCAGCGTCTCGGGCAGCAGGAACCAGGCGACAACAAAATTGACGAAAGACAGGGCGGCGGCACCATAGAACGGAACGCGCGGGCCAAACTCCCCAAGCAGGCCGCCCAGCACCGGGCCGAGCGCAAAGCCCGTGCCGAAGGCGATGCCGATCAGGCCGAAGTTCTTCGCCCGGTTGGTGTCATCGCTGACATCGGCGATATAGGCCGCAGCGGTGGAAAAGCTGGCGCCGCTGATCCCCGCCAGCACCCGGCCGATAAACAACATCCAGTAGGTTGTCGCCAACGCACAGATCAGATTGTCGAGCGCAAATGTCAGCACGGAGACAAGCAAGATCGGGCGCCGGCCGAAACGGTCCGACAGGTTGCCGATCAGCGGCGCGAAGATGAACTGCATGCCGGAATAGACCAGAAGCAGCCAGCCGCCATCGACCGCCGCCTCGCTGATCGTATCGCCCGTCAGTTCTTTCAAATAGGCAGGCAGCACCGGCACAATGATGGCAATGCCCATGATATCGAGGAACAGGATGACAAAAACCAGGAAAAGACCGCGCCGCGCTGACTTCGGATCAATCATCGGACAAACCTCACTGGGCATCCGGCAGCGCACGGATACAGAACGCGAACATGACAGGCAGATCGTCTGTATCTGAAAATTATAACGGAAACAATACGTGAACATTTCAATGTTCGTGATGAGTGCTTCGGGAACATTGATGAGCGCTGCAGGCGAACGCCTTGGCTGGCTTGATAGAATCGACAGGGCCTCGAGTGAGGCGAACGCTCCCGTCGCTCAAGGCTGTCCTACGCAAAGTGATTATTTCACATAGACGATCTTGCCGCCGTTGAAAGCGGTCTGGATGCCGACAACGTTGCGCAGTTGGACGCGCTTATTCAGGAGAAAGCTCTTGAGGTAAGCATCGGACCGGATTTCGTTCTGAGCTTTGGCGATGGTCTGTGGCGAAGGATAGCGATAGGTCCGCGGTACTTGTTGTGTCTGGTCGTCGTCGTCAACCTCATCCTTGATGATGATTACGGTGATGCTGACCTGGCCGGAACGCGCATCACGGGCGCTGGCGAAACTGCCAAGCGGCATGGCCGAGATCAGGACGGCAAATGCGAGCATGATGTATCTGCGCATTGTCATTCTCCTCAAAAATACGGCACCCGTTTATTGCGGCCGGTAAACGGTCACAGATCGGTGTCGCATTGAGTAACGGTTGGGCGCGCGCGATAGTTTCGCCGGGTCGCATCCGTGTTCATGAAACCGGATGCCCCACAATACCGATCACCTCACATAGACGATCTTGCCGCCATTGAAGGCTGTCTGGACGCCATTGACGTTGCGTGCCGGGATACCGCGCTTCTTCAGGGCAGCGCGGATATTGGGCGAGTTGCGGATTTCCTCCTGCCCCTTTGCATAGGTCTGCGGAGAGGGATCGCGATAGGTACGCGGCACCTGCTGGAAATCGTCCGGGCCGATATAATCGCGGATGATGATCACCGTGACCCTCGGATTGGTGTTGGCGGCCTGGCGGGCCGTCGGCGACTTCTGGGCGTAGGCAGGCGCGATTGCCAAACCAGCACCGATAGGAGCCAGAAGGGCGGCGGCCAGAACAAGCGTGGCAATCTTCTTCACTGTCTTTCTCCTTCAGGCGTTGCACGTTTACGGCGAATGATACCGCAAAGCGCTGCTCTCATCTTGCATAAATGATCTTGCTGCCATCCAGCGCGGTTTGAATGGCAAGAACGTTGTGCGGCCGAATATTGCGGCGCTCCAGGGATGCCTTGATCACCGGATTGGAGGCAATTTCCGCCTGCGCCCGCGCGCGCGTCTCGGCGGACGGATCACGGAAGATCGCTGGAGCGCGATCACCGCCGCGATCGCCGGACTTCATCATGACGACGGCAATGCCGGGCTCCATGGGATGACCGAACAGAATGGTGCCGAGCGTTTCCGTCGCAAATGCTGACGGCACCACCGATAGGGCAACGGCCGCTGCCGTCAATGTCAGGGTGATGATTTTTCGCATGCTTGTTCTCCTTCGCTGGCCACCCGGCACATCCGGTTTTTTTCCACCAGCTTCCGTCTCGATAGGAGAGATATAGGTTGCCTCGTGGCTTTTTTTCGATTGGCGGCAGCGCGGTGGGTGAATTTTTTAACGCCAAAGTTGAAAGCCGGTCATAAGAGAGCGGCGCGCCCGCGCAGGGACGCGCCGCCGTTTGTTCAGATATTGCTATTGAAGGTGTCGCAGGCCGAAAGCTTACCGCTGTCGAAGCCACGCTTGAACCAGGTCGAGCGCTGGGCCGAGGTGCCGTGGTTGAAACTTTCGGGAACGACATAACCCTGGGTCCGCTTCTGCAGCGTATCGTCGCCGATCTGGGTGGCAGCGTTCAGTGCCTCCTCCAGATCGCCCGTGTCCAGAAGACCTTTCTGCTCGGTGTACTTGCCCCAGATGCCGGCAAAGCAATCCGCCTGCAGCTCCACACGGATCGACATCTGGTTGGAATCCGCCTCGCTCATGCGCTGGCGCTGGGCGTTGACCTTCGGCAAGATGCCGAGCAGGTTCTGGACGTGATGGCCGACCTCGTGGGCGACGACATAGGCCTCGGCGAAATCGCCGGATGCGCCGAACTTCTGAGCCAGTTCATCGAAGAAGGCCATGTCGAGATAGACCTTCTGGTCGCCAGGGCAATAGAACGGGCCGCTGGCCGACGACGCCATGCCGCAGGCCGAATTGATGCCGTCGCGGAAGAGAACCAGCTTCGGCTCGACATACGTCTGTCCGCTCGCCTGGAAGATGCCGTTCCAGGTATCCTCGGTCTCAGCCAGCACGGTCGACACGAAGGCTTTCGTTTCCTCTTCCTGCGCAGACCCTTGCGGCGACTGCGACTGGGTCTGCTGGACGCTAGGCGAGCTGCCCTGCCCGCCGTCGAGCACCTGCAGCATGTCGATGCCCATCATCTTCAGGACGAAATAGATAGCAACGAGGAAGATGATCGTGCCGATGCTCATGCCGCCGCCACGGCCGCCACCGCCGGTCGGGAGGCGGAAACCACCACCCCGGCCGAACGGATTGCCGCCCATGCCGCCCCGCACCGGACCCGCTCCGCGCTCGTCCTCGACATTGCCCGATTGGCGCCGGCCCTTCCATTCCATGATCTGGTCTCCCCGTCTTAGCCGCAGCGGCTATCAAGCTTTTCACAATCATATAACGCGCCAGACGCGATTTTGTACAAGACCCAAATAACAAAGTTTTTCAGCCGCTAAAATTCAAACCAGTCGTTGGCAGCCGCTGACGGAGCATGCCAGTATCACCGTCATTGTTTTGGGAGGAACGAGCCTATGAAAGCCATGCGCCTGGAATCGATCGGCAATCTCTTCGTGCGCGAGATCGAGACGCCCGTTCCGGGGCCTGACGACCTGCTGGTGCGGGTCGAGGCCTGCGGTATCTGCGGCACCGACCGGCACCTGCTGCACGGAGAATTCCCCTCGACGCCGCCGGTAACACTCGGCCATGAATTCTGCGGCATCGTCGAGGCTATGGGAGCCGACGTGAAGGACTTCAGGCTCGGAGCCCGCATCACTGGTGACCCGAACATTTCCTGCGGCCGCTGCCCGCAATGCCAGAGAGGCCGGGTCAATCTCTGCCGCAATCTCAAGGCTATCGGCATTAGCCGCGATGGCGGGTTTGCCGACTACGTGATCGTGCCGCAGAAGCAGGCTTTCGAGATCCCGCTCGATATGCCTGCCACACACGGTGCCTTCTGCGAGCCGCTGGCCTGCTGCCTGCACGGCATTGATATGGCTGAGATCAAGGCCGGTTCGTCGGTTGTTGTGCTCGGCGGCGGCGTCATTGGCCTGTTGACGGTACAACTGGCGCGGCTGGCGGGTGCGACCACGGTCATTCTTTCGACCCGGCAGGAAGCCAAACGCAAACTGGCCGAGGAACTGGGCGCAACCGCCAGCGTCGATCCCTCGGACGGTGATCTTATCGAGGCCATCGCCGGGCCGGGCGGACGTGTTCCCGGTGGCGTCGATGTGGTGATCGAATGCGCCGGCGTCGCGGCGACAGTCGAGCAATCCACCCGGCTTGCCAAGGCGGGCGGCACCGTCGTCATCCTTGGCGTGATGGCGCAGGGCGAGACCGTCCGGATCGAACCGTTCGACATCCTCTTCCGGGAACTGAGGGTGCTCGGCTCCTTCATCAACCCCTTCACCCACCGCCGCGCCGCCGATCTGGTCGCATCCGGCGTCATCAATGTGGAAAAGCTGATTTCGCGCACGATTACATTGGAAGAGGCGCCCGAGGTGATCCGCAATCCGCCGGCTGCGGGAGAAGTGAAGGTGTTGGTGGTGGCAACAGCCGGTTAAGGCGCGATGGACTGATTACCCGCCAGACTGCGGCAGTTCGCCCTGCAGAAACCGATTTCGAAAATGACGACTGCGAACCGTGCTACAATTCCCGATGGGGCAATCGATGTCCCGGAAGGAATTTATCCCGATGATCTTGAAAGAGATGACCAGCGAAGACTGCGTTGACGTCCTCTCGCGGGGCCGCATTGCCCATCTTGCCTGTGCCAAGGACAACCGGCCCTATGTCGTGCCGATCCAGTACGCGTTTGAATCCCCCAGCCTGTACGGGTTTTCCATGCCGGGGCAGAAAATCGACTGGCTGCGCACCAATCCGCTGGTTTGCATCCAGGTGGGCGAAATCGAGGACAACGAGGCTTGGCGAAGCGTCGTCGTCGAGGGACGTTATGAGGAATTCCCGGACGATGAAAGATGGCACAACGAACGGCTCCACGCTTGGTCGCTGCTGGAAAAACGAGGCAACTGGTGGGAGCCCGGCGCCTTGAAACCCGGCCCGGAGGCAATTGGCGGCAAAGCCATGGCACCCGTCTTCTTTGCCATCCATATCGACAGTGTCACAGGCAGGCAGTCTGTCGCCGGCGATAACTGAGAGACTGAAGACGCTTGCTCTGGGAGACTGGTTAAGGGCCTATTGAACGGTTTGATGAGATATGATTCAAGCTTGGTATGTGGAGCCAAACGACGCGTGGCCGAATGGCCGTCCAGCCGAGACGGATTTGCGCGCTGTTTTGAACGCGATCCCTTATTTGGCGCGCTTGGGCGGCAAATGGGGGGCGTGAAGCACCGCGCTGCTTCACGCTATGATCCCACGTCGCAAGGGAGATCTTCGCGCCGGTACCACGGCGATATATACTCTCAATTTCACCAGTTTACGTCGAACTTCAGATGACGGAGACGGCTCGCGATTCGGATAGTGTCATGACTTTGCGGCCCAGGGAAATCATTGGGGTCTCCAGATAAGTGTAGACTCCAAAAGATATAAACATAGTCACGACGAGGGACGTGAGGCCGATCCAGAGATCGCTCCAGCCACCTGTCAATGGAAAGAGCGCATATGTCATCAGCGCAGCCGCGCCATGAAAAAGATAGACCGAATAGCTTATGGATCCGCCGCGAGAGAGAATTGGTGACTCTGGCTTGCCGGTGTAAACAGCGCAGATGAATGCCGCAAACGCCAGAATATAAGCGACAATGATTGGCGCCGTTCCGACCAAGAAGAAACCGTCACCGCGAGCGAGAGAAAAATCGCCGATACAAAACAGTACGGCGAACTGTGCCAGAATAATTGTTCCGGCACATACCCACGCTCCCTGGCTTTTTTCGATCATCGCAAGACGAAGAAGCAGCCCGCAATAGAGGAAGGAGACGTGGAGACCGATATACTGAACCGGCAGGTTTGTTCCGAATTGGGTACGCGCAAGGATCGGTACAGCAGTTGACCCAATAAGAAGTAAAGTGAAGACCATAACGACCCACGGTTTGTACAAGATTGACTGCCAGAAGAGAGCAGCACACAGCACATAGAAGATCAACTCTATCGTAAGGGTCCAATAAATTCCGGATAACCACTTGAAGCCTATGAGGCTCGGAAACATCGTCATGTTTGCAAGGACGGTGGCAATCGATGGCGCCTCATCCCTCAATGCGGCTATTACACTGAGCAATAGTACCGCAAGCCAGAGGGCAGGATAGAGCCTGAAGAAACGGGATATCGCAAAGCGCTTCAGAGGCCTCGTCCCCCGAATACTGAACGGCACCACAAAACCGCTGATCAGGAAAAAGAGCACTACACCAAAACGTCCAAGATCCACGTTGTTTAACGACAGGCCGACCAGCTGTGCCAGTGGTCCTTTGGGGTCCAACGCCTCACGGACAACGTCGCCAAAGAAATGCTGGACGAGGACGAGTGTGGCTGCGACGGCGCGGAGCGCGTCGATGTTCTCGTACCGCTGATGAGTCATGGCTCTCATATACAGTCTCCCCCGCTATATTTGATGGGTAACGATGGCAGTTTATCGCGGAGGAGATAAGATACGTTTAAGCCTCTCAAGCATCTCTTTGCCGATGGCGCCCATGATCGTACAAAGCTCATCGACAAGGCTCTAAGCTGCTGCAGACAGGCGTTAAGGTGAAGGTGGCGCGCGTGAACGACACGGGCCGCAGGTGCTGGATTTCGTCTCCATCTGCGCCGCAATCTGCTTGACCAGCGCCTGGACGATGGCCGTCCCCAGCCACCGCCCGGTTTGGGGACTGGCACAACCTCTTTTCCGACGCCGTTGTCCGCGAAGACCAATTTCCAGTCGGCGCCGTTCACTTCGTAGGACACCGAGATCGACGCCCCGGCCTTGAGGGCGGAGAACGCATATTTGATCGCATTGATAACCAGTTCGGTGACGATGAGACCGAGGCTGACGGCCTGGTCGGAGCCGATCCGGCCATTCTGCGCCGTCACCTTGATATCGATCGGCTGGCTCTCGCCGGTCATCGACGACGATAGACTGCCACAGAGCGTCTTGAGATAGGTGGCAACCTCGATCTGGTCGATGCCGCCGGTCACATGCAGATGACGTTGCACGCTGAACGATCCGCACCCGAGAATCGCAATCCGCTGTCAGCAGGCCGGATTTGGTGTAAACTGGCGGGATGAGCGACACCCAGCCTCTGTTTGCGGCGCTGCGCCAATCGGCAAGGCAAGATATCGTCGATGCCATCGAGCGGCTCGTCCATGACGCGCCGGACCGCAAACTCGGGCGCGTAAACGTGCTGGCGTTTGCGGCCACGGAAGGGTTTGACGAAGAGCAGGCGATCAACGGGTTCCTGCATGCGTCGCGGCTCGGCCTGTTCGAGATGTCATGGAATGTGCTGTGTCCCGGATGTGGCGGCGTGCTCGATGCCAATACCTCGCTCAAGACAGTCCAGAGCGAAGAATATATCTGCGCGCTCTGTGCCGCCGGTTACGAGCCAACGCTGGACGAAATGGTCGAAGTGACTTTTACAGTCAATCCGCGCGTGCGCCACATCGAAGCGCATAATCCCCACCAGCTGTCGCCGCTCGAATATTTCCGCCAGATCTACTGGGGCTCGGGCATCGACATGCCAGAGGATGACTACGAGGCAAAGGTCGACGAGTTCATTCTCGAAGCGCTCGAATTGCCACCCGGCGAAAAGGCCGTCATCTCGCTGCAACTGCCGGAAGGGTTCGTGATGATCTTCGAACCCGTGACCCATGCGGCCCAGTTCCTGGACGTGAAGGGTGAGCCGACCAAGGAGCGGACGAACCTTTCGCTCGTCTTCGACCGCGGCTTCCAGCATCGCGAGACGCTGGAGCTACGGCCCGGCCCTGTGCGGATCATGGTGGAAAACCACACCGGAGCGCGCACGCTGCCGTCTGTGTGCCTGGCAAACGATGCGCTTCACGCGTTGCTTGGGCGGCGTCGCCCGTTCCTGACCGCCAAGCACCTGCTCACCAATCAGACGTTCCGCGACATCTACCGCACCGACACGATCGACGTGAACCAGCGGCTGAAGATCACCAGCCTCACCTTCCTCTTCACCGACCTGCGCGGCTCGACCGAACTTTATGAGCGCGTCGGCGACCTCGCCGCATTCGATCTGGTGAAGACGCATTTCAGTATCTTGAACGAGATCGTCGGGGCCGGGGCCGGGGCCGTGGTGAAAACCATTGGCGATGCCGTGATGGCCACCTTCCCGACGCCGGACCGGGCCGTGGCCGCCGCGATGCGGATGCGCGATGCGATGCGCCAGCTCAATGAAGACCACGGCAACGAGGATCTGCTTCTGAAAATCGGTATTCACGAAGGGCCATGTATTGCGGTCAGCCTGAACGACCGGCAGGATTATTTCGGTCAGACCGTGAACATCGCGTCGCGGGTGCAGAACCTCGCCACGTCCCGCGAAATTTTCGCCACAGGCTCCGTCCTTCAGGATTCCCGTGCTTTGCATCTGCTGACGCAGCGCGGCGTGACACCGACATCGCACAATGTCGCCCTTCGCGGCATTACCGAAAAGATCAACATTTTTACGATTCCGTGATCTGCTCGCCTCCCTGCTTGCGAACTCCCGGCGCAACGACCGTTGCGACAGACGGTTTAAGCGGAAAACTCGTGAATTTTCCTGTCGATTCCTTAATTTTCGGGGTTTCGCTTGGCCTCACATTTCCCTATAAGCCGCTTCTAGCCTGAAAATACCAAGCCTGCGCGCCCCGACCGGTGATCTCCCACCCTGGCCGGTTTTTTTGCGCAGCCGGAAAAAGCGGATAGAACCCATGCCAAAGCGCCAAGACATTAAATCGATCCTCATCATCGGCGCGGGTCCGATTGTCATTGGCCAGGCCTGCGAGTTCGATTATTCCGGTACACAGGCCTGCAAGGCGCTGAAGGAAGAGGGTTACCGGGTCATTCTGGTCAACTCCAACCCGGCGACGATCATGACCGACCCCGACATGGCGGATGCGACCTATGTCGAGCCGATCACGCCGGAAGTCGTCGCCAAGATCATCGCCAAGGAACGCCCCGACGCGCTGCTGCCAACCATGGGCGGGCAGACGGCGCTGAACACGGCGCTGTCCCTGAAGCGCATGGGTGTGCTCGACCGCTACAATGTCGAAATGATCGGCGCCAAGCCTGCCGCCATCGACATGGCCGAGGACCGCGCATTGTTTCGTGAAGCCATGGCACGCATTGGCCTGGAAACACCCAAATCGCTCCTCGCCAACGCCACCGAGATCAAGGATGCCGACCGCAAGCTGCACGTCGCCGAACGCGACAAGCTGAAGGCGCAGCTTTCCGGCGCTGACCTCGACAAGGCGCTCGACGAGCTGGAAAACACCTGGAATCTCGGCGAGACCGACCGCAAGCAGCGCTACATGAGCCATGCCATGGCCATCGGCGCGCAGGCGCTCGACACGATCGGCCTGCCTGCCATCATCCGCCCCTCCTTCACCATGGGCGGCACCGGCGGTGGCATTGCCTATAACCGCTCGGAATTCTTCGAGATCGTCAATTCCGGCCTTGATGCCTCTCCGACCACCGAAGTGCTGATCGAAGAATCGGTGCTCGGCTGGAAGGAATACGAGATGGAAGTGGTCCGCGACACCGCGGACAACTGCATCATCATCTGCTCGATCGAAAACATCGACCCGATGGGCGTGCACACCGGTGATTCGATCACGGTAGCCCCCGCCCTGACGCTGACCGACAAAGAATACCAGATCATGCGCAACGCCTCGATCGCGGTTCTGCGCGAGATCGGCGTCGAGACCGGCGGCTCGAACGTCCAGTTCGCCGTCAATCCGAAGGACGGCCGTCTCGTCGTCATCGAAATGAACCCGCGCGTCTCGCGTTCCTCCGCTCTGGCCTCGAAGGCCACCGGCTTTCCGATTGCCAAGATCGCCGCCAAGCTCGCGGTCGGCTATACGCTCGACGAACTCGACAACGACATTACTGGCGGTGCGACACCTGCCTCGTTCGAACCGTCGATCGACTACGTCGTCACCAAGATCCCGCGCTTTGCCTTTGAAAAATTCCCGGGCGCCGGCACCACGCTGACCACCGCAATGAAGTCGGTCGGCGAAGTCATGGCGATCGGCCGTACTTTTGCCGAATCGTTGCAGAAGGCGCTGCGCGGTCTTGAAACGGGCCTCACTGGCCTCGACGAGATAGAGATCCCGGGCCTCGAAGAAACCGGCGACAACCACAACGCCATCCGCGCCGCCATCGGCACGCCGACCCCGGACCGCCTGCGCATGGTTGCCCAGGCGCTGCGCATGGGCATGTCCGAAGCAGACGTTCATGACGGCTCGAAGATCGATCCGTGGTTTATCGCCCAGCTCAAGGCGATCGTCGATATGGAAGCCCGCGTCCGCGAACATGGTCTGCCGGATGACGCCGAAAACCTGCGTATGTTGAAAGCCATGGGCTTCTCCGACGCGCGTCTCGCGACGCTGTCGAAGAGCCGCCCGAAGGAAGTCGCCGAACTGCGCAACCGCTTGAACGTCCGCCCGGTCTACAAGCGGATCGATACCTGCGCCGCCGAGTTCGCCTCACCGACACCCTACATGTACTCGACCTACGAGACGCCGTTTAATGGCGCCGCCCGCTCGGAAGCGCAGGTTTCCGACCGCAAGAAGGTCGTCATCCTCGGCGGCGGTCCGAACCGCATCGGCCAGGGCATAGAGTTCGACTATTGCTGCTGCCATGCCGCCTTCGCACTGAAGGATGCCGGCTATGAAGCGATCATGATCAACTGCAACCCGGAAACCGTCTCGACCGACTACGATACCTCCGACCGGCTCTATTTCGAACCGCTGACCGCCGAAGACGTGATCGAAATCCTCCGCGCCGAGCAGGAGAATGGCGAGTTGCACGGCGTTATCGTCCAGTTCGGTGGCCAGACGCCGCTGAAGCTCGCCGAAGCGCTGGAAAAGAACGGCATCCCGATCCTCGGCACGGCACCAGACATGATCGATCTGGCCGAAGACCGCGACCGGTTCCAAAAGCTTTTGATGAAGCTCGACCTCAACCAGCCGAACAACGGCATCGCCTATTCGGTCGAACAGGCGCGCCTCGTGGCCTCGGAAATCGGCTTCCCGCTGGTCGTGCGTCCGTCCTATGTTCTCGGTGGCCGCGCCATGCAGATCATCCACTCCGAAAGCATGCTGCAGACCTACCTGCTCGACACCGTTCCGGGCCTCGTTCCGGAAGACATCAAGCAGCGTTATCCGAACGACAAGACCGGCCAGATCAACACGCTGCTCGGCAAGAACCCGCTTTTGTTCGACAGCTACCTGACCAACGCCGTCGAAGTCGATGTCGATGCCCTCTCGGATGGCGAGACAGTGTTTGTCTCGGGCATCATGGAACATATCGAAGAAGCCGGTATCCATTCGGGTGACTCGGCCTGCTCGCTGCCGGTCTACACATTGTCGGATGAGACCGTCGACGAACTGGAGCGCCAGACCAAGGCGATGGCCAAGGCCCTGAAAGTCGGCGGCCTGATGAACGTGCAGTTTGCCATCCAGGACGGCACGATCTACGTTCTTGAAGTCAACCCGCGCGCTTCGCGGACGGTGCCGTTCGTCGCCAAGACCATCGGCGCGCCGATCGCCAAGATCGCCGCCCGTATCATGGCCGGCGAAAAGCTCGACGACGCCATTGCCGCCTATGGCAAAAAGCCTGATCCGCGCAAGCTGAACCACATCGCCGTCAAGGAAGCCGTGTTCCCGTTTGCCCGCTTCCCCGGCGTCGACATCCTGCTCGGCCCGGAAATGCGCTCGACTGGTGAAGTCATCGGCCTCGATACCGATTTTGCCCTGGCCTTCGCCAAGGCCCAGCTTGGTGCCGGCGTCGATCTGCCGCGCGAAGGCACGGTGTTTGTCTCTGTGCGCGACGAGGACAAGGAACGTGTCCTGCCCGCCATCCGTCACCTGACCGAGATCGGTTTCAAGGTGCTGGCGACCGGCGGCACTGCCCGCTTCCTCGGCGAAAACGGCATCACCGCCACCAAGATCAACAAGGTCCAGGAAGGCCGTCCGCATATCGAGGACGCCATCCGCAACCGCCAGGTCCATCTCGTCATCAACACGACGGATAGCAACAAGGCGATCTCGGACAGCAAGTCATTGCGCCGCGCGACGCTGATGCAGAAGGTGCCGTATTACACGACGATGGCCGGTGCCGAAGCGGCGGCCCGCGCAATCAAGGCCTTGAAGGCCGGAAGCCTCGAAGTCCGGACCTTGCAGAGCTACTTCCAGGATTGATGATGGAAGCGGCGCCCTTGGGCGCCGCTTCCATTTTGTGCCTCTTAAATTTTGGTGCCTGCATGCGCCAGACGCGCCGTGCGCATTGCGAAGAACACCGCAAGAGCAGCGACCACACATGCTGAGGCGAATACCACCAGCATCGCAAAGCGCATGGTCTCGGTGGACGCGGCCGCGCCAAAACCCATGACATTGCCGACGAGGCCGAAGAAGGCCGCACCGATGGCATAACCGGCCGATTGCAGCGTCGGCAGCATCGCCGAGGTCCGGTCGCGTTCTGCATCGTCAGACACATCCATCATCAACTGACTGAGCGTGCCCCAAGAGACGCCGAACCCGGCGCCGATCAGAGCCTGTCCGGGGACGACCAGCCAGAGAGTGCCGGTGCCGATCGCGACCAGCACGGCCGCAAGTCCGACCATCAGCATGACAGGCCCGGTGAGCATGATGCGGTTGCGCAGAGCAAGCGACCGCACACTGGCAACGCCGATCGCCGTCAGGCTCCACGAAATCGCCATAACGGCGCTGAGTGCACCGGCTGCCGTCGGCCCGAGCTGCCACAGATGCTGCAGGCTGTAGACGAGGAAGACCGAGCCCGCCGCCTGCGACAGCGGCATCAGCAGGATGACCCATAGGCCCGTTCCGAGCGCCTTTCCGCCCGTAAACGCGGCACGCGGCAGCAAAGGGTTGAACGAGCCCCGGTCGAAGCGAACGACGGTGCCGAGAACCACAGCCGCGCCGACCAGCAGGATCGTCATCGCCACGGGGCCGCCGGCAATGCCCGACAGCGATATCATCAGGATACCGGCACCGGCTGCGGCGAGCCGCACGAAGGGGATTACCGGCGGTTTCCCCACTCCGGACACACCGCGCGGAACGATGGCGAGAACGAGGATGATGAAGATGGCTGCAGCCGGAATGCTGACGAAGAAGGCAGCGCGCCAGGAGAAATGCTCCGTCAATCCACCGGCAACCAATGGCCCGGAAAATGCCGCCATCGCCCAGACGATCGCCTCGGCGCCGAACACTTTGGGGACGAGACGCGAGGGGAAAAGCTCAGGGATCAGCGCATAGCAAAGTGCTGCGACAACGCCCTCGCCCGCACCCTGCAACAGCCGGCCGGCCAGAACCTCGGACATATCGGTGGCGACGGTCGCAAGGATGGTTCCGGCAATGAAGATGACGGCGGCGGCAAGCAGCGTGTTCCTGGCGCCGAACCGCCGCTTGAGATTGGCAGCGACAAGGCCGCCGATAATGGCAAAGACCAGATAGAGGGTGAAGGCCCAGGACAACAGCGATGCCCCGCCAAGTTCCTCGACCGCCGTCGGCAAGGCCGTCGAGATGAAGAACTCGTTGAAGGCGAACAGGGCGACGCCGAGGCAGAGCGTTATCGTCGAAACGAGATAACGTGGCCGCATCAGCTCGCCCCACCCACCGGCCAAATCAGCGGATGTGCCGTCCATCGGCTCTTCTGTGTAAAGGATATTGTCAGTCGTCATACTTCCGTCTCCAGTAGGGAAGCACGACTGTTACAACCTCAACCGCTGTTGAGGTAAAGCCCTATTTTTCGCTCGCGGCCAAATTTTCAATGCATCAGGCAGCCTCGGTCACCTGCTCTGCCCGCGCCTTGAAGAGGTCTCGGCCTATCGTGCGCGCGGCCTCCAGATGCAGGGCCACATCGGCTGGTTCCGACCCGAGCAGAAGTTCCGATGTCACCACACGGGCACCGCAATAATCGAAGATACCGTGATCGATCTGCGTCTTCATCGCAGCGCGATAACCGCGCCGCTCATAGGTTGATGCACTCGCACCGCCAAGGCCGACAAGATGGACATTGAGATGGCGCAGCCTCTTCACCGATTTGATGTCCGGACCTTCGTCATAAGCCCAACCGTTGGAAAAGACCCGGTCGACCCAACCTTTCAGCTGAGCCGGCATCGACCACCAATGGACGGGAAAGACCAGCACCAGCGCATCGGCGCGATCGATCCGCGCCTGCTCAGTGGCAATATCCACCGGGATCGGGACATCCCTGCGGTGGACGGCAAGGTCGGTCACTGTGAACGCCGGCGCAAAGCCTTCGGCCGACAGATCGGCAATTTCAAAGGAATGCCCCTCCTCAGGCTGGGCAACACCCTCCGCCAGATGCCGGGCGATGCTGTGGGTCAACGAAGCTTGGTCTGGATGGGCGATAACGATGAGCGCATGCATGTCGAAAACTCCTGTCTGGCTGTTGCGGACGAAAGGCGCATCTTATATACTTTTAGTAAGTTACCTTTGGTATATAGCGATGTCAAGCATGAAAACTGCAGATGAAGTCTCGCCAACCCGCCGCCGCCTGTCACGCGACGAACGGCTTCGCCAGCTATTGGATGTCGCATGGCGGGTGGTCCGCAATGAAGGGACGGAGGCGCTGACGCTTGGCTATCTTGCCGAGCAGGCCGGCGTGACGAAGCCCGTGGTCTACGATCATTTCAACACACGGCCGGGCCTCTTGGCCGTACTCTATCGGGAATTCGACACGCGCCAGACGGCACTGATGGACAAGGCGCTTCGGGACAGCGAGCCGACCCTTGCCAATAGAGCAAGAGTTATCGCGTCATCCTATATCGAATGCGTGTTGCAGCAGGGCCGCGAGATCCCGGGCGTCAGCGCAGCCTTGGCCGGCTCACCGGAACTGGAAAAGATCAAACGCGAATACGAGACGGCCTTTATCGGCAAATGCCGCACAGCTTTGGCCCCCTTCGCTGGCGCGGGCACCATTGCCGCGGCCGGTCTCTGGGCGATGCTCGGGGCCGCCGAAGCCCTCTCCTATGCTGCAGCGACCGGCGACATCAGCGCCGACGCGGCCGAAGAAGAGCTTTACCAGACCATTCTGTCGATGGTTGACCGCAACGCAGATCAGTAGCCGTAACGTGTTCGCGAAAGGCCGTTTCCGGCGGCGGATGAACGTCTGGCTGCTTGCCGCCACCTCCGATTCATCTGGCTTTTTCACTCCGCCTTCTGTTATAAGAGTCGTTCAAATGTTTTCGACGGCTCCGGGGTTAACGCTCCGGTGACCGTTTTCTTTTGTGCTAAGCCCTGCTTGAAGCGGGCAAGCATGGCCTATGAAGGACAGTGAAATGGTCGAAAAAGTACCGATGACTCAGAGCGGATTCGCCAAGTTGCAGGCAGAACTGCGTTGGCGTCAGCAGGAAGAGCGCCCGCGGATCATCGAAGCAATTTCCGAAGCGCGCGCCCATGGCGACCTTTCGGAAAACGCCGAATATCACGCGGCCAAGGAAGCCCAGAGCCACAATGAAGGCCGTATCGGCGAAGTCGAGGATTACGTCGCCCGCGCCGAAGTCATCGACCTGTCGAAAATGTCAGGCTCGAAGATCAAGTTCGGCGCCACCGTCAAGCTGATCGACGAGGACACCGAAGAGAACAAAACCTACCAGATCGTCGGCGACCAGGAAGCCGATGTGAAGCAGGGCCGCATCTCGATCTCCTCGCCGATTGCTCGCGCACTCATCGGCAAGGAAGTCGGCGATTCCATCGAAGTCGTCGCGCCCGGTGGCTCGAAGGCTTACGAGATCCTCGCGATCAACTGGGGCTGATCCCCGGCAAGTCCATTGAAAAGCCCGGACGGCACGCAAAGCTGCCTCCGGGCTTTTTTCTGTTAGATGACGAACAAGGGCTGGCAAGCGTGGAAGATATCAGCGACGTCGAGATCATTGCGCCGAACTTCAAAAAACGCCTTTCCGGCGTCACCTCGACCATCATTCAGTTGATCCCGGTGCAGCGAACGCTCGGCCAGAAAGTCGCAGTGCTCGGTCCGGGCCTGCCCGACAGCCTGCCGCATATCGGTTATTCTGCCCTTCTCAGCCTTTGGCGCCGCCCGAAAAACCGGGCGCTACGCGTCTGGCATGCCCGCCGCAACATCGAAATGCTGCCAGCTCTTTTCCTGCGCGATATCCTGCGGATGAAGCTGAAGATCGTCTTCACATCAGCCTCGCAGCGAAAACATTCCGGCTGGACCAAATTCCTCGTCCGGCAGATGGACGCGGTGATTGCTACCAGCAACCGAACCGCCGCCTATCTGGAAGTTCCAAGCACGACGATCATGCACGGTATCGACACGCAACGCTTCTTTCCGGCAGCAGACAAGGCGGCCGCAAAGGCAGCGCTCGGCCTGCCCGCGGACAAGAAAATTGCCGGTTGCTTCGGCAGGGTCCGCCATCAGAAGGGCACCGACCTGTTCGTCGACAGCATGATCAGCCTTCTGCCACAGCGGCCCGACTGGATTGCCATCATCGCCGGGCGCGCAACGTCGGCTCATGTTTCGTTTGAAAACGAGCTCAAGGACAAGGTCAAGGCTGCCGGTCTTGGTGAGCGCATCCTGTTCGTCGGCGAACACACCGATATACCGGACTGGTACCGGGCGCTCGATCTGTTCATTGCACCGCAGCGCTGGGAAGGTTTTGGCCTGACACCGCTCGAAGCCATGGCAACGCAGGTGCCGGTTGTCGCGACCGATGTCGGCGCGTTTTCGGAGCTGCTGGTGACCGGCGACAACGAGACCGGCATCCTGATCCCGGCCAAGGATCTGGCCGCCATGACCGGCGCAGCCGCAACGCTGATGGATGATCAGAAGCGTCTGCTTCTGGCGGGCGAACGCGGCCTCACCCGCGCCACCGACGATTTCAGCATCGCCGGTGAAGCGGCCCGCATCGGCGCCGTCTACGAAAAGCTCTTGTCTTCCGCGACTTAAGGCTTGCGCTTGAACAGCTCGATATAGGCGTTGGCCACGGCCTCTTCGGAGAACTGGCCGACCAATGTGTTGCGCCCGGCTTCGGCAATGCTCGCTGCCAGTTGCGGCTGCGCGATCAGTTGGTTGATGGCGCGTGTGTACCCCGGAACGTCATCGATATCGACGAGCAGGCCGTTTTCGCCATCGCGGACGAACCAGGACGGACCTTCCGAACGCGAGGAGATGACCGGCTTTTTCTGCGCCCATGCTTCCAGAATGACGTTGCCGAGCGGCTCATGGCTGGATGGCATCACAAAGATATCGGCTGCGGCAACATAGGGCCGCGTGTCCTTGTGCCAGCCGAGCAGGCGCACACGGTTTTCCATCTTGTGCTGCCGGATGACGGATTCGATGTCACTCCGCTCTTCGCCATCGCCGGCAATCCAAAGATAGGCATCCGGAACCGCAGCCATCGCTTCGATCAAAAGATGAAAACGCTTGCGCTTGACGAAACGCCCCATCGTCATAACGACAGGCACGCCTTCAGGTGTATTGATAGATGCCCGATCGATCGGGGCGACCGCAGTCGTATCGGTAAAGTTCGAAATCACCTCGACACCGCGCGTCCAGCCGAGCCTGCGCACATGATCGCCGATGCTGGGCGTATTGCACACCAGGATGTCGGTATTCTTGAAATAGCCGAGATGGGTCGGATAGTCGCCGAGCCGCGACAGCTTGATCGCACCGCCATAGGCAGGCATCAGCCGGGCGCCACGGGTCGACCAGGAAATGATCGCATCGACCTTTTCCTTCCGCGCCAGGGAAAGCACCTTCATCGGCAGCAGCAGGCGATCGGCCGAAAGATTGCGAAAATTGCTCTGGATGACGCGGGCGTGCGGCTCCACATCTTCACGCCATCTCCGATTCCAGCGCATAACAGCTGTCTGCTCCACACCGCGCCGCGCAAGCGCGCCGACCAGATGCACGAAGAATTTTTCCGCTCCGCCGTCCTTGCCGAAAATATACTGGTGAACCCGCATCGATCTTATCCTGAATTTACCTTTTACGGCCCGGAATACCCGACCCCGCATCTATAGTATAGCCGGTTTCGCGTTTATGGTGCGCTTTCGCGTGCCCGCACAAGGGCCGCACCCCGTTGCCCCACAAATTTTGGCGACATGGAGATCAGTAACCGGACAGTCGGCGTTTCAACAGATGAACTCGATATTCCAACCGTTGTAGAATCCATACTTGTTATCAATTGTGTCACCGCGATATTGCAAGCGCGGATGCCATCGACTACTTCCACGAATGCCGCAAAGTCCTGACAGCTGGCGATTGTCGCGGACGAGTGCTGCGGCTTCTTTGCGCCGGAAAGGGTAAAATGCAGTCGATCGAGACCTATCTCATCAATCTGGACGGCAGTAACGAGCGTCTGCTGGCCATCAGTGAACGTCTCGACGCTTTCGGCATCGCCTACGAGCGCATCTCCGCGGTCGATGGCCGGCGCCTCGATCTCTCGACGGTTGCGGATTATGATCTTGCACATGCCGAGCGCTACATGGGCCGCAGCCTCGTCGGCGGGGAAATCGGCTGCTACCATAGCCACCTGAAAGTGGCCAAACGCTTCCTGCAATCCGACGCCCGCTATGCGCTGGTTCTGGAAGACGACGCGTTGCCGCTCTGCAATCCGGTTGAGTTGCTCGAAAGCGCCCTTGCCGATTTGGAGGCAATCGATCCCGACTGGCTGCTTATGAACATCGGCAACAACAAGCTGAAAATAGCCACGCCGCTTGGCCGCTATACAATCGGTGGACATCAGTGCGAGCTTGTCGCCGCCCATTATTTTCCGATGACCACGAGCGCCATCGTCTGGTCGCGCGAAGGTGCCCGGCTTTTCGTCGAACAGCACCAGAAGATGTTTGCACCGGTCGACAACTATTTCCGCTACTGGATCACGCGAAGCGGCCACGGCTATTCTTTCTCCCCCGCCCCGGTGACAACAACCGAAGCGGCAAGCCAAATCCTTGCCGGCTCCGGCCGCGAACGAAAAAGCTACAAGAGAAAGTGGTTTTACGGACTGACAAAGCAAAGGCGGCTGATGCAGGACAAACTGATTGCCTGGAATCACAAGCGGCGGTTTCGCCGCCTCGACAAGAAATAGACCACACATTACCGCCTACAAGTGCAGCCGAAAAGGCTCCTTTAGGCTTTGCACGCAAGAGGTTGGCACTTGTCCAGCCATGCCAGCATCGACGAACTCTAACAGACCGCAGTATTAAAGCGGAATTTTTCGGGCGGCATTCCTTGCGCGCGCACCGGCATCAGAATTGAGAATGACCTGAGATGACTGCGCGAATGAAGATCCGCCCGTTGGGCAACATGGGCAACCAGATGCTGCAATACATGTTTGCACTCAGCGTTCGCGACCGGGTGGGAGACCTGGACATCTTCGGCCATGACATTCCCTTTTGGAACATCACCGCACCCGTGCCCGCCAATTTTTCGAAGAATCCACTGATCCTACGCGGCCAGCAGTTGATTGATGCCGACCAGGTGGCCAGCCTGATCCGAAAGGGAAAGATCCGCGACTGCGAAATGCACGCCCTCGGCTTCCAGATGAGCAATTATGGCAGCCCTCAACGATATGAATCCGTGTTTAACGCGGAAACGATCGATGTCACAGGCTATGGCTCCGACCACGTGGTCTTCAACGTGCGCGGAGCAGAAATTCTCAAAAGAAAACACGGTGACTACGGCCCCGTGCCGCTTTCCTTCATCGATCGCGTCATCAAGCAATCTGGTGCAAAGCCGGTCTTCATGGGGCAACTGGGCGACGATTTCTATTCTCAGCGCCTGCGGGAACGATATGCCGGCGCGATCTTTCAGCCGAGCCGTGGCGCATTGATCGACTTCGAAGTGCTGCGCCGCTCGCACCAGATCGCCGTCGCAGTCAGCACCTTTTCCTGGGTCGCAGCCTGGCTGTCGAAAGCACAGATCATTCACCTCCCGCTTTCTGGCATACTCAATCCCCGGCAGCGGCCGGATATCGACCTTCTGCCCGAGAATGACGAGCGCTACCGGTTCTACGATTTCCAGCCACGCCGCTGGACGGCAAGCCCTGCGGATATCGACGACCTCTGGGCGCCACACGAACACCGGCAACTCGACGCCGCACAAATCCGACACCTGAAAACACAAGCCCGCCGCAAAACGGCGTTCGCTAAAATGATAAATAGAATCAAGTTGAATGCGCGAGCGACGCTGAAACTGGCTTGACGTCGTCGGCCCTATGCATCCTCTGAGTACAGACTTCGGTCCATGCGCAATCTCGGCGGCGCGCAAACCAACGCGCGGCGAAACGGAAAATATTATTATAATAACAATCACTTAATCGATAACATCAGCAAGCCGACAGGTGAAAAGCGCCGGTTGACTTACATTATCTGCATCCGTATTTGAGGAAAACAGGTATACTGGCCCACGACAATTCCCAGGAGCATTTTTCATGTCCTCGACAGAGCTGACGATCGTCGCGACGCGACGGCCTGACCTTCTCGCGTCGACCATGGAGAGTTTTCAAGCCCGACTGCTGAAGAACTTCGATGTCTCGCGGGTTTCGATCAATATCGATCCGCTGTGGGGCGACGCGCAAGACGAGGCCGCGTGCTGCGCTATCCTGCGGCGTTATTATCCTGATTGCGTGATCTACACGCCGGAGAAGCCCGGTTTTGCCGCGGCCGTCGAGCGGCTATGGTCGAACACAAAGTCAGATGTGATCTTTCATCTCGAAGACGACTGGAACCTTGCTGAGGATATCGACCCCAGCATTCTGGGCTTTTTTGCAGACCCTTCGGTCACGGAAATATCGCTGATGTGCAAGGAGAAGAACTGGGACATCCAGAAACGGGGCGCCTATCACTTTGCCAAGGTAAAGCATCGCCTTTTCGGGGTAGAGCTTCCGTTCTACCGGAAAGTCCCCTCTTTCACCCTCAGCCCGTCGTTCCTGCGCGGCGATTTCGCACGGCGATGGGCAAACCTTATGGACATGACGCTGGATCCGGAAAAACAGGTGCGTTCACGCCAGAACCAGCCGCTGACGACCTATGTTTCAGAATACAGGAACTACGTCCATACGGGCCGGGACGTTTACAATATTGCTGTCGATATCGGCCGCGATTGGCGCGACAAGCGAAACATCGAGAAAACGATCATCAATGGTACATCACATTGGTCCCCAGCCGCCAGCTAGGACACTCGGGCCAGCCATGAATGATGAATGGCGCAGCTCCGTGGCGATTATATCGCCACGAGCCCTTCATTTTTCACCTGACGAATGGTCAACATGGTGCGCACTGTGTCGACACGGTCGTTGGCGGTGAGGACTTCGATAACAAAATCCTGAAAGACCGTCAGGTTCTCCGAAACGCAATGCAGCAGGAAATCGCTTTCGCCGGACACCATCCAGGCCTGACGCACCAGCGGCCAGGCGTTGGTCGCGGCGGCAAACGCCTTCAGATCGGCTTCGGACTGGTGCTTCAGACCCACCATGCAGAAGGCGACCAGATCAAATCCCAGTGACGGCGCGCTCAACAGCGCGTGATAACCCTTTATAACGCCGCCTTCTTCCAGCTTGCGGACACGCCGCAGGCACGGCGGCGCCGAGATGCCAACACGCTCGGCAAGTTCAACATTGGTCATGCGGCCATCATTCTGCAGTTCGCGCAGAATTTTCATGTCGATTGCATCAAGTTCCAATCGGATTGGCAAGTTCACCCCCATGGTTCGGCCGCCTCAATTGGCCTGCAAAACGCCGTGTCGCGCTTGGCTGAACTCGTTAGCGGATTTGGAAGCGGCACGAAAGCCGTTATCCTCGCCTTTCCACCCGGAATGAGTCGATGTCAAACGCTACAGAAAGGGAAACGCCTTCATCAGGAGCTCGAGTTGTAGCGCTGACGGAAGCGATGCCTGGCATCGGCTTGCCACGGAATCGAAGTTCTCCAGTATCTCGGCAAAATTCAGGGCACCGAGAATCGGCGTACCGCGAAAGCTGAAGTAGTCGGCAAACTTGTAGCCGTCTCCCTTGATCTTGCCTGTTGGCTCCATCCATACGGACGGAATATTATAGGCATCCGCCACGATCAGGCCGTGCAAGCTGCTTGAAACCACAAATTCGGCACTGGAAATTTCAGCCGTGATCGCCTGCGGCTCGCCAAGGAGGTTAATGACCTTCCAGTGAGGCGGCAGAACAGAACCATATTGCTCGACAAAATTGCGGTACGTCACGAAATGCGGAATGATCGCGACTTTGACTGTTGCGGCATCTTTCTTGGGCCAGATGAGAGGCAGGAGAATTGCGGGGTCACCGAGAACAATATCGTTGCCGTCTGCAATCCTTGCTTTCGTCAGTTCACCGCGGACCGCATGGTATTCAAGTCTTTGCGGCCAGAGTGCCGGGGTTGCGGGGTCAAGGAACCCCGAGCCCCAAACATGCAGTTTCCGCCATGGGCGTTTGCGTGGCAGCGTAAATTTGCGCTTCCCGTGACGGCGATAATAAGCGTCCAGTATGCTTCCAACACCAATCAACTCGGCCTTGGATGGCTTAACGTAAACAGGTTCCATCGAAAACAGCCCGCGCAACAGATCTCCCATCAGATTGTCACCAAAGTTTTCGACAGTCTGACCGAATTTTTTTCCAATTGCCGCAGAGAAAATCCTCACCGGTCGCATGTGCTCACCTCACATTATGCTCAAATATAGGTACCATTCTCGTTTGATTTTCGAATACCGCGTTGCTCTCGCCAGTCACCGCCATGATCAGTTATGACAAACCCACGATCGTCCCAGAGAAGAGTTGACGAAAATGGCGCCACGTAACGCTCGAGTTGCTTCTCCGGGTCCAGCAAGTTGGCTGCATGTCGGGAAAAATCGCCGCGCAGCAAACTTCGCGCGGTCGTGAACATAAGTATTTACACCTGAAAGGCGTCTTAAAACAAAGAAATCAGATACTTACGACGATAATGTGCTTTGCCGCGATTCCGAACACTCTAATTTTTCCTCGGAATGAAAGGCAACCTACACGACACCTTCGTCGGAAAAATCGGCAAGTCTGTCCTTGCCTGTATCAAAGTTCAAGCGCCAGTCGTCCTCATCTTATACGCCGGCAACGATAAGCCGACAACAATGACAGGGGAAATTGTGGCCATTCTTCGGTTCGCAACTCTCCGGCAGCCTTGCCCCATGGGGCGAAACGACGATCCGTAAAATGCATGACTGAACGTTCCGTTGTGTGTATCTCTTCCCGCACCCTTGAAACAGACCCCAATAAATTCCTAAACTATATCTAGGTTTATCCGGCATCGCGACAAGCATGACTTGAAGCGCGTACCGAACCCCCACAAGGATTTTCCATGACTGCCCGACACACCAAAGTTCTCATCATCGGCTCCGGCCCGGCCGGCTATACCGCTGCCATCTATTCGGCCCGCGCGTTGCTCAATCCGGTTTTGATCGCCGGCATGGAACAGGGCGGCCAGTTGATGATCACCACGGATGTGGAAAACTATCCGGGCTATGCCGATCCGGTCCAGGGACCGTGGATGATGGAGCAGATGCTCAAGCAGGCGCAGCATGTCGGCGCCGAGATCGTCAACGACCTGGTGACCGATGTCGATATGTCGGTGCGCCCGTTCAGGCTCAAGACCGACAGCGGCACCGACTGGACCGCCGACGTGCTGATCATCGCCACCGGCGCCAAGGCGAAGTGGCTGGGCATCGAGAGCGAGCCGGCGTTCATGGGGTTCGGCGTTTCGGCCTGCGCCACCTGCGACGGCTTCTTCTATCGCAACAAGGACGTGATCGTTGTCGGCGGTGGCAACTCTGCCGTCGAGGAAGCGCTGTACCTTTCCAATCTTGCCAAGACGGTAACGGTCGTGCATCGCCGCGATCATTTCCGCGCTGAAAAGATCCTGCAGGAGCGGCTGTTTGCCAAGGCGAACGTCGAGATCATCTGGGATCATGAAGTAACCGAATATACCGGTGCTGCAGCCAAGCCGCCGATGCCGGCCTCGGTCAGCGGCGTCAAGCTGCGCAACACCAAGACGGGCGCTGTCAGCGACATGCCGATCGACGGCGTGTTCGTGGCTATCGGCCATGCACCGGCGGTCGAACTGTTCAAGGATAAGTTGCGCCTGAAGCAGAATGGCTATCTGTGGACAGCCCCGGATTCGACTGCCACGGATGTGGCGGGCGTTTATGCCGCAGGAGATGTCACGGACGATATATATCGTCAGGCTATCACGGCCGCCGGAATGGGCTGTATGGCGGCTCTGGAAGCCGAAAAATATCTGGCGGGCCATATGCCTGTCGCAATTGCGGCCGAATAGAAGCCGCGAAGAATGGGAGCGATCAAACGCCGCTCCTGAGTGGGAACAGACAATCAGCCTTATGGCGGAAAACACGAGGCCGTTTTCCGCCACGAGCATCTATTGGGGATCGCCATGCCGCTAGACTGGGACAAACTGCGTATTTTTCATGCGGCAGCGGAAGCGGGATCGTTCACCCATGCGGCCGACAAGCTGCACCTTTCCCAATCGGCCATCAGCCGCCAGGTCAGCTCGCTGGAGCAGGATGTCGGCATCAAGCTGTTCCACCGCCATGCCCGCGGCCTGATCCTCACCGAACAGGGCGAAATCCTCTATCGGACCGCACATGAAGTGCTGATGAAGCTGGAAAGCGTCAAGGTTCAGCTGACCGAGAATACCGACAAGCCATCCGGCAAGCTGCGCATCACCACGACGGTTGGTCTTGGCCAGGGCTGGCTGACCGATAAGGTGCAGGAATTTCTGGCGCTCTATCCCGACATGCAGGTGCAGCTGATCCTCGACAACGAGGAACTGGATGTGAACATGCGCCATGCCGACTGCGCCATCCGGCTGCGCCAGCCGCAACAATCCGACCTCATTCAGCGCAAGCTCTTTACCGTGCACATGCACGTCTATGCAGCCCCCTCCTATATCAATAAGTTCGGCGAGCCGCAGTCCGTCGAGGATCTCGACAACCACCGCATCATCACATTTGGCGAGCCCGCTCCCAACTATCTGCTCGACGTTAACTGGCTGGAGATTGCCGGCCGGGATTCAGACAATCCCCGCGCCTCGCACCTGCAGATCAACAGCCAGACCTCGATCAAGCGCGCCTGCCTGCTCGGCATCGGCATCGCCATGATGCCGGACTACATCGTCGGCCGTGATCCGGGCCTCATTCAACTTCCGATCGGTGCCGAGATTCCATCCTTCGATACCTATTTCTGTTATCCGGACGAGATGAAGAACGCCGCCAAGCTGAAAGTCTTCCGTGATTTCATCGTTGCGAAGGCCCGTAACTGGGCCTTCTGAGGTCGCCTTCGCACCTGCACAAAAAACAATCTCTACACTTCTGCTAGACAAACTATTGTTTTAACTTATTTTTTCTCATACCCTCTGATTTACAAGGGTTGTAAGGAATTGAAATCGCCTGAAAATTACGCAGGGCTGCGTCCGGCACATGGCTGTCATGCATATTAAATGATTGCGAACAGCCCAAAAAACCATCATACCGGCTGCAGCTGATGCATTTTGGTGGCTTTTTTCCTCCCAGTGCCACCGCAGCAGCTGTTCCCCTCTGGAGGTTTAATTACCTTCATAACTATAAAGGGCCCAAGTTTTTCTTGTGGCCCTCTTTTTTTGCCCAGATTTCAAGAACATCCCTATGGTTGCAATATTTATTGCCGCGCGGCATTGAAACTTTCCCGGGGCTTTCCCATATCCAGCTTAGCTGATGCAGATGGTGGTCTTTTTCCTCCCAGTACCACCGCAGCAGCTGTTCCCCTCTGGAGGTTTTATAACCTTCACATCTAAAAGGGCCCTGTCCTCCAGTGGCCCTCTTTTTTTGTCCAAATTCCCCCTTCCCAAAAATCTCTCACGAAGACGTGACTTGAATATCGGAAACTCCCGATCTATCTATCGGTATATCGGAATTTAACGATACAGAGTCGACTGATGGACAAAGACGAAATCCTCAAAGCCCTGGCGCATCCCAAGCGCATCGAGATGCTCGGCTGGATGAAAGAGCCGGAGGCGCATTTCTCCACCCAGCATCACCCGCTGGACATGGGTATCTGCGCCAGCCAGTTCGAGCGTTGCGGGCTGTCGCAATCTACCGTCTCCGGCCATCTGTCGATCCTGCAGCGCGCCGATCTTGTCACCACCAAACGTGTTGGCCAGTGGATTTTCTACAAACGGAACGAAGACACGATCGAGGCGTTCCTGAAAGACATCGGCAACACGCTCTGACCAGCGGCATTGCCCAATGATTTATCCTCCCAAGATATCCCGCAGACAACGAAAAGGACTTCCCATGACTTCCCTCTTCGACCCGATCAAGATCGGCGACATCGAACTCGCCAACCGCATCGTGATGGCACCGTTGACGCGCAACCGCTCTCCGGGCGCCGTCCCGAACACGCTCAACGTCACCTATTACGAACAGCGCGCCTCCGCCGGCCTTTTGATCACCGAGGCAACTGCGATCACCCAGCAGGGTCAGGGTTATGCCGACGTTCCCGGCCTCTACAGCCAGGAAGCGCTGAACGGCTGGAAACAGGTCACCAGTGCCGTGCACAAGGCAGGCGGCAAGATCGTCGTGCAGATGTGGCATGTCGGCCGCATCTCGCACACCACTCTGCAGCCGAACGGCGGCAAGCCGGTTTCGGCCTCGGCCATCCAGGCGAAATCGAAGACCTACCTGATCAATGCGGATGGCACCGGCACGTTTGCCGAAACCTCGGAACCCCGCGCGCTCGAACTCTCCGAAATCCCGGGCATCATCGAAGACTACCGCAAGGCTGCCCGCGCGGCCATCGATGCCGGTTTTGATGGCGTTGAGATCCATGCCGCCAATGGCTATCTGATCGATCAATTCCTGCGCTCAGGCTCCAATGTCCGCACCGACGAATACGGTGGCCCGATCGAAAACCGCGCCCGCTTCCTGTTTGAGGTCGTTGACGCCATCACCAAGGAAATCGGCGAAGGCCGCACCGGCATCCGCATTTCGCCGGTAACACCAGCCAACGACTCGTCCGATCCGGACGCGCAGGTCCTGTTTACCTACGTCGTCGAGGGTTTGGCCAAGTACAAGCTGTCCTATATCCACATCATCGAGGGTGCGACCGGTGGTCCGCGTGACTTCCAGCAGGGCGACAAGCCGTTTGACTACGCGGCGCTGCGCCAGGCCTATGAAAAGGCGGGTGGCAAGGCTGCATGGATGACCAATAACGGTTACGACCGCGATCTCGCCATTCAGTCTGTCAAGGACGGCAAGACCGACCTCGTTGCGTTCGGCAAGCCCTTCATCGCCAATCCGGATCTGGTCGAGCGCCTGCAGGACAACGCGCCGCTCAACACGCCGGATCAGGCCACCTTCTACGGCGGCGGCGCCAAGGGCTATACCGACTATCCGGTGCTTGAACAGCAGGTCGCTTGAGAATCGTATACATTGACAATCCCGCCCCTCACCGGGCGGGATTTTTTGTGGCCGGAAGATGCGCGTAATGTTTGACCGTTTCATCAAGACATGGACCTTGGTGCCCGATGGCGCACCAGTCGTCACGCACTCCAGTCACCTCCTCCCCGTGCGCTGGCGGGGCCTGCCCGCGATGCTGAAAATTGCAACAGTCATCGAGGAACAACGTGGCGGCTTGCTGATGCAATGGTGGGACGGCGAAGGCGCTGCCAAGGTTTATGCCCACGAGGATGGTGCGATCATACTTGAGCGGGCGGAAGGCAAGCATTCGCTGCTGACCATGGCGATGAATGGCGACGATGACGAAGCAAGCCGGATCATCTGCAGGACCGTTCAAACCTTGTACAGGTCGCGTGAAAAGCCTTATCCCGAGCTTGTTCCCCTCGATATCTGGTTCGGCGCGCTGGAACCTGCGGCCTTGACCCATGGCGGCCTGTTCAGCATCTCGGCCACAGTCGCAAAGGCACTGCTTGCCGAGCCCCGCGAGGTTGGTGTGCTGCATGGCGATATCCACCACAGCAATATTCTCGATTTCCAAGACCGGGGCTGGCTGGCCATAGACCCGAAAGGTTTGCTCGGTGAGCCCGGCTATGACTATGCCAACTTGTTCAGTAATCCTGACCTGCCGTCGACGAAGAATCCCGCAAGACTGCGCCGCCAGCTTGCCATCGTTGTCCGCGAATCCGGTCTTGCTCCGGATCGGCTACTTCGCTGGATCATTGCCTATGCCGGGCTTTCCGCGGCCTGGTTCATCGAGGACGGCGGCGATCCGGCACCGGCTCTTCGCGTCGCTGAAATTGCTGCTGCGGAGCTTGCCAGCAGCGTCTGAACATTTACCGCAAGACTTCTTCCCGGCTGTACAAGCGTGTCTTGGCGGCTTAGAGCTTCGGCAAATTGTGGAGACATCTGATGCACCTGCGCGACGCCGAAGAGACTGACCTGCCCGCCATCCGGGACATCTACAATGATGCCGTGCTCAATACGACGGCGATCTGGAACGATACGCAGGTCGATCTTGCAAACCGGGCAACATGGTTCGCCGACCGCAAAGGTCTCGGCTATCCTGTGCTGGTGGCGGTCACCGATGATGGCGTGATTGCCGGTTATGCCTCCTTTGGCGACTGGCGCGCTTTTGACGGCTATCGCCATACCGTCGAGCACTCCGTCTACGTCGAAAAGAACCAGCGCGGCGGCGGCATCGGCAAGCTTTTGATGCTTGAGCTGATCGAGCGGGCAGCGGCGTGCGGGAAACATGTGATGGTCGCCGGAATCGAGGCCAACAATGCAGGCTCGATCCGCCTGCACGAAAAGCTCGGTTTCGAGATTACCGGCCAGATGAAGGAAGTCGGCACCAAGTTCGGCCGCTGGCTGGACCTGACCTTCATGCAACTGACTTTGCCCGAGAAAGAATAAGCCTCTCCCGATCCCGCCGCATCGATGTTATCAAGGACCACCGAGATATCTTGCGGATGGTCCCTTAGCGGATGAAACACAAAAGACGGCGGCATGGACGGGCTTGGATTGCAGCGCTGTTTCCCGCCGCCTTGCTTGCCGGGATGTTTTCGGACAATGCGATCGCCCTTGCGCAGCCGGAATGGCGCGCGCCGCCTTGCGTCTACTCAACGAATACCGGAACGGCGACGCTCTGCGTGCGCGCAAAAAGCTATAGCCGCGACATCTGTACGGCGCTTGGTCATTTCGCTGAAACCAATGCCTTACCGCCGGATTTTTTCGCCCGGCTAATCTGGAAGGAAAGCCTGTTCCGGCCGGATGCCGTCAGCCCGAAGGGTGCAGAAGGCATCGCGCAGTTCATTCCTTCGACCGCCAAGCTGCGTGGCCTTAGCAACAGCTTCGATGCGCTGGAGGCATTGGGGAAATCGGCCGAGTATCTCGATGCGCTGCGCGACCGTTTCGGAAATCTGGGATTTGCCGCGGCCGCCTACAATGCCGGTGAAGGCGGGTTGAGCAGCTTTCTGGCGACCGGCAATCTGCCGTCTGAAACCCGCGCCTATGTGCTTGCCATCACCGCCCACCCGATCGAGGAATGGAAGGACAATCCGCCGGCGGCGCTCGACCTTCGGCTCGACAAGGACAAATCCTTCTACGACGCCTGCACCGCCCTTGCCGACAAGCGGCGGCTGAAGGAAATCGAGTTCGAAGAGGAAGGAACCTGGGCGCCCTGGGGCGCGCAACTGTCAGCGCACTTCCAGAAATCCGTGGCACAGCGATTGTTCCTCGCCACTGTTAGCCGAATGCCCTCGCCGCTCAATGCCGAGAAACCGCTGATCCAGCGCGAGCGCAACCGGGCTTTTGGAAACAGGCTGCGCTACACCGCCCGCATTGGCCGCCAGACGCGAGCGGAGGCCGATACCGTGTGTACGCAAATCCGTAAAACCGGCGGCGCCTGCATCGTCTTCAAGAACTGACACGTTTCTCAGCTCATAGCCCGCCGCGCCATGAGGACGCTGAGCGTTGCCAGCGCCATGGCATTGGCCGGATGCAGCGCCTGCACCCAGCCAATTACCAGCGCCGCTCCAAGTTCAAGCCAGACGAACTGAAAGCAATAGAGAATGAAAAGCACAGTGGCCGCAGAGCGATAGTCTCTAAGGCCGGCGATGAAGACTGCGGTACCGAGCAGGAGGAGAATGACGAAGCCGATGCTACCGCCAAGCGCGCCGTGCCACTGCCAGGCAAGGCTATCGGAAAAGATGGCCAGACCAGCAAGGAACAGGTGGCCGCCGATCAGCACAGGAATGCTGAGAGCAAGCGCCCGGAAATAGAGCGGCACAGGCAAGCCCGGTGAAGATGCAGCGGACACGCTCATGCCGCCACCCCGCCAACCTCACCCTCGCGGGGCACAGGCAAAGTTCGTTGCGGCATTGCCAGATCCGGCGGCAGGCACCCGAGGTCAGCGAGCGATGCGCGGACGGCCTCGTCGATCGGTGTCCAGGGTTCAGCGCCGATGGCAGCGACCAGCCGGTCGTTGGGCATGCGCAACGGCTCCTGCCAGATGTAGCGCATCTCCCGCAGTTCTTTCAGGAACGGCACGAAGGGCGCTGCGAACGGCATCATCCACCAGGGAAAGGCCTTGACCTTCATGACCGGGTTGCCGCTGGCGCGGCGGATCGCGGAGACCAACCGTGTGCCGTCTTCGTCCCAGAAACCTTGCATGTGATAGACGGCGAAGGCTGACAGCGTTTCACGGCGATCGACAAGGCGCGCCATCGTCTCGGCCACATCCGGCAGATAGGCCCATTGATGGCCGATACCCTTGCGCCCCGGATAGGTGACCGAGGTCACTGGCTTACCGGGCGTCACGATCCCTTGCGAAAACCAGCTATTGGCAGCACCCGGGCCAAAGAAATCCCCTGCCCTGACGATGATGACACGGACGCCTTGTTGAGACACGGCTTCAAGGCGGCGTTCCATCTCGGCGCGGATCTTGCCCTTGGCGGTGACCGGGTTCTGCGGCGATTTTTCATGCAGAAGCGGAAAGGCATCCGGACCGAAATTGTAGATCGTGCCCGGCAGCAGCACCGTCGCGCCCATGGCCTTTGCGGCGGCGATGGTGTTGTCGATCATCGGCAGCACCAGCGTTCCCCAGTTGCGGTATCCCGGCGGATTGACGGCATGAACGATCAGGCTTGCGCCTCGGGCTGCCGCCAGAACGTCGCCTGCCTTCATGGCATCGCCCTGCACCCAGTCGAAATCCTGGCTTTTCACACGCGCCTTTTCTGGATCGCGATTCAGGGCGCGGATCGCCCAGCCACGCGCCTGCAGGGTGCGGGCAACCGCACCGCCGATACCGCCGGTGGCGCCGAGAATAAGAGCTATCTGTTTTGTTTCGCCAGTCATGTGCGATCTCCTTGTTCGATGGAGATCATCCTGAGTGCAATTCAACCTAAACGGAATTGCGGAAATAATTCTAGCTGATATACAAAAATAGATGAGTGAGAATGAACCGAGCTGGGATTTTTATCGCACCTTCCTGAGTGTCCTCAAGGAAGGCTCGCTCTCGGCAGCGGCACGTGGTCTCGGATTGACCCAGCCGACCGTCGGCCGCCACATCGATGCGCTGGAAACCGCGATCGGCTTCCAGCTGTTCATGCGCTCTCCGCAAGGCTTGGTGCCGACAGACGCGGCTCTCGACCTCAAACCCCACGCAGAACAGCTTGCTTTCAATGCCGCCGCGCTGCTTCGGGCCGCGACCGGACAGGGCAACGCGGTGCGCGGCACGGTGCGCATCAGCGCCAGCGAAGTCATCGCCATCGAGGTTCTGCCGCCGATGCTGGCAGCGCTCAACGATCGGTATCCGGATCTCGTCATCGAGCTTTCCGTCTCGGATCTCGTCGAGGATTTGCTTCGGCAGGAGGCCGATATCGCCGTGCGCATGGTCGCAGCTGAACAGGATGCGCTGATCACGCGCAGGATTGGTGGCATTCCGCTGGGGCTACACGCCCATCGGCGTTATCTCGACAAACACGGGATCCCGGAAAAGCTGGAAGACCTGCTCAATCATCGCACCATCGGCTTTGACCGCGAAAGCGCATTTGTCCGGGCAATCCGCAAGCGCGTGCCGCTGCTTGACCTGATGCGCCCGTCCTTCCGCGCCGACAGCAACCTCGCCCAGCTGGCGGCCATTCGCGCCGGCTTCGGCATCGGCGTCTGTCAGCTACAGCTTGCCAGGCGCGATACGGATATCATCAGGCTGTGCGAAAACGAATTCGAACTGCCGCTGGAAACCTTCGTCGTCATGCACGAAAACCTGAAGACAACGCCGCGCTGCCGCGTCACCTTCGATGCGCTGGTGGAGGGATTGTTGGCCTATCTCGGGAAATGACCTGAGGACCACACCTTAGATCGTCGCGGCTGCCGCATCGCCCGTATCCCTGCGTGGCGCCAGCGCCTTCACCGAAAACAGCGCATAGATGATCAGCGGCAGGCAGACGAGATAGGACGTGCGGATGCCGGCATGTTCGGCAATGAAGCCGAGCAGCGGCGGCGCGAGGAAAAAGACGATGAACGTCACCTGTCCGAGCGCTGCGACATTCACCTGTGCCGGCCTGTCGGTGCGCTGGGCCGCGGCCGAGACCGCCAGCGGATAGACGGCACTGCATCCGCCGCCCATCAGGGCAAAGCCGAACAGCGCGATATAGGCATGCGGCGCCAACCACACGGCGGTGAGGCCCACAGCCGACAGGACAAGCAGCACCGAGGCAACGTTGCGGGCGCCGAAGCGGTCGACAACCGGGTCGATGAACAGCCGGGCCATCGCCATGAAGAACGTGAACAGCGTCAACCCGAGGCCGCCGATGAACGGCTCGACCGCAAAGACGTCACGCATATAGATCGCCGACCAGTCGATCCCCGCCCCTTCGACCAGGAAGGCGGCGACGCCGATGATGCAGAGCGGCAGCAGACCAAGGGTCGGAACGGCAAACAGAGGGGCCTTGGCCTCATGCGACACGGCGCGCGCCGGCGCGTTACGGATACCCGAAATGGCAAACATGCCGACAATAAGCACGACGGCAAACGTCACTGCCAGATGGAGCTGCATGGAAATTTCGCCCTGGCGCACACCGGAGGCAATCAGTGCGGTGACGAAGAAACCGAGGCTCCAGAAACCATGCGCCCGGTTCATGATGCCACGCCCGAGCCGCGCCTCCAGCCGGTCGATCTCGACATTGAGATTGATTTCGAGCGCACCGGCCAGCAGGCCGGCGACAAACAGCACGCAGAATACCAGAGGCGCGGCACCGGCCCAAGGAACAAGCGCAAACGAGGCGGCGGTGCCAAGAATGGTGATAAAGGCCGTCGTCCGCGCGCCCAGATGCGCGATCAGCGGCGAGGAAAATGTCAGCGAAATCAGCGCCCCGATTGCCATGCCGATCAGCGTCAACCCGAGCTCGGACTTATTGACCCCAAGCGCCACCTGCAGATCCGGCATACGCGCCAAAAGCGCGCCCAGCGACACGGCAAACAGGAAGAAACAGGTATAGATCCTGTGATGCGGCGCAATGGTCATGATGAAGCTCCTCGATAGCCGATTGTGTATCGGGATTCAAGCGGAACGGAAACCCCGTGCGCGGTGTTGATGGTGTCGATTTCCGGTTGTCAGGCTAAATGTCACTACATGGAGCATGTAGACGAAGGTCCGCATAGCACGCCCAGCAAACTTGCTATTTTTCGTACAGGAAGACCGCTAGCTTTTCTTCAGGCTCAAGGAGCAGCAGCGAATGATCATCGAAGGTATAAACCCCACCCGCTTTCGCGGCTATATTCCTTACCTTTTCCTCCCATCCGCCCAAATCGGCACACATCATGGGGGTATATCCCTCATCGTCCTGGATGAATCTTGAAAAGAACACAGAGGCAACTGGCGTCGGCCTCCAATCACCATATGCAAATCTGAAATCGGATATTCCACGGGGCTGCATGCCTGTTTTCAGCATGCTCGCACCTTTATCATTCAGCTTTTTTGCCATCGCGGGACTAAGTTCATAAATCACGGCCCCGCACCCTTCCAGGAGACGGAATTCGGAGCCATATGCCAAGATTTGGCTAACCTCGATCTCCGCTGGAAGGTACCTATTATAATACGGGTCTTGCGGGTGATAGTAGGAGTACACGCAGCCAAGAACCATAAGTCCAAAGAGAACGAAAGCGATCTTGAACACCCCAAACTCCCCACAAAAAACCCGCCGTCTCAGGCGGGTCTCAGTGTCTAGCGAATAGTTTAGCCTTTTACTTGCAGGCGCCGCAGAAGCGCTGGATGCGCTTGCAGGCCTCTTCGAGCAGTTCTTCGGAGGTCGCGTAGGAGATGCGGAAGTTGGGGCCGAGGCCGAATGCCGAACCGTGGACAACGGCGACGCCTTCGCATTCGAGCAGTTCGGAAACGAAGTCTTCGTCGGTCTCGATCAGCTTGCCGTTCGGCGATGTCTTGCCGATCAGGCCCTTGCAGGACGGGTAGACGTAGAACGCACCTTCCGGCGACGGGCACTCGATGCCCCTGGCCTGGTTGAGCATCGACACGACCAGATCGCGGCGGCCTTCGAAGATCTTCTTGTTCTCAGGAATGAAATCCTGCGTGCCGTTCAGCGCTTCGACAGCCGCCCACTGGGCGATCGAGCATGCGCCGGACGTCTGCTGGCCCTGGATCATGTCCATCGCCTTGATCAGCGCCAGCGGGCCGGCTGCATAGCCGATACGCCAGCCGGTCATGGCATAGGCCTTGGACACGCCGTTCATGGTCAGGGTACGGTCATAGAGCTTCGGCTCGACTTCGACCGGAGTGGCAAACTTGAAGTCGCCATAGGTCAGGTGCTCATACATGTCGTCGGTCAGAACCCAAACATGCGGATGCTTCAGGAGCACGTCGGTCAGGGCCTTCAGTTCGGCATGGCTATAGGCAGCGCCCGACGGGTTCGACGGCGAGTTGAACATGAACCACTTGGTCTTTGCCGTGATCGCCTTGTCGAGATCCTCAGCGGTCAGCTTGAAATTGTTGGCCTGCGTCGCTTCGACGAACACCGGCGTACCGCCGCAGATCGACACCATTTCCGGGTAGGAAACCCAGTAAGGTGCCGGGATAACGACTTCATCGCCCGGATTCATCGTCGCCATGAAGGCGTTGAAAAGAATCTGCTTTCCACCGGTGCCGACGATCGTCTGCGCGGCGGTGTATTCGAGGTTGTTTTCGCGCTTGAACTTCTTGGCGATCGCCTCGCGCAGTTCCGGAATGCCAGAAACCGGCGTGTACTTCGTCTCGCCGCGGTTGATGGCGTCGATGGCAGCCTTCTTGATGTTATCCGGCGTATCGAAATCCGGCTCTCCGGCGCCAAGCCCGATCACATCGCGGCCCTTGGCTTTCAGTTCCCGGGCTTTCTGGGAAACGGCGATGGTGGCGGATGGCTTTACACGGGAAAGGGCGTCGGCAAGAAAGGCCATGATATGTTTGTCCTGATCAGGTTGAAACAGCATGCGGCCAATGGAGCGGGCATCGCCTGGCTCCTTAGCGGTTAGGTGTATGTCGAAAGACCGGCGCGGTTTCAAGCGCAAATCCCGGAAAAACCGGCAAAAAGCGTAACCATGACAATGTTTGATCAGTGCCATCACAGGTTTGGATGAATCACTTTGTCGGCTCCGCCGCGCAGAGGATTGAAACGACTCTGCTTTTTCAAACCTGGCTAACAAGAAACGCCTCGCCCAGCCTGTCGTCTGCAGGTGAGCAGCAATAACGTTTCTCCATGCAGATTTATTCATCAAAAACAAAAGCTTTGGCCGATTTTCGCAACGCCTTGATTTGGTCACAACAAATGCCTTGGCCTGCCGCAATTCCGTCCTTGTGCAGCCGATTTCGAAGCCTTTTCTGGAGGCAGACGAATCCATGTGCGCCGAGGGGGCCAGCAATGCTTCTGAACACCGAAAACACGGGCAAGCCGCAGAACCGCATGACCGGGCGCCAGATCGAATATCTGATCGTTGGGACACTGGTTGCCGTCACGCTCACTCTGCTGTTCGTCATGGGATTTTTCTCGCATGCCGTGGCCGAAACCGTTGAAGCCAAGCCGCAGCGCCTTGCCGGTTATGTCCGCCCCAACGACATGGGCACCGGCGCCCTGCTCTTCCCCTCCAAGGAAGCGGGTTCGTTCGTCGAGGCGCCGCGGCTGGCGACCGATGTGGTAATCGACGTCAACGGCCCGATCATCCGCACCCGCGTCACCCAGCGCTTCCAAAACCCCAGCAAGGGTTGGGTCGAGGGCACCTATGTGTTCCCGCTGCCGGAAAATTCCGCCGTCGATACGCTGAAGATGCAGATCGGCGACCGCTTCATCGAAGGCGAGATCAAGGCCCGCGAAGAGGCGCGCAAGATCTATGAGGAGGCCAAGGCCGAAGGAAAGAAGACGGCCCTGCTCGAACAGCAGCGCCCCAACATCTTCACCAATCAGGTTGCCAATATCGGTCCCGGCGAGACCATTGTCGTGCAGATCGAATACCAGAGCAGTGTCCACCAGTCCGGCGGCGAATTCTCGCTCCGGTTCCCGATGGTCGTTGCGCCCCGTTACAATCCCGATCCGATCGTCCAGACGGTCGATCTCGACCCCAAGTCCGGCTTTGCCGTCAATGACCCCGTTCCGGACCGCAACAAGATCACGGCACCCGTGCTTGACCCGGCCGAGAATGCCAAGATCAATCCGGTAACGCTGACGGTCAATCTCAATGCCGGTTTCCCGCTTGGCACCGTCACCTCTCCTTTCCATCAGACCGAGATGCAGACGGTGGATGATATGGCGCGCAAAATCTCGCTGAAGAGCGGCAGTGTGCCGGCCGACAAGGATTTCGAGCTGAGCTGGAACGCCGTCGCAGGCAAGACGCCGAATGCGGGCCTGTTCCGCGAAACGCAGAACGGCAAGACCTATCTGCTCGGCTTCGTCACGCCACCAGTTGAAGGCGCCGCTGCAGGGACCTACCCCAAACGGGAGGTCGTCTTCGTCATCGACAATTCCGGCTCGATGGCAGGACCCTCAATCGAACAGGCGCGCGAAAGTCTGGCATTGGCCATCTCCAAGCTGCGGCCGGAAGATAAGTTCAACGTCGTGCGCTTCGACGACACGATGGAGGTCCATTTCCCAGCGCTCGTCCAGGCAACACCGGACAACCGTGAAAATGCCATCGCCTTCGTCCGTGGCCTGACCGCAGATGGCGGCACGGAAATGCTACCTGCGCTGGAAGCAGCCCTTGGCACGCAGGGTCCGGTCGAGCCCGGCGCCTTGCGGCAGGTGGTCTTCCTCACCGACGGTGCGATCGGAAACGAGGCGCAGCTTTTCGCGGAGATTTCCAAAAACCGTGGCGACGCCCGTGTTTTTACCGTCGGCATCGGCTCGGCACCCAATACCCACTTCATGACCAAGGCCGCCGAGATCGGCCGTGGCACCTTCACGCTGATCGGCTCGGAAGATCAGGTCGCGGCTCGTATGGGCGAACTCTTTGCCAAGCTGGAAAACCCTGTGATGACCGACATCGCCGTCAGCTTCGACGGTGCGAACGCGCAGGATATCACGCCGAACCCGATGCCGGACCTCTATCGCGGCGAGCCGGTGGTGCTGACGGCGCAACTCGACGGCGCAACACCTGCAGGCAAGCTGCAGATCACCGGCAAGACCGGCAACCAGCCGTGGCGGATCGAAATGGATGTCGCCAAGGCCTCGCAAGGCAAGGGGATCGCCAAGCTCTGGGCCCGCCGCAAGATCGACGATCTGGAAGCCAATGCCTATGCGGTGAACGATGCGGCAGCGCTCGACAAGCAGATCGAGGCGGTGGCGCTGGCCAACCACCTCGTCTCCCGCGTCACCAGCCTCGTTGCGGTCGACGTGACACCATCCCGCCCGGCAGGTGAGCCTGTCGTCAGCACCGACTTGCCGCTCAACCTGCCCGAGGGCTGGGATTTCGAGAAAGTGTTCGGCGAGAAGCCACAGCAGGCAATCCCAGAAGATCAGCGCAAGGCGTCGCTTGAACAGCAGGACAAGCAGGCAATGCAGGTTGCCGACCGGATGGCTGCGGCTCCGACGGCGCGCGCCGCCGGCGTGATCGCCGACGCTGGCAAACAGGTGGACCTGCCGCAGACCGCAACACTTGCCGACCGCCATATACTGATTGGCCTGATGCTTCTGGCCTTCGCCCTGATGGCGGCGACGACATTCAGCCTGTGGCGCTGGCAAACGCGCGACCTAGGCTCGGAGGAGCACGCCCGTGTCCGATAAGCCCGGAAACGATGCAGGCCCAGAGAAGCGCGGGCAAGACAAGCAAGGGCAGGACAAGCAAGGGCGCGCCGGCTTTCTGGCGCGCCTCAACCCACTGGAGACGATCGTCCTCGCCGGGATCCTGCTGGTGGCTCTCGCTGGCCTGATGCTGGTCGGCAAGGGCTTTTACATGAAGGCCAAGGCGGAAGTATCGCAGGTCCTCTTGCAGCGCAGCTTCGAGGCACAGCTCCAGGGCGAGACGAATGTCAAACCCTGGCCCTGGGCCGACTTCTCCACCGAGGCTGAGATCACCGCCCTTCGGATCGGCAAGACGGCGGTGGTTCTGTCGGGCGCCAGCGGCGAGGCCTTAGCCTTTGGCCCGGCTCGCTTGGCCAATACGCCGGCACCCGGCGAACTCGGCACATCCGTGATCGCTGCCCATCGCGACACGCATTTCCGCTGGCTGAAGGACGTCAAGCCGGGCGATCTTCTGGTCATCACCCGCATGGACGGAACCACCCTCACCTTTCGCGCCGGCACCAGCCGCATCGCCCGCTGGGACGAGAGCGGGATTAACGCCAATGCGCCCGGCCGCAATCTGGCACTCGCCACCTGTTGGCCGTTCGACGCCACCGAACAAGGCCCCCTGCGCTATATCGTCAATGCTGAACTCGTCGCAGATGCAGGCCCATCGACGCTCGCCGCGCAAGGTGGACCGGGTAAACTTCCGGTCAAATCCTTTTGATCGCAAAACCTCGCTCCTGACCTTGATCGGTTCGCCTCAAGGCCCAGCTACAGCGGGTAGTGATTGGAGGATGAGATGAAGACGATGTTCGCAAACCTGTTGAAATCCGCCGGACTTGTCTCCGCTTTTGTCGCACCCCCTGCCCTTGCCAATGATCCAAAGCTATTTGCGACCGAAAAGACCGCGGTGCAGGTCGATACCATTGCATCCGGTCTCGACAATCCCTGGTCTGTCGAAGTGCTGCCGGATGGCGCCTATATTGTCACAGAGCTTGGCGGCACTCTTCGCATCCTTCGCAACGGTGAGGCCTCCGCGCCGATCGCCGGCGTTCCGGAGGTTGCGCGTGTCGGTCAGGGCGGACTTCTCGATGTCGCGCTTGATCCGGCATTCAAGACCAATCGCACATTGTTTCTATCCATGGCTGTTACCGACGGCAGCAAGCAAGGAACAGCCATCGTGCGCGGGATCCTTTCCACAGATGGAAAAAGCCTGACACAGGCGCAGGAGCTCTTCCGGATGAACAAGTTCACCGGCAAGGGGCAGCATTTCGGGTCGCGGATCGCGGTCGCTGGCGACGGCAGTCTGTTCTTCGGCATTGGCGATCGTGGCGAGCGGAACCGGGCGCAGGACATGCGCGACCATGCGGGCGCCATCCTGCATATCGAGCCGGATGGCAGCATTCCGGCGGATAATCCCTACAAGGATGGCAAGGCCGGACTTGCCGAACTCTGGTCAAAGGGTCACCGCAATCCGCAGGGCATCACCATCGATCCGGCCAATGGCCAGCTGCTGACCGTCGAACACGGCGCGCGTGGCGGCGACGAGATCAACATGCCGGAGCCGGGAAAGAACTATGGCTGGCCCGTCATCACCTTCGGCAAGGACTACTCCGGCGTCAAAATCGGTGTCGGACAGGCGGCCGATGGCTACGAGCAACCAATCCACTACTGGGATCCGTCGATCGCACCCGGCGCCATCGACGTCTATCGTGGGGCGATGTTCCCGGAATGGAACGGCAATCTTCTGGTGGCAGCGCTCAAAGATGAGTTGCTCACACGGCTCGAGCGCGACGAAAGCGGCGCTGTTATTGCCGAGGAGCAGTTGTTTGAAGGCGAATTCGGACGCATCCGCGATGTGAAGGTTGCGCCCGACGGTTCGATCCTTATGCTCACGGACGGAGACGACGGCGCGCTGCTGCGGGTTTCCGCATCACCCAACAAGAGTTGATCGCTGCCCAGTTTTCACGTCCGGCAGCGCGCTTGCCTGAAATTGATGCAGATGTTAGCTGACGATCTCATAAGATCCAACGCACTGCCGCCCTGAAATCGTTCCGATGCGTGGCCCTCGTGCCGAGCCATCAGGAACCGCTTCGTGACCCGCATCCAGGCCAATCTCCTCCTGCTTCTATCCGGTGCCATCTGGGGCGCTGGCTTTGTGGCACAATCGACCGCGATGGAATCGATTGGCCCGATGTGGTTCATCGGCCTTCGTTTTGCCATTGCAACTGCGGTCGCCGCACCGCTGGCTTTGTGGGAGCATCGCAGAGCCACGCAGCCGATGCCGAAATCCAGCATCCGCAACTTTCTATGGATCGGACTGGCGCTGTTTGCCGGAGCCATGACCCAGCAGCTTGGCCTTCTGACCACCAGCGTCACCAATTCCGGCTTTCTGACCGGCCTCTATGTGGTGTTCGTACCGATCCTGACGGTGGTCTTCCTGCGCCGCAAGCCGCACTGGATTATATGGCCGGCCGCCGGATTGGCGCTCTTGGGGATTTTCCTTCTCAGTGGTGGTTCGCTTGCAGGGTTAAACAGCGGTGATGTTCTGACGATCATCTGCGCTGCCTTCTGGGCGCTCCAGGTGATGCTGGTTGGAATCTTCGTCGGCAGCTCGGGCCGGCCCATGCTGCTATGCGTGGTGCAGTTTGCCGTCTGTGCCGTTCTCGGCTGCATCGCCGGTGCAATCTTCGAACCGCTCGATATGGCTGCTATCACCAACGCCCTGCCCGAGATCCTCTATGCCGGCTTCTTTTCCAGCGGCATCGGCTTCATCTGCCAGGTGGTCGGCCAGCGCTACACCACGGCGCCGCAAGCGGCGATCTTCCTGTCGAGTGAAGCATTGTTTGCAGCATTGCTCGGTGTCCTGCTGCTTGGAGAAACCATCACCACGGTCGGCTATATCGGTTGCGCGACGATCTTTGCTGCCATGCTGATTGCCGAGATCGTGCCGGAACTGACGAAACCGAAGCGCGTTGCAGCCAGCGCCTGATACCTCGCCAGCAGTAAGGACTTAGCTTTCCCGACACCGGCTGTATTGCATTGGGGCACGGACAAGTACCAAGTTTTATCAAACGGTTAATATTTGAAATCCCGAGGAGAACAGCTCGCGTTGCCTTGGCCCGCTGCGCCGCCCATTTTCGCAAATAGCCCAAAAATGTCGCACCCGCCGGCAAATTTTAATATTATCAATACCTTATAATACATAACCTCAAGAACCACATTTTTTGGCAGTTGATTGCTTTTTAAACAAACCAAAACGGCACACTTGTTTCAAAAAACTTTTGCTTGCCAATTTAAAATAAACACAGCAATCTTACTGTGTTCGGGCAAGTTGCGAACACGGGAAGACCTTTATATTCACGCGCGCCGGACACGCAAAATGTTCCGGGCCGTCAGGCAAAGAGAGCGTTTTTCGATGACTGGCTGCAATTACAGGACCCTTTCCTCATCGTTGAGAACTGCCTGCCGCACGTCCCTTTGGGGCAAAATATTGTAATGCTGCCCGCCGCATCCGGGCAGAGGAAAAAGGACCTGACGCATGGCAGAGACTGGCATTGTTAAATTCTTCAACACCGACAAGGGCTTTGGTTTCATCAAGCCGGACAATGGTGGCGCCGACATTTTCGTACATATCTCCGCAGTACAGGCTTCGGGCTTGAACGGACTATCCGAGAACCAGAAGGTCAGCTTCGACACCGAACCGGATCGCCGCGGCAAAGGCCCGAAAGCGGTCAACCTGCATGTTTCTGGCTAGTCAGCCGGGTCTTTTACAAACAGATTAACGTTGAAGCCCGGCCTCGTTGCCGGGTTTTTTCATTCAGCCTGCGTTCAGTTTCGCCGCATTAATCTGGTTTCATCATCAAGGACTGAATTGTCCGGCCGAAAACAGGATCGAAACAATGAACAAGGTTATCAAAGCTGCCGTTCTTGCCATCGCCACCGCAGCGACGGTCATCCCGACAGTATCGTCCGCTCAGGCTGAGGACTGGGGCCGCCGCGGCTACCGGCACGGCGGTTACGACCGGGACTATCGCCGACATAACAATGGCGATGCCGTTGCACTTGGCGCGCTTGGTCTTGCCACCGGCGTCATCATCGGTGGCGCGATTGCCAGCCAGCCACGCTATCAGGAGCGTGTCTACATCGATCCGGAACCCGAATATTACGAGCCGCGCCCGGTCTATCGCCGTCCCCGCCCCGTCGTCGTTCAGAATTACGGTGGGCTGGAGCCATGGACCCCCGGCTGGTACCGGTATTGCTCGCAGCGTTACCGCTCGTTCGATTCACAGTCGGGCACGTTCCGCGGCTATGACGGCCGGGATTACTTCTGCCAGGCCGGTTGAGGCGGGCAGTAACACTTCACTAAAAAAGGGCACGTGCCGATCGGCACGTGCCCTTTTTACTGTCTCTGCCTGCGGCACAGGGTGCCCGTTATCAGCCTACAGTCCGCGCAGATAGGGATTGGTCCGGCGCTCCTCGCCGATCTGGCCGCCGGGGCCATGACCGCAGATGAAGCCGACGCTATCGCCGAGCGGCAGGATCTTGTCGCGGATCGAATCGAGCAACTGCTGGTGGTTACCGCCCGGCAGATCGGTGCGGCCAATGGAGCCGCGAAACAGCACGTCGCCGACATGGGCGAAACCCTGCTCGCGATTGAAATAGACAACATGACCGGGCGCATGGCCGGGGCAATGCAGAACCTCGAAGACATGCGCGCCAAAGGATACGGTGTCGCCATCCTCCAGCCATTGGTCCGGCAAGACGTTTTCGACCTTCATCGCCAGCCCGAATTTTTCAGCCTGGGTCTCAAGCTTTTCGAGCAACGGCAGATCGTCCTTGTGCGGACCGATAATATCGAGATTCAGGGCTTCTTTCAGTTCCTTGGCACCGCCGGCATGGTCGATATGTCCATGGGTCAGCCAGATCGCCTTCAGCGTGATGCCGTTTTCCTTGACCGTCTTCAGGATGAGATCGACATCGCCACCCGGATCGACAACCACGCCTTCCTTGGTTTCGGTATCGAACAGAACAGTGCAATTCTGCTGGAAATGGGTAACCGGGATAATGCCTGCCTGTAACATGTCGCCGTGCCTCGCTGTCTCACTCGTTGAACAGCATATAGGACGGACGCACTGCAATGAAAACGGCAAAGGTGTTCACGAAAACACAGAGCAGATGCGAGAAACGCCGTGCCCGGAAGATGGAGGCGAAATCGCCTTAGCGCATGTCCGCAAATTCGACGGCTGCCGGCATGGGTGCTTGAAAATTGATCGTGGTCATCAGCAGCGCGAAAACCGCAAGCTTGGCGGCAATGACGGTGATAACGACCGGACGCAACTGCTGTGCGGCGGAGTAAGAATCATCGGAAATGTTCTGTTGCATGTTCGTAACCCTCTCAGTTGGCGTCTAAACACCGGAATTGCCCAAAGGTTCCGGTAAAGCGGAACGAAACCAGTATTTTACAATATCGAGATATTCGCAGTTCCCATGGGAACATCGGAATGGACAAGGACACGAACCAAAGAATCCGTCTGCATTTCACACGTGGGAATTTGCTGGAAAGACCGGAGACAGGGAAATACGTCAAGTCGAAGAGGCAGTGAAACACACGTCACCACTCGCTATCGCGCGCGCATGACAACAGCATGAAACCGGCTGTTTTTCTCTCTACCTGAAAGCGATTTTTATCAAAGATCTCTTTTCGCAGTTGCGAAATTGACTCGTGCTGGTTTTCGCCTCAACCTGCATATGCCGGATCGTCGGCGTGCCAGGTGAGTCCGGGGGGCCGGACGCCAATGGCTGAAACGGGAGCAGCGAGCAATGGAAGCATTATTGCCTATCATTACGCAATTGATTGCCGGCGCAGCGGGTGGAAACGCGGCGGGCGCGGTTCTCAAGCAACAGGCAGTCAGTGTCGTCGTACGCACGATTGTCGGCGCGATCGGCGGCCTTGGCGGCGGTTTTCTCGTTCAGATGCTGGGTGGTGAAGCAGCCGCCGCAGGACTGATCACCCAGGCCATCGGCGGCCTTATCGGCGGCGGTGTCCTGACCGGTCTTGCCGGCATGGTCATGGGCGGAAAAAAAGCCTGAAACCCACATCGCGGCCCGAACCCGGCCGCGTGAGTCCACCAGAGATCAACAACAAAAAAGGCGGCTCATCGGCCGCCTTTTCTTATGTGCATCGGTACCGCCGATTACTCTGCGGCTGCAGCAACCGGATAGACTTCCTTCATGTAGTCGTTCATCAGCGTTTCGGAAATCGTCGCCGGCTTGAACGTATAGGGACCGATCTCGGAGACTGGTGTGACTTCTGCAGCCGAACCGGTGAGGAAGCACTCGGAGAAACCGGCAAGCTCGTCCGGCATGATGACCCGCTCGACCACCTGGTAACCACGCCGCTTGGCAAGCTCGATGACTGTCTGGCGGGTGATGCCGTTCAGGAAGCAATCCGGCACCGGCGTATGGATGACGCCGTCCTTGACGAAGAAGATGTTTGCACCGGTCGCCTCAGCCACCTGACCGCGATAGTCGAGCATCATCGCATCGGCGTAGCCTTTGGCTTCAGCCGCATGCTTGGAAATAGTGCAGATCATGTAGAGGCCGGCAGCCTTGGAGGCGCAGGGTGCCGTCTTCGGGTCCGGCCGGCGGTATTCGGCGATGTCGAGACGAATGCCCTTCAGCTTTTCGGCCGGATTGAAATAGCTGCCCCACTGCCAGATGGCGATGGCGACATTGATACGGTTGTTCTGAGCGGAAACGCCCATCATTTCCGATCCGCGCCAGGCAATCGGCCGGGCATAGGCCTCGGAGAAGCCTTGACGCTTCAAAAGCTCCACCGTCGCGGCATCCAGTTCCTCGACCGAATAGGGGATCGTGAACCCGAGGATTTCCGCCGACTTGTGCAGGCGCTGATTGTGCTCCGTCAGCTTGAAGATACGGCCGCCATAGGCCCGCTCGCCCTCGAAGACGGCGCTGGCATAGTGCAGCCCGTGGGTCAGCACGTGGATCTGGGCGTCCTTCCAATCAACGAATTCACCGTTGAACCAGATCTGCCCGTCCAACTGATCAAAAGGAACTGCTGCCATCGTCTCATCCCTGGGCGTCCACGCGCCATTCTTTGTGTTGATTGTCTTGCCTGATTCCATTTATCGGCAAACGCGAACGAGGGAAATCAGCTATGGTGAATTTGGATTGGCGATCGGCGCGGCGCGGCCTATCTTCAGGGATAGAGCAAGTGCCGGGAGTTCGCCCGTCTGCGATCAAAGGCTTACCAATGACGAAAAAATATGTCAATATAGCTGACATATTTTTTCGAATGTTTCGTGGGACGGACTAAAATTGAAAGGAAACGACTGCGTGGCAGGACAGCCGAACCAGAAAGCCGAAAACGATATGCCATCGGCTGGGGCAGACAATACGGACGCAGTTGATTTTGAAATCATCGAACTGTTCTTTTTTGCCTACCGGGATTTCACCTCCGACCCGGATGTGATCCTCGAAAAGCGCGGGTTCGGGCGTGCCCATCATCGCGTTCTGCACTTTGTCGACCGCGAACCGGGCATGACGGTTGCCGACCTGTTGGAAACGCTGCGGATCACCAAGCAGAGCTTGGCGCGTGTTCTGAAACAGCTCATCGATTCAGGGTATATTCATCAAGTTGCCGGGCCGGAGGATCGCCGGCAGCGCAAGCTCTATACAACGAAGGAAGGCAAGACGCTCGCAAGGGCCTTGGCCGAGCCACAATCACGGCGCATCGCCGAGGCCATGGAAAAAACAGGTCCCGGTGCACGCGAACTGGTCAAACGCTTCCTGGCCGGCATGAAAAATGCCGGCGACAATTGAGACCCGGCGAACACCGCCGGCCTATGCGAGATGACAGGGCCCAAGACAGATGACAAAGACGATCAGGATCGACGACGATGCCGCCCATCTGCTGGTCGTGGACGACGACCGCCGGATCCGTGATCTTCTCAACCGATATTTGATGGAAAAGGGATTTCGCGTCACCACCGCTGCCGATGCCGACCAGGCGCGGCGCAAGCTCGAAGGTATCGACTACGACCTTCTGATCGTGGACGTGATGATGCCGGGCGAAACCGGCATTTCGCTCACCCAGAGCCTGCGCAAGATCAAGACCGTGCCGGTGATCATGCTGACGGCACTTGCCGAATCCAATGCCCGTATCGAGGGACTGGAAGCAGGCGCCGACGATTATCTGCCAAAGCCCTTCGATCCGCGCGAACTGGTGCTGCGCATCAACAATATTCTTCGGCGCAACGCCCCGGCAAAGGCGCCCAAAATCGAACAGGTCATCTTCGGCCCCTTCACCTTCTCGGTGGTGCGCAAGGAACTGCGGCGCGGCGCCGACCATATCCGGCTGACGGATCGCGAGCAGGAGATCATGATGCTGTTTTCGCAGCGCGCCGGCGAGACCATCCCGCGCCATGAACTGGTCAGCGACGAGTCGGAGGTCGGCGAACGGACAATCGACGTGCAGATCAATCGACTGCGCCGCAAGATCGAGGACGACCCGTCCAATCCCGTCTGGCTGCAAACGGTCCGTGGCATCGGCTACCGCCTGAGCGTAGACTAGTCCCTATGATCATGCGGCTGGGTATCCATGGCGAGTTTTGACATCCTGCGGCGCGCCCGCGCCCAAACCAGCGATACGGCCTGGAAGCGCACCGCCCGCTGGCTGCGGCGGCGCTTGCCGATGGGGCTTTATGCCCGTTCGCTGCTCATCGTCATCATCCCGATGGTGCTCTTGCAGTCAGTGGTCGCCTTCGTCTTCATGGAGCGGCATTGGCAGCTGGTCACTCAGCGGCTGTCGGCAGCCGTCACCGGTGATATCGCTGCCGTCATCGACCTGATCGACGCGATGCCTACAAGCGATTATCCCGACATCATCCAGATCGCCCGCGACCGGCTCAATCTGCGCATCTCGATCGAGCCGGACGGGGAACTGCCGGCGCCGCGTCCCAAACCATTTTTCGAAATCCTCGACCAGATCCTCAGCGAGGAGATTTCCGACCAGATCCGCAAACCCTTCTGGATCGACACGGTGGGCAATTCCGATCTCGTTGAAGTCCGCATCAAGCTCGACGACAAACGCATCCTGCGCGTCTATGCGCGCCGCAGTCAGGCCTATGCCTCCAACACCCATATCTTCATCGTCTGGATGGTCGGTGCCTCGCTGGTGCTCTTGACCATCGCCATCCTGTTCCTGCGCGGCCAGATCCGGCCGATCCTGGCGCTCGCCAAGGCTGCCGAGAGTTTCGGCAAAGGCCAGAAGATCGACGATTTCTCCCCACGCGGCGCCGAGGAAGTCCGCAGGGCCGGCCTTGCCTTCATCCAGATGCGCGAACGCATCGAACGCCAGATCGAGCAGCGAACGGCGATGTTGACCGGCGTCAGCCACGACCTTCGAACCATCCTTACCCGTTTCAAGCTGCAGCTGGCGCTAGCCGGCGATAGTGCCGATCTCGACAATCTCAATCAGGATGTCGAGGATATGCAGAGCATGCTGGAAGGCTACCTCGCCTTTGCCCGCGGCGAAGCAGAGGAAGACGTCGGGCAATTGAAGCTCAGCGACCTGATGAACCGGCTGACGCTCGAAGGCGAACTGCATGAAAAGACGGTAACGACCTCGATCGAGGGCGACGACAATATCCGCGTGCGCCCGAATGCCTTTACCCGGCTGGTTGCCAATCTGGCATCCAACGCCTACCGCTATGCCAACACCGTACATATCGATGCCAAGCACAGCAGCAAATGGCTGACGATCACCGTCGATGACGATGGCCCCGGCATTCCCGAGCGCTCGCGCGATGACGTCTTCAAGCCGTTCTTCCGGCTCGACGAGGCCCGCAACCTCGACAGCTCAGGAACAGGCCTTGGCCTCGCCATCGCGCTTGATATCGCCAGAAGCCACGGCGGCAATGTCACACTGTCGGATAGTCCAATGGGCGGATTGAGGGCTATGGTGAGGGTTCCGGCCTGATCACCGCGAATAGGTGCCGATCATCCCGCGCCGTTCATTGAACCGGTGCCAGGCATCGATGCGCTTCGGGTGCTTGGCGCGCATGACATCGAGCGGGGCCAGAAGCCGCCCTTCCCGCTGCCACTGCGCATCGAAAATCTCAATGATGCGGCGGTTCGGCCAAGGCTTGTTGACGATCGATAGAAGTGCCGCAAAAGCCTCGTCTTCACGGCCAGTACCAAAGCGGTGGGCAAGTATCCCGTAAGCGAAGGCCGTGGAACGGCTGACGCCCGCATGGCAATGGACGAGGATACGGCTGTCCTGCTGCTCGATAGCCGGTAGAACGACATCGAAGAAAGCCGTAACGGCATCCGGAAAATGGCCGGTTGCCAACGTATTCTCCTGATCGCGCAAACGCACAACATGGTGCTTGGCACCGCTGATCCGGGGAACATGCTCTTCGGCGAGTTCGGGATCAAGCAGCGAAACGACATGCGAGGCGGACCAGTCTGTGGCGACCATCACGGCATCGCGCAGGCACGTGACGCGGACGAATTCACGAACGGCACTCAGATCCATCGCAATATTCCCTAGACAATTTTTTAAAGCAGACGCTTGCCGTTCGGCACCGGCTTGTCGGTGGCGGCGAGCACGATCGCGCCGGCTTCATCCTCGAAGCCCAAAGTCAGGACTTCGGAGCGGAACGGGCCAATCTGGCGTGGTGGAAAATTGACGACGCCGAGCACCTGGCGGCCGACCAGGCTTTCCGGCGCGTAATGCGTGGTGATCTGCGCCGAAGACTTCTTGATGCCGATCTCTGGTCCGAAATCGATGACGATCTTGATTGCCGGCTTGCGTGCTTCCGGAAAAGGCGATGCCTCGATGATCGTGCCGGTACGAATATCGACGCGCTCGAAATCGGCGTAGGCGATGGTCTCGGTCATGGAAAAAGTCCTGAATTATCCGGCCAGTTCTTCCGCCCGTTTGCGGGCTGCGGCAATCGCCTTGTCGAACAGAGGCTGCATGCCATCGTCGGCCATGAGAATATTGAGTGCTGCTGCCGTCGTTCCACCTGGAGACGTCACGTTCTGGCGAAGTTTTGAAGCGTCGTCGGGGGACTGGTGCAAAAGTTCACCAGCCCCCGCGACGGTTTCCCGTGCAAGCCGCATGGCAAGGTCCGCCTGAAGACCAGCCTTGCGGCCAGCCTCCGCCATACACTCGACGAGATAGAAGACATAGGCAGGGCCGCTGCCAGACACGGCAGTCACCGCATCGATATCGGCTTCGGTTTCGACCCATTCGACCGGGCCGGATACTTTCAGCAAATTGTGGACGAGATCACGCTGCGCACTCGACACCGCGCCATTTGCAAAGGCGCCGGTAACGCCACGGCCGATCATTGCCGGCGTGTTCGGCATGGCGCGCACCATGGCAGCGTCGCCGAGATGCGATTGCATGAAGGACAGCGTCGTGCCGGCAGCAACGGAGACGACCACGGTTTCGGGGCCAACAAGGCTCTTCAAGGGCGGAAGGACCGTGCCCATCATCTGCGGCTTGACCGCGAGGAAGAGAACACCGGCTTTCAAGCCAGCGGGCGCTGCCGTTTCATGGCGCGCACCGTTTTCGGCAATCAGCTTGGCCATGGCAGGCGGCGGACCGGGATCGATCACCAGCAGATCGGCACCGGAGATGCCGCTTTTCAGCCAACCGGCCAGCATCGCGCCGCCCATATTGCCTGCACCGATAAGAACGATCGGACCTGACGCATGCACAGCCATCGTCATGCCTCTCCGACGGTTTCAAACATCACGGCCTCGACCGCGGTTTGCGCATCGACACCCGACCAAACGACGAACTGGAAGGCCTGGAAATAGGATTCGCACGCTTCGAGCGCGCTGGATAGCAGAACTTCGACCTGCTTGTTGGTCGGCTCTGCGCCGCCGGCAAGCAGCAGCGACTGGCGGAAGATCACAACGTCTTCCTGCCGCCAAAGATCGAAATGCCCCATCAAAACCTGGCCATTGATATGGGAGAGCAGCCGGATCACTTCGTTGACACGGCTTTCGGGAACCTTGATGTCGAAGGCGCAGGCGAGATGAAGTGCTTCGAACTCCTCCATCCAGGAGAAGGAGACGTGGTAGTCGGTCCACTTCCCTTCGACGGTCATGGCGATTTCATCCTCGCCCGAGCGCTCGAAGGACCAATCATTGTTGGCCGCGACGAACTCGATCATATCGACCGGGTTCGATTCACGCTCAAGTTCCAGTTCCATCAGGCTCATGCATCACCCCAAAAGTTCTGGTGCAGACATGCGACATCGTGCTCACACACAAGGCTGCAAACTTAAACACCAGAAATAAACACTTATGATTACCGGAAACACGACCATCCTGGCTGACATACCCTGCCTGGAGCTTGCGTGATCCGTTTCGAATCATCATTTAAAATCAGTGTATAATGCCGGAGTCCGCATGAAAGCCCCCCGGGTCAAAAATAGCGCCGGTGGTTGTGGATAGGCTCTCTTAAATTGATTCAGCGCCCGTTCTTAAACGACTCTGCCATAAGCGTTTTTCGGCAGTGTCCACAGGGTGAAAGATTTATGAAAAACGCCGTGCGGGCAGCCCTGAAAAAGAGCCCCTCTGTATCGTCCCGGGACACCTGCCCCGAAAACCGGTCAGACGCGGTGGCACAGCCAGCGCCACCGCGTTGATTCTGCTTATTTGCCGGCGTCAGCAAGCCGCGCTTCAAGCACCGCGATACGCGCCAGAAGGGCGTCGTTTTCGTCGCGCGCTTTCAACGCCATTTCCCGGACAACTTCGAATTCCTCGCGCTTGACGATATCCATGGAGTTCATCAGCCGTTCGCCCTGTGCGCGAAAAACCGTTTCCATTTCCTTGCGCACGCCCTGGGCTGCCCCCGCAGCGTCGGTCATCAACTTGGCAAAATCATCCAGAATGCGGTTTGCACCTGTGCTCATCGTCTGGGTCTCCGGTCCTTAGCGTCCATTGCCCGCCATTGCGGGCTTAAGATAGGAGGTAGGAGCACATGCGGGCTGATGCAAGGAAAAATACCGGGGATGTCAGCCTTTCGTGAACGCGGCTTGCCTTGACCCTGCCTTGCCGCAAGGCCATGTTCCGGCAAACAACCAGTGGAAATGAAGCAAGACCTTGGAAACAATCGCGACACTCTTCTCGATCATGCCTTTTCCGGAAATCGATCCGGTACTCCTATCCATTGGCCCGCTGCAGATACACTGGTACGGCCTGGCCTATGTGGCGGGCATCCTGATTGGCTGGCAATATGCTCGCAGGCTGGTCCGCAACACCACGCTCTGGGCCAACGGAACGCCAGCGGCGACAGAAACGCAGCTCGACGACTTCTTGCTCTGGGTAGCGGCCGGCATCGTTGGCGGCGGCCGCATCGGCTATATCCTGTTCTACGATCTGCAAAGCGTGATTGCCAATCCGCTCCGGGCGCTGGAAATCTGGAACGGCGGCATGTCGTTCCATGGCGGCCTGATCGGTACGATGATCGCCATGATCCTGTTTGCCAAGCGCCACAAGATTGCCATCTGGAGCCTGTTCGACATCGTCGCAGCCGTCGTGCCGATCGGTCTCTTCTTCGGCCGCATCGCCAACTTCATCAATGCCGAACTGTGGGGCCGGTTGTCCTCCGCCCCGTGGGCAGTGATCTTTCCGACCGGCGGTCCTTTCGCGCGTCACCCGAGCCAGCTTTATGAGGCAGTACTTGAGGGCCTCGTCCTGCTGACCGTTCTTGCCGTGATGATCTATTATCGCCACGCGCTCAAAACACCCGGCCTCGTCTGCGGCATCTTCGTCACCGGATATGGACTGGCGCGCATCTTCGTGGAATTCTTCCGCGAACCGGACGCGCAGCTCGGCTATCTCTTCGGCGGCTGGCTGACCATGGGCATGCTGCTGTCAGTGCCGATGGTGCTGATCGGTCTCTGGGCCATCTTCCGGGCCCGCCGCTCCACCGTCGCGACCGCGTGAAGGGGCCGACATGACCACCCCGCTTGCGGACAAGATCAAGGCCATCATTCTCGCAAACGGCCCGATCAGCGTGACCGACTATTTTTCGCTTTGCCTGGCCGATCCGGAACATGGCTATTACAAGACCCGTGAACCGTTCGGCCAGTCCGGCGACTTCATCACAGCGCCGGAGATCAGCCAACTGTTCGGTGAGATGCTCGGCATCTTCCTCGTCCAGGCCTGGCAGCGCCATGGCGCGCCAAACCCGGTCAACATCGCCGAAATCGGCCCCGGCCGCGGCACGATGATGGCCGACATCCTCCGCGTCGTCGCCAAGCTGTCGCCGGCGCTCTATGAGGCAGCGAGCGTGCATCTGGTCGAAACCAGCGAGCGGCTGCAGAAAGTCCAACAGCAGACGCTCATCGCCCACAAGTTCAAGATTTCCTGGCACGACAGCTTCGATACCCTGCCGGACGGTTTTCTGCTCCTGGCTGCCAACGAGCTGTTCGATGCCATCCCCATCCGCCAGTTTGTCAAGACGGCGCAAGGGTTCCGGGAGCGGGTTGTGGGCCTAGATACCGCTGGAGACCTGGCGTTTGCAGCAGGCGTGGCCGGCATCGATCCGGTCCTGCTTCCTACAGCCGCCCAGACGGCACCGCTCGCAACCGTGTTTGAAATCGCCCCTGCTCGCGATGCGGTGATGGCGGCGCTCAGTGAACGCATCCGCACCCATGGCGGAACCGCTGTGGTAATCGACTACGGCCATATGGCAACCGGCCTTGGCGACACACTGCAGGCGGTTCGCAGCCACCAGTTCGATCCACCGCTTGCCCATCCCGGCGAGGCCGATGTCACCAGCCATGTGGATTTCGAGCAGCTTGCCCGGCGCGCCGTTGCGGAAGGCCTGCAGATCAACGGGCTGACGTATCAGGGTGATTTTCTGATCGCACTTGGTCTTGCAGAACGCGCCGCAGCCCTTGGCCGTGACAAGAGTTCCGAAACCCAGGAAAACATCCGTGCGGACGCCGAGAGGCTGGCCGGTGCCGGCGAAGGAAAAATGGGCGAACTGTTCAAGGTTCTGGTCGTCAGCAGCCCGAATGTGGCTCTCGTCCCCTTCCAGAAATAGCGGCTTCAAAGACACTGCGGCGACGCCCGCTGTCGTTTCGGTGGATTGACAGAGACCGCTCCTTGAGGCCAACATCCGGCCAAATCACCCGGGCTGGCGCCGCCGCTATGTCCGGAAAACCCACCGCATTGCAGCATATCGAAAAGGCAAAACAACCGATGAAGGATGATGCCTTGCTCTCCCCTGTGCAAAGCCCGCTTCTCTCCTCAAAAACAGGAAGCGCCATCAGACATGGCTATTTCACCCGCAAAGGCGGGGTTTCGGGGGGGATTTATCACGGCCTCAATGTCGGGCTCGGCTCCAGGGACGAGCGTTCCCATGTCGAAGAGAATCGTGCCCGGGTGAGCGCCTGGTTTGGCGCAGAACCGCAAAAGCTGGCCACTGTGCATCAGGTTCATTCGCCGGACGCGGTTATCGTCGATGCCAGCTATGACGGCACACGCACTGAGGCCGATGCGCTGGTGACAGCCGTACCCGGCCTTGTCATCGGCGTCCTGTCTGCCGATTGCGGCCCCATCCTGTTTGCCGACGCAGAGGCTGGCGTGATCGGTGCGGCCCATGCCGGCTGGAAAGGTGCGCTGACCGGCGTGCTGGAAAGCACGATCGATGCGATGATCTCGCTCGGCGCCCGCCGCGAACATATCGCCGCAAGCCTCGGTCCCTCGATCAGCCGCCGGAACTACGAGGTCGGCACTGAATTCGTCGAGCGGTTTCTGGAGAAGGACCCCGGCTACGCGATCTTCTTCACGCCATCGGCCCGCGCGGGCCACGCGATGTTCGACCTGCCGGGACTGACCACCAAGCGGCTCAGCGATGCAGGCGTCACCGCTGAAAATCTCGACCTTTGCACTTATGCGGACGAGGAGCGCTTTTTCTCCTACCGCCGGACGACCCATCGCAGCGAGCCGGATTATGGCCGGCAAATTTCTGCAATATCCATTCGGGAGGCATGACATGGCACAGCATTTTACGCAGGACGAATTTTCGGCGCGGCTGGAACGGCTGACGGCCAAGATGAAGGAAGAAAAGCTGGCTGCCATGCTGCTGTTTGCGCAGGAAAGCATGTATTGGCTGACCGGCTACGACACCTTCGGCTACTGTTTCTTCCAGACGCTGGTGGTCAAGGCCGATGGTTCGATGGTGCTCCTCACCCGTTCGGCCGACCTACGCCAGGCAAAGCACACATCCAACATCGAACGTGTCGAGGTCTGGGTCGACCGGGTTAACGCCGATCCGACGATGGACCTGAAGAACCTGTTGAGCGATCTCGACCTGCTCGGTACCCGCATCGGTATCGAATATGACACCCACGGCATGACCGGCCGCATTGCCCGGTTGCTCGACCAGCAACTGACGAGCTTTGGCGAACTGGTCGATGCCTCACTGCTGGTCAGCCGCCTGCGCTTGGTCAAGAGCGCAGCTGAGATCGTCTATGTCGAACAGGCCGCAAGCCTTGCCGACGACGCGCTGGATGCAGCCATTCCGCTGATCCATGCCGGCGGCAGCGAGGCCGCTATCCTGGCCGCGATGCAAGGGGCCGTTTTTGCTGGCGGTGGCGACTATCCGGCCAACGAATTCATCATCGGCTCCGGTGCCGATGCCCTGCTCTGCCGCTACAAGGCCGGACGCCGGACTCTGGATACGCAGGACCAGCTGACGCTGGAATGGGCCGGTGTCAGCGCTCATTATCATGCCGCCATGATGCGCACCGTCGTTATCGGCGAGCCGACCAACCGTCACCGCGAACTCTATAGCGCTTGCCGCGATACCATCCAGGCAATCGAAATGGTTCTACGCCCCGGCAATAAGTTCGGTACCGTGTTCGACGTTCACTCCAAGATCATGGATGAGCGCGGGCTGACTCGGCACCGGCTGAACGCCTGCGGTTATTCGCTCGGTGCCCGCTTCTCCCCCTCCTGGATGGAGCACCAGATGTTCCACATGGGCAATCCGCAAGAGATCACGCCGGACATGTCTCTTTTCGTCCATATGATCATCATGGACAGTGACAGCGGTACCGCAATGACGCTGGGCCAGACCTACCTGACCACGGATGGCGCGCCGAAGGCATTGTCGCGCTATGGGCTGGACTTCATCTCTGCTTAGGAAAATTGATCTATCGTCCTCTTGAACGACGGAAGAAGGTGGGGGCCTTCGGGCATTCCGTCACCGACGAACCGGACGGTAGGACGATGCACAAGCTGATCACGCTTCTTGCGAGCATTGGAATGGTTGCAGCTCTGACGGGCTGCAACAGCATGGACGACCTCACCCCGCAGGTCGATGTCGGTGCAGGTACGTTCAAGTCCCCGCCGGTCAACCAGTCCGATCTCGATTCCATGCAGACGGTCGACGTTGCGCCACAGTCCTCGGGGACCGTGCAAAGCGCGCAACTCACCTCGCCGGAACAGGAAGGATTTTCGGAAGGCCCAAGCGGCACGGTGATGGCGCAGGGCGATACCGATTATACCGATCCCGCGGGCTCGCTGGATGCGCAGGCCAACCGTTTGCAGCAGGGACAGATCCCGGCACAGGAACAACAGGTCTCGCGCAGGCCGGTTGCGGCCGAACCGGCCGATACGGAAACGAGCAGCCAATCCGCAGAACCCGAACAGCAAATGGCCGAGCAGGAACAGCCAGTCCAGCCGCCGCAGAAGGCTGCAGCCATCGCCCCTGCCGCTTCAGCCGGTACGATCCGCTTCCTGCCGATCATCGGCGCACCGGTCGAAGTCGTCACCCCGCTCTCCAAACAGCTCGGCGCAGAGGCCCGCTCGCACGGCCTGACGATCAAAGCCGCATCCGACACCAGCAGCCAGCATATCCTGAAGGGATATTTCTCCGCGCTGAACGACGGCGGAAAGACGACGGTGGTCTATGTCTGGGATGTGCTTGACGGCACCGGCAACCGGCTCCACCGCATTCAGGGGCAGGACACCGTGAATGCGACCGCCGCCAATCTCTGGTCCGTCGTGCCGCCGCAGACGATGCAGGCGATCGCTACGAAGACGATCAACGAGTATCTGAGCTGGCGTGCCGGCAACGCCGGCTAAACGCCGGACAGGACCGGAAATCCGGTGCTGTGAGGCGAAATGTCCTCACTTCGCCACGTTTGTGCAAATCTTTTTAGGATAAACTACGCTGCAACGCGGCAATCCTCTTGCATTCGAAGTCAAGGACGTTAAGAAGCCCGCATAAGCTTGGGACGATCGAGACCCCGGCTGGCTTACGGAATTCGCGCGGACGAAACAGCCGCGCCAGCACAGGCGGACCATCGATGAAGGTTTTCGCAGGCAACTCGAACCGGCTTCTGGCCGAAGCGATCTGCAATTATCTCAACCTGCCCCTGGGCAAAGCAACCGTCAGACGGTTTGCGGACCAGGAAATTTTTGTGGAGATACAGGAAAACGTGCGCGGCGAGGATGTTTTCATCGTCCAGTCGACTTCGTTCCCGACCAATGACCACCTGATGGAACTGCTGATCATGATCGATGCGATACGCCGATCTTCAGCCCGCCGCATCACCGCCGTCATCCCCTATTTCGGTTATGCCCGCCAGGACCGCAAAGCCGGGCCGCGCACGCCGATCTCGGCCAAGCTGGTCGCCAACCTGATCACTGAAGCCGGCGCCGATCGCGTTCTAACGCTCGATCTGCATGCCGGCCAGATCCAGGGCTTTTTCGATATCCCGACCGATAATCTCTACGCCATTCCGATCCTCGCCCGCGATGTGAAGGAAAATTACGACCTGAAAAACGTGATGGTCGTTTCGCCTGACGTCGGCGGCGTGGTTCGTGCCCGTGCACTCGCCAAACGTCTCGACTGCCAGCTGGCGATCGTCGACAAGCGCCGCGAACGCGCTGGCGAGTCCGAAGTCATGAACGTCATCGGTGATGTCACCGGCAAGGACTGTCTGCTGATCGACGATATCGTCGACTCCGGCGGCACGCTCTGCAACGCCGCTGAAGCGCTCCTGAAGAACGGCGCCACCAGCGTCACCGCTTATATTACCCACGGTGTCCTGTCCGGCGGTGCTGTCGCCCGCGTCACCTCTTCAAAGCTCAAGGAACTGGTGATCACCGACTCGATCCAGCCGACCACGGCCGTCCAGTCAGCGCACAACATCCGTGTGATCTCGACCGCCAGCCTGATCGGCGAAGCGATCAACCGTACCAGCCAGGAAGAATCGGTTTCCAGCCTGTTCGATTGATCCGCTCAATCGGCTACACGGTTCGCTTTACACTCTTTTGACAATCGGAATGGCACAGGCCTCACCGCCTGCAAACAGCCGTGAGCGGGTGAGAAACCGCCGTTCGCGGCCATTGTCGAGCGAGAACATGCCGCCCCTGCCCGGCACGACGTCGATGATCAGCTGCGTATGCTTCCAGACCTCGAACTGGCTGGCGCTGATATAGACCGGCACGCCGCCAATCTCCCCCAGCTTGATATCGTTGTCGCCGACGATGTAGTCATCGGCCGGATAGCACATCGGCGACGAGCCATCGCAACACCCGCCGGACTGATGAAACAGCACATCGGGATGATCCTGCTGGATCTCCTTGATGAAGGCGAGTGCCGCGTCCGTGGCGAGCACGCGGGGTTCGCCGTTGATGGTGTCGGTCATTCCCATTCCCTTCCAGACCGCATGAGATCGGCTCCGGTCGCAGTAAACTCCCTCCCCCGTGTGGGGAGGGTTGGGGAGAGGATTTCCTTTTTTAAAAGAAAAAACCCCTCCCCTCAGCTTCGCTCCGACCCTCCCCACAAGGGGGAGGGTTAAACACAGATCAAAAGAAGCCCAGTGCTTTCGGGCTGTAGCTCACCAGCATGTTCTTGGTTTGCTGGTAGTGATCGAGCATCATCTTGTGGGTTTCGCGGCCGATGCCGGACTGCTTGTAGCCGCCGAAGGCCGCCCCTGCTGGATAGGCGTGGTAGCAATTGGTCCAGACGCGCCCGGCCTGGATGTTGCGGCCAAAATTGTAGCAACGGTTGGCATCGCGGCTCCACACACCCGAGCCAAGGCCATAGAGCGTGTCGTTGGCGATTTCGAGCGCCTCCTCGTCGGTCTTGAAGGTTGTCACCGACACGACCGGTCCAAAGATCTCTTCCTGGAACACACGCATCTTGTTGTGGCCCTTGAAGACCGTCGGCTTGACGTAGAATCCGCCTGAAAGCTCGCCTTCCAGATTGTTGCGCTCGCCGCCGATCAAGACTTCGGCGCCTTCCTGTTTGCCGATATCCATATAGGACATGATCTTTTCCAGCTGTTCGCTGGACGCCTGCGCGCCGATCATCGTCGACATGTCGAGCGGGTTGCCCTGCTTGATGGCAGCCACACGTTTGATCGCCTTTTCCATGAAGCGATCATAGATCTTTTCATGCACCAGCGCGCGGCTCGGGCATGTGCAGACCTCGCCCTGATTGAGCGCGAACATCGCAAAGCCTTCGAGCGCCTTGTCGAGATAATCGTCATCCTCGCGCATGACGTCTTCGAAAAAGATGTTTGGCGATTTGCCGCCGAGTTCCAGCGTCACCGGGATGAGGTTCTGGCTGGCATATTGCATGATCAACCGGCCGGTGGAGGTTTCACCGGTGAAGGCAACCTTGTTGATGCGCGGGTTGGTGGCAAGCGGCTTGCCCGCTTCCAGACCGAAACCGTTGACTATATTAAGTACGCCGGGCGGCAGGAGATCACCGACCAGTTCGATCCAGACGAGGATCGAGGCCGGTGTCTGTTCGGCGGGTTTCAGGATAACGCAATTGCCGGCGGCCAATGCCGGTGCCAGCTTCCAGGCGGCCATCAGGATCGGGAAATTCCACGGGATGATCTGGGCGACGACGCCGAGCGGCTCGTGGAAGTGATAGGCAACCGTATCGTGATCGATCTCGCCGATCGAACCTTCCTGGGCGCGGACGCAGGAAGCGAAATAGCGGAAGTGGTCGATGGCGAGCGGCATGTCGGCTGCCATGGTTTCGCGCAGCGGCTTGCCATTATCCCAGGTCTCGGCCTTGGCCAGAAGCTCGATATTGTCTTCCATGCGCTGGGCGATTTTCATCAGGATGTTGGCGCGCTCTGTCGATGAGGTGCGGCCCCACTTATCCTTGGCGGCATGGGCGGCATCCAGTGCCAGTTCGACATCGGCAGCCTCGGAGCGAGCAATCTGGCATAGAACACCGCCGGTGACCGGAGTGGTGTTGTCGAAATAACGGCCGCTGACCGGCTCGCGCCAATCGCCACCGATATAGTTTCCGTATTTCTGCTTGAACGGATTCTCGACGATCTTTTGATGCAACATGTGATTTCTCCTCCTGAAACAGACTCCAACATCTGCTGGGAGGAAGGTGCGCCCGAACGTTCGGAACGCGTAGAGGTGCAATGCCTGCACTGGAGCACAAGTGTTTCAGATGTGCGACAGGTGAATTGCAGCAAACGTGCTGCAGCGCGGCAAACAGCGCCGCACAGCAGACTGCCGCATCAATTGACCGAGAGTTTTTTCATTTTCCGGTAGAGCGTCGCCCTGCTGATCCCCAGCGTATCGGCCGCCAGCGACACATTGCCTTGCGCTCGCGACAGGACGCGGCGAAGAGCAGCGCGCTCGGCATCGTGAAGATCATCGCCCTGCCCTGTTGGTGTCTCATTCAGGAGGTCGGCGGCTGGAACACCATTGGCAATGCGCCGGTCGTCGAGATTGAGCTTGAGCCGGGCAGCGCGGGTCGCACCCAGAACAAGATCGTCGCGATCGATGGCGATGAGCGCCGGGCTGCTCTTGCCGTCAGCCGGAACCAAAAGAATGCGAGCGCCGGTAAAGGCGCGGTGGAACAGATTGGCCTCGATCCGGGCGGCGGCATCGCGGACAGCCTGCGACAACAACAGCATGGCCATTTCGCCGGCATCATCACGGCAGGTGGAGATATCAATCGCGGCGGCGACCCGTCCGAGATGATCGCGGATAGGCGCAGTAACGCAGGAGAGCCCCGTGTTGCAGCTAAGGAAATGCTGGTCGCGCTGGATGACGACGGCGCGCTCATCGGCGATTGCCGTGCCGATGCCGTTAGTGCCGACGCTCGCCTCGCTCCACACGGTGCCGGACCAGAGACCCAGCCCGCGAAAATCCTTGTCGTCGCCGGGTGCGCCGCGGCGCTCGAGCGCAATGCCGTTCTCGTCGGTCAACAGCAGGCAGCATCCCGCCTTGCCGACCGTTGAAAACAGCCGATCCAGCTCCCCTTGCGCTTCCTCGATCAGATATCCGGATTTTTCACGCGCTGCCCGGAACTCCTGTTCCGACAGCCTGAGCGGCGAGCGAACATCCTCCGGGGACAACCCATGAACGGTCAGGCACCGGCGCCAGGAGGCGGCAACCGGCGAACTGGCGGCGGCCGACATGTGGTGTGCAACGGCTTGAACATGATCCGAATGTTTCATCGGCTCTCCTCCCTGAGGGCTGACGCGAACCTCACCATAGATGCAATGGCAGTAAAACGTCCAGTTGTACAAAGGTCAAAGATAAAACGGCGGACCACCAATTATCGGTCATGCGAAGCTCATGGTATTGCACGAACATGACGATATGATAGGCGAATCTATCGTCAAGACACGCCCCACAGCCATGGTTCCCATACAATGCTTCGTGACTTCTCCCTTCAGAGCCTGTTCATGGGCCTGCTCACCGCCTTTGTTGGTTTCGCAAGTTCCTTTGCCGTCGTTCTGCACGGACTGACCGGCGTTGGCGCAACGGAGGCGCAGGCAGCCTCCGGCCTGATGGCTCTGTCGATATCGATGGGCGTCTGCGCGATCGTGCTCAGCCTTGCTACACGCCTGCCAGTCAGTATCGCGTGGTCGACACCGGGTGCGGCACTGCTTGCAAGTTCGGGCGCCGTGGCTGGAGGGTTCAACACGGCAGTCGGCGGCTTCCTGATCTGCGGAGCGCTGATCGTTGTCGCGGGTTTGTGGAAACCATTGGGGCGCGCCGTTGCCGCCATCCCGGCGGCTCTGGCAAATGCAATGCTGGCCGGGGTGCTGATCGGGCTGTGCTTCGCGCCGGTCAAGGCCATTGCGTTCAACCCGCTGTTTGGCCTGCCCATCTTTCTTGCCTGGGCAATCGTCGGCAGTATCAACCGGCTGTTTGCAGTGCCTGCCGCACTTCTCGCGTTCGCACTGGTGCTGGCCTTCGGGGTCGAAATGCCGGCCGATGCGATGGCGCGGCTTTCGGCGACGCTGGTGCCGCATATCGAATGGGTCACCCCGGCTTTTACTATCGCCGGTCTTGTCAGCATCGCACTACCGCTGTTCATCGTCACCATGGCATCCCAGAATATCCCGGGCATCGCCGTCCTGAAGGTCAACGGCTATGAACCGCAGCCGGGACCATTGTTTGCCACAACTGGTGTCTTCTCAATCCTGAGCGCCCCGTTCGGTGGCCACGCGGTCAATCTGGCAGCCATCACCGCAGCCATGTGTGCCGGTGAGGACGCGCATCGCGATCCGGCCCGGCGTTACTGGTCGGCGATTGTCGCAGGGGGTGGTTACATCGTCTTCGGGCTTTTGGCCGCGACCGTGACGGCCTTCGTCAGCCTCGCCCCGCCGATCCTGATCCAGGCGGTCGCAGGTCTTGCCCTGATCAGTGCCTTTGCCGGATCGGCCATGGCCGCATTCAAGGAAGCCGACGGCCGGGAGGCAGCAGCCGTGACATTTCTGGTCACCGCGTCCGGCGTCAGTTTTGCAGGGGTCTCCGGTGCCTTCTGGGGGCTGCTGGCGGGCGGCCTGATGCTTGGCCTTGCCCGCTTCACCAAGTCCCGCAGACGCTGAACGCCAATCAGGCTGCCTCGGATCGATCGTCCCGCCGCGCCTCATCTTGCGCCGATGCGGGGGGCGGAGGAAGCAGCAGCGGTGTATTGTTCACCACGTGATCGATCTCGCTCAGCGGCATCGGCCTTCCAAACAGATATCCCTGCACCTGCAGGCAGCCTTCGCTGCGCAGGAAGTCCATGTGTTCCTCACTCTCCACCCCTTCCGCAAGCACGGGAATATCAAGGCTCTGGGCAAGAATGATGGTCGAGCGGACGATGGCAGCCGAATGCCGGTTGCTGGTCACCCCATCGATGAAAGCGCGGTCAATCTTGATCTTGTCGAACGGAAAATTCTGCAGGGTCGAGAGCGACGAATAGCCGGTTCCATAATCGTCCATGGCAATCTTGACGCCAAGCTGCTTCAGCTTGCGAATAATGTGAAGCGCATGCTGCTGGTCGGCGATGATGCCCGATTCGGTGATTTCCAGTTCAAGGCGGGCCGCGTCGAGACCGGTCTCCTTTAGGATTTCGCTGACACGATTGGGGAAATTGGTATCGGCCAGCTGAGCCGGTGCGACATTGACGGCGATCTTGATCGGATTTTCCCAGGAGGCCGCCTGACGGCAGGCAGTCAGCAGCACCCAGTCACCGAGTTCGTGAATGAAGCCGTTCTTCTCGGCAATCGGAATGAACTCGGTCGGCGGCACCATGCCGCGCACCGGATGTTTCCAGCGCAACAGAACTTCAAAACCGATGATATCGCGTGTCATCGAGTTGTTCTGGTATTGGTAGTAGAGTTCGAACTCGTTACGCTCGATACCCTGGCGCATGTCCATGGCGAGGACGCTGCGACTACGAGCGGCATCGTCCATCGAAGGCTCATAGACACGGATTGAATTCGAGCCGGCTGCCTTGGCGCGGTACATGGCGAGATCTGCCTGCGCCAAAAGCTCTTCTGGCGTGCGTGCATCGACGGGAAATAGCGAGATGCCCACACTGCTGCCGACAAGGAGCGTCTTGCCCTGCCATTCAACAGGCTTGCCGATTTCGGCAATCAACCGCGCCGCAAACGTCTTTGCTTCGCTTTTCATGAAGAAATTCGAAGTCAGAGCAACAAACTCGTCTCCGCCGATCCGCGCCACATATTCCCCGTCGCCCAGAACCTCGGTCATCCGTTCGGAAATCGTCCGCAGAACCGCGTCACCAGCCGCATGCCCGTGCACGTCGTTGACATCCTTGAAGCGGTCGAGATCGAAGGAAAGCACCGCGACGCGGGCGGTGTCGTCCTTCTGGCGGCGGATGATATCGTCGAGGTGCTCGCCGAAGGCCACGCGGTTGGGCAGACCCGTCAGCGGATCGTGCAACGACAGGTGCCGGAAGCGCTCGGCAGCAAGATGGCTGGAGTGAAGGTCGATGACATAGGTCGATGCGCCGAGGCAAAGCATCACGCACATCATGGAAAGCACCATGACGATCAGAAGCTTGTCGGGAATAAGCGCTGCCGAGGGTTCGATCATCGGATCGGGAATGATGGTGACGGCAGCCATGCCGGTGAAATGCATGCTGACGATCGCGAGGATCATCGCAAGTGCGCCGCCATATTTGCAGAACCGCGTCACCGGACGGGCAATACGGCTGGTTGCCAGTGCACCGAAACTGATGCCGAGGATGATGGAGGCCAGGTAATAGGTAAAGTCCCATTCCAGACGCCCGGACACCTGGTAGGCCAGCATACCCATGTAATGCATGATGGCGATGCCTGCGCCGATGACCGCACCGCCAAGTTCGATGGTCGCACCGGTCTTGCGCATCGCCGTGACGGTAAAGCCAAGCATCGTCACACCGATCGCAACACCCAGCGACGACAAGGTCAGGATGGGCTCGTAGGCATGATGCAGCGACGACTTGTAGCTGAGCATCGCAATGAAATGCGTCGTCCAGATGGTCGAGCCACCGATCAGCCCGCTCATGAACAACCAATTCAGCCTCTGAACGCCGACGGTGCGTCTGACCCGGGCATAGAGCCGCATCGTCAGGACGGATCCCAAGATACAAACCAGCGTGGCGATTGCCAGCAGACCGTAGTCATGATCGATTGCGATGCAGGAGATAATCTTGAGCATTGGGCACCTGTTTTAAACGTGACCGCAACCTGCCATGTAAGAACTAAGAGATGTTAACGCGGTGCGGTTTCGCTTGATTGACGGTTAGCAAGCTCTGAAATTTATCGCGCGACGCGTGCAACATCGGTTGCATCGCCACTTTCAAGCGGGTTTTCCGGCAAAACCGGGCTTTGCTTGCATTTTGCCGGGTTCTCGGTTATGGAGCCCGCGTCCGCGCAGACACCCTTGGAGGCAAATGCGGATGAGGCGGTCAAACGTCTCGGTTCATCCTGTCTTTATCAATAGGCGGATGAGCTCTCCAAAAACACCAGAAAGGTACGACCATGAGCCACGCATCCTACGAGCTCAAGGCCGAAACGCGCGAACGGGTTGGTAAGGGGTCCTCCCGTGAACTTCGCCGCAACGGTCTTATTCCTGCAGTCATCTATGGTGACAAGCAGACACCGATTTCCATCGCCCTCTCCACGAAGGAAGTCACCCAGAAGATTCACGCCGGTGGCTTCATGACCACCATCGCCACGATCGACGTTGGCGGCGAGAAGATCCGCGTCCTCCCGAAGGACTACCAGCTGGATCCGGTTCGTGACTTCACCATGCATGTCGACTTCCTTCGCGTTTCGAAGGACAGCGTCGTCACCGTTGAAGTTCCGGTTCACTTCGTCAACGAAGAAAAGTCCCCGGGCCTCAAGATCGGCGGCGTACTGAACATCGTTCGCCACGCAGTCGAACTGGTTGTTCCGGCCGACGACATTCCTGAGTTCCTGACGGCTGACCTGTCCGGTCTCAAGATCGGCGACGGCATCCACATCTCGAACATCAAGATGCCAAAGAACGCGACCCCGGTTATCGCCGACCGCGACTTCACGATCGCTACCATCGCGCAGCCAGCTGGCGGCACGACGGAAGAAGAAGCAGTATCCGAATAAAAATTCCGGCCTGACGGCCTGGATTGAAAGCCCGCCTCACCCAGTGAGGCGGGCTTTTTGCTGTCCGTTTCTTGGCTCGTGGTGTTGTCGATCGAGACCGCAACCCAAGTTTTCGTCGCAAGGTTTCAGCAACATTTAAGATTTTCGTGATGTGTTGTCGGCGGGGGATTATCCGGCTTAAGTGTACGAGAATCCTATGGGACGTGAAATTGGTGGCGCAACCGGGGGCATCCGATGATGCACTCTGTTGAAAATCGTTTTATTGCGATCGTTTGTGGTGCGATGCTTGTCTTTATCGCTCCACTGATCGTGTTGTTTCTGACCTTGTCGTCGGAGCGCGTTGCGCGTGAAAGCCTGCAGAACACGCAGGTTCTCATGGAGGCAGGCGCTCAGGCGCTTGCCAAACCGCTCTGGGATTTTGACACCGATGGTGTCCAGCAAATTTCCAAATCGCTGATCGGCGACGCCGCCATCATGTCGGTGCACGTCAAGGACAGTTCCCAATCGATCTCTGTCAGTCTTCCCGCAGGCCCGGTGGATGCCAGTCTGCCGCACAAGGTCCTCACCAGAGAAATCCTCTATAACTCCAAGGATGGACAGAAATCTGTCGGAACTCTCGAGATATGGGTCTCCACGCCCGGCCTCCTGTCGCGCTTCAGCAAGGATGAACTGAGCATATTCTTTATCCTGATCGTGGCAGTCGGCATTGTCTTTGCAGCGGCTATCCTCGGTAACCGCTTGACCGTCATCCGGCCGCTGATGCGGCTGACAGCGGCAATCGAAGCCACCCGGCGGCTCGGCTCGCGCCACCATGTCGACTGGACATCGGACGACGAGATGGGCACGCTGGCACATAATTTCAACGAGATGCAGAGCAAGCTGGAGCGCGAGGAAACCGAGCTGAAGCTCGCCCATAGCCGGGCAACCGACATCTACAATCTCACGCCGTCCATGCTCTTTTCACTCGATCCGGCCAATTGCCTCACTGCCGTCAGCGATTACTGGCTGACGGCCACAGGCTATGCCCGCAGCGATGTCATCGGGCGCGTCTTTACCGATTTCGTCGATGAACACTGGCACGAAACTTATCGGGCACGCCGCCGCAACGGCAACACCAGCCATGCCAATATCTGCGAAGTCACCGTCCCGTTCATCAAGGCGAACGGTGAGACGATGACTGTTCTCATTCTTGAAATGAAAAGCACGGCCAGCGGCGAACGCGGCGGTCTCTCCCTGTCCGTCATGACCGACGTCACGGAATTGAAGCAGGCCGAAAGCCGCAACCACGCGCAGGCGATTACCGACCATCTGACCGGTCTTCTCAACCGGCAGGGTTTCGAAGCAGCACTCGACGAAGGAATCCATCAGGCCGACGAGAACACGCTGCAACTGGCCTGTATCTTCATCGATCTCGACCGCTTCAAATGGATCAATGACAATTTCGGCCATGCCGCGGGCGACGAAGTGTTGCGCCAGGTGGTTGCCCGTATCCGCACCACCCTTCGCCCCGGCGATACAATGTCGCGGCTCGGTGGCGACGAATTTGCCATCCTTGTCAGCGCCGAGGGCGTTGAAGCTCTGGCGAGCGAAATCGGCGACCGCATCTGCGCCAGCCTGCGTCAGCCGATCCTCGTCGAAGGCGCGGAGCTTTCGGTGAGCGCTAGCGTCGGCATCGCCCTTTATCCCGACCACGCGGCAAACGCCGCAGAACTGCTGCTGAAGTCCGACATGGCCATGTATGCGCGCAAGCGCGATGGCAAGAATGGCATGCTGCTGTTCGATACCAGCATGCTCGACACCGCCCGCGAACGCCACGAGATGGAACAGAACATCGAGGCAGGCCTCAAGGAGGACTGGTTCGAAGCCTATCTGCAGCCGATCGTCAGCCTTGGCGATGGCCGCATTGCCGGGTTCGAGGCGCTGATGCGCCTGAACCATCCGGAAAAAGGCATCCTGCCGCCTGCCAAAATCATCGGCATCGCCGAGGAAACCGGCTCGATCGCCCGTATCGGCGAGCGCGTCATGGAAAAGGCGATCAGCCATCTCGCCCGCCTGACGCAGCTGGAAGGGACGGAGACCACCTATCTCGCCGTCAATTTCTCGCCGCTCCAGTTCGAAGAGACATTGCCGCACAAGCTCGCAGCGCTACTGCTCAAGCACCATATCTCCCCTGCCCGCATCGTCATCGAAATCACCGAAGCGGTGCTGATGGCCGACAATCCCAACATTCATGCCGTCTTGAAGCAGCTCAGCGAATTCGGCTGCCGCATCGCGCTCGACGATTTCGGTACAGGCTATTCCTCGCTCAGCTACCTCAACCGGTTCCCGGTCGATATCGTCAAAGTCGACCAGTCCTTCACACGGTCACTGACGACGGGAACCGCCGACGTCCGCCGCAAGAGCCGGATGCTGATCAAGGGTATCCGCACCATCTCCCACCAGATGGGCTGTACCGTCGTTGCCGAAGGCATCGAGACCAAGGAACAATGGGAGCTGCTGCGCAAGCTCGGCCTCGATTACGGCCAGGGCTATCTTTTCAGCCGGCCCATGCCGATCGAAAACATGCTGCTGATGCTGGAAGTGGAATCAGAAGCAAAGGCCACCAGCCTCGCATGACAACAATAAAGGGAGCACGGGTATGAGACACATCGCGTTCGCACTCGCTCTCTTCTTGTCGAGCACGGCGAATGCCGAAACACTGAGATTGCTGACGGAGGAATACCCCCCCTACAATTTCAGCAAAGGCGGGGTGATCGGCGGCGCATCCGTCGAGCAGGCTGAATTGATGATGAAAGCGCTTGGAACCCCCTACTCGCTCGAGGTTCTTCCCTGGGCGCGGGCGCTATCGCAGACCGAAAACCAGCCCTGGACATGCCTCTTCACCACAGGTCACAATGACGAACGGGACAAACGGTTCAAATGGGTCGAGCCGCTGCTCGTCGATCGCATGGTGATGGTGCGCAAGACGGGCTCCGGCGTCAACCCGGCCAATGTCCAGGAAGCCAAACGCTTCACGGTCGGGACGCAGCGTGGCGACTTTTCCGCCAACTATCTTGAAAAACAGGATTTCCCCAAGGTCGATCTCGCGGCTGATATGGAAACCACGGTAAAAAAGCTCCTGAGCGGACGCATCGATCTGATGATGACCTCGGAAAAGACATTCGAGATGATGCGCGATCAGGGTGCAGCACTTGAATCCGCTCTCGTCCTCGAAGGTAAATTCTATGGTTTTGCCTGCAATCTCGGCTTGCCGGATGACGTGGTGAAAGGGATGCAGGTGCAACTTGATAAACTGATCGCCGACGGCACGCAGGACCGGATCTTCGCGAAATACGGACTGCGCCCTGGCCGCTGAGCTCTCCCATCCGATTTGGATTGCCCGAAAGCCGGGTGCGGGTATAGCCTGAGCGGAAAACAGCCCCTCGACTACAGCAGACGGTTGACATCGGCGCGCCAAAGCGGTGCAAGACAGGTCTGTCCGACTGTTAGAGATATATCCATGCAGATTTTCGCAGGTCTTGGGAATCCCGGCGCCGAATATGCCGGCAACCGCCACAATATCGGCTTCATGGCCGTAGACGCGATCCAGCGGCGGCACAGCTTTTCGCCCTGGTCGAAGAAGTTCAAGGCACTGATTTCCGAGGGCGAGATCGGTGGCGAACGGGTGCTTCTGATGAAGCCCCAGACCTTCATGAATCTGTCGGGCGAAGCGGTCGGCGAGGCCATGCGCTTCTACAAGCTGGAACCGAAGGACATTCTGGCGATCTACGACGAACTCGATCTCATTCAGGGCAAGGCACGGATCAAGACCGGCGGTGGCCATGGTGGCCATAATGGCATCAAGTCGCTCGACGCCCATTGCGGCCGGGAATACCGCCGCCTGCGCCTCGGCATCGGCCATCCCGGTTCCAAAGAACGGGTCCACGGCCATGTTCTTGGCGATTTCGCCAAGGCCGACAAGGTCTGGCTGGAGCCGCTGCTGGATGCGCTTGCCGACAATGCCGAGATGCTGGTCAAAGGGGAGGATTCCCAACTCCTCAACAAACTGACGCTGGCAACCGGCGGCAAGCCGGAACCTGAACCCGCGCCAGCAAAATCGGCCGGAAAATCGCATATCCGTCAGGCCCGCAACAGCGCCCAACCAAAGATTTTGCCGACCACCGGACCAATGGCCGACATGCTGAAGAAGCTGTTCGGCAAAAAGGATGAGTAGGCCCGTGCAAGCTGGCGATTTCCACATCCGGCCGGCAGCGCACAGCGATCTTCCGGCACTTCTTGCACTTTACCGGCATCTCAATGCGGACGATCCGGAGATCGCGCCTGATATCGCGGCCAACCGTTTCGCCGAAATCACCGCCCATCCCGGCATGACAGTGTTGATCGGCACCTCGGGCGAAGCTTTGACGTCCTCGGTAACGCTGGTTGTGATCCCGAACCTCACCCGCAGTGGCACACCCTATGCTTTGATCGAAAATGTCGTCACGCACGCACAATACCGCAAGCGCGGTCATGCGCGGGCCTTGATACGGCACGCATTCGCATCCGCGTGGCACCAGGGATGCTACAAGGTCATGCTGCTGACCGGGTCAAAGGACCCGGCGACACTGACATTCTATGAGGGTTGCGGGTTCACACAGAACAAGACCGGGTTTCAGATCAGGCGTCCGTCCGGCGTTTGACGCTCTCGAAAAACCTCAACCTACTCCTCCGGCTCCGTCGTGAACATCAGCGGGAAGCCCGCCTCCTTACCCAGGTCGGTCGCCTCCTTGGCCTTGCTCTCGGCAATATCCCTGGCGCAGACGACGATGACGCAGACGCCCAGCTTGTGCGCGGTCATCATGACCCGGTAGCCGGTCTCCTCGCTCATATGGAATACCGCCTTCAAAACCATGATGACGAATTCGCGCGGGGTATAGTCGTCATTGATCAGAATGACCTTGTAGAGCTTCGGCCTTTCGAGCTTCGGCTTGGTCACCGTTTTCGGTTTGAGACTGGTGTCGTCGTCCGCCATCGGAAATCCGCCCGTCGATCACAGGAAGTGGAGGAAACACCTATTGTGCATCGCAAGCAGGCTTCAAACAAGATGCACCCGGACGCCATCTCCCCTATAAAGGCTGCAAAACCGGTCTGAGGCTTGACCTCGGCCCAAGTTTCCGCAAAAGGCACTGCAACAGAATTCGATCGGACAGGTTTCAAGACCATGGGTTTCAAATGCGGTATCGTCGGACTGCCGAATGTCGGCAAGTCCACTCTCTTCAACGCGCTGACCAAGACGGCGCAGGCGCAGGCGGCAAACTATCCGTTCTGCACCATTGAGCCGAACACCGGCGAAGTGGCCGTGCCCGATCCGCGCATGCGCAAGCTGGCCGATATCGCCAAGTCCAAGGAACTGATCCCGACCCGCATCTCCTTCGTCGATATCGCCGGCCTCGTGCGTGGCGCGTCAAAGGGCGAAGGCCTCGGCAACAAGTTCCTCGCCAACATCCGCGAAGTCGATGCGACAGTGCATGTGCTGCGCTGCTTTGAAGACGACGACATCACCCATGTCGAAGGCCGCATCAATCCGGTCGGCGATGCCGAAACGATCGAGACCGAGCTGATGCTCGCCGATCTGGACAGCCTGGAGCGCCGCACCGAGCAGACGCGCAAGCGCGCCGCTTCCAAAGACAAGGAATCGGTCACCCTGCTACCGGTGATGGATGCGGCCCTGAAGCTTCTTCAGGACGGCAAGCCGGCCCGCACGCTTTTGCTGACGCTGGATGCCGAAGAAAAGCTGGTGCTGCAGAGCCTCAACCTCTTGACCGCGCATCCGGTTCTCTATGTCTGCAACGTCGCCGAGGCCGATGCGGCGACAGGCAATGCCCACACCAAAGCCGTCGAAGAAATGGCAAAGGCGCAGGGCGCTGAAACCGTCGTGATTTCGGCGGCAATCGAATCCGAAGTCGCGCAACTGCCGGAAGAAGAGTCCAAGGAATTCCTCGAAGCGCTCGGCCTGCACGAAGCCGGTCTCGACCAGCTGATCCGCGCCGGTTACAAGCTGCTCGACCTCATCACCTATTTCACCGTCGGCCCGAAGGAAACGCGCGCCTGGACCATTCCGCGCGGCACCAAGGCTCCGGCAGCCGCCGGTGTCATCCACACGGATTTCGAACGCGGCTTCATCCGCGCCTTCACCATCGCCTATGAGGATTACATCGCCTTCGGCGGCGAAAGCGGCGCCAAGGAAGCCGGTAAGGCGCGCGACGAAGGCAAGGAATATGTCGTCCAGGACGGCGACGTCATCCACTTCCGCTTCAACACCTAAGCGGAGCGAGACGCGGCCGAAAGGCTGCACTTGCGATAAAAATTCAAGACTAAACAACGCCGTTCGTTAACTTTGACGAACGGCGTTGTCGTCTGTGGTGTTTTGCGGCGGCCATGGCGCTTGCCCTTCGGGCTTTCGGCTATATGTTTGCTTCGCAATCACTTGAGGAGTTTTCGATGCGCCTGATTCCTGCCCTTCTGCTTTCAACCACCCTCATCACCCAGTCGGTGCAGGCCGCAGACATCAGCCATCAGGGCGCACAGGAACTCGAGCAGAAATTCACCGCTTACCTGCCGGAGAACCTGGCAAAGGCCGGCCTGATCAAGGTCCGCCCGGGCACAGCGGATTACGAGGTAACGTTGGATCCGACGGTGCTTCTGAAGGACATCGATCCGAAAAACTTCAGCATTTCCGGCCTCAAGCCATGGATCTCGCTGATCCGGCCGATGGAAGACGGGCTTTGGCACTTTTCCCAGACCGCTGACCTCGATGTGAAGGGCCAGTTCACCGAAGGAACGGAAAAGAACGATTTCACCTACAAGATCGATGCGATGCGTGCCGAAGGCATTGTCGATCCCGATCTGCTCTATTTCAAATCCGCGGACCTGTCCGCCGACGGCATTTTCATGACCTCGATCTCGCCGCAGCAATCGGTCGAGGCGCGGTTTGGCTCGATGACATCGACAATGAATTCGACGCGGGCAACACCAACGACCATCGACATCCGGTCCAACATGGCGATGAATGGCTTTACCGAGACGATCATCGATCCCTCCAAGATGAAAGTGGATATATCCGCCGACAGCGTCACGGCCGATGTCGCGTTCAACGGGCTCGCCTATCGGCCGCTGCAGGATCTGATCTTCTTCGTCCTCGACAATGTGAAGAAAGACAAGCTGCTGGCGACCGAGCAGGTGCGCCTCAAGTCTCTGGTGCGCAGCAATCTGCCGATGTTCGAAAACCTGCTGGAATCGATCGAGATCGCCAATCTCAAGGTCGCAACCCCGACCGGCACCTATGGCGCGGAAACCGTGCGCTACACCATCGATACCAACGGCCTGAAGGATGATGCCAAGGTCGGTTTCGGCGTTACCATCGACCAGCCCTCGCTGCCGCCAGGCCTGGTTCCGGATGCCTTTGCCTCCGCACTTCCTGAAACCGTGACCACCCGCATTTCGCTGGAAAACCTTAACCTTGCCAGCGGCATAACCTATCTCATCGACCAGGCCAATTTCGACGCCGACAAGCCGCTGAGCGACGAACAATCTACCGAGGCCGGCCGCATTTTCCTGCCGGGTGGCGCGATGACGATCAAGTATGACGAGGTTTCGGCCCGCTCCGCAGTCTACGACTTCAGCCTTTCTGGCACGACAACCGTCTATCCCGAACAGCAGGGCCGCCAGAACACCGACCTGACGCTCTATGCCAAGGATTTCGACAAGACGGTTTCCTATCTGCAGGACAATGCCGCGACGGTGCCGGAATTCGGCCAGGCGGCCTTCATGCTTTTGATGGTCAAGGGCTTTGCCAAGCAGGCGCCCGATGGCCGCCAGATGTGGAATATCGTTGTCGACGAGAACAAGAAGGTGAAGATCAACGGCCAGGACCTGCCTTTCCAGCCGTGATCCGGCGGCATTAGAACCCAGTGCCGCACCATCCCGTTTGCATTTCACATGCCGGGCGCAGATGCTAAAATGAGCCTGTTGGAGGTCGATTTCCCATGCTTCACTTTGAAGATTTCCCAGCCGGCAAGCGGTTCGATTTCAAGCCGATCGAGGTCAAGGCCGAGGATGTCATCGCCTTTGCTTCGGAATTTGATCCGCAACCGATGCACCTGTCGGAAGACGGCGGCAAAGCCAGCATTCTCGGTGGGCTTGCGGCATCCGGCTGGCATACCAGTGCCATGATGATGCGCATGCTCTGCGACAGCTATATCCACGAGACGGCGTCGGAAGGCTCCCCCGGCGTCGACAGCATGGAGTGGAAGAAGGCCGTGCTTGCCGGTGATATACTGTCGGGCAGTTGTACGGTCGTCGAGGCGCGGGTTTCGCGCTCGCGGCCCGAAATCGGCATCGTCCGGCTGCGCGCCACCGTCACCAACCAGCGGGGCGAAACCGTGGCAATCTGCGACTATGCCAACATGATCCGCTGCCAAGCGACGGCAGGAGAAAAGCCATGAAGCTGTCGGACCTCCACCCTGAAGGCACACGGGAAACGATCGGCACGGTGACCTTCACCGCCGAAGATATCATTCATTTCGCTGAAAAATTTGATCCGCAACCGTTTCACCTCGATGCGGAACTGGCCAAACAATCGCTGTTCGGGGGTCTCTGCGCTTCCGGCTGGCATACCTGCGCCGGTTGGATGAAGTGCTTCGTTCCCTACTGGATCGGAGAAACGAAACGGCTGGCGGCGCAAGGCATCGCTGCGCCAAAACTCGGCCCCTCACCCGGCTTTCGCGACATGCGCTGGCTACGGCCGGTCTTCGCCGGAGACGCAATCACCTATGCAGTCACATTCGTTGCGGCAAAAGACCTGGAATCGCGGCCGGGATGGCGGATCAACACCATCCTGTGCGAGGGCGAGAACCAGGATGGCCAGCCGGTCATCCGGTTCGAAAGCAAGGTCATCGAGTTCCCTTGACCGGAAACCCGTCTAGCGGCCGGGCCGGTACACGGGATGCAGGTGTGACGTGATGCCGGCGGGCAAGATCGAGACGATGGCCCGCCGTAGGGCCTGCCAGAAAATACCGATCAGCAGCACGACGACCCCAACCGCAAGGACGGTGACGGAAAAATAATCGCTGAAATCCACGCCGCCCCGCTGAAGGATCGTCCAGATCGCCAGGCCCAACGACAAAAGCCCCGATGTGACGAAAGCGCGCCGGTCGATAATCAGGCCGATCATCATGAACACAATGACGATCGCCAGCACGGATGCGGCATCGCTGGGCGACGTGGCATCGCCCCACCATTCGCCGGAGACATTGCGCAGGAAAATGAACGAGAGCATGGCGTACAGCAGCGCCGGCGCGGCGGCGAGATGCAGCCAGAACGCCACGTCGGATTGGCGGCTTTTGCGGGCAGGATCGGCGATATCGTAGGACATCGCCGCCGAAAAGATGCCCAGCGCGCTGATCAGGAATATGCTCGCAGCCAGTCCGGTATGCTCGGTGATCAGCTCGACAGAGCCCAGGATTTTCGAAAGCAGGACAAGCACGATATCCATGGCCAGCAGGAACAGCGACAGAAGCGTCGCAGCCAGTGCCAGCGGCACGCGGTATCGCCAGTAAAACACGGCCAGAACAGCGGCAAAAATTGGCAGCACCAAAAGCCAGCTGGTCAGCATGTCTAGACCAGCTGGAGCTGCCACTTCGACAACCAGCAAGGCAAACAGGCCGGTCCAGTGGGCCAGAGCCACCGTCAGCGCCACAGCCGGAAGTGCCAGACGCTGACGGCGGATGAGGATTTCGGCGAGGATGACGATGGCCGGCAACACCGCAAACAGGCTGCCGATACCCCAGAGCCCAACCAGCGCCACGATGACGCCGATGGTGATCAGGATATCGTGAAAGCCACGGACAAAACGCGGCTGTTCGCTTTCTTCGGCCTCAAACGCATCGCCGGCCGGCAGGACCTCACTGACGGCTGGACGTTGTTCTTCGTTATCACCGGAGTTTGCGGCGAGGAGATACGGCACCAGCTTTTCCGCCTGCACCGCCGTGATGATCCCCTCGTCAGCAGCAGAGCTGAGCGCATCGCGTATCGAAACCATGTATATTTTCCTGCAGTCTCAGTGGCCGTCGAATTCGATCAGCGTGCGGACCTCGACACCCAGCGCTTCGAGTTTCTTGCGGCCGCCCAGTTCCGGCAGGTCGATAATGAAACAGGCGGCAACGATATCGGCACCCATCTGCTGAAGAAGCTTGGTCGCCCCTTCGGCCGTACCGCCGGTGGCAATCAGATCGTCGACCAGGACGACCTTTTCACCCGGCTTGATGGCGTCACGGTGCATTTCCATCTCGTCGACGCCGTATTCGAGGCTGTAGGCGATTCGGACGATATCGTGCGGAAGCTTGCCCTTCTTGCGGATCGGCACGAAACCGGCCGACATCTGGTGCGCCATTGCGCCGCCCATGATGAAGCCGCGCGCTTCGACACCGGCAACCTTGTCGATCTTGGTGCCGGCAAAAGGCTGGATCAAGGCATCGATTGCGCCGCGAAAAGCGCGGGGATTGCCAAGCAGCGTGGTGATATCGCGGAACATGATGCCGGGCTTCGGATAATCCGCGATGTTGCGGATCGAATCGATCAGTTCCTGCTGAAGAGAAGATCTCATGATGGAGGGCATGCCTTTGCGGACGTCTCAGGGAGACGAAGGCATAACATCAAAGGCCACGTTTTTTATAGTGGTTTCTGTTGGAACCGGTTTGGGAGCAGGACCGAACCAGCCCTGCTCCATGATATCAGCCTATTGGGCAGTATCAGTCGTCTTGAGTTTGTCCTGCACCTTCTTGGCGACATCCGGATTGGTCTGCGCAGCAGTGATGACGGTCTTGTATTCGTCCAGTGACATGCCGGGTGATTTTTCAACCGCATTGATCATCTGCTTGTTGGCTTCGTTCTGCAGCTTCTGTTTGTTCACAGCATCCTTTTCAGCGCTGATCTTGGCCGCATAATCCTGACGCACCTTGTCGACCTGCAGATAGGCGACGGCAAAGGCTTCGATCTTCTGGTCGCTGATGGCGGCAGGCGCTGTGCCCTGCATCGGCTGGGTCGCCTGTGGTTCGGCAGCGCCTTGCGCAAAGGCCGGCGAGTTGATGACGATCAGGCTAAGAGCCGCAGCGGTCAGGGCTGCAACGGGCATGTGGCGAATGGTCATATGCGTGTCCTTCCTTAAGTCAGTCTCAAGACGGCTTTCACCCGCCTTTCCGAAAGGGGCGAACCCCATACTTAAAGTTCGAGGACGGATCGGGCGACAATGTGACCCTGAAAAGGAAGCTTCAAGGCCATGTCGCGTCCAGAAAACGGGCAAGATCTGAAGTCATCCGGTCAATATTGTGAATGCGAGTGAGCAATCGGCGGAACCATCGACGCCATTTTCGGTTATACTTCCTCTATTCCGCCTAGCCGGAAGTCCCGTCTAAGCGGAGTATGCAAACGCAAGGAGGAGCATCATGCGATTGTTTGAATGCGGGACCCTCGTGCCCGGCTGCGACTGGCACACCCACGCCGACAGCGACGCCGAAGTCGTACGGCGTGCCGTGGAGCATATGCGCTCGACGCATGGAGAAACGCTGATTCGCGAAAACATGATCGACAATATCAAGGCGCGGATCGTCGAGGAAACGAAGGCCGCCTAAGTTCCAGCCCGTCAGACCATCGATTGAAGCCGGGCAACCATCGTTGCCCGGTCGGCATTGAAATTGCCGTCCACCCACTTGTCCTCAAGTGTCCCAAGAATTTCCCCAACACGCGGCCCGGCGGCAACGCCGGTGGCCAGCACATCTGCTCCGGTCAGCGGAAATACCGGTTTCCGCCATTTCTCCGCCCGCGTCAAAAGCCGCTGGAGCTTTGCAGTCTCGGTCAGCTGAGCCGGGTCGTTTTCGGATTTTTGACGCGACGAGGCGAGCGAAAGTGTCAGCGCCGTCGTCAGCCCCTTCTCGCCACTCCGGTACAGCAGCCGGTCGAATGCTGTATCGGCAATCTCTGCCGGCAGGCGCGGTGCCTTGGTCCAGGCGGTGAAATAGGCAGCTTCCGCCTTCGACAGCCGCAACCGCTTGGCCATAGCATCCAGCCGCTCGGCGTCCGGCGGAACCATCGACGCCAACCGCAACAGCGGATCGGGCTGCCAGCCGAATGTCTGCTCGGCTGCAATCAGCCCCGGGATCGAATCGATGCCCCATTTTTCGCTTTCCGGCAGGATTTCCGTGAGCACGCCGGATGTCCGCATCCAGAGTAGAGCCCTGCCTGGATCTTTTGCCGAAAGCAGTTTTTTCAATTCGGACCAGACCCGCTCGGCCGACAGTGTCGAGAGTTTCGAACGCGCCTGTGCGCAGGCACGCAGACCGTCCGCATCCGGGCGGCCTGAGCCGTAATAGGCAAAGAAACGGAAAAACCGCAGAACCCGCAAATAGTCTTCAGCCACCCGCTCGCTGGCATTGCCGATGAAACGGATGTTGCGCTTTTCAATGTCGGCGAGGCCACCGACGAGGTCGATCACCTCACCCTTGGCATTGGCATAAAGCGCGTTGATCGTCAGGTCGCGCCGTTCTGCATCCACCGTCCAGTCGGTGCCGAAGGCGACCTCGGCATGGCGGCCATCCGTCTCCACATCACGGCGCAAGGTGGTGATTTCATAGGGCTTTCCGTCGATGACCAGCGTCACCGTTCCGTGTTCGATGCCGGTCGGCACCGCCTTGATACCGGCCGACTTGGCACGCGCCACAACCACCTCCGGCAAAAGCGTCGTCGCCATGTCGATATCGGCGACGGCAAGCCCCATCAGGCTGTTGCGCACGGCACCACCGACGACGCGGACCTCGCCGCCATCGGCATTCAGAAGATCAAACACGCGCGTCAAAGCGGGAGCGGAAAACCAGGCCTCGTTGGCAACGGAGGTCATGCGTAAAGCCTTTCATACAACATGCGGACAATGCCCGCGGTAATGCCCCAGATATGCTGTTCGCCATAGGGCATGCTGTAAAATTGCCGCTCGGCGCCTTTCCAGGTTGCCTGACCGCGGCCGTGATTATCAGGGTTCATCAGGAAGGACAGCGGCACGTCGAAGACAGCAGCAACTTCCGCAGGATTGGGGATGAGGTCATAGCCAGGCTGGACTACCGCCAGAACGGGCGTGATCCGAAAACCGGACATCGCCATATAATAAGGCAGCCGGCCGACTGTCTGGACGAAGCGCCGGTCAAGGCCGATTTCCTCCTCGGTTTCGCGCAGAGCAGCACGCTCCGGTGTGTCGTCTTCCGGATCGATAGCGCCGCCCGGAAAGGAAACCTGGCCGGAATGCTTGCGCAGCGTCGCCGTGCGCCGGGTAAAAATAACCCGCGCCTCGTCGCCATCATCGATCACCGGAATGAGAACGGCGGCATCCTTCAGCTTCAGGGTTTCGAGATAGGGCACAGTATCGGGATTGAGCAGAAAATCGCCATGCTCGCGCCAGGCATCTTCCGCAGGGCTGCCGGATTGCCTGAGTGCACGGCGGCGGAAATCATCGGCTGAAAACAAGGCTTGCGTCATGCCGATAGCGCTTCCAGTTCGTTAGCGGGCATGACCGGAAACACCACGCCACCGGAGCGAATGGCAAACATATCGGTACCATCCATCTCAATCGTTTCGCCGAGCGCAACCAGATCGTACATCACGGCACGGGACACCAGCGCTTCCAGCCGCCCACGCACATGCAGATAGGGTTTCAGTTCCTTGTTTTCGCCATGGACGACGAAACGCAAGGCATGATCAGGGCCCGCCTCGACGACATCGCCGACATTGGTGCGGAAGGTGATGACCGGTTCGCCGTCGCGTTCCGTCACATTCATCTCGACGGCAACAAAAGGTGCATCGACGATGCGAATGCCCAGTTTTTCCACAGGAGTTACGAGATAGGTCTGACCATCCTCGTCCTTGCGCAGAACGGTGGAAAATAGCCGGACCAAAGGCTGCCGGCCGATCGGTGTGCCCATGTAGAACCATGTGCCATCGGCACGGATTTCCATGTCGATATCGCCGCAAAACGGCGGGTTCCAGCGCTCGACGGGCGGCAAACCCTTGGTCTGCCCGTTCGTCTGCCCGGCCGCACGGGTGATCAATGCCGCAAGTCCTGCCGCATCGCCCGTTCCATGTATTTCCACATCCGCCATCGTTCCGTCCCGTTTGGCCCTATTCTTGCTTTTTATAATGCATTGGCTCACGAGATAGTGCGTTGCCCCCGTCTTGTCAGCCACCGGGCGGAGCATAGATTGAAAAAGAGAGACGGAAAGCGCGCTTTTCGCGAATCGGCACCGTTGCCGGCCACTGGAGACAGACAATGGGTGTGATGAAAACGGCAGACGGCGCAGTCGATGACAAGGCGATCATCGCGGCCGCCGAAAAGGCGCTAGGCGAAATCGCCATGATCCGCAAGGAAGTCGGCAAGGTGATCTTCGGCCAGGAAAGCGTCGTCGAACAGACCCTGCTCGCGGTCCTGTCCGGCGGCCATGCGCTGCTGGTCGGCGTACCCGGCCTTGCCAAGACCAAGCTTGTCTCGACACTCGGCACCGTTCTCGGCCTCAACACCAGCCGCATCCAGTTCACGCCCGACCTGATGCCCTCAGATATTCTGGGCTCAGAGGTCATGGATCAGGACGAAAACGGACGCCGGTCGTTTCGTTTCGTGCCCGGACCGATCTTCACCCAGCTTTTGATGGCCGACGAAATCAACCGCGCCAGCCCGCGCACGCAATCGGCGCTGCTGCAGGCCATGCAGGAATATCACGTCACGGTTGCCGGCCAGCGCAACGACCTGCCGCAGCCGTTCCATGTGCTGGCGACGCAAAACCCGCTGGAGCAGGAAGGCACCTATCCCCTGCCCGAGGCACAGCTCGACCGCTTCCTGATGCAGGTCGATGTCGGCTATCCGGAGCTTGCGGCCGAACGGCAGATTCTGCTTGAAACAACAGGCACGCATGAATCCGAGGCACGCGGCGTCATCGATGCACCCCAGCTCAGGGATATCCAGCAGCTGATCCGCCAGATGCCGGTCAGCGAGAAGGTGGTCGATGCCATTCTATCGCTGGTCCGCTCGGCCCGCCCCGGTAACGGCAATACCGCTACCGACAAGAACGTTGCCTGGGGCCCCGGCCCGCGCGCCGGCCAATCGCTGATGCTGTGCGCCCGCGCCCGCGCCCTGTACGACGGCAGGCTCGCGCCATCGATCGATGACATCATGGCCCTGGCTGAACCAGTCCTGCAGCACCGCATGGCGCTGACATTCGCAGCGCGGGCGGAAGGCATGTCGGTTCGTGATGTGATCACCAGCCTGGTCAAGCAAGCCAAGGGATAATGAATGGCTGCCATAGGCCAAATCGTCGAGCCGACGCCGTCTGGAGAGGTGCTTTCCCGCGCGCAGAGCCGTGCCCGGCTGATCCCGGATTGCATGGTGGAGGCAAAACGCATCGCCAATACGGTGATTTCCGGCTGGCACGGCCGCCGCAAGCGCGGCATCGGCGAGAATTTCTGGCAATTCCGGCCCTATAGCGACGGCGAAAGCCTGTCGCGCATCGACTGGCGCCGCTCCGCCCGCGACGATCATACCTATGTCCGCGACCGCGAATGGGAGGCAGCCCACACCATCTGGCTCTGGGCCGACCTGTCGCCGTCGATGATGTACAAGTCCACGTTCGGCTCGGTCTCCAAGGAAAGCCGGGCACTGGTCTTGATGCTGGCGCTGGCCGAAATCCTTGCCCGTTCCGGCGAGCGGATCGGCTGCCCCGGCGTGATGGAGCCGGTCTCGGCCCGCAACGCTGCCGAACGTCTGGCCACCGCGCTGATGCACACGCCGCTGTCCGGCGGACTGCCGCAGACGACGATGATCCGCGGCATGAGCGACCTGGTGCTGATCGGCGATTTCCTCGATCCTGCCGACGCGATCATGGCGCAGCTCGGGCCGTTGGCCAGACGGGGTCTGCGCGGTCATGTCATCGAGATTGCCGACCCGGCGGAAGAGAGCTTTCCCTATGCCGGGCGCACCGAATTCACCGATCCGGAAACCGGCGAGAAACTGACGGCCGGCCGCGCCGAGATTGTCCGCGACGACTATCGCCGCGCCTATATCGCACGACGCGATAGTCTCGGGGAAAACCTGCGCCATCTCGGCTGGACCTTTACGCCGCACCGGACCGATCATCTTGCATCCGAAGCGCTGGTGGCCGTGCATATGTACCTCTCCGGTATGCCCGGACGCGCCACCCATGGAGGCCAGCTGTGAGCTTCCTGCCGTTCATCTTCGCCAATCCCCTGATGCTCGCTGCCCTTGTCGCCCTGCCAGCGATCTGGTGGCTTCTGCGCATGACGCCTCCGAAACCCGTGACCGAGGTTTTCCCGCCGCTGCGTATTCTCGCCAGCGTCCTGAAGCGTGAGGAAACACCATCGAAAAGCCCGTGGTGGCTGACGCTGCTGCGCATGCTGATGGCTGCGGCCATCATCCTTGCCATTGCCGACCCGGTGTTCAATCCACGCTCCAATACGATCGCCGGCAACGGCCCGCTGGCCTTGGTGATCGACAACAGCTGGGCGACATCGACGGACTGGCAGCGCCGGGTGGAAACCGCCGATGCGCTGATCAGTGACGCCGAGGAAAAGGATCTTCCGGTCGCAGTCGTCTTTACCGCCGATCAGGATCACAATGCCGTGCCGGGATCGGCCTTGACGGCCCGCAACCGTCTGGCTGCCGCTGCACCACAACCGCTGCAGCCGGATCGCGCAGCAGCCGTCAACGCGCTGAAGACTGCTCTCGATGGAACCGCGCCGGGCACACTGGCTTTCCTGTCGGATGGCATCGAAGCCGGTGACGGAAAGATCATGGCAGAGCTTGCGGCTCTTTCACCTGGCAATTTCAGGCTGATCGAGGGCAGCAGAGACCATGCCGTCGCGATCAACAGTTCTGCCAACGATGCCGAGTCGATGGTGGTCAGCGCCACCCGCCTCGACACAACAACTGCTCGGACGCTACCGGTCACCGCCTATGACACGCGCGGCCGCGCGATCGCCAACGGTTCGGTCGCCTTTGCCGCCGGTGAAAGCGTCGCCAAGGGCACGCTCGCGGCCCCCTTCGAACTGCGCAACGATTTTGCCCGCGTCGCCATCGATGGCACGGCGACCGCCGGGGGAACCTTCCTGCTCGATGACGGCTTCCGCCGCCGCCGCGTTGCGCTCTTGAGTGGTGAGGCGCGCGACCAGTCGCAGCCGCTACTCTCGCCGCTCTACTATATCAACCGGGCGCTCACCCCCTACGCGGACCTGATCCAGCCGAACGAGTCCGACCTAGCCGTGTCGATCCCTGAGCTTCTGGCCCAGAAGCCGTCGATGCTGATCATGGCCGATATCGGCCGCCTGCCGGAAGAAACCTACGCGCCGATCACCAAGTGGATCGAAAACGGCGGTACGCTGGTGCGGTTTGCTGGTCCGCGTCTGGCCGCTGCCCCGGCAGACGATCCGCTGGTACCGGTGACGCTGCGGCAGGGCGAACGGGCCCTGGGTGGCGCGCTGTCTTGGTCGGAACCACAGCCGCTCGCAGATTATCCGGCGCTTAGCCCCTTTGCCGGCATGCCGAAGCCGGAGGGTATTCTCGTCAAGCGTCAGGTGCTGGCCGAACCAACCGCTGACCTGTCCTCACGAACCTGGGCAAGCCTTGCCGACGGCACGCCGCTGGTGACGACGAAGACCCAAGGCTCCGGCCGCATCATCCTCTTCCATGTCAGCGCCGAAGCGACATGGTCGAACCTGCCGATATCCGGCGATTTCGTCGAGATGCTGCGCCGGAGCGTGCAATTGTCGCGCAGCGGCGGTGTGGCGAGCGAAGGGGCGGCAAAGGGCCAGACGCTGGCGCCGTACCGCCTCTTGAATGCCAATGGCGTGCTCGTCAGCGAGACCGGCAAGGCGCGGCCTCTCGACATTGCCGCCGGAACGGTTCCGGTCTCCAGCGCAGAACATCCGCCCGGTCTCTACGGTTCGGAAGAAGGATTTACCGCACTGAACCTCCTGCCCCGCGACACCCAACTGAAGCCGATCGACGCCAGCGGCTTGATCATTCCCTACACATCGGAGCCGCTCATCGGCGCCGAAGCCTGGTCGCTGAAACCATCGTTGTTTGCGATGGCTCTCATCTTGCTATTGATCGATTCCGCGGTCGTGCTGTTCATGGGCGGCGCCTTTGCCCGGCTGAGAATGCCCGCGGCAGCGATGATCGCCCTAGCGCTGGCGGCAGGCGCGCTGGTGGCGATCCCCGGCCAATCCCTGGCCGACGACAGCAAACCGGGCGACAACATCATCCTGCGGCAGCTGGACAAGACCCATCTTGCCTATGTCATCACCGGTGAAGCCGATGTTGACCGCCTTTCCGAACGGGGCCTGGCCGGCCTGACCGACTTCCTCACCTATCGCACGACGCTCGAGCCCGGCCCGCCGATCGGCCTCGACATCGCATCGGACGAACTGGCGTTTTACTCGCTGATTTATTGGCCGATCTCCGCCAATGCGCCGATGCCGAGCCCGGCGGCGATCAGCCGGATCGATGCCTATATGCGTTCCGGCGGCACTGTGCTGTTCGACACCCGCGACCAGTTTTCCTCCTTGTCATCAGGCTCCGGCAGCAGTCCCAACTCCGAGCGGCTGCAGGCGATCCTTGCCGATCTCGACATTCCGCCACTGGAACCGGTTCCAACAGACAATGTGCTGACCAAGTCGTTCTATCTCCTCTCGAACTTTCCCGGTCGCTACAATGGCAGCCCGCTCTGGATCGAGGCGCAGACGGACAATGGCTCGCAGCCGACCGGCAGGCCGGCGCGCTCGGGTGACGGCGTGTCGCCGATCATGATCACCGGCAATGATTTCGCCGGTGCCTGGGCCATAGACAGCAACGGCATGCCGCTTCTGCCAACCGTGCCGCCGGATGAGCAACAGCGCGAGCTTGCCTTCCGCTCCGGCGTCAACATCATGATGTATATGCTGACTGGCAACTATAAGGCTGATCAGGTGCATATCCCTGCTTTGCTCGAACGGCTTGGCCAGTGAGGGCGCGCTTATGACACTCGATTTCCAGCCGCTGCTCCCTTGGCCCTTCATCGCCGTGCTTGCCCTTGCCGCGATCCTTCTCTCGGCGCTCGGCTTCTGGCGTGGCGTGCGCGGTGCGGCATTCCGGACGGCAGCACTCGCGGCCCTCTGCATTGCCATCGCCAATCCGGTGTTCTTTCAGGAGGAACGCGAGCCACTCTCCACCATCGTCGGCGTCGTCGTCGATCGCAGCCAGAGCCAGGACAATGCCGGCCGCCGTGCAATGACGGACGCAGCCTTGGCCACGCTCAAACAACGGCTGGCCAAATTCCCGCAGATCGAGGCACGCATCGTTGAAGCCGCCGATGACGAAAATACCGAAACGCCGTCCACAAAACTGTTCACGGCGCTCCAGACGGCGCTCGCCGATGTACCGCCTGCCCGCGTCGGTGGTGCGATCTTCATCACCGATGGCCAGATTCACGATGTTCCTGACATCAACCAGCCGCTCGGCTTCGATGCTCCGGTCCACGGTCTGATCACCGGCAAGCCGGATGAGTTCGACCGCCGCGTCGAAATTGTCAGCGGCCCACGCTTCGGCATTGTCGGCGAGGAACAGACGGTGACGTTCCGCATCGCCGATGACGGCAAGGCGCCCGGCGGCACGGCGGAGGTGACCATCAGCCTCAACGGCAACGAGATCGCCACGGAAATGGCGGAGCCAGGCACCGATGTACCGTTCGCCTTTACCGTACCGCGCGGCGGCAACAACATTCTCGAGTTTTCTGTCGCTGGCGTTCCCGGCGAAGTAACGGAGGCCAACAACCGCGCCGTCCACGTCATCGACGGCATCCGCGAAAACCTGCGTGTTCTTCTGGTCTCCGGCGAGCCGCATGCAGGCGAACGTGCCTGGCGCAATCTCTTGAAATCCGACGCCGCCGTCGATCTCGTGCATTTCACCATCCTGCGGCCACCGGAAAAGCAGGACGGTACACCGATCAACGAATTGTCGCTGATTGCCTTCCCGACCCGCGAGCTGTTCGTCGACAAGATCAAGGAATTCGACCTGATCATTTTCGACCGCTACCAGCATCGCGGCGTGCTGCCGATCCTCTACTATGACAACATCGCCCAATATGTTGAAAACGGTGGCGCCCTGCTGATTGCAGCTGGCCCTGAACATGCTGGTGACGATTCGATTGCAACAACACCGTTGTCGGCAGTCCTGCCTGCGAGCCCAACCGGCTTCATGAACGAGAAGGCCTTCTATCCGCGCCTGTCGGAAGAAGGAAAGAAACATCCGGTCACCCGTGGCCTTGAAGGCGCCGACAGCGAACCGCCGCACTGGGGCCGCTGGTTCCGCACCGTCGATGTCGACAAGCCGCTCGGCCAGACGGTGATGCAGGCCGTCGATGGCAAACCGCTTCTGGTCCTGAACCGCGTCGGCAAGGGCCGCGTCGCAATGCTGCTCTCCGATCAGGGCTGGCTCTGGGCGCGCGGCTTCGAAGGTGGTGGCCCGAGCGTATCCCTCTATCGCCGCACCGCCCACTGGCTGATGCAGGAACCGGCGCTTGAGGAAGAAGCGCTGACGGCGCATGCCAGCGGCCGGACGCTGGAAATCGCCAGGCAGACCATCGCTGGCGATCCCGGCTTGGCGACGCTGACCTATCCGTCAGGCAAGACCGAGGAAATCACGCTCAAGGAAGGCGAACCCGGGCTCTACAAAGCCAGTGTCCGTACCTCCGAGACCGGCCTTTTCGAAGTCGTCAACGGCGAACTCAACACGCTGGTGCATGTCGGCAGCGTCGATGCGCCCGAATTCAAGGCGACGGTCTCGACCACCGAGACACTTGCCCCCTGGGCGGAAAAGACCAAGGGACTGGTGCAGCGCCTTGCCAATGCCGATGGGCCTGTCGATGTGCCGCAGATCTTGCCGGTCCGCGGCACCGTCCGCGTCGCAGACGCACAGCGCCTGTCGCTGCGCATGACCGACGAAACGGTGCTGAAGGGGATCAACTCGCTGTCGCTGTTTGCCGGTTTCCTTGGGTTGGCCGCCCTGCTGCTCGTGCTCTCGGCGACATGGCATCGCGAGGGACGATAAGGGCTGTCGATAACGTTGAGACGCTTGGCTTTCGTTATCGTCGTTTCACAGGATCAGAGGCCTTCAATGGCTCCGTCATTCCTGTGCCCGTCACGGGAATCCAGTGCGCCGCGTCCGCGGCGCGCAAGACTCTCCATAACGAAATAAGAGTTCCCTCACGGCGCAGCCGCGCCGTGGCTGGATTCCTGTGACAGGCACAGGAATGACGGGGAAGCATGATTACACTCGGTCAAACACGCAAAGCCTGCCGGGTACACTCGCTCCTAAAGCCGTTTCCGGATCGGGTCGAATTCCGGGCCGGGTTTTCGCTTCACCGGATCAGGTTTGCCCTCGTCGATCGCCTCCCAGTATTTCCAATTGACCTTCTGCGAGCCGAGCTCGTAATCCATTCCGTCCCAGCTGTCCTCGCGAAAACTGTAGAAAGCCCAATGCAATTTGCTGTCATCGAGCGATGTCAGTACGTCCTCGAGATAGGTCTTGCAGCCTTCCCAGCGGCGCATGCAGCCAAATTCGCCGGCGACCATGCGGTTGCGCGGGACATTGTGGCTGTCGGCCCAATCGACCGGGAGCGTGAGGTAGGCAGCGACCCGCTCGCGGTCCCAGTTTTCTTCAGTTTCGCCAAACGGTAGCTTGCCCGGATAGGCATAGGGCTTGTCTCGCTTCATGTTCGGCGCGCTGGTGGCAGCATAAGGCTCGTACATATGGAAGCTGTAGAGCACCTTGTCGTCGGTGAGCGGCTTTGGCCAATAGCTGAAGGCATCGGCGGCCGCATACCAGCCGGCATCCGCCATGATCGGTGTTGCCGGGTCAACCTCGCGGATAGCCTTGATGACGGTCTGGTAGAAGGCTGGCAGGTCGCGTGCCGTGTCCACCTGCTTGGCATACCAGGTTTTCATCGCGTCTGCGCCGCCATGCTCGGCAACGCCATTGTTCTTTTCCGGCGCCGGCTCGTTGATAATGTTGTAGGCGGCGACACCCGGATGGTCCTTGAGCGCGGTTGCCAGATCCTTCCAGAAGGCAGCGGATTGCGCCCACCAGGCCTTGTCCTGCCACACGCGGCCATCGAACGTGTTGCCATTGTTCTGCGCCCAGCGCATGCCCGGCAGCGACAGTGGCGTGATGACCACCTTCAGCCCTGCCTTTTCGGCGCGGTCGAGCGTCGCCTTCAGCGTCGCGAGATCCTGTGCCGGAATGCCCTCGTATTGATCCGCGTCACCGATCAGGAAATCACGTTTCGCAGGCTTCCACTTGTCATAGGACAGCCGCACCCAGGTAGCACCGTACCCTTTCAGGGCATCGAAATAAGCCTGGTCCGGAGGCAGCCGGTTAAAACTGTTGCCGCCGTGTTGCGGCTTGTCCCAGAAATGGATGAGATCGGCGGCGGAGGCCGATGTGGCAAGGAGAAGCGAGGCGAGGAAAGCCGGCAGCAGACGCATTGACAATATCCCGATTGCGATGGCCGGGATATTCGCAGTCACTGTGGCGGAATTGGGAAGTCTGACCAGCTTATCGCAGACAATTGTCTGGACGCACTATGCGCGCCAGTGGATATCGCCCTTCAGGCCCGCATGAACGTCCCCGATCATCGGCACGACCAGAACCCGGTTCGGATCGACCGGTCCCGGAAAGGTCAGCGCCGCATAGGCGACTTTTTCGAAACCGAGCGGCTGATAATAGGGGGGATCGCCAACCAGGATGACGCATTCCGAGCCCTTGCGCCGCGCGGCCTCGACGGCAATGCGAACGAGCTCGCGGCCGATGCCGCGGTTTTTGTGCGACGGACGCACCGCCAGCGGTCCAAGCAGATGGCCCTTGATGGAGCCCGCCATGACCGGGGTCATCCGGACCGAGGCAATGGTTTCGCCATCATCAGCGCAAACGAAGGAGAGCGACAAATCGTGCGGCCCCTGCTCGCGGATGCGGGCTGCCGCGCGGGCGAACCGGCCGGGGCCAAACGCTTCTTCATTGATGATGTCGATGGCTGCGTCGTGGGAAGTATCTTCGGTGAGATAGACGAGATCGTGCTTTTTCATGAACATCGGGAAACCGGGCATACGAGACAAAAATATGATGGCGTCGCCCCCCAAGGGCGTTTGCAGCATCAGCGTCGTCGTGGGCTTCCCGGGAAAAACATCAACTTTGATCCGTGTTCAGAAAAATTCTGTCTGGCCGGATAGCAGAAAAATGCGCCGCGTCAAAGCCTAAAACGCACTGTTCAGCTTTTGCAGACTATATGCGCCGAATTGTTGCGCTATCTATGGATCACGAATTCACAGACAGGCGGCGCTCCTGCCGCAGGAGATTGACGATGGGCATGCTGGTTGATGGCGTCTGGCAGGACGTCTGGTACGACACGAAGGAAACCAAGGGACATTTCAAGCGGGCGGCATCACAATTCCGCAACTGGATCACCGCCGACGGCTCGGCAGGCCCATCCGGCGAAGGTGGCTTCAAGGCCGAGGCCGGACGTTACCACCTCTACGTATCGCTCGCCTGTCCCTGGGCACACCGCACGCTGATCTTCCGCAAGTTGAAGAAGCTCGAAGACCTGATAACCGTCTCGATCGTCGATCCACTGATGCTGTCGAAGGGCTGGGAGTTCAAGAACGAGATCGGCGGCACCCTCGATCATCTGTTCGGTTCGCAGGCACTCTGGCAGATCTATGTGAAGGCGGATCCGCATTATTCCGGCCGCGTCACCGTCCCGGTGCTCTGGGACAAGAAGCAGAACAAGATGGTGTCCAACGAATCCTCGGAAATCATCCGCATGTTCAACTCGGCCTTCGACGGGCTGACGGGATCAAACGAGGATTTTTATCCGCAAGAACTGCGGAGCGAAATCGACGCTCTCAACGAACGCATCTACGGCACCGTCAACAACGGGGTCTACAAGGCCGGCTTTGCCACGTCACAGGACGCCTATGCGGAAAACGTCACGGCCCTGTTCGCGGAGCTGGACGAACTGGAAGACCGCCTGTCGACCCGGCGCTACCTGAGTGGCGATCAGACCACCGAGGCTGACTGGCGCCTGTTCACCACACTGGTCCGGTTCGACCCGGTCTATGTCGGACACTTCAAGTGCAACATCCGCCGCATAGCTGATTATCCGAACCTGCAGGCCTATCTGCAAGATCTCTATCAGGTGGCCGGCGTCGCCGAGACGGTGAACATGCGCCATATCAAGGAGCATTATTACCGCAGCCACACGATGATCAATCCAACCGGCGTCGTGCCTGTTGGACCGGTTCTCGCACTCGACGCGCCGCATGGCCGCGAGAAACTGGCCGCATAATTACCAGAATTCGGCTGGCGGAGCGCTTCCCGAGAGTTCCGTCAGACGCCGGCGCGTTGCAGACGTGGTCGCTGCAGGCAGGTCATCCAGCGCAAAGAAACCGCTCTCGACAATTTCCATGTCCGGTTTCTTCGGTGAAGCCTGCCGGACATTGCGGCAGCGATAGAAGACCACATGGTCGCGATTGCTGGTCTGCCGGTTGAAATAGACATGGGACAGCTCGGGCGGACCGCTCATTTCGAGATTTCCCTCCTCGCGCAACTCCTTGACGAGCGCCTGGAAAGCCGTCTCGCCACGCTCCAGCCCGCCGCCTGGCATATGCCAACCGGGCACGTAGGAATGCCGGACCAGGAAAACACGGCCTTCGGCATCGAAACAGGCGGCGCGAACCCCTATCGTCATGCCACGCGCGAGCGCGAAATAGCTATGTGCCACGCGCGTGATCAGCCTGGATTTCCAGCTGCGCATTTCCGGCGGCGCTTCACTCATGCCTATCCGGTTCCTTTCATCATTGTCTCGCCGAGGATAAAGCGTCTGGAATGATTCCCCTTTTCGGGAATATGCGCTAGGTACGAAGGATGTTCAAACTCGCTCATATTTCCGACATTCATCTCGGCCCCCTGCCTGACCTTTCCTTCCGCGAACTTGCATCGAAACGCATTACCGGGTTCGTCAACTGGCACCGCAACCGCCGTAATCATCTGGTCGGCAATACGCTTAACCTGTTGATGGACGAAATCGAGCGGATCGATCCGGATCATCTGGCGATCACCGGCGATCTCGTCAATCTCGCATCCTCGCGCGAGATAGAGGTCGTAACCGAATGGCTGCATGAAGCAGGCGAACCGGAAAACATCTCGATCGTGCCCGGCAATCACGATGCCTACGTGCCGGGTGCCTACGAAAAGACCACCAAGGCCTGGTACCCCTATATGCGCGGCGAGCGCGGGCCGGCGGAGTGGAACGAAGACTTTCACTGCTATCCATACCTGCGGGTCCGTGGCCCTGTGGCGCTGATCGGCTGCTCGACCGCCGTTGCCACGCCACCCTTTGCCGCCAGCGGTTATTTCGGCAGCCGCCAGGCGCGTGAGACCGTCAATCTATTGCGTGCGGCTGGTGAAGCCGGCCTGTTCCGCGTGGTGATGATCCATCACCCGCCCATCCGTGGCGCCACATCCCTGCACAAGCGCATGCTCGGCATCCGCCGCTTTGCCGCAACAATTACTGCAGGCGGCGCCGAACTGGTCCTGCACGGGCATACACACCTGAACACCGTCTATTCCCTCAAGGGCCAGGTCAAACCGGTGCCTGTCGTCGGTATCGCATCGGCATCGCAAGGCCGCGGTGGCAAAAAACCGCCGGCCGGATTCAACCTGTTCTCGATTTCCGGCAGCCCGGGACAATGGAACGTGATCCGCGAACGGTTCGAACTGACCATGGACAGCCGCTCCGTCACGCTGGTCGAAACCACCCGGCTCTGATCCCCCTATCGTTACTCGCCAAGCAACGAAAAAACGTTATGCTCGCGAAATAATCGGTGCTGGTCATCCGTCCTATAGGGCTGACCGTAAAAAGGAGAATGCTGACACCGGCAAATGTCATGCACAATCCGGCTTGCCGGTATCAGTTTCAGCCAGGGAGATGACCATGATCCACAGCAAGACTGCAATGATCGCCTTGTTTTCAGCCGCTTCTTTCTTCGCGCTTGGCCAGGTGGCCTGGGCAGCAGGCGAGGACACGACAGCGCCGCCGGTAAAGACCAAGACCTCCACCGAGTGCAAAGCCGGCAAGATTTGGGACAAGACCAAGAAAGAATGCGTCAATGCCAAGAAGAGCGGGCTTGACGATGATATTCTCTTCAAGGCGGCCCGGGAACTGGCCTATGACGGCCAGTACGAAAACTCCTTGAAGGTGCTCGACGCGGTGAAAGACCAGAACAGCGCCCGGATCCTCAATTATCGCGGCTATTCCAACCGCAAGGCCGGACGCATGGAACTCGGCATGAGCTTCTACAAGCGCGCGCTGCAGGCCGATGAAAACTATATCCTTGCCCGCTCCTACATGGGCCAGGCGCTTCTCGAACAGGGTAAGGTCGAAGAGGCCAAGGCGCAACTGATCGAGATCCGCGACCGGGGCGGTGAAAACAGCTGGGCCTATCGCGCCTTGCTTGAATCGCTCGGCGGCGTTCGCCACTATTGAGAACAATCGGGCCGGGCTTGCGCTAACGCATTGCCCGGCCTGACATTTGACGTTGAGAAACGTCCCCGAAGTGGCAAAATGTGCCCTTCCAATACGCTGCCGACTTGCAGACCACGGGTCAAATGTTTCATATCAACCGGCGTGTATTTCGACCCGGACGAATAAACTGTCGATCCGGAACGTTTTCTTTGGAAGAGCAATGCGTCCAGCGGCAGACTCGAACGAATTCAGACGGGACTTGGTCAGTGTGCTGCCCAAGTTGCGCCGTTTCGCGATGACGCTGACGCGGAATGCTGCCGATGCCGATGATCTGGTTCAGGAGGTTTGCGAGCGGGCAATCACCCGCAGTCACCTCTGGAACGGTGAAGGCCGGCTCGAAAGCTGGATATACGCAATGACACGCAATCTATGGATCGACGAGATCAGAAAGCGCCGGGTGCGCACCGGCAGCGGTACCGTTGACGCCACCGAGCAGGATGAATTGTCGATCGAGGCGTCCGGCGAAAAGGCCGTGTACGTTAATCAGCTGCAGAAGATGATCCTCTCCATGCCGGAAGGGCTGGCGAGCGTTTTCCTGCTGGTGAACATCGAAGGGCATAGCTACCGGGAAGCCGCCGATATCCTGAAAATACCGATCGGAACGGTGATGAGCAGGCTTTCCACCGCACGGCTGCGCCTGGCCGCAATGATTACAGAGACGACGGAAAGGAGGGCCTGAGCGGTGCAAAGCACGAAAGGGCTCCCGCTTGACGTTCGCCTGTCGGCTTATATCGACGGCGAAGTCAACGAAGCGGAACGCAAGGAACTGGAACAGCTGGTGGCGCGCGATGACGAAGCCCGGCGGATGTTTGACATGCTGCAGGCGGGAAATGCCTTCGGCAACAAGGCGTTCGAGGAGTTCCTTCACGACCCGGTGCCGTTGTCTCTGGTTCGCCGGATCAAGCAGGGACCGGGCGCCACTCCGAAGACCGAGCGCGTCACCGCCGAAACGCCCCGAAAGGCAAAGCAGCGTCTTTGGCCGCGTGCACTTGCGGCCTCTGTTGCCCTGCTGCTCGTCGGCGGCTCGACCGGTTTCATCATCGGCAAGACCAGCCACGACGATGCCCAGCAGGTAAAAATGGCCGCTGCCCGCACATGGCTCGATGATATCGCCGATTATCACCGCATCTATGCCCGCCAGACGGCAGAACACCTGGTCGAGGTTCCAGCCTCCGCCGGGGGCAAGATCGAAGGCTGGCTGGCTTCCAATGTTGGCGTGAACTTTTCGCTGCCGGACTTGAGCAGCAAAGGCCTGACCTTCAAAGGCGCCCGCCTGCTGGTCGCCGCCGGAAAACCCGTGGCGCAGTTGATGTACAAGGACCAGGACGGCGACGTGTTTGCGATCTGTTTTCTGAAGAGCAAACCCGGTACGGCGGATGGCAAGATGACGGAAAGCATGCGCGACGATATCGCGATGATCTCCTGGCAGAAGGCGGATGCATCCTACGTCGTGGTCGGCCCCTCGTCCGACGCCAATCTTCATCAACTCGCCGAAGCTGTTTCGACCGCCATCTGAAAGCCTAAAGTAATCTTTGGCGTGAATCATAATGCGCGAAAATCGCTGTAGGCCTTTAAAGTTGCTGCATAATTCAAAGTCGCTTTAATCGGGATTTTGCGAATGCAACATCCCGTGCCTCCATGTTCGGCTGGCGATTTTCCAATAGGATAATACAAACTTGATTACTGACCGTGATTACATCGTCATCCAGCCGCACGTGAGCGAATTTCCCGAACCAATGATCCTCAAGGCAGGCGACCGGGTTTCGGTCGGCGAACGATATGATGGCCCTGAAGGCTGGCCCGACTGGTATCTTTGTTCAGCTCCAGATCAGCAAGCCGGTTTCGTGCCGGATCAAATCCTTGATCGCCACGCGGATGGCTTTGCCACGATGCGGGAGGACTTCACCAACAGAGAATTGAGTGTAGCGGAAGGCGAAGTGCTGACCGGCGAGCGCCAATTGAACGGCTGGCTATGGGCAACACGTTGTTCTGATGGTGCATCAGGATGGGTGCCTCTCGACAATATACGTGCGACAGCACCGCGCATGACTCATGACACGCAAAAGTCGTTGTAGCGCTTTGAATTTGCTGAAGTAGCAGCCCAAAACCGCTGCCGCTAAAGCCGGTCGCATCGCCTTGACGTCGCGACCGGCCCTGAACACTTCAGAGCGCCAGAACATTGAAGCAGGACGCCCGCCTGCTTCAATGTAGCCGAAACTCTGACCTTACTTCGCCCTCTGCTCCAGCACCCGGTTGGCTGCCGAAACAATGGCTTCGAGAGATGCAGCGACGATGTTGGTATTGATACCGACGCCAAACAGTTTGCCCCCCGGATACTCCACCTCGACATAAGCGATAGCGGCGGCATTCGAACCGTGTTGCAGCGAATGCTCCGAATAGTCGGCAACCGATATGTCGATGCCGAGATAGATCGACAGGGCATTGATGAAGCCATCGATCGGGCCGGTGCCCTTGCCTTCGATGCGCTTGATCTCACCATTATCGGTGATCTCGGCCGCAACGACACGAACGCCCTTGTGCTCGCCGACCGGATAGGTCTGGTGGTCGACAAAGCGGATGCGTGTATCCGGCTGATCGACATACCGCTCGATGAAGCGGGCGTGGATCGCCTTTGACGGCAGTTCCTTGCCGAACTCGTCGGTGATCCGCTGGATATCCTCACGGAATTCGACCTGCAGGTTGCGCGGCAGGTTGATGCCGTAATCCTGCTGCAGGATATAGGCGATACCGCCCTTGCCCGACTGCGAGTTGATGCGGATGATCGCCTCGTAGGAGCGGCCGACATCCTGCGGATCGATCGGCAGATACGGCACTTCCCAGAGTGGCTTATTGGCAACCTTGATCGCCTTCATGCCCTTGTTGATCGCGTCCTGGTGCGAGCCGGAGAAGGCCGTGTAGACCAATTCACCAACGTAAGGATGGCGCTCGGGAATGACCATCTGGTTGGAATATTCGTAGACTTCCTTGATCCGCTCAATATCGGAGCAATCCATCTCGGGATCGACGCCCTGCGTGAACATATTCAAGGCCAGCGTGACGACATCGACATTGCCGGTGCGCTCGCCATTGCCGAACAGCGTACCTTCGACGCGGTCGGCACCAGCCATCAGGCCGAGCTCGGTTGCAGCGATGCCCGTACCGCGGTCATTGTGCGGATGCAGCGAAATGATCAGGTTGTCGCGATTATCGAGGTTGCGGCACATCCATTCGATCTGGTCAGCATAGACGTTCGGCGTCGCCATCTCGACCGTCGAAGGCAGGTTCAGGATCAGCTTGTTATCAGCTGTCGGCTGGATGATCTCGGCAACCGCGTTGCAGATCTCCAGAGCGACTTCCAGCTCAGTGCCGGTAAAGCTCTCAGGCGAATATTCGAAGCGGAAGCCGCCGCCGGCCTTGGCCGCCATGTCGGCGATCATCTTGGCCGCGTCAGTGGCGATCTGCTTGATACCCTTGACGTCCTTGGCGAACACGACGCGGCGCTGCAACTCACTGGTAGAATTGTAAAAATGCACGATCGGCTTGTTGGCGCCCTGCAGGGATTCGAAGGTGCGGGTGATCAGCTCGGGGCGGCACTGGACCAGCACCTGCAATGAAACATCGGCGGGAACATTGGCTTCCTCGACGCACCAGCGGGCAAAGTCGAAGTCGGTCTGCGAGGCGGACGGGAAGCCGATCTCGATTTCCTTGAACCCCATGTCGACCAGCAGCTGGAACATGCGGGCCTTGCGATCATGCCCCATCGGGTCGACCAGCGACTGATTGCCGTCGCGCAGGTCGACCGAGCACCAGATCGGTGCCTTGGTGATGGTATTGCCGGGCCAGGTGCGGTCAGGAATATTGATCTGCGGATAGGGCTGATACTTGACCGCGGCTTCAGGCATGCCTTGCTTGACGGTGTGGGACTTCATGATCATTGCGGCTTCTCTTCAATCTGTGAGGCGCATAGTCCGCATGCAATAACCGATCAACGGTCGCATTGCGACGGCAAAATGCTGGCTCTTTGGTTCTTTTCGTATCTGAAATTCAGGGAAGGCAAGGAGCTGGGGCCGGTGGGCTTTCGGCCACCGGGCGCTCCTTCAAAGAACCCGGCAACCGCGTGTAAGGCCGAGAAGAAGAAGCGATGTGAAGGCGCGCGAACGTTCCGCGATGGCAACGTGCCCGCGGGAAACCTGTTCGACGATGATGGCGCCTGTCTTCAACATGAAGCGGTTTATAGCTGCGGGTGCACGCAAGGGCAAGAGCGGTTCAGGCAAATCATCGATATAGATAATGTAGCTACATGCAGCTACATTATTCCCATGGTCCAGATCCCGATCCGCGAAGCCAAGAACAAGCTGACCGAACTCGCCCGCCGCGTCGAGGCCGGTGAGACGATCACCGTGACACGGAACGGTAAGGCGGTAATGCAGCTTGTGCCTGCAACAAAGAAGGGCGGTATCAATTGGGAATCTGGCAAAGCCTACAAGAAGACACTTGGCGTCGACAGTTTCTTTGGAGAAATTCCGGCCGATTTCGGTGACCCGCTGCCTGAAGATTTCCTGATCACACCTTTACCGCCGTTTCGCGGAGAATAGGGCGTGGCGAGGCTACTTGACACACATATATTCTTGGCGACCATCGAAGATCGTGTTGCCGCGCTTCCTTTGGCGATCCGCAAGGAAATTTCCGATCCGGATAGTGAATTTCACCTGAGCGTCGCAAGCCTCTGGGAAATCGCCATCAAGCATCGTTTGGGTAAGCTTCCGCTCAAGATCGGGCTGGAGAAGCTCTCTGAAATAGCGAGACATTACGGTATCGCGTTGATTTCAATCAACGAGGTCGATGTTCTGCAAAGCGTAAATCCAGAGGCATCGACCCGCGATCCGTTCGACCGCCTTTTGCTCGCCCAATGTGCCGCCAAAAACATGAAGCTCGTCACCATCGACGCCGCACTCCAGGATCATCCCCTCTCCGCCACCGCTTCATGACAATAAAAAACCCCGCCGGAAAACCAGCGGGGCTTGAAAAGCGTCAACGATCCGAAAAATCTCAGATCTCGGCCTGCGACGAGACGATCCGCGAAACGAGGCCGTAAGTCTTGGCTTCCTCGGCCGAAAGCCAGTAGTCGCGGTCCGTGTCCTTGGCGATCTTTTCGACCGACTGGCCGGTGGCTTCGGCGAAGATCCGGTTCAGGCGCTCGTTCATCTTGATGATTTCGCGGGCCTGGATCTCGATATCGGACGCCATGCCGCGCGTACCGCCGGACGGTTGATGAAGCAGGAAGCGCGTGTTCGGCAGGCAAATGCGCCGTTCCTTCGGAACCGACACATAGATCAGCGCACCAGCGGAGGCGACCCAACCGGTACCGATCATCCAGACTTTCGGCTTGATGAACTTGATCATGTCATGGATCGAATCGCCGGATTCGACGTGGCCACCCGGGGAGCTGACGAAGATGCGGATATCGTCGTCGCTGGCAGCAGCAAGTGCCACGAGCTGCGAGCAGACCTTCTGCGCCAGTTCCTGATTGATCGGGCCGTAGATGAAAATCGAGCGCGACTTGAAAAGGTTCGCCTCAGTCTCTTTGCCCAAGGTCAATTCTTTTACCTTGTCGTCGTCTTCTTCGTTCATGCGAACTCTCCCGCGAAATAAATTCAAATGTCCTGCCGCTGTCAGATAAGGCGACTCGACTGCGAAAACAATGCAACAAAAGCGGATGCAGATGAAAGCCCTATCCGCAAGCCCCTGCAGCTATGGTAAAGATGCCGCCTAAGGCAATTGCCGTATAGACAGCGATATATCGCCAAATAAGATGCGGAGGTCATGAATTCGCATCCGGCGGGGCTGCCTCCCACATTCCCCGCCCTTCAGTGGGGACAACAATGAAAAGACGCCTTCTTCTTGCCGCAGCAAGCTTCGCTGCCTCGACCATGCCAGCCTTTGCCCATCTCGATCCCGCCGAACACGGATCACTGCTGGCAGGTTTCACCCATCCCCTGTCGGGCCTCGACCATATCCTCGTGATGGTCACCGTAGGCCTCTGGGCCGCACAAATCGGCGGACGCGCCCTGTGGGTGATCCCGGCAGCCTTTGTCGGCACAATGGCCTTCGGTTTTGCGCTGGCGATGGCTGGCGTCCATCTACCGTTCGTCGAGCCCGCCATTCTCGCTTCCGTCGTCGCCCTTGGTCTGCTGGTGGCCATGGCCGTTCGCATGGAAACCGTTGCCTGCGCCGCCGTCGTCGGCGTCTTCGCGCTGTTCCACGGTTATGCCCATGGCGGTGAACTGGGTGCTGCAGGTGCCCTGCCCTTCAGCACCGGCTTCGTGATCGCGACGGGGCTGCTTCATGTCGCCGGTATCGGCCTTGGCCTCGGCATCAGCCGGCTGTCGTCCGGCCGGGTCATTTCGCGCATTCTCGGCGGCCTCACGGCATTCGCCGGGCTGGCACTGATCTTCAACTGACCAAACCTCCAACGAAAAACGGCGGACCAAAAGTCCGCCGTTTTTTTGTCTCAGCCACGTCCGCGATAGGGCTGCACGCCCTGATCCGGCAGCCACAATCCCTCCGGTGGAGCACCCGTCTGCCAGAAGACATCGATCGGGATGCCGCCACGCGGATACCAGTAGGCACCGATCCGCAGCCATTTCGGGGCAAGCAGATCGACCAGCCGCTTGGCGATATCCAGCGTACAATCCTCGTGGAAGGCGCCATGATTGCGGAACGAATGCAGATAGAGCTTCAGCGATTTGGATTCGACCAGCCAGCCATCCGGCACATAGTCGATGACGATATGGGCGAAATCCGGCTGGCCAGTCATCGGGCAGAGCGAGGTGAATTCCGGAGCCGTGAAGCGCACGACGAAATCCGTGCCGGCATGGCTGGTCGGAACACGTTCGAGCACGGCCTCTTCCGGGTTTTGAGGCGAAGCGACATTCTGCCCGAGCTGCGACAGACCGGAGACGTCTGTTGTTGTCATGATCTCAATCCTTCAATCACTTTGACGCGGATGCCGTGGGCCTTTTCGCCCTCCGGCTCGACATGAATGGCAATCTTGGCACCGCCGTGAACCTCGCGAATGGCATCTTCAAGGCGGTCGCAGATGTCATGCGCCTCGCCCACCGGCATCGCTGCCGGAACGACCATATGGAAATCGACAAAGATCGCCGCCCCTGCCTCGCGGGTCTTGAGGTCATGCACCCCAAGCGACCCCACCGCATGAGCAGCAATCGCCTTTTTGATCGCCTCTTCCTCCTCGGCCGGAACCGCCCTGTCCATCAACCCATCGACCGAGCGGGCGATAACCTTCCAGCCCTGATAGAGAATGTTGCAGGCAACGATCACGGCAAGCAGCGGATCAAGCACCGCATAACCTGTGAGAATGGCAAGCACCAATCCGAACAGCACGCCGATCGAGGTGATCACGTCGGAAAAGATATGGTGACCATCGGCCGTCAATGCCGGCGAGCGCAAGGCAGCACCGGCGCGGATCAGGGTATAGGCCCAGACGGCATTGATGACGCCCGCCACCAGGTTGATTGCCAGGCCCAGCGCCGGGGTTTCCGGCAACCTTGGCGCCATGATGGCGGGAATGGCCTCGGCGACGATCAAGAGTGCCGCAACAACAATCAGCACGCCCTCGATGACGGCGGAAAAATACTCGGCCTTGTAATGACCGAACGGGTGGTCGGCATCGGCGGGTTTGGCGGCATAGCCGATGACGACGAAGGCGACGACGGCGGCAACGACGTTGACGATCGATTCCAAACCGTCAGACAGCAAAGCAACCGACCCCGTTACCCACCAGGCGAGCATCTTCAGCCCGAGCACAGCGATTGCCAGCGGAATGCCCCAGAACGCCAGGCGTTGCGCCTTGTTTCCCTGAATTTCAGTCACCATTGCTGGTCCTCATCTCCATAAAAAGAACCGCCGCGCCATTTCGGGCGCGGCGGTTTTCAACCTGCGTCCATAATCGCTCAGGCGGCCTTGATTTTCGCCCGCTTGGCCAGATGCGCCACGACATTCTCGATCATCCGCATACCGGCATCGCCGCCCAGCGTCATGATCGATTCCGGGTGGAACTGCACGGCCGCGATCGGTTCCTTGGTGTGCTCGATACCCATGATCGTACCGTCATCGCTCTCAGCCGTGATCATGAAATCACGCGGCAAGGTCGAAGGATCGGCAAAAATCGAATGATAACGGCCGACCGTGACTTCCTTGCCGAGACCGGAGAAGACAATACCGGGCTCAAGCACGCGAATGCGCGACGGCTTGCCGTGCATCGGCACCGCCAGCTGACGCAGCTCGCCGCCATAGGCTTCGGCCAGCGCCTGCAGCCCGAGGCAAACGCCAAAGATCGGCAGATCATGAGCGCGCGCTTTCTTGATCGTCGCCTTGCAATCGAAATCCTTCGGCTTGCCCGGACCGGGCGACAGCACGACGAGATCTGGCTTGACCCGATCAAAAATCTCATCCGTCACCGGCGAACGCACCGTCGTAACTGTCGCACCCGTCTGGCGGAAATAGTTGGCCAACGTATGGACGAAACTGTCCTCATGATCGACCAGCAGGATCTTGACGCCGGTGCCGACCGGGGCGACATCGCGGCCGGTGCCACGGCTGTTGGCTGATTTTGCGTCGCGGATCGCTGCGATCATTGCGGATGCCTTCAGTTCAGTTTCGGCTTCTTCTTCTTCCGGATTGCTGTCGTTAAGCAACGTTGCACCAGCCCGCACCTCGGCAATGCCGTCCTTGATGCGGATCGTGCGCAGCGTCAACCCGGTGTTCATGTCACCATTGAAGCCAACCATTCCGATGGCGCCACCATACCAAAGCCGCGCGCTCTTTTCATGGCTTTCGATGAAGCGCATGGCCCACAGCTTTGGCGCACCGGTGACCGTGACGGCCCAGGCGTGTGAGAGGAAGCCGTCAAAAGCGTCCATATCATCGCGCAGGCGGCCCTCGATGTGATCGACCGTATGGATCAGGCGTGAATACATCTCGATCTGGCGGCGGCCGATGACCTTCACCGAACCTGGCACACAGACGCGGCTCTTGTCGTTGCGGTCGACGTCCGAGCACATGGTCAGTTCGGATTCGTCTTTCTTGGAATTCAACAGCTTGAGAATCTGTTCGCTATCGGCGATCGGATCGTCGCCGCGCTTGATCGTGCCGGAAATCGGGCAGGTCTCGATACGGCGGCCGGAGACGCGCACGAACATTTCCGGCGACGCGCCAACCAGATATTCCTGATTGCCCAGATTGATGAAGAACGAATAGGGCGACGGGTTGATCGCTTTCAGCCGGTTGGAGATTTCCGAAGGCTTGCTTTCGCAGCGCTCGAAGAATTTTTGGCCGGGAACCACTTCAAACAGGTCACCGCGGCGGAAACTTTCCTTGGCCTTGGTGACGAGCTCGGCATATTCGCCGGGACGATGGTCGCCATGCGGCGGAATGCTGTCGACACTCTGGAAGGGTTCCGGGGCAATATCACCCGCTTTGCCGTCCGTCGTCTGCCCGTCCTTGGTAAAATCATAGCGGTCGATCCATGCCTTGGCGGCATAGTGATCGACGACGAGAATTTCATCTGGGAGAAACAGCACCATGTCGCGCTGGTCGTCGGGACGCTTGAGCTTCAGCTCGATCGCGTCGAACTGGAAGGCCAGGTCGTATCCGAAGGCACCGTAGAGGCCGAGATTGGCATCTTCCTGCGAATAGAACAGATTGGTGACCGCGCGCAAAACGGTAAACACCGTCGGCATCTTCGAGCGTTCTTCTTCGGTGAACACCCGGTCCGGCATGTTGATGGTGAGATCAAGACGGCGCGCGGTGGCGGCACCGAGCGTGATATCGGCGACATTGGCCAGATGCGCCGTAACCATCTCCAACAGCGCTTCGCCGCGTTCGTTATAGGCTTCGATCCAGAGAGACCGGCCAAAGGATGAGATGGCGAGCGGCGGATCGATGATCGCTGTGTCCCAACGTGTATAACGGCCGGGATATTCATAATTGGAGGAAAACACCGCACCCCGGCGCTCGTCGAGCCTGTCGACATAGCTGGAGATTGCTTCGCCATAAGGGGCCTCGCGCCGCCGCCGGGTGACGTAAATGCCGCCCTTGGTGGTATAGGCTTCCGCACCGTCTGCAAGAATTGTCGTCGCCATCTGTCGCTCCGTTCAGGCCCATCATTCCTGCGGCCCGAATACAAAAAAGCCGCCTCGAAACTTCCGGGCGGCTTATCGTCTCAATCACGCATGACTGGTCAAGGCCGCTTTAGCGAGCCCACCACCAGATTGCAATGTTGCGTGCCTGTGTCATGGCGGAATTGTTAGCGTGAGAGAGAGAAATGCGCAAGCGGGCACTGCGGAAAAATGAAGGCGCAATTTCCGCCGCGCCCTTGTGCACCTTATGCCGGCAGCCGGGTGGACATATGCGCCTGCACGCCCTTCGGATCTGCGGCGAAGGCCGTTGCTGCTTTGCGGCTGAGTTCGCCGGGGAAAACCTCTTCCGTTCCATGCTCGACACCATCGAGCGTTTCGGACGCCACATCCGACGGCTTCAGGCGCGGCTCGGGCAGGTTCTTGCCCATCTCTGTGTCAACCTGCACCGGCATAGAGGCGATCACCTGTGTGCCCTGCCCTTTCAATTCGGCGCGGATCGAGCGAGTGGCGGAAAGACCCGCCGCCTTCGAGGCCGAATAGGTCCCGAGGAACGGCACGGTCATCAACGACAGAATGGAAAGTACGTTGACGATGCTCGATTGCCCGGCCTTGGCGAGGATCGGCGCAAAGGCCTTCGACAACGCCAGGACGCCGAAATAGTTCACCTCCATTTCGTTGCGTGCAATCGTGAGGTCCGGCGCGGAAATGACACCCTGCTCACCGGCAAAACCTGCATTGTTGATCAGCAGCGTCACATCATCAGCGGATTTGGCCGCGTTCGCGACGTCGGCCGCATTGGTCACATCAAGCTTCAGCGGCACCAGGCGTGTAGGATCAAGAGCAACGAGCTCGGCGAGCGTGGCCGGATCGCGAGCACCGAGATAGATTTTCCTGGCACCGCGGCGCAACAGTTCGGTGACGAACTCCCGGCCGATACCGCGATTGGCACCGGTGACGAGAGCAACGGCATTTTCGATTTTCTGGGACATTGTTTTCTTCCTCAATGTGTGCATATGCACTATTTCGATTATCAAAAAAGCAGGAGGCAGTCCGGCCTTGAGCGTATCAGGCAGCCTTGCCGGATGGGATAGCGAGAAGCATCTGGCGCAGGTCGTCGGCACGCCCAGCCCCGACAAGCGCCACATATTCCGCCTGCGCAGCCTGCCAGCATTCGACGCCTTCCGACAGCTTCTGCTGGCCGTTGGCCGAGAGCGCAAGCAACAGTTTGCGCGACCCTTTGCCCTCCGGCTCGCTGACCACGTACCCGTCGCGCTCCAGTGGCTTCAGGGCACGCACCAATGTCGTGCGATCCATGACCATCGCCTCGGCGATCTCAGCCATGCCGGCCTGTCCCGCTTCGGCGATATAAACCAGCAATGAAAACTGCGCCGCCGTAATCCCTGCCCGCGCGTAATGCCGCTCGTATAGCTGCGACACGAAGCGTGCAGCCTGTCGAATGGCAAAACAGTTGCAGGAGGTGATGGACGATTGCGGCTTCATGGGTTCAATATATATGTGCATATGCACTTTGTCAATTAAGAAGAAAGCGGCCCTTCCGAGCCGCCTCCAGAATTCAAGGATTAGAACGTTGCCTTCGCCGTTACCAGGAAAGTGCGTCCACGACCGGTATCGACCGCAATGCTCGGCGATGTGCTGAGAGCAGGCGTGTATTCCGTGTCAAAGACGTTGAGCACGCTGGCGGTCAGCTCGAAGCCATTCTTGAACTTGTAGTTGGTGAAGATGTCGACCAGTTCGTAGCCATCCTGGTAGGGCGACTGGCCCGGTGCGACATTGACTTCGCCGATATAGCTTTCACTGACGGCGTACAGCCGGCCACCGATTGTCAGGCGGTGATCTTCGAGGAAGCGAGCGCCAAGCGTCGCCGTGAAGATATCATCCGGCAGATAGCTCTGAGCGCCAAAGCCGTTCACCTGCGAAGGCAGATCGGATTCTGTGTGCGTATAGGAGACGTTGGCGAAGACAAAACCGGCATCGTAGGCGCCTTCCAGTTCGATACCCTGAACCTTGGTGGTACCGGGAACGTTTGCGAAATGTGTGCCGCCGATGAAGTTTGCCGTGATGTAATTATCGACATCGTTGTTGAAGTAATCAGCCCTGAAGCGGAAGCTGTCGCCAGCGGTCAGCAGGTCATCGACCTTGATGTTGGCACCGATTTCCCAGCCCTTGGAGATTTCTGGCTCGAGGAACGGATTGGGGAAGAAGAATTGCGGTGCGCCGCCGCCCGGATGCGTTCCCCCGACGAAAGTCTCGTTGACAGTCGGGCCGCGCGAGGTTTCTGCGTACTTTACGTAGGGCTGCAACCAATCCACAGGGTTGAGCGCGAAAGTCACGCTCGGATTGATCCGGCCATCGGAGCTATCAACCGAATAAGGACCGGCCGGCATGCCAAGCGGGTTGCCAGCGGAAACCTGGCCGTCGCCCTCCAGATCAAAACGATCGTAGCGTAGGCCAAGGGTCAGGTCAGCCATACCATAGGTCAGCTTGGTAGTATTGAAGACACTCGTCGTCGAGCTCTTGCCGCTTCCATTAACACCTGAGCTGGGTGCCAGCCTGCTGTTCACCACATCATAGTCGTCGGAGAAATATTCGACACCGTAATTTGAGGTGACGGCGACCGCGCCGAGATCGAAGCTAGACGTGTTGGAGACGTCAAAGCCAAAACCCTTGTCGTCGATGACACGGCCTGCAGCCGAACCGCCACCAGGGATGACCGGGCTTTTGTCGTATTTCATCTTGATGTCGTTGTAATAAATGTTGGCGCGGAAATCGATCAGGTTATTGCCTGGGGTATAGGCATAATTAGCACTGTAGGTCTGCGCAGTGATCGACTGATCGTAGGAGTTGGCAATGAAATCATTATTGTAGAGAATACCGCTGAGCTTGAACGAATGCTCATCATTCGGCGTGATCTCGGTTTTGAAAATGCCGGAGATCAGGTCTGATTCGGTATAGGGAACGACCTCGCCATTGCCGTTCTTGTAGTTGCCGGGGTCCTTCTTGCTGATACCGCCAAGGAAGGCAATGCTGTCATTGACCCGATAGGCGCCAAGCGCCGATTCCGACCAGCCGGCTTTATTGCTGCCGAAAGACGCCGTGGCAAAGCCGCCGTAGTTCTTGCCGTCCGTCAACAGGTCTTCGATGTTATAGGTACGCAGATTGGCAGCACCCGCGAGCGCCCCTGCACCGCCGACCCCGGACACCGCACCACGCGAAATGTCGATGCCGCTGATGAAAGCCGGGTCGATATAGGCAAAGCCCTGGGCTTCATGGCCCGTGAAACGGAAATTCTGGCGTACGCCATCAATCATCATATTGACGCGCCCGGATCCTTCAAGACCGCGAATATTGACAGCGAGGCCCGGATTCTGCGGGTTGTCGCGCGTAAAAGTACCTGGCGTCGCGCGCAGTGCATCGTCGATATTCTTATTGCCGAACTGCTCAACTTCATCGGCGGTAATCGTGCTTGTAGCCGCTGGCGTCGAGTAGGGATCACGACCCGTTTTGCCACCAGTAGCCGTGATGGTCTTCAAATATGTCGTCCCACTGGCCTGTGCAGTTGCTGTTTCCTCGGCCTTCTTCTTAAAAGCGGCCAACTCCTCCGGAGTCTGCGCCAACACGTGACCTGTTGGGGAAAGCGTCAAAAACGCAACGCATGCCAAAAGGGCCGCGCAGTGATGCCGGGTAATCATGGATCAATCCTTTGATAAATTTACCGGGCTTGCTGGTGAGACACTGGGCTCAAGGTGGCTGGCTAGGTATTTGCGACGATGCATTGGGGAGCAGCCGCTAAGAACTGCTTATGTTCATCGGTTAGAAAACATGACACTTATTGTCAACAAATAATTGTCTTACTTTTGTCAGATTCTGGCTTCCCCACCGCTAACTGTTTCGATTTGGCAACGATCCAGCACCTTGAGGCCGCAATGCAACCCTTTCCCGTACCAATGCGTTGTAAACCCGTGCCCTGCCGCCCCCGGCAGAACCGGAGATTTTTCATGCCTCTTCGTTTCCTCGCCTCTCTCCTCCCGATCATCCTGCTCTTGGGCGCCGGCCTTCCCGCCGAAGGTCCCCTCCCCGAAAAGAAGCCAGAAGCGTCGGAAACGGTGAAACCGGCGGAAGAAAAGACGAAGGAGCAAACCTTGCCATCCGGCGGCGAAGCGCCCGTTCCCACTCCTTCACAAGCTGAAACCTCTGTCGCAAACCCCGAAGCGAAACCGGGACCTGAGGCAAAGCCGGAAGCCGAGGTAAAGCCGGAGCCCAAACCGGAAGGTGAAGGCAAGCCAGATGTCAAACCCGAAACTGAAGCCAAGCCCGAGCCAGTGCTGACCATCAAGCCGGAAGACGGCAAGGAATATATTGCCTGCCTTGCGGATCTGAAGGCCATCGGCGCCATCTTCAAGGAAGAGACGCGCATCGACGATGGCAACGGTTGTGGCATCGACAAACCCTTGACCCTTTCGACCGTGTTGCCGGGCATCGCCCTGAAGCCTGAAGGCAAGATGCGCTGTGAAACGGCGCTGGAACTGGCGCGCTGGACCAAGGATGCGGTCCTGCCCGCGGCTAAGGTTGCCTTGGAAAGCGAGGGCGACCTCACCACCATCAATCAGGCATCGAGTTATATCTGCCGCCTGCGCAACAACGCCAAGACCGGCAAGATTTCGGAACACGCCCGCGGCAATGCCATCGATATCGCCTCTTTCACGTTCAAGAATGGAAAATCGATCGAGATCCAGCCCCGCGATGAGGATTCGACCCTCGCTGGCGCCTTCCAGCGGGCGGTGACGGCGACCGGATGCCTCTATTTTGAAACCGTACTCGACCCCGGCAGCGATGAAGCCCATGAGCATCACCTGCATTTCGACGTGATCGAGCGCAAGGGCGGATACCGCTACTGCCGGTGAGGTTGCGTGGGCCGATTGTGGTGGCGCTAATATAGTTTTGTGAAAGACGTGATGCGGCCTTGCTGGAGGACAGGCAACACCCCACCTCCTCTCAGCGCAAGGCCCCTTGGGGTATTCTCGCGCCGATCATTTCAAAGGATTTCTCAATGTCCGTTTCCATGCACAAGCTAACAGTTCCGGTGTTCATCCGGGGGCTCAATGTCCTCGCAGGACTTCTTGACAAGGCCGAGGCTCATGCGGCCGAGAAGAATATTCCGCTCGCCGATCTGTTCAATGCCCGGCTCGCCCCGGATATGCTGCCGCTATCAGCGCAGGTTCAGCGTGTCAGCGATACATCCAAGAATACCATCGGCCGCCTCACAGGCGTCGCAGCTCCCAGCTTTCCCGATGATGAAAAGGACTTTGCCGAACTGCGCGAACGCATCGCCAAGACGATCGCCTACCTCGAAACCGTCAAACCATCCGATCTCGAAGGCAGCGATGTGAGGGAAATCACCGTCACGTTCGGGAAGCTCAGCTTCACCTTCGCCGGCGACGACTATGTGCTGAAATTCGCGCTGCCGAATTTCTTCTTCCATGTCACGACCGCTCACGACATCCTGCGCAATCAGGGCGTGGCTGTCGGCAAGATCGATTTTCTCGGCCCTTACAGCTAAGCGCAGACAGAAAACCGGAGGAATGCGGGCATGTGCCACGATCCTCCGGATTGCTTCCTAGAAAAGCCCCTCGATAAACCCGTCGGCGTTGAGGAAGATCTTCTCCGACGACGGCACCCTTGGCAGGCCCGGCATGGTCATGATCTCGCCGGTGATGACCACGATGAAACCGGCACCGGCCGACAGCCGGACCTCGCGAACAGGAACGGTGTGGCCGGTCGGCGCGCCGCGCAGGTTCGGGTCGGTCGAAAACGAGTACTGGGTCTTGGCCATGCAGATCGGCAGATGGCCGTAGCCTTGCTCCTCCCATGTCCGCAACTGGTCACGCACCGACTTGTCGGCAATGACGGCGTCGGCGTGATAGATATCCTTGGCGATCGTCTCGATCTTCTTAAACAACGGCATATCGTCGGGATAAAGCGGCGAGAACTGCGAGTGGCCGCTTTCGGCCAGCGCCACGACCTTGCGGGCAAGATCCTCGATACCGGCAGACCCTTCGGCCCAATGCCTGCACAGGATAGCTTCAGCACCCAGCGTCGCGACATAATCCTTGATCGCCTTGATCTCGGCCTCTGTATCCAGCGTGAAATGATTGATCGCCACCACTACAGGCACGCCGAATTTCTTGACGTTCTGGATATGGCGCCCGAGATTGGAGCAGCCTTTTTTGACGGCCTCGACATTCTCCTGGCCAAGATCCTCCTTCTTGACGCCACCATTCATCTTCATCGCCCGGGCCGTCGCGACGATCACTGCAGCGTCGGGTTTCAACCCCGCCTTGCGGCATTTGATATCGAAGAACTTTTCAGCTCCGAGATCAGCGCCAAACCCGGCTTCGGTGACAACGTAATCCGCAAGCTTTAGCGCCGTGGTCGTCGCCACCACTGAGTTGCAGCCATGGGCAATGTTGGCGAACGGGCCGCCATGCACGAAGGCTGGATTATTCTCCAGCGTCTGGACGATATTCGGCTGCATCGCATCCTTGAGCAGCACGGTCATCGCCCCATCCGCCTTGAGGTCGCGGGCAAAGACCGGCGTCTTGTCGCGCCGGTAGGCGACGATGATGTCACCGAGACGTTTTTCCAGATCCTTGAGATCGGTGGCAAGGCACAGGATCGCCATCACTTCGGAAGCGACGGTAATATCGAACCCGGTTTCCCGCGGAAAGCCGTTGGCAACGCCGCCGAGCGAGCCGACGATATGGCGAATACCACGATCGTTCATGTCCATCACACGGCGCCAGGCGACACGGCGGATATCGATATTCTGTTCGTTGCCCCAGTAGATGTGGTTGTCGATCAGCGCCGACAGAAGATTGTGGGCCGAGGTGATGGCGTGGAAATCGCCGGTGAAATGCAGGTTGATGTCCTCCATCGGCACCACCTGCGCATAACCGCCACCGGCAGCACCACCCTTGACGCCGAAGCAGGGGCCAAGCGACGCCTCGCGGATACAGACCACCGCCTTCTTGCCGATGCGATTGAGCCCGTCGCCAAGTCCGACCGTGGTCGTCGTCTTGCCCTCCCCGGCCGGCGTCGGATTGATCGCCGTCACCAGGATCAGCCGGCCGTCTGGACGCCCTTTTTGCTGTGCGATGAAGTCGGCGCTGATCTTTGCTTTGTCATGGCCGTAGGGAAGCAGATGTTCGGGTGGAATTCCAAGCTTGGCGCCGATCTCGAGGATCGGTTTTTTCGTCGCCGCGCGGGCAATTTCGATATCGGACTTTACCTCAGTCATATGGCGTCTCTCCCCTTCCACTTTTTTGTCTGGAGAGCATAAAAGCGTGAAGCGCACCGGCTTTCCATCACTTTGTTTGATTTCAAGAGCCTGAAAGCACTTCCAAGAGTGATTTTGACGAGAAAACAAAGAAAAAGGCGGAGGAAACGCATTCCTCCGCCTTCACATCATCAAAACCCGGTTTATCGCGCCAGAATATCGCGCATTTCGACGAGATTGGAACGCACACGCAGGACGTAGAAGCCGAGCGTTGCCAGATGGGTCGGCATGATCCAGCCATCCTCCTGGCCATTGGAAATGATGAACGGCTGGATGCGCAGAGCAGCGCGCATCTGCTTGATGCTTTCGTTCCAGATCGGCGCCAGACCGCGCTGGTTGATAACGCCGTCAAAATCGGCGCCGGTAGCAGACAGGATGCCATAATAGCCATAGAGCTGGCCGTAGGCGAACCAGAACCGGTCGTCCGCGCGTGTGTCGAACCAGCCGCCGTTGTAATTCTCGGAGCGTTCGCGCAGCATGGCAGACGTACTGCCGATCGAGCTTGAAACGCGGTCCATGAATTCGAGGAAATTGTCGGCACGGGCATCGAAGGTCGCTGCACATGTTCCCAGCTGGTCGTTGAACGAACGAAGGTCTGCCAGGGCGGCACGATATTGCGTCGGCGTCGGCGTCAGGAAGCCGAAGGGCGACAGGCCGAAGTACCAGTTGGTTTCCTCATACTGCATCTTGCTGCGTACACTCTGCAGCTGCGGATTGATGCCGGACGTGCCGCGCATACGCACCAGCGAATCGACAAGCTCGACCGTCGTACGGCGCACCGCTTCGTTGACGCCGCGCTGGAACGACGCCTTGTTGTCGAGCCATGGAGTGCGGTCCCAATCCATCCCGAACAAGCCGGCCTTGTAGAGGACCATGGACGAGATCCAGCTATTCTGATTGACATTGTAGTCGATCAGATCGGCAGTAACATCGACGATGGCAGACCGCTCGCAGGCATTGGCCGGCGCCGTCTGGCCAGCAGCCACCTTGACCGGCAGGCCCGCATCATTCTTGCGCTCGGCAAGATTATACCGGTTGGGATAATCAGGATCGAAATTGGTCCAGGCCTGCGTCTGCCAGATGAAGTAGCCGTAGAGTGCGACCAGCAACAGAAGGCCAAGGCCGATCGGGCCTTTGATGATCCAGGCTCGCCCCCTATACCAGTTCGCCACTGCCATGAACGGAGAGAGTATCCAGGACACCGCCAGGCCAATGCCCCGGCCGATCGCTGCAAAAACACGCTGAAAAAACGCAACGATCGGATCAAGCATTCGTATTATCCTCCTTGAGGCCATAAAGGCGTTTGCGGAACGCCACCTTGTCCCTGAGATATGTGCTGGTCAGTGTCGCCACAACATATTCCCTGAACTTTTCGCTGTATTGTTCATAGGCCGCATAAAACCCCTGCTTGTCAAAGACGAAGCGGGAAACGAAATCACGCGGCACCAGTTGCGAGATCAAACGATTGGTCAGCCATTGATCCGGATGGTTGGGCGCAGCACGAACCAGCAGAAAACGGCTTTCAGGCGCAACATCCTGCATCTTGATGCTGCCCGTCGCCGAAATCGTGCGGATCATCGACTGCAGGAATGGATAGGTGCCGTCCGAGGAAACCAGTGCCGAATTCCGGTGTATCCAGGTCTGTAGCCAGATGGCGTCAATCGCGTTGATATCCGTCGTCGGCTCCGCCTGATTGACCAAGCCGCGCAGGATCATGTCGGCTCGATGCTGATAGAGGCCGGAATCCTGCACCCAGGACGCCTGCGGCAATTGCAGCCGGTTCGTCGAGGCAAGGAACTCATAGATGCGCTGATGATCGGACAGGCTGATATACCCGACCTGCCAAGGCCTTGAGCGCCGGAAACCAGGCACCGAGGGATCACAGATGACCGTCGTCGTCTTTTCATCCAGGAAAACATAGACGCCGCCGAAATGATTGGCCCAGAAAGCATCATGGCGAAACACCAGCTTATCCGGCACCAGCGCATTTTCGCGGATATCACCGGTGACTTTTGCAAGCTCGACCATCCGGTTCAACAGCGCATCATCGGCCCAGGCTGTCGGCACCGTCTTCAGGCGATCGACGAGCGAGCGCAATTCGGCTGCCTTGCCGAGCATATCCTCGGCCGACAGGACACGAAACCGTACCTCATTAATCGAGAGCAGGTCGTCGATGTCGTTGACGATAGATACCGAATCCTCGATTTCGCCGTAAAGCGCATCCTTGATCGTCACCGCATTGATCGCTCGCCGGTTGGCACCGAAAAACTCGTGCATCAGCGCAGCAGTGTTGGAAAAGCTGGTGTGAACGACCGGCAACTCCTCCTGATCCGGCGTCATGATGATGAAGCGGCGGTTGACGCGGTTGGGATCAAGATAATCGCGATCGCCAAGCTCATCGGCAATCTCCGGCGAAAACCCGGTCATATCGATCTGAAAGGACGGCAGCGCGGTCGGGCGCAGCCCAAAGCCCTGCAGCGCCTTGTTATAGCGCGCAATCAGGTGCGGCTCGGAAATGTCGAGCAGGCGTCCGTAGATCAATTCGGCTTCGAGGAGGCGTTTCATATAGTAGTTACCACAATGCTTGGCATCCCAATCACCCCTGCCACCGCCCGTCCGCCTTCATCGCCTCGATCTCGCGGATTGCCTTCTCCCGCTGGCGTTCGCGGCGGATGATGTCGGTCACGGCGGCATCGTCGGATTTGTCGGTGTAGCGGAATTCGCTGTCGGCGTAGCGGTTGATTTCCTGCATCACCATATCGAGCGTGATCGGGCCGCGCAGGGTCTCGATCATCGCTTTTTTCTCGTCATAGGCTTTGTGCATGAAGGCTTCCGGCGTCGCGAACCAGTCGTCTGGCAGGTCCACGTCCATGGCCCGCATCTTGACTGCATCGGTAATGTTCTTGATTGCCCGGCCGGTAAAGCGCGGCTCCGCCTCCTTGATCATGTGCAGATAGGAGCCGACATCGGCGAGCGTCTCGATCTTGCCCTCTTCCTTTTCATGCCGTTCCCAGACCGCCAGCAAGCCCTCCTCTTTCGGGCGGGCATGCTCGGCATAGGATTGCGAAACCGCCTGCTTGATTTCCTGACCGGCAAACAGCTGGTGTTCGCCGAGCGGAATCTTGTGGTTCTTGCCGACCAGCATGGCGAAGATATCGATATAATCGCCTTCCGACTGCGGTCCATCAACCAGCCAGCGGGCACCGGCGCGCTGTCGCAGCGCATCATCGACATTCTCCGGATAGTTGGAGAACATGCCGAAGGTGCAATTGCCGCGGATGACGGTGGAGGCGCCGGCAAAGCTCTCCATCAGCACCGCCGTCACCTCGTGCTGACCGGCCGACGCGCGGTCATCGGAGCGCTTGGCCGCGACCTGATCGACATCGTCGATGGTGCCAAAACCGATGGCGCGCGGGTTGATGACATTGTTGACGAAGGCCTTGCAGTTCTGGCCGGATTTGCCCTGATAGGAGGAAATCTGGTCGACGCCGAAATTCTCGTAGTGGAAGGCGTAACCGGCAACCTGGCAGTAGTCGTTGAGCATACCCGCCAGCATCTGGATCAGGATGGTTTTGCCGGTGCCCGGCATGCCGTCGCCGATGAAGGTGAAGAGGAAGCCGCCCAGTTCGACGAACGGGTTCATCTGCCGGTCGAAATCGTAGGCCATCAACATCTTGGCCAGTTTGAGCGCCTGATACTTGGCGATGTGGTTGCCGATGATCTCTTCCGGCTTCTTGAAGGTCATCACCAGCGGTGCACGCTTGGCGCCGGGCGCGACATCAAAACCATTCAGGGTAAAATCGTCCTGATCGAGCCGGATATGGACATTCTCGAAACTGGCAAGCCCGGTGAAGCGGGCCTTGCGGCCAATCAGGCCTTCGATGGCAAGGCGGGCAAAAGCGCGCGCCCGGCTGGTTAGCGCCGCATCGTCAGGCGCTCCTGCAATCGTCTTGTCGAGCGCCGACAGCATGCCTTTCAAGGCATCCTGCGGCGTGTCGAACAGAAAATCCGGCTCGGCCCCATCTTCGACCGGCTCCCCCTCACCGGCAAGCGTCGCGCCGAGATAGGCGGCGAAGGTGAAGGCGGCTATATAGGCGGATGCCGAGAGCAGAGCCTTGAATTGCGTGGCGTCCTCGCCGGACAGCGGCGCCGTGGCATTGCGCGATTGCAGACCTTCCAGATTGGTCTGGCGGGCAAAGACATCGGCAACGGCCAGCGCCACCTGCAGGCCACGCCGGGCGCGATAAAGCAGCGCATGCTGGGCGGGCGACATCAACGTGTCACCGGATCGCACCGACTGGATCGTCTTCGTCAGTTCTACCTCACGCGTGCGGCGCTGGCCGCCAGTCGAGACAGTGGAGACAAAGCGGCGGCCAGTGCCAGCCAAAGCCGTTCCAGCAACCGGGTCGTCGGCCTCCAGCAGGATCAGCCGGGTGACAAGGCCCTGCGCCACAGCCTGATGTTTGGCGATGTCGTCTTCATGCAGCGTCGTCAAACCGGCGTTCAGTGACATTGTCTAGACCTCGCTAATGACTTGATTGCCGGAAATGACGTGCACCTTGTAGTCGCCGAAGATCGCGGCGGCGTCGCCGGCGGCATAAAGCGCCTGGTAGGCATCGTGCGGCACCAGCGCATGTTTCTCGTAGGAGCTCACGCCCATGCGCGTTGCCTCAAGATTGTCGGTGTCGATATGGAATTCTTCCGATGCCGGCGTCGATGAGAAGAAGCCGCGCTGGGCCGGACGCTCGGCTTTGGAGAACACCTCCTGCACGGTCCAGGTCAGAAGCCAGGCATTTTCGGTCTTGCGGACCTTCGACAGGATATCGTTGATCTTGGCGTTATTCTCGGTAATCCCGGCCGAATAGAACGGCCCGAGCACGATGCGCCGCAACTGCTTGGGGTGCAGCTCCTCGAAATCCTTGTCGAGATTGGTGGCGATCGTCACCGGCGTCAGCGAATAGGCGCTGTTCTTCAGGGCAAAATCATCGAAACGGCTGGCAAGATCCGGATTGAGCAGACCGCCGATCGGCAGCGGAATATCCGTGTCCGGATTGAGCTTGCCGTCCGGCATCACCAGCAGCTTGATGATCTTTTCCGAGGAATCCTCGATCATCGACATGTAGACCATCGGCAAGGTGCTTGCACCGTCGAAGGCACCCCAGCAAACAGCGTAGTAAGGCCGCATGGTCTTCGGGTTGACGCCAAAACGGATCGTCTCGGGCATGATGAAGGGCGAGAAGATGTCGCCCTTGCCGATTTGCTCGAGATAGAGCCGTTCGGCCATGCGCGACTGCAATTCAGCCGGAAACGCCTTCTGCCGCAGAATGAAGTCGGCCATTTCCTGGCGCAGCGCATCGGCAACGGGAATCCCCGCCAGCCGCTTTTCGGCGGATTGCCGGTCGTTTTCCAGTTCCAGCACATTCTGGAACACAGGAAATCCACTTTCCGCCCGCGAGATGCGGAACTGCTCGATAAAGCCGATGCGGTTTTCCCAACAGGAAAACGAGGCCTTCAGCCGAGACAGGTAGGGAATGACGACCTCGCCCACCACCGTATCGCGGTAGAGCGGCGAATTGCGGTCACCCAGGAAAATTTCCAAACCGCCGAGCGCTGCCCGGATGGATGCAAAATACTGACCGACGGCACCTTCGGATGCGGCGTTCATGCGCGGACACCCCGTATATGAGGGCATATACCCCCCTCTGTCGGCAACGCCGACATCTCCCCCTCAAGGGGGGAGATTATTCTCTTCGCTCGCAACTTTGAAATAATGGCCACAGAAGTTTGCGGCCGATCTCCCCCCTTGAGGGGGAGATGTCCCGGAGGGACAGAGGGGGGTAACGCTCCAAGCACTCCAACCCCTCTATCCTGCATGAAAGACACCGCCAAACTCCGTTACTGCTTCACGTAATTCGCCGAATTGTGCTTGTCCAACACAGCCTGGAACCGCCGCGCAAACGCATCGTCGGCAAGCTTCTTGCGGCGCTGGATATCCTGCGTCGAGAGCATGTTCTTCTCGTGCATTTCGAGGAGATCGCCGATATGGCGCTGCGAAGCCGAACCGATGCCGGCCATGGTCTCTTCCGCTGCCGTATCGACCTGGCTGCCGAGCGTATTGATCTTGTGGGCGACATCCTGCTGGGCTGCCGTCTTCAAAGAATCTTCGAGCGCCTTGTAGAGCACGATGCGCTGTTCGGTATCGATGGTCAGCTTGTTGATCAGCGTGTTCTGCGCGGCAATCTGGTTGTTGAGGGAATCGACGAAGGTCTGGAACATCGAGGTGTACCGCTCGTATGTCTGGCTCTCGGCCAAGAGTTCCTGTTCCTTGGCCTGCTTCTCATTATATTCGGTCGCCAGAACCGAGCGTTCGCCTTCAAGCTGGGTGCGGGCAATCTGGTCTGTCGAGGCGGCGATCCGGTTCTCGATGTCCATCAGCATCGGGTTCAGTTCCTCGATCCGCTTCTGAGTCTCCTGCAGGTTCGCAATCGTCGCCTTGCGCCGCTCGATCACCTGCAGCAGGCTTGCCTCGGACGTCTTGTAGCGTTGGTCGAGCACGCCCTTCTGTTCTTTCAGGATGCCAACGATCGTGTCGGATTTCGACAGCAGTTCCTGCAGATTGCCGGCCAGCGACATGTTGCGGACACGGTCGGTGCGCATGCGCTGGGCACTCTGCTTGGAAAAGATGCCGATGAATTTTTCGTAGCCGGTATAGCTTTTCATGCTCTCGAATTCGGAGCCGAAGGCGTTGGTGGCATCTTCCAGCCCGATGATCAGGTCGGCAATATTGCCTTCCATCACCTTCTGCTGGTTGATGACGTCCTGGATACGGGCGTTCTCGATATCGAAATTCGCATCACCGAGTTTGGTGTCGGACTTGGCAAACTGGTCGAGCACGACGGCCGACTGGTTCATCTTGCCGCGCATCTGTTCGACGATGCCGCGCGTTTTCTCGATTTCGCTCTCAAAATTCTGAAGTGTCGCCATCGTTTCTTCCCCCTATTGCTCCGGTGCAGACGCGCCGCGCAGCCAAATTATTCAGTCCTGATATCACGTTATATAATGGGAGCGGCAATTTGAAGAACAAGTGTCCAATCCACGGATTTTAAACCGTTTATCGCTTTGGCGGACTGCGATTGCCGGGACGGCGCTCCTATTGCGCCACAGCAGTCTTCAGATAGGCAAGGATATCTTCGATCTCCTGCGGCTTTCTCAGGCCGGGGAATGACATCTTGGTGCCGGGAACCATCGCCTTGGGGCTCATCAGGTATTCCGACAACCGCTCCTCGTCCCAGACTTTGCCATCGCCACCGAAAGCCGTCATGGCGCTTGAATAGTTGTAGCCCGCAAACGTCGCGACCGGGCGGCCGACGATGCCCATCAGGCTGGGGCCGACACGGTTCATCGGCTCGGTCGCCGTGTGACAGGCGCCGCATTTCTTGAACACCTGCGCGCCAGCCTCGGCATTGCCGGCAGCATGCGAAAGGCCTGTCCCAAGACAGAGGAAAAGGCCGAATGAAACGAAACGCAACGACGGAGACATGGCGATTTCCCGGAACGCAAAGGCAAGGATGCCATCATGGCACAGCGCGCCTGCCCGGCGATAGCCTACCTCACGCCTCGTTCATCTTGTCTTCCCAATGACGGCGGCAATAAACGACATATTTCTCGTTGCCGCCAACTTCCACCTGCGCACCTTCGCGCACGACGTTGCCGTCAGCATCCATCCGCGCCACCATGGTCGCCTTGCGGCCGCAATGGCAGATGGTGCGAACTTCGCGCATCTCGTCGGCAATGGCCAAAAGCGCCATCGAGCCGGGAAACAGTTTGCCCTGGAAATCCGTGCGCAAACCGTAAGCCATCACCGGGATGCCGATCCGGTCGGCGATGCGCGCCAGTTGCCAGACCTGATCTTCGCCGAGAAACTGGGCCTCATCGACGAAAACACAGGCAATCGCCTCTTCGCCATGCAAACGCTCGATCAGGGCATAAAGGTCATCGGCATGGGTAAAGGCGATGCCGTCCTCGCTCAATCCAATCCGCGAGGAGACCTTCCCTTTGCCCGCCCGGTCATCGAAAGCCGCGATCAGGATGACCGTCCGCATTCCGCGCTCGCGATAATTGTACGACGCCTGCAGGAGCATGGTCGATTTGCCGGCGTTCATCGTGGCGTAGCTGAAATACAGTTTTGCCATGGCGTCCTCTTCTGTATGCTGTTTGTTGTTCATGAACAGACAAAGCGGGGAAGGCCAGAGCGCAAGCGCGAAAGTCACAGAAAATCGACGGCAGGCGCCAGAACATGAGCAATGCGACATATCACGTCGCTTTAGGCGGGCGTGTCCGGCAAATGTCCCAATACACTCAAGACAACACCAGGGCGCTTGAATTGGCGGACATTTGGTGATTGGCTAAAATCAAAAGGCAGGGGAATAATCAAGATGACCAGACTGACATTGAAATTCATGCTGACTGCAGCGGTATCGCTGAGCGCATTGACTTCCGCCTATGCCGCCGAGCCTGAAAGCTGTGGCACCGTCCGCTTCGCCGATGTTGGCTGGACGGATATTACCGCGACCACGGCGACCGTTTCCTCGATCCTCAAAGGCCTCGGCTACCAGACAGACATCAAGGTTCTGTCCGTTCCGGTCACGTACCAATCGCTGAAGAACAAGGATATCGACGTTTTCCTCGGTAACTGGATGCCGACACAGGAAGCCGACGTTCGCCCTTTCCTGAACGACAAGTCGGTCGAATCGTTCGGTCCGAACCTCGAAGGCGCCAAGTACACGCTGGCGACCAATGCCAAGGGTGCCGAGCTCGGCATCAAGGACTTCAAGGACATCGCCGCCCATAAGGCCGATCTCGATGGAAAGATCTACGGCATCGAGCCCGGCAACGACGGCAACCGCCTGATCATTGACATGACCGACAAGGACACATTCGGCCTGAAGGGCTTCGAAGTTGTCGAGTCCTCCGAACAGGGCATGCTGGCGCAGGTCGCCCGCGCCGAAAAGGATGGCACTCCGGTCATCTTCCTCGGCTGGGAACCCCACCCGATGAACTCCAATTTCAAGCTGACCTACCTCACAGGTGGCGACGACATTTTCGGGCCTAACCTCGGCGGAGCCACCATCTTCACCAATGTACGCGCCGGTTACACCGCTGAGTGCCCGAATGTCGGCAAGCTGATCACCAATCTGAAATTCTCGCTGCCGATGGAAAACGAGATCATGGGCAAGATCCTCAACGACGGCAAGGATCCGGAAGCCGCTGCCAACGAATGGCTGAAGGCCAACCCGGCAGCGGTTGAGCCATGGCTCGCAGGCGTTACCACCAAGGATGGCAGTGATGCGCTGCCAGCTGTCAAGACCGCACTCGGTCTTTGACCGGCATAAAAAGGCGGGGCTCAGTCCCCGCCTTTTTTAAGCGCATATCACGCGCTTCCGCTCCTATCATTGGCTCCAAGAACCAGGCGATTTTCCCGTGGAATGGCTAACCAATCCTGATCGACGCATACCCATCGGCGGCTGGGCGAAGAGTTTCTTCACCTGGCTGACCACCAATTTCACCGGCTTTTTCGACCAGGTCTCGGCGATCCTGTCGGGAGTCGTGAATGCGATCCTGTGGGTCCTGCAGACCCCGCATCCGCTGATTGTCGTGGCCATCGTCACTGCCCTCTCCTACTACTTCCGCCGCTCGGTCGGGGTCACGCTCTTCACGCTGTTCGGCCTGTTGCTGATCATCAATCTCGGCTATTGGAAAGCAACGACGGAGACACTGGCGCTGGTTCTGGCCGCAAGCTTCGTCTCGATGGCCGTCGGCATTCCTTTGGGGATCGCCGCTGCCCGGCGCGCCTGGGTCTACGCCGTCATGCGGCCGATCCTCGACCTGATGCAGACCATTCCGACCTTCGTCTACCTGATCCCCGCCCTCGTCCTGTTCGGCCTCGGCATGGTTCCCGGCCTGATCGCCACCGTCATCTTCGCCATCCCGGCACCGATCCGGCTGACGCGTCTCGGCATCATCTCGACGCCGCCGTCTCTGGTGGAGGCCGCCGTATCGTTCGGTGCCACGCCGTCACAGGTGTTGCGCAAGATCGAGCTGCCGTTTGCCACGCCACAGATCATGGCCGGCCTCACCCAGACCATCATGCTGTCACTGTCGATGGTGGTGATTTCGGCGCTGGTCGGCGCCGCCGGCCTGGGCGTGCCGGTTGTGCGGGCGCTCAACACCGTCAACATCGCCATGGGCTTTGAGTCCGGCCTCTGTATCGTCATTCTCGCGATCATTCTCGACCGCCTGTTCCGTTCGTCCGATGAAGGAGAAGGCGCATGACCGATGCCGTCGTTTTCAAGAATGTCGACATCATCTTCGGCAACAAGCCGGAAGCCGCCATCGCCATGGTCGATCAGGGCAAGACCCGCGACGAAATCGGGGCGGCAACAGGCTTGGTGCTGGGTGTCGCCGACGCATCGCTGACCATCACCGAAGGCGAAATTCTCGTGCTGATGGGCTTGTCGGGCTCGGGCAAATCGACCCTGCTGCGCGCCGTCAACGGGCTTGCTCCAGTGGTGCGCGGCGAAGTACAGGTGAAGACCAAGCACGGCACGATCAATCCGTACAAGACCAGCGCCAAATCGTTACGCGATTTCCGCATGCACGACGTCTCCATGGTGTTTCAGCAGTTCGCGCTGCTCCCCTGGCGCACGGTGGAAGACAATGTCGGCTTCGGGCTGGAGCTCGCAGGCGTGCCGGACAAGGAACGCAAGGACCGCGTTGCCGAGCAGCTGGAACTGGTCAACCTGACGAAATGGGCCGGCCGCCAGGTCAAGGAGCTTTCCGGCGGCATGCAGCAGCGCGTCGGCCTTGCCCGCGCCTTTGCCACCGGTGCACCGATCCTATTGATGGACGAGCCATTCTCGGCACTCGATCCGCTGATCCGCACCCGCCTGCAGGATGAACTGCTGGAATTCCAGCGCCGCCTGAAGAAGACCATCCTGTTCGTCAGCCACGATCTCGACGAGGCCTTTCGCATCGGCAATCGCATTGCCATCATGGAAGGCGGACGCATCATCCAGTGCGGCACGCCGCAGGACATCGTCAAGAACCCGGCCAACCAGTATGTCGCCGATTTCGTCCAGCACATGAACCCGATCACCATGCTGACGGCGATGGATGTCATGAGCCATGGCGTCAACCGCAATGACGGCTCGGCCGGCGTCACCGCAACCGCCAGACCGACCACCCCGCTGATCGATATCCTAGATGCGATGTCGCGCCAGCCCGGCAGCATCGGTGTCGTCGACAATGGCGCTATCGTCGGCACGATCAATGCGCAGAACGTCGTGGAAGGCCTGACAAGGCATCGCAACAAAAGTTGACCATCGCAGTCAGGATGTCGTTATAAGGGGCGCCCGGACGATAAAAGCTCCGGGCGTTTGGCATTCAAGACAAGAGGCAATCCGATGGCCGATAAACCTTCCGTTCTGCGCGAGACCGATGATGAGGCGCGCAAGCTCGCCCGCATTATCCTGCGATCCGCACGCAGCGCCGCCATTGCGGTGATCGAGCCGAACAGCGGCGGCTTTCCCTTTGTCAGCCGCGTCCTGCTCGGCATCGATACCGATGGCACACCGGTCATTCTGGTTTCTGCCCTGTCGGCCCATACGCAGGCCCTGTCCGCAGACCAGCGCTGCTCGCTGTTGACGGGCGAAATCGGCAAGGGCGACCCCCTCGCCCATGCACGGCTAACGGTTCAATGCGAAGCGGAAAAAGTGGATCGCGACAGCACCTCCCATGCGCTTATCCGCGAACGGTTCATCCGCCGCCATCCGAAGGCCCAGCTCTATGTCGACTTTCCCGATTTCGCATTCTTCCGGCTGACGCCGCTGAAGGCCAGCATGAATGGCGGCTTCGGCAAGGCCTATGTGCTCGAAGGCGAAGACTTGATGATCCGCTCTCCCGCGATCGACGATCTCGCAGCAATGGAATCGGGCGCGATCGACCACATGAATTCGGATCATTCCGATGCGGCCAGCAAGTATGCTGAGCTCTATTGCAAGGCAAAGGGAACCGGCTGGAAAATCTGTGGCCTTGATGCCAGCGGGGTCGATCTGGCCTTCGGAGATCAACTCAAGCGACTGGAGTATGAGGCCCCACTGCAATCAAAAGGGGAATTACGGACCGCTCTGGTAAAACTTTACCGTTAAATACGGCCCCTTTTACCCCGATTTCTTGCAGTAGGCAGTTGTCCTTTTATTCATCACGTCTAATTATCTCTTATTCACATTCATAACCAAGCGTGATGTGAACTTCGCATGGAGTATGGAATGCAAACGATCTCTCCTCAGAAACACGGCAAGGCTGAAATAGCTGCGGAGTTTCTGTCGGCTATGGCCAACCCAAAGCGGCTGCTGATTCTCAGTTCACTGGTGAACGAAGAAATGGCTGTCGGCGCTTTGGCAAACCAGGTCGGCCTCAGCCAGTCTGCCCTGTCGCAACATCTCTCGAAGCTGCGTGCCCAAAATCTCGTGACCACCCGTAGAGATGCCCAGACGATCTATTATTCAAGTTCTTCGGATGCAGTACTGAAAGTTCTGAAAACCCTGAAGGAAATCTACGGCGACGACACCAGCGCGGTCGAAAAAATCGCGCAGCGCCGTACCGCCTGATATGGATCGGGGCCGCTTGCGGCCCCGTCCTGTCTCTCCGCTCTTCGGCTTGCCATCTGGGAGCGTTTACGCCCGGTTTTTTGTTGTGATCGCAGTTTGACGATTGCTCACCTTTGAGACTTGCGCGGCACCATCGGCGCTTTGAAACGCCAGCAAAAAACGGCACTACTTTCCCCTAAAATGGGACGTACCCGATACGGGTTCCAGCGCAGCGACCTTTGCCAACGTCGTCACGTCGTAGTCGGCTGCAAAGCTCGCATCGATGAAAGCGCTGTTCGTGCAGTCGCTCATCGCGCATCCGCCAGGAAAGATGCGATATAAACCAGCGGTGCGTTCCAGTTGATCGTCATCTCGTTGGTGCCCCACGCCATGATATCGTCGATATAGCAGGTCTGCGGCGCGCAACCCTTGAGGCGCGCACGCGCGACATCGTCGACCAGCGTTGAATTCGGCCCGCCAGCCAGCGTGCCGGCCGGCGGGTTGGGTAATGTGCTGTCGACCTGATGGGCATACCAGCGGCTATGCTGGTTCTTGGCAAAGACACTGCCGTATCCGGTGACATAGGACGTGTTCATCCCATTGCGCCCGAAGATGTAATCCATGCCTCCACGCACGCCATTGAGAAACGGCAATTCGCCCGTCAGATCGTAGCCAGCGGAAACAACGACCAGGTTTTGCAGAATGAGCTGGTTCGATCCCCAGTCGTAACGGTTATTGGCCGGTCTGTAGATATGCCCGAACGGCTCCTTCGCCTGCAGGCTGAGGAAATTCCGGGCAGCGGATACGACCGAGGCCATGACCATCGCCTTGTCATCTGCAGCGAGATTGTCGCCATAGAGCGCCAGATCAAGGCGGCCGAGCCCGGCGACACTGCGCCAATCGAAGGCACCGGCGGCGGAAAACACAGGCCCTGCCCAATGCTGCGAGGATTTCAGCGCAGTGAGATAACGCGCTTCACCTGTGGTGATGTAAAGCTCTGCGGCGGCCCAATAAGTTTCATCGGAAATATCGTCGTCACCATAATCGCCACCGCCCTGCAAACCATCGGAAGTGGGAGCGAACAGCGCTGGATGGGCTGCGGCAGCCAGCCAGGCCTTTTGGCCGGCGGCGAGCAGGCGCTGCGCAAATTCCTTGTCATAGGGCGCAAACAGCCGGGCGCCCTGGGCAGCCACCGCAGCAAGGTTGAGCGTCGCGGCGGTCGATGGACGGTGCAGCGCCCGCAATTGCGGATCGAGATGCGGCAGCATCGGTATTTCGGTCCATTTGGTATCGTGAACCTTGTGGTGAGCCATACCGGCCAGCGGCTGGCCGTCAGGCACCATCATCTTCATCAGGAATTCGAGTTCCCAGCGCGCCTCATCGAGGATATCGGGAATACCGTTACCGTTTTCAGGGATGCGCGACAGGCTGTCGCTTAATACTGGCGATGCGCCGTCGCCGTAGACCAGCCCGCGTTCAAACGTGCCCAAGAGCTGCGCCACGGCAATACCGCCATTGACCACATACTTGCCCTGGTCGCCGGCGTCATACCAGCCCCCAGAGACATCGAGCGTGTAATCGCAGGTCCAGTCCTTGCCATAGAGTTTTGTGGCGGCCTTACCTGTCAGGCAGGTCACGTTCGTATCGCCCTGGTTGGGGCTTTCCTGCACATGTCCGGGCGGCCTTGCATAGGCTTCGCCAGTTATGTCACCCTTGATCTCTATGCCGCTGCGTTGCGGATAGAACCAGGAGAGCGCATCGATACGCAGTTTGCCGTAGACATCGTGGCCGACGGAAAACGGCAAGCTTTTCTTCTCGCCGACGACCAGCCGATAGCCCTCGCCTGCCGTTGCAAGGGCCGAAAAATCGGCGATTTGGGTATCAGCTCCAACAGTCGGATCAAAACCGGCGGGCACCGTCATTCCCTCGCCGATTTCCACACCGTTCGCATCTTCCAGCTTGAACGGCAGCGCGCCGTGCGCATCCGACAGGATCGTCGCCCGCTTCGGTCCGTCGAGAAAATAACTGGTCTGATTGACCAATGCCGGTAGCGCGTACATCGCTTTTTGCGCAGCCACCTCTGCACTGTCAGGCTTTTTTTCGCGCATCGCCACGTCATCCAGGCAAACGCGCCATGGTTTTTGCGCTCCGCCCAATTGGAAGATGATCTGGGCCGGATCGGTCTCAGTTGCCGTAAAGTCAGCCGAAAACTCCACCTTCCCGGCCTTGGTCACGGCCGTCAAAGTTGCCTGTGGCGTCCACGGTTCGGCATTGCGCTGGATCATGACCGGAAATGTGTGCACCCCCGTGGCTTCGAGCACCATTGTCAGATGATAGGATTTGCCCGGATCAAACAAAAGATCGTTGATACCCAGCAGCCGGTCCCAAGGTGTACCGCCCGCCTCCACATCGGCACAGAGCTTGCCGCCTTCGCGCGACAGCGCAACGCCGCCGGCAGCCCAGAAACCGTCCTGCCCCTTCTCAAAGGCGCCGTCGGCAATCATATCGGCCGCGCCAGCTTGCGCCGAAAGTCCAACGAAAAGCGCAAGCACCAGACTGGCTTGAAGTTTTGGCAACATCTCTATCCTGAGCGCGTGTTTCGGGAACGCGGCGCCACTCTGCTGTAAACAGGTTAAACTTCGGAAAATATTGGATGCAAGCCCTGTTTCCAAATATTTCCAAACGGCGAAATTCCGCTTTTTGCCGGTCTGCAACCTCATTCCAGCGACGCCAGGCCGAGGCTTGACCCGCAAAAGCGCCCTGATAGTTTGACCATCAGGTAAAGATTCATCGAAACCCACTGATTTGGCCACCAGAGACATAACGCGCCACGGAGAATATGATGTCGAACCGCCTCAATGCCACCCCCAACGATCTCAGCGCCTTCTGGATGCCGTTCACGGCCAACCGGCAGTACAAGAAAGAACCGCGCATGTTCGTCAAGGCGAAGGACATGCACTACACGACCCATGACGGCCGCCAAGTGCTGGATGGCACCGCTGGTCTCTGGTGCGTCAATGCCGGTCACTGCCGTCCGCTGATCACGGAAGCCATTCGCGAGCAGGCCGGCGAGCTCGATTATGCCCCGGCCTTCCAGCTCGGCCATCCAAAAGCGTTCGAACTGGCAAACCGCCTGATCGATATCGCGCCTGATGGCATGGAGCATGTACTTTACACGAACTCCGGCTCTGAATCGGTCGAAACGGCGCTGAAGGTGGCGCTCGCCTATCACAAGGTGAAGGGACAGGGGTCCCGCACCCGCTTGATCGGCCGCGAACGCGGCTATCATGGTGTCAACTTCGGTGGCATCTCGGTCGGCGGCATCGTTTCCAACCGCAAGATGTTCGGCACGCTGCTGACCGGCGTCGATCACATGCCGCACACCCATCTGCCGGAAAAGAACGCCTTTACCAAGGGCGAGCCGGAGCATGGTGCAGACCTTGCCACCGAACTGGAACGTATCGTCACCCTCCATGATGCCTCGACCATCGCAGCCGTCATCGTCGAGCCGGTCGCCGGCTCCACTGGCGTTCTCATCCCCCCGAAGGGCTACCTGCAGAAGCTGCGCGAGATCTGCACCAAACACGGCATCCTTTTGATCTTCGACGAAGTCATCACCGGTTACGGCCGCCTTGGCACGCCGTTCGCAGCCCAGTATTTCGACGTCAAGCCTGACATGATCGTCACCGCCAAGGGCCTGACCAACGGCGTCGTCCCGATGGGTGCCGTGTTCGTCACCGCCGAAATCCATGATGCGTTCATGAGTGGCCCGGAGCACATGATCGAGTTCTTCCACGGCTACACCTATTCCGGCAACCCGATCGCCTGCGCCGCAGCACTCGGCACGCTCGACACCTACCGCGACGAAGGCCTGCTCACACGCGGTGCAGAGCTGGCGTCATACTGGGGCGACGCACTGCATTCGCTGCGCGACTGCCCGCATGTCATCGACATCCGCAATATCGGCCTGATCGGCGCCATCGAGTTGGCGCCGATTGCGGGCGAACCGACCAAGCGCGCTTTCTCAGCCTTCCTGAAAGCCTATGAAAGCGGCTACCTGATCCGCACCACCGGCGACATCATCGCCCTTTCGCCGCCACTGATCATCACCAAGGCCGAGATCGACGAGCTGATCGATGGCATCCGCAAGGTGCTCCAGAACAATATCTGACCGGACAAGATTCAGTCGTGAACAATACCCAAACGGGGCCGCAGCAAATGCCGCGGCCCCGTTTGGCGTAATATCTGAATAATTATTTTGCACATTGCCTAAAAAATCGCCTTGCGGAATCGTGGGGAGCTTCATAGACGAGAAGCATGGGATCGATCCGTTCACAGAAGGCGGAAGGACCAACGGAACTGGAGTTGCTTTTCAGCTGGCGGGTTTCACCCTTTCAGCCCCGCAACCGAAGCGCTGGCACTGCGGGGAACCAACCCACCAAAGGAGAAGCAAGATGAATTTCAAGACATTGTCGGGCGCCACATTCGCGGCCTCGCTGGCCTTTGCGCCGCTGGCCCATGCCGAAATCGTGATCGGCTTGATTGCGCCGCTGACCGGCCCCGTCGCTGCCTACGGCGACCAGGTGAAGAACGGCGCGCAGGTTGCCGTTGATCAGATCAACAAGAACGGCGGCATTCTCGGCGAACAGGTCGTGCTGAAGCTGGCCGACGATGCCGGCGAACCCAAGCAGGGCGTTTCCGCAGCAAACCAGATCGTTGGCGAAGGCATCCGCTTTGTCGTTGGCCCGGTCACGTCAGGCGTCGCCATGCCGGCATCCGACGTTCTCGCTGAAAACGGTATCCTGATGGTCACTCCGACCGCAACGACACCGGATCTCACCAAGCGTGGCCTCGCCACAGTCCTGCGCACCTGCGGCCGTGACGACCAGCAGGCCGAAGTTGCCGCAGCCTATGTCCTGAAGCAGTTCAAGGACAAGCGCATCGGCATCCTCAACGACAAGGGCGCCTACGGCAAGGGTCTCGCCGATTCCTTCAAGGCCACGCTGAACGCCGGTGGCGTCACCGAAGTCTTCAACGATTCCCTGACACCGGGCGACAAGGACCTGAGCGCGCTCACCACCCGTCTCAAGGCTGAAAAGGTCGATGTGCTCTATTTCGGCGGCTACCACCCGGAAGCCGGTCTTCTGGTGCGCCAGCTGCATGATATCGGCGCCCCGATCCAGATCATCGGCGGCGACGGTCTGTCCAACACCGAATTCTGGGCCATCGGCGCAGACGCTGGTGCAGGCACGGTCTTCACCAATGCTGCCGACGCTTTGAAGAACGACAGCTCGAAGGCCGCCGTTGCAGCCCTTCAGGCCGCCAACATTCCGCCGGAAGCCTTCACGCTCAACGCTTACGCCGCTGTTGAAGTGATCAAGGCCGGCATCGAAAAGGCAGGCAGCGCAGAAGACGCGGCTGTCGTCGCAGCAGCCCTGAAGACCGGCGAGCCGATCAAGACCGCCATCGGCGACGTCACCTATGGCGAAACCGGCGACCTCACCTCGCAGAGCTTCTCGCTCTACAAGTGGGAAAACGGCAAGATCGTTTCTGCCGAGTAAACAAATAGACCGATAACGGATCGGGCGCTTCGGCGCCCGATTTCGTTTATGGCGGACCGGGGCGGTCACAGCGCAGCCACCATCCACAGTCACAATCGCCGATCTGGCGTATCCGGGTATGCAATGATGGCCATGAGCCTCTATGCTCTGGCGAGCAATTCTTCAGACACGCATCCAAGAGGCAGAACCCCGTGAGCGAAAAACTTGAACAGCTGATCGATCAGGGCACAGGCCGCATTCCAGCCGATATCGTGCTCAAGGGCGGTCGTTTCTTCGATCTGGTCATCGGCGATCTCGTCGCTTCGGATATCGCCATCTGTGGCGATCGCATCGTCGGCACTTACGGCGAATATACTGGCACCACGGAAATCGACATTACCGGCAAGATCGTCGTGCCCGGCTTCATCGATACGCACCTGCACATTGAATCCTCGCTGGTCACCCCGCATGAATTCGACCGCTGCGTCTTGCCCTACGGCGTCACGACGGTGATCTGCGATCCGCATGAAATCGCCAATGTGCTCGGCACAGAGGGTATCCAATACTTCCTCGATTCTGCCCGCGAGACCATCATGGACATCCGCGTGCAGCTCTCGAGCTGCGTGCCGGCGACCCATCTGGAAACATCTGGCGCCAACCTGCCGATCGAGAAGCTCCTGCCCTTCCGCGACCACGAAAAGGTCATCGGCCTAGCGGAGTTCATGAATTTTCCCGGCGTCATCCACAAGGACCCGGTCTGCCTTGCCAAGCTCGACGCCTTCCAGGGTGGACATATCGATGGCCACGCGCCGCTCTTGAGTGGCCTCGATCTCAATGGCTATCTTTCCGCCGGTATCCGCACCGATCATGAATGCACGACGGCAGAAGAAGCACTCGAAAAGATCCGCAAGGGCATGCACATCCTCGTGCGCGAAGGCTCCGTTTCCAAGGACCTGCACGCGCTGATGCCGATCCTGACCGAGCGCCTGTCACCGTTCCTGGCGCTCTGCACAGACGACCGCAATCCGCTCGACATCGCCGAAGAGGGCCATCTCGACTACATGATCCGCGAGGCGATTGCGCACGGGATCGAACCATTGGCCGTCTACCGCGCCGCCTCGATCTCGGCCGCGCGAGCCTTCGGGCTACGCGACCGCGGCCTGGTCGCACCCGGCTGGCGCGCCGATCTCGTCATTGTCGATAGCCTTGAAAACTGCAAGGCGGAGAAGGTCTTTGCGGCCGGTCGTCTGGTCACTGATGCGCTGTTTGCTACGCGCCGCCCGGTCGCGCCCGTCGGTCTCGACAGCGTCAAGGCGGGCCACATCAACGCCGCTGATTTCGGCGTGCCCTATGCCGAAGGTGAAACGTCTGTCATCGGCGTGCTGCCGGGCAAGATCATCACCGAACACCGTCGCTACAAGCTGCCAGCATCCGGCAATCAGGCGGGCGTCGATCTCGGCCGCGATATCATCAAGGTCGCCGTCATCGAACGCCACGGCATCAACGGCAACCATGCCAACGGCTTCGTTCAGGGTTTCGGGCTGAAGAAGGGTGCCATTGCCTCGACCGTCGGCCATGACAGCCACAATATTTGCGTCGTCGGCGTCAACGAGGACGATATGGCGCTGGCCGCAAACCGGCTCGGCCAGATCAAGGGCGGCTTCGTCGTCGTCGAGGACGGCGCGGTTACAGGTGAAATCTCCCTGCCCGTCGCCGGCCTGATGAGCCTCGAGCCCTATGAAAGTGTGCGTGACACCCTGCATCACCTGCGCCAGGCGGCCTTCGCGCTCGGGGCAACGCTGCAGGAGCCGTTCTTGCAACTGGCCTTCCTCCCCCTGCCCGTCATCCCGCATCTGAAGATTTCGGACATGGGATTGGTGGATGTCGACAAATTTATGCTGATCGGGTGAGAGCCTGAAGCGCCTCTAATCCTGGGTCTCGCCGGAAAGCGGCGTCTTGAGCATCGACGGCCGCGCCGCAAACGCATCGAACCAGCGGGTGAGATTGGCGTGTTTGCGGAAAGACGGCAGGTAGCGGAAGGCGAGCCAGTCCAGCGTCGTTGCAATGGCGATATGGCCGATATGCAAGGGCTCCTCCTCCTGGATTTCGCGGTCCAGCCAACGATAGCTTTCCGCGAGTTTCCGCTCATAGCCGGCCTGCAGTTCCGGATAGCGCAGGTGCTCGGGACGCCGGGCCGTTTCCCAGCGAATGCCGATACCAGCATAGGCCATATCTTGCGCCAGCGCCTGCAGACGCAGTGCCGCCCATCTGCGCTCGGTGTCTTCGGGGAAAAGCGACGGCCCTTGATGCAGCGTGTCGAAATAGGCGCAGATGACATCGGAATCAAACAGCGGCGACAGGCCGTCACGCAAGAGAACCGGGACCTTTCCGAGCGGATTGCTATTGAAAACCTCGGCATTGGCATTGGTCGGGCTTGTTTCGTGGTGCTCGACAACCAGTTGATCCGCAATGCCCACCTCATGGGCAAAGACAAGCGTCTTGCGGGCAAAGGGCGAATGGGTCTGATAGAGAAGCTTCATCATCTGCATAGGATCACCAAGGCGAGAAAAGAATGGTCGGGAGACCTTCGATCTCCCTGGATATTTTCTAGGGGGAAATCGAGCGGCTCACCCGCAATGGATGGCACGGGAACGCTTTTTATCCGCGCTTGTTGCCTGTAATGTGCTCCCATGAACCTTGATCGTTTCGACCGACAGCTGCTCAACCTGGTCCAGGAGGATGCGTCCCAGACCGCCGAACAACTCGCGGCGGAAGTATCGCTGTCCGTATCGGCGATCCAGCGCCGGTTGAAGCGGCTGCGCGAAACCGGCGTGATCCAACGGGACATCGCAGTCGTCGATCCGAAGCAGGTGGGTCGGCCGACCTTCTTCATCGTCGCACTGGATGTCGAGCGTGAACGGCCGGAACTGCTTGCCCAACTCCGCCGCTGGCTGGCCAACGAGCCGATGATCCAGCAGGCCTTCTACATCACCGGCGGGTCGGATTTCGTGCTGATTGTCACGGCACCCGATGTCGATGCCTATGACGCGTTGATGTCACGGCTGATTGCCGAAAATACCAATGTCCGGCGCTTCACCACCAATGTCGCCCTTGGCGTCATCAAACGCGGTTTGGTTATTCCCGTCGCTCTGGACGACGATTAGCCTCGAAAATTGCGGATTTTAGGCAGCCTATCCAATATCTGCGCGGTTCTCCCGCATACGTCTCAGTCATATTCTCCCCATGACACATTTTGATCTCCCCATTTGCACCACCGCAACGGCGCTTTCAGACTGCCCGGCCCTCGCACACCGCGCCGATGTCGGCCGGGTCCTCGTAAAGCTCGAGAGCGAACGCCCCTTCGGCAACTTCAAGATCCTCGGCGGCATGACGGCGGCACTGCGCGCTTTGGCGCGCGCCACCGGAACACCCGTTGCCCAGTTGCCAATGCGGCGGGATCTGCCGCGCCTGATCTGCGCCAGCGATGGAAATCATGGCCTCGCTGTCGCTGCTGCGGCCAATATTGCCGGAGCGTCAGCGACGATCTATCTGCACCATAGCGTTCCCCGAGCGCGAGCAGACCGCATACAGGCACTTGGCGCCTCGATCTACTGGGTCGCCGGGACCTATGATCATGCGGTCGATGCAGCCATCGAGGCTGCGCGGGTCGATGGTATTCTCCTGGCGGACACCAGCGCCGATAGGAACGATCCGATCGTCAAGGACGTGATTTCTGGTTACGCAACGATGACTGACGAAATCGGGGCTCAACTTGCGGAAATCGGTATCGCCGTCTCGCATCAGTTTATTCAGGCGGGCGTCGGCGGTCTCGCCGCTGCCATGGCGCAGGGATTGCCGGAAGCCAGAATTGCCGTTGTCGAGCCGGAACAGGCGGCATGCGTGGCACCAGCGCTTGCGGCGGGGCGCGTCGTGCGCATCGAAGGCTCGCTGCAGACATGCGCGGAGATGTTGGCCTGCGGTGAGGCGTCCGCGCCAGCGCTGGCGATCCTGCAACGGCATAAGCCGATCCCCGTGCTTGTCAGTGAGGCGGCACTTTTGGCCGCGGCGGAAATCATGCGCGACGAGGCCGGCATCCATACCACGCCCTCCGGCAGTGCCGGACTGGCGGGACTGCTGCATATGGCAAACGATGGCGCGTTACGGCAGAAAGCCGGGATCGACCCTTCAAGCACGATCCTTCTCGTCGCCACGGAAGCGCATCCGGATGCCCATATCCACAACCAGGAGCGCACGCTCAATGCTGCCTATGCGTTGGCCACTCGCTTGTTCGCGGATACGGGATTGCCAAACGGCATCGCTGCAAACGTTGATGCCTAGCAGCCTTGTTCAGTCCACCCGCCCGCAAAACACATCCATCGCCTCAAGCGTGATATCCCTGCCCTCTACCGCCGGCGCAAAGCCGGGCATCGGCACAACCTCCGAAACGACAACGCCCTTCGGTACGGTGACGGTCTGCGGGCCGCGATGCAGGTTGAAGATGAACAGCAGCTTCTCACCGCCCTTTTCGCGCGTGAAAGCCAGGATATCCTGGTTGGTTTCAAGGAACACCATACTGCCGTCGAGCAACGGCGCATGCGTTTTCCTGAAGGCTAGTGTCTGACGGTAGTGATCGAGAACAGATCCGGCCGTCTCCTGCTGATCGACAGCCAGTGGCCGATGTTCGGCAGGCACCGGCAGCCACGGCTTGGCACTGGAAAACCCGGCATGGTCTGCCGCCTTCTCCCAGACCATCGGCGTGCGGCACCCGTCACGGCCCTTGAAGGCCGGCCAGAAGCGGATGCCGTAGGGGTCGCGCAGATCTTCAAGCTGCAGCTCTGCCTCCGGCAGCGCCAGTTCTTCGCCCTGATAAAGGCAGATTGAACCACGCAGCGCAGCCAGAACCGAGATCGCCAATTTGGCAACCCGCTCGCGCTCGTCAGCTGTCTGCGTGAACCGGCTGATATGACGGGTGACGTCGTGGTTGGAGAAGGCCCAGCACACCCAGCCATCGGTGACAGCATCCTGAAACGCCTGGACGCAGCGGCGGATATGGGTGGCTGTAAAATCCGGCCCCAGCAGGTCGAACGTGTAGCACATCTGCAGCTTGTCGCCGCCGCCGGTATAGGCCGCCACCGTCTTCAGCGACCGCGCCCCATCGCCAACCTCGCCGACCGACGCCCGATCGCCAAACTCGTCAAGCAGCGCGCGAAACCGCTGCAGGAAGCCAATGTTTTCCGGCTGGGTCTTGTCATAGAGATGGTTCTGCATGCCATAGGGATTGACGTCAGGTGCATCCAGACCGATGGCATCGGGGTCATAGACCAGCGGCGGATTATCGCGCAGTTCCTTGTCGTGGAAATAGAAATTCACGGTGTCGAGCCGGAAGCCATCGACGCCGCGCTTCAGCCAGAAGCGTACGGTGTCCAACAGCGCGTCCTGCACATCCGGATTGTGAAAGTTGAGATCCGGCTGTGAGCCCAGGAAATTGTGCATGTAATATTGCTTGCGCACGCCGTCCCATTCCCAGCCCGGGCCGCCGAAAATCGACATCCAGTTGTTGGGCGCCGTTCCGTCCGGTTTCGGATCGGCCCAGACATACCAGTCGGCTTTGGGATTGGTGCGGTCAGAGCGGCTTTCCTTGAACCAGGGATGCTGGTCGGACGTGTGCGAGATTACCTGATCGATGATGATCTTCAGGCCAAGCTGATGCGCCTTCTTCATCATTGCGTCGAAATCGGCAAGCGTGCCGAACATCGGATCGACGTCGCAATAGTCCGAAACGTCATAGCCCATATCTGCCATGGGTGACGTGAAGAACGGCGACAGCCAGATGGCATCAACCCCGAGGCTGGCGATATAGGGTAGCCGTTGCGTCACACCCTTGATATCGCCGAGACCATCGCCTGTCGTATCCTGAAAGGAACGCGGATAGACCTGATAGATCACCGCGCCGCGCCACCAATCGGGGTTGGACTTCAAGGGAGATGCCATCAAAAAGCTCCACGATCACAGGGATATGCTGCAAGATGTAGCGTTGCTGCAGGTGCGAGTAAACGGCCTTCCCGGCCGTTCGAGGCGATTGACCGGCACCGATGCAAAAATGATGACGGTAGGGAATGACTGCCGGGTTAGGTCACCTGCCCCTCACGACCCGAAACGCCCCACCACAATTTTAGCCCCCGAGCGCGGCCCACCAAGGTCCGTTGCCAAGTGATCACCGGCAACAGCGGCATCCGCTTGCCTTCGGCGCTGGTAAGCCGTATCTCCGCTTTCGCAATGACGTGAAGAACGGGGAGAATTTCATGGCGGGCAAGTTGCTTTCGATCGGCGAATGCATGGTGGAACTGATGCAGGCCGAGGGCGACTTGCTGCGCAAGGGCTATGCCGGCGATACGTTCAACACCGCCTATTATGCCCGGACTTTCCTGCCTGCAGATTGGTCGGTCGATTATCTCACCGCCGTTGGCACTGACACTGTGTCCGGCGAGATGCTGGCCTTCATCGAAAAGACCGGCGTCGGCACCACCCAGATCCGTCGCGTCGAGGGCCGCTCGCCGGGCCTCTACATGATCCATCTGAAGGAGGGCGAGCGCAGCTTTTCCTACTGGCGCTCGGTCTCAGCGGCAAAGACGCTCGCTGACGATGCGGATCACCTTCGTGCGGCCATCGAAGGCTCTGATATCATCGTCTTCTCCGGCATCACGCTGGCCATCCTGGCACCATCAGCTGCCGAAACATTGCTCTCAGAACTGCGCCGCGCAAAGGCCGCCGGGAAGTCCGTTGTGTTCGACCCCAACATCCGGCCGCGTCTTTGGGACGACAAGCAGTACATGTTGGACACGATTTCCGCCGGCGCCCGATCAGCAAGTCTGGTCATGCCAAGCTTCGACGATGAAGCCGCTCATTTCGGCGATGCCGATGTGGCCGCAACGATTGCCCGCTACCGCGGGCTCGGCGTCTATAATATCGTCGTGAAGGATGGGCCAAAGGGCGTGACGCTGAGCTTTGGCGATGCGCCACTCCAGTTCGTGCCGTCGGCCAATGTCGACAAGATCGTTGATACCACCAGCGCTGGCGACAGCTTCAACGGTGCCTTCCTCGCCCGCTATGCTGTCGATGGCGATCCGGTCAAGGCCGCCGGTTTCGCAGCCTCCGCTGCTGCCACTGTCATCCAGCATCATGGCGCTCTGGTTTCCCGCGACAAGCTTCCATCGGCATGACACCCCTCGACATTTGATCGGTTCGGCACCAAAGTCGATCCATACAGCATCGAATGCCTCTGATCATCGCCCTATCCTGCGCTTATCGAACAGCAAAGGAGAACGGCATGAACAAGAGATTGAAAACGGCGGCGGGCTTTCTGGCGGTCAGCGTGTCAGCGAGCGCGGCTTTTGCGGCGGAGTTTACGGCAGAGAGTAAGGACTTCGCATCCGGCAAGGTGGCGCAGGCGCAGTTTGCCGGTATCATGGGATGCACGGGCAAGAACGTCTCGCCCGACATATCCTGGTCGAATGCACCGGAGGGAACGAAGAGCTTCGTGGTGACGATCTATGACAAGGATGCACCGACCGGATCCGGGTGGTGGCATTGGGTCGTTGCCAACATCCCGGCCAGCACCACGTCGCTGCCTGCGGGGGCCGGAACCGATGCAAGCCAGCTGCCAAAGGGCGCACTGATGACGCCCACCGACTTCGGCGCACCAGGATATGGCGGCGCCTGCCCTCCGGAAGGCACGGAACACGACTATACGATCACGGTGAAGGCGCTCAGCATCGACAAACTGCCGGTACCCGACACTGCAACACCAGCACTGATCGGCTTTGTCAGCAACATGAACACACTCGCCGTGGCGACAGTCTCCGCAAAAGGCAGCCGATAGGAAACATGACCGAAGAGATTTTGCACGAAGAACAGGACATCTCGCACGGCGTCAGCCGGGCACAGCATATCGATATCTCTTCGCGCGAGACGGCAGCCATCGTTGCCCGAAACCGGGCCGGCGAAAAATCCTCGTCACAGCACAGGATTTTCGTCCGCCCGGCCATTGGCGCCACTGCACGCATCATTCAGCACAACCGGCTGCGCTACTCCAACCTCGCCATCAACCGCCCGATCATCATCCTCGTCGAACGCGGAACGAAGATCATGCGCAGTGGTGACCATGAGGTGACGGTGCAGGCCGGTGGCGCGATCGCCGTGTGCCAGAACCAGATCTTCGATGTGATCAACGAAGCCGAAGCCGGGGGTATCTATCTTGCCCGCTGGATTGCCTTCGAGCCGCATATGGTCCTGTCACACCCACATCAAAAGAGGCCCGCAGCGCCAATCGACCGGGCGCTTGCGCTGGAGGCTCCCTCAAAGGCATTTCTGGACGCCTATCACCTCGCGGCCGAGGCGATTGCCGATCCGGACGGCGTGCCGGATACGATTGCAGATCATCGCCTGCGGGAGCTTCTGCTTTGGCTTGATCTGTCCGGCGGCCGCTTTGCCATGCCTCAACCGGATGGCTTTGCCCAGAAGGCCCGGAACATCCTCACCGAAAAGCCCGGATACGCATGGTCCGGCGTGATGCTGGCGCGCACACTCAGCGTCAGCGAAGCAACGCTTCGGCGCAAATTGTCCGCCGAAGGCTGGTCTTTTCAAGCATTGCTCGCCGACGTCCGCATGTCGATAGCCATGCAGCTGCTTCAGTCAACCGACAGGCCGGTCCTGCATATCGCGCAGGATGTCGGATACGAATCGCAATCGCGCTTCGCGATACGGTTTCGTGCCCGTTTCGGTTTTGCTCCGAGCGCCATTCGCGGCCACCGGCGCTGACATTGAAACGGTGACTACCGCTTCTTCTTGCGGTTTTCGAACGGGTTTTCCGACGCTCTCAGATGAATGCGGATCGGCACGCCCGGCATTTCGAAATCGGCGCGCAGACCGTTCGTCAGATAGCGAATATAGCTTTCCGGAACAGATTCCGGCCGCGTGCAGGAAATCATGAAGCCTGGCGGGCGGGCTTTCACCTGCGTCATATACTTCAGCTTCAGGCGACGACCGGAGACTGCCGGCGGCGGATGCTGGATCTGCTGCGATTCCAGCCACTTGTTCAGCTTGGCGGTTGAAATGCGCCGGTTCCACGTCTTGTCGGTATCGATGATCGACTGCATCAGCTTGTCGAGACCATAACCGGTCTGGCCGGAGATCGGCACAGCGCGAATGCCGCGCACCTGCGGCAGCAGGCGCTCGGTCTTTTCACGCAACTCAGCCAGCAGCGCCTGCGTATCCTCGACCAGATCCCACTTATTGAAGGCAAGGATCGCGGCGCGGCCTTCGCGGGCGACGAGGTCGACCAGCTGTAGGTCCTGCTTTTCAAACGGAATGGTCGCATCGAAGACGATGACCACGGATTCGGCAAAGCGGATGGAGCGCAGGCTATCGGCAACCGAGAGCTTTTCAAGCTTCTCCTGAACGCGGGCTTTCTTGCGCATGCCAGCGGTGTCGAACATCTTGATGGTGCGGCCGCGCCAGTCCCATTCAACCGAAATGCTGTCGCGGGTAATGCCGGCTTCCGGGCCGGTCAAAAGCCGGTCTTCCCCGAGGAAGCGGTTGATCAGCGTCGATTTACCGGCATTCGGACGGCCGATGATTGCCACGCGCAGCGGCTTGGTGTCATCATATTCCGGCTCGTAATCGTCGTCTTCCAGGTCTTCCTCGCCGCGCAGATCGACATTGGTCGCGGGCTCGTCGATTTCAGGCGGGAAAGCACGGTCTTCACCGATCGCAGCAACGATAGCGTCGCGCAGATCGATCATGCCCTGGCCGTGTTCGGCCGAGATGGCGACGGGTTCGCCCAGTCCCAGCGTAAAGGCGTCGTAATAGCCGCCGTCCGAGCCCTTGGCTTCCGACTTGTTAGCAACCAGAACCACCGGCTTGCCGCGCCGGCGCAGCATTTTGCCAAGCGTCTCGTCGGCCGGTGTCAGGCCATATTTGGCGTCAACGACAAACAGCGTCAGGTCGGCCTCTTCGATGGCAGCTTCCGTCTGCAGCCACATGCGGCCCTGCAGTGTTTCCGGTCCCGATTGCTCGAGACCAGCCGTATCAATGATGGTGAAGCGCAGGTCGACGAGCTTGGCGTCGCCAGGGCGACGGTCGCGGGTAACGCCCGGCGTATCGTCGACAAGCGCCAGCTTCTTGCCAACCAGACGGTTGAAAAGCGTCGACTTTCCGACATTGGGGCGCCCAACGATGGCGACGGTGAAGTTCATCGAATAATCCTGTCCTCAGAGCATCCGCTACCGGTCATGCTCCAATGTTGTTTTCTTGGGCGTCCGGTCAGGACGCCTTGCCGCTGGCGGTAATCAGATCGAGCAGCATCTGGGCGCGGTTTGCCAGATTGCGCGGTGTTTCGGCATCGTCGGTGATCTGCTGGAACCAGGTCTTGGCTTTCGCCATATCGCCGGCCTTGTAGGCGGCAAGACCAAGCGCTTCGCGGGCCGAGTGACGCATGCCATTGGCAGGAACGGCAAGCTGCTCGGCCTCGGCCGAAACCTGCTCATACGTGCCGGTATCAACCAGAAGATAGGCGGCACGCATGCGAGCGGCATCGCGCATCGCCTGCGGCAGGCTTGCATCCTTGGAGATGTCGGAGAAGACCTTCACGGCACCTGCCGTGTCACCCTTCTGCGCCTGCAGGGTCGCAGCGCGCATCTTCGCAAGAACCGGATAGGCGCCGTAGCCGTCCTTCTCCAGCGTGGCGAGAGCCGTCAGCGCTTCATCGGTCTTGTTGTCCCGCGAAAGCGTCAAGGCTGCCAGGAACTCGTCGCCCGATGCGGAAGCCGAGGTCTCGTGCCAATATTCGTAACCGACCTTGCCGATCGTACCGACCACGATCAGAATTGCGAGCCCGATGATGACGCTGCCAAATCGCGTCCACACGGCTTTCACCTGTTCGGAGCGCAGTTCTTCGTTGACTTCGCGGATAAAGCTGTCGTCCTGGTTCGCCATTCCTAAGTTCCGGTTTCCCGGCCTTCCCTGCAAAGATGAATGTAAAGATTTCCGCGCTTCTACCGTATTTTGAGGCCGTTGTAAGGGGGCAGCGCAATTTAGGCCTTATTCGGCAGGTTTACCCCATCACAATCGGGGCAACGCCGATCAGCAGTTCGTGCAACTTCCAGATAAACAGCAGATAGACGACGAGGGCGAGGATCACGGCGATGACGTCGTATTTGGTGGATATGAACACCGGATGCGTGACTTCGCCTGCACGCCAGCGGCGCTTCATCGAGATACGCAGAATCACGCCCCAGATGAGAAACGTGCCGAACAGCAGGACCGAGTTAACCTCGCCGTTGGCCATCAGATGCGCCAGAGCCCAGATCTTGATCGCGAGAATGGCCGGATGTTTGGTCGCAACCTTGATCTTGCCGGCAGGCAGGAATGCCGCGGCCAGACAGATGAAGGCGATCAGCATCAGCGTCAGTGCGATATGCGTCAGAAATTTCGGCGGCGTGTAGAGCATGCCGGTCGTTGCCCGCGAGACATCGAAGCCGTAGGCGATCAGACAGAGGCCCAAAAGAGCGCAGAAGCCGTGAATGGCGTGCCAAAGCCCGGTGCCGCCCTGCTCGACAACAGTTGCGCGAAGACCGGGCGCAAAGCTTTTGACCAGATGGATACCGAGGAAGATGACGATACCGAGAATGAGAAAGACCATGAAGCACACCCGCAACTGTTATGAATTCCGAACTACCGCATAGCGGTAACGCAGCCTGTTTTCCAGTCCGATCAAAGGATTGCCGCATTCTTGGCTCAGGGACTTCAATCCCGCATTTGCCGCCCAAGGTTTCCGCATGCCCAGATTATCCGTCGCGCCCGGTCTTGCTCTCGCATTGACCCTGGTCCCTGCCCTTGCCCACGCCGTCGAGCCGCCAGTGCCAATGGAGCGCATGCAGCTCGTCATCATCTCGTTCGATGGTGCGCATGACAACAAGCTCTGGGAAAAAAGCCTCGACATGGCCAAGCGCACTGGCGCGCATTTCACCTATTTCCTCTCCTGCACTTTCCTGATGACGAGAGCCGAAGGCGGCAAGGCCTATCAGGCACCCGGCCACAAGGCCGGCCGTTCGAATGTCGGCTTCGCCCAGAGCCGCGAAGAGATCCAGGCCCGTGTCCGCCATATCTGGCAGGCGCATCAGGCCGGTCACGATATCGGCAGCCATGCCTGCGGGCACTTCGACGGCAAGGGCTGGAGCGCTGCCGACTGGAAGCAGGAATTCGCCGCATTCAATATCGCACTCGCCAATGCCTGGAACGCCGGCGGCATTGCCAGCGAGCAGCCGGAAGGCTGGGCCGATTTCGCCGCCCACGGCATCAAGGGCTTTCGCGCACCGTATCTTTCCTTGAGTGACGGATTACTGCCGGCACTGAAACAGGACGGCTTTACCTATGATGCCAGCCTCGTCACCAAGGGACCGGGCTGGCCGGCCGACGCGGATGGAATGCCACGTTTCGGCCTGCCACTTATTCCCGAAGGACCGCAGCAACGCCGGGTGATCGGCATGGACTACAATCTGTTCGTTCGCCATTCCATGGGGATCGAGAACCGCAAGGACAGCGCCGTCTTCGAAGAGCGCACCCTCGATGCCTTCCGAAAAGCCTTCCAGACAGAATATGGCGGCAACCGCATTCCCCTGCAGCTGGGTTTCCATTTTGTCGAGATGAACGGCGGTGCCTATTGGCGCGCGCTCGACCGGTTCCTGACCGAGACCTGTGGCAAGCCGGACGTCGCCTGCGTCAGCTATGCCCAGGCGCTGCCGATCATCGCCAAACAGAAAAAGGCGGATCGCTCCGCCTTTTGAGTGCCGTTTTTCATGAGTGTCGATCTTACGGCCTGTCGGCGGCAAGTTCTCCGTCGCTTTCTTCGCGGGCGAGATAGCGCTGGTCGATGGCAGGCAGCGGTGCATCGTCGATGGCCGCTTCGAACGCTTTCAGCCGCTTGTGGATCGACAGCAACTCGATGATCGTCGACCAGTAGTTCACCAGATACTGGAACGAATTGCTGACCTCACCGAAAGCCGTCGAAATCTGCTGCCAGATCCCGAGCGTGATCTTGCCCGCGACGAAGGTCGGGATAAGGATGAAGTTCAGGAAGATCGCGTCGAGCTGGCCATAGGAAAAGCGGGCCACGTTGAAATAGGCGTAGTGCCAGTACATGCGGAAGTAATTACGGCGCACGTTATCGTAGAGTTCCCTGACAGTGACCGGCTGCGCACGATCGCCGTGGTCTTCACCATAAACAAGCTCCTTGCGGTAGGCCGCCTCAACGCGCTGGTTGCGGAAGTTCAACCCGGGCAGCTTGATGCCGGCAAACGCCAGGAGTGCGGTACCGAACAGCGACCAAGCAATCGCAAGCCAGAACAGGGCGTGCGGAACGGCACCAATGATCGGCAGATCGGCGACATGCTGCGACATGGCGAAAAGCAGCGGCAAGAACACCACAAGTGTCATTACCGAGTTGATCAGCGTCACGCCAAGCCCCTCAAGGATATTGGCAAACCGCATCGTATCTTCCTGAACACGCTGCGAGGCACCCTCGATATGCCTCAGCTTGTCCCACTTCGACATGTAGAAATTGTTCATCGCCGTACGCCAGCGGAAGACGTAGTGGTTGGTAAAGAACGCTGTGATGACATTCAGCGCAACGCCGACAAATCCGATTTGCAGAAAGTTCACCTGCAAGACATAAAATTGACTCGCTGTGATCCCGGGTTTTTTCGCAAGTGCATCCTGAAGCAGATCAAAGAACGGGCCGCGCCAATTGTTGATTGCGACGGACGTCTGCACCGAGAAATAGGCGATGAAAATAATGAACGCCGATCCCCAGATCGACCAATTCGCCCATGGATGGTCCTTTGCAAGCACCTTCCAAACACCGCCGAAAATCAGAACGAAAATCGTGAAATAGAGATAAAACCAGAGATTATCAGGCGTAAAGAAGAAGCCGAGCCCGATAGGAGGCTTTTCTCCCGGAGCGAGGGGTGGCAGACCGATTGCTGCGCCAAACTGTGGCCCAACGGTATACCAGACCAGAATACAGATCAGAGACCAGATTGCGCCGGAGGTAAAAAACAACTTCGGATTTGGGAAAAATGAATGAAACAAAGGGGCACTCGCGTTTCTTGAGGGCGCAAACACCCTGCTTCGATGTGGCGAACCTAGGGCAAAAGCCCTCGACTGCCAATCACGTCAAGCTAATGTTACCGTTATTTAATCGCGAGGCCGGTCAGGCACCTGCAGCAGCCACGATCCGCCGCATCTCTATGCCGATCAACGCTGCGCAAAACAGCAGAACGCCCGCCGCCAAAAGCGTCGGCGTGTTGAAACTACCGCTCCCTTCAGCCAGCCAGCCGGCCACCAGAGGTCCGATGATCTGGCCAACGCCGAAGGCGGCTGTCATGAAGGCAAGCGCCTTACGGGGACTTTCCGGCGCCAACGCCCGGCCGATCTGCAGGCCGTAGGCAGTGATCATGATAAAGGTCAGTCCGAGCATCAGACCACCAATCAGCGGTGCATAGGGCGACGGCAGGGTGACGACAAGGACAAGGCCGATAGCCTCGACAAGCAGGCCAGCCAGATAGACACCGACGATCCCCAATCGCGGCACGGCACGGCGCCACAGGTGCGCCGAGACGGCAGCACCCAGGCCAGTGATCAGCCAGGCGAGAAATTCGACGGTATGATCTGTCGCTCCTTGCCGGGCCATCGCGACGAGAAAAGTCGCGGTGATGACATAGCCGAAACCGAACAGGCCGTAGGTCAGCGTCATCACGAACAGCGGCCGGGTCCAGACCAGTGGCTTCTCTCTTTGCGCGTTCTTTGCGCCGGCAGGGCTCGATGGCAGGAGGAAAGCGACGGCGATAGTGCCGAGACAGGCTATCAGCGCGCCGCCAAACCACGCCGTCTGCCAGCCCGCGAAGACGCCGAAACCACCGGAAGGCAACAGGTAGACCATCAACGACGACACAGCGATACCGATGCCGACACCGCCAAAATGCACCGATTGCACATGCACGCTGCCTGGGGCGAGCCCCCGGTTCAGCACGATCCCCGAGGTAAAGATCAGCGTGAAAGCGCTGGCGATACCGGCCAGAAACCGGATGACGGAAAAAAGGACGAGCGATGATGTCAGCCCCATGACCAGCAGCAGCACCGCCGTCGCGGCAAGCGCCAATAGACTGATCGTCCGTTCGCGCCCGGCTGCCCAGCCATAGCCGGCAGCGACCGCACCGACGAGATAACCGATGAAATTGGCCGACGCGATCAGCCCGGCATCACCGGGCGTCAGCCCGAGCCCGCTCATCATGCCGGGCAGGATTGGCGTATAGGAAAACCGCCCGAAGCCCATAGCCACCGCCATGGCAATGGCACCTGCGAGAGCCGTTGGGGCAAGGCTTTGGTTCAGCGATTGGTCCAGTCTGGTCATGCCTTACCTATTGCAATGCAGCATGGCGATGACAAATGACAAAATCTGATGGTGTCGTTCAACGGCGTGAATGGGAACAAACTCAGCCCGGCAACGTGACCACCAGTGGTCCGTTGCGGGTGACGATCACGGTATGCTCGTACTGCACGGTCAGCGCCCGTGGTTCGCTGTAGAGAGTCCATTCATCGTCGCCGCCCTCGGCCCATTGCGCGCCCAGCGACAGGAACGGCTCGACGGTGAAGACCATGCCTTCGGTCATCCGCCGCTTCTCGTGCTTGTCCGGCCAGGTGGCAATCTCTGTCGGTTCCTCATGCAGCGAGCGTCCGACACCGTGGCTGGCCAGATTGGTGATCAGCGTATAGCGGTTCTTCTTGGCAAAGCTGCCAATGGCATTGCCGATCGCCGCCAGCGGCTTGCCTGACTTCACCTCATTCAGACCGACCCACATGGCACGCTTGCCGTCGCGGCAAAGGCGTTCAATCTGCGGTTTGACCGGCGGAACGGCAAACGACGATCCCGTATCGGCAAACAGCCCGTTCTTTTCGGCCGAAACGTCGATATTGACGAGATCACCGGCCTGGATAATGCGGGCACCCGGAATGCCGTGGGCGACTTCCTCGTTGACGCTGATGCAGGTGGCGCCGGGGAAATTATAGGTCAGCTCCGGCGCAGACCGCGCCCCGGCATCCTCCAGAACCTTGCGGCCGATCGCGTCAAGTTCTGCCGTGGTGATACCCGGCTCAAGCGCCGCCGCCATGATCTGGATCGTGTTGGCGCAGATACGGCCGATTTCCTTCAGCCGTTCCAGATCTTCGTCATTGTTGAGTGTCATCGTCTCTCGCTTTCGGCTGTTTATGTAACCCGCCGAAAGCAGCCAATCCAGACACCCGCTATGGGAAAATTACCGAGGTTCGGCGGTTTCCGCCGGTTTTTTCTCATTCGCCAGTGCCGCGCGCACTAGCGGCGCCACTTTCGTGCCGTAGAGTTCGATGCCACGCAGGATCTGGTCATGCGGCATCTGGCCGATCGCCATCTGCAGCAGGAAGCGATCGTTCTTGAACATTTTTTGGTGGCGGATAATCTTTTCCGCGACCGTATCGGGATCACCGAGAAACAGATTGCCATTCGGCCCGGTCGACTGGTCGAAATGCGCCCTGTTGGTCGGCCCCCATCCACGCTCGCGGCCGATACGGTTCATCACCTCGGCCTGCGGTCCATAGAATTGGTCTCCGGCCTTTTCATTGGTATCGGCGATGAAGCCATGGACATTGATGCTGGTTTTCAGCTTAGACGCGTCCTGTCCCGCCCGGCGTGCGGCCTCGCGGTAGAGGTCGAACAGCGGCGCATAACGCGCCGGTTCGCCGCCGATAATCGCCAGCGCAACCGGCAGACCGAGTGCACCTGCCCGCGCCACTGATTGCGGCGTGCCGCCAACGGCGATCCACACCGGCAGCGGTTCTTTCACCGGGCGCGGATACACACCACGGCCATTGATCGGTTGGCGTTTCTCGCCCGACCATGTGACGACCTCGCCATCACGAATTGCCAAAAGCAGGTCCAGCTTTTCCGAAAACAGCTGATCGTAATCTTCAAGATCATACCCGAACAACGGGAAGGACTCGATGAAGGAGCCCCGCCCCGCCATGATTTCGGCGCGGCCATTCGAGATCAAGTCAAGCGTTGCAAACTGCTGAAAAACCCGGACGGGATCATCCGAACTCAGCACCGTGACCGCACTCGTCAGCTTGATGTTTTTCGTACGTGCCGCCGCAGCAGCTAGGATCATTGCCGGGGCAGACGCGACATAATCCGGCCGATGATGCTCGCCCAGGCCGAAAACATCGAGCCCCACCTGATCGGCCAGCTCGATTTCCTCGATCAGGTGCCGTACCCGCTCCTCGCCCTCCCTACCGCGACCCTGCGGCGCCTCGGGATGCACGTCGCCGAATGTATAAAGACCAAGTTCCATGACGTCCTGCCTGTCTGATCAGCCCGAAGGCAAAGATGATGTTTCGATAGCTGAGATAATCAAGATCGCAGATACGTCACAGCACGATGGTTGAAACAGTGTGTTTCCCTAAGCGATCAAGCCTCCCAGGGATTGAGAAGGCGGACGCCCGTTCCTTCGAAATCACGCGTGTTGCGGGTGACCATGAAAAAGTCATACTGCAGCGCCGTCGCAGCGATGAATCCATCACGTTCAGGGCGCTTGTCAGGCACGTGCAACGAAGCGCAAATAAGTGCCGTGGACAATTCCACGTTCAAGACACGATCTTCAAAAGCTGGAAGTATCTGATCGGCCATCCAGAGGCGCATCCTTGCGGCCTGGACCGGGTCTCTCCGTTCCAGCAGCAGAATACCCACTTCAAGCTCGAAGATAGTGATGACCGAGACAAACAAATCAGAGGGTGACACAGCCTGCGACCAAGCCAGAACGGCTGGATCGCATTGTCCCTTACGCACCTTGCGCAGTTCCGAGAGAACGTTGGTATCGAGGAGATACATCAGGAAAAATCAGGGATCTTAGATCCCCAATCAGCGCTACGGCTTGGCAATTCAAAGTCGATATCGTCGTCGGAAGGCATCGACAACAATTCCGCGATGGTCTTCCCTTTCGACGGCTCCACAGGCTTGGAAGCAGTCAGCTTCCGATACTCTTCGATCGACAACAGCACATGCGCCGGGCGGCCCCGGTCAGTAATGAACACAGGCCCATCGGCCGAAGCCTTCTTGGCGCGTCCGGTGTCTTGATTGAATTCACGGCTCGAAAATGTGGTGCTCATCGGCGCCTCCATCACAATGTAGCAACGTTACTACATATGGTTCTGGCGTTCAAATGTTTCTAGCTGTCGCTCAGCGTCCGCTTCACCGCGTTGCGCCAGCCCTTCAGCTTTCCGGCACGGGTCTTTTCATCCATCGCCGGCTCGAACCGCTGGTCGCGCGCCCAGGACTTGGCGAATTCCTTCTGGTCTGGCCACACGCCGGCACGGCTGCCGGCAAGCCAGGCGACGCCGAGCGCCGTGGTCTCCAGAATGGTCGGGCGGTCCACCGGCGCGTCGAGCAGGTCGGACAGGCGCTGCATCGTCCAGTCGGAGGCGACCATGCCGCCATCGACGCGCAGTACGGTTTCCTTGCCGTCGCTCTTCCAGTCCTTGTGCATGGCGTCGAGCAGATCGCGCGTCTGGTAGCAGACGGCTTCAAGCGCTGCGCGGGCAAACTCGGCCGGACCAGTATTGCGCGTCATGCCAAAAATGGCGCCACGTGCATCCGGGTCCCAATGCGGCGCGCCAAGGCCGGTAAAGGCCGGTACGAGATAGACTTCCTGTGAAGGATCGGCGCTTGCGGCCAGTGTGCCTGTGTCGGATGCTGCCTTGATGACCTTGAGGCCATCCCGCAACCATTGCACAGCGGCACCGGCGACGAAGATTGACCCTTCCAGCGCATAGGTGGTTTCGCCGTCAAGACGGTAGGCAATCGTCGTCAACAGCCGGTTCTTCGAACGGACGATGTCCTTGCCAGTGTTCAAAAGCGCGAAGCAACCGGTGCCATAGGTGGATTTCATCATTCCCGGCTGGAAGCAGGCCTGGCCGATGGTGGCCGCTTGCTGATCGCCAGCAACGCCAAGGATCGGGATTTCCGCACCGAAGATCGACGCATCGGTGACGCCGAAATCAGCAGCGCAATCGAGCACTTGCGGCAGCATCGCTTCGGGAACGCGCAGGATTTCGAGCAGATCGCGATCCCAGTCGTTCTCGACGATATTGTACATCAGCGTACGCGAGGCATTGGTCGCATCGGTCACGAAGGATTTGCCGCCGGTCAGCCGCCAGATCAGGAAAGTGTCGACCGTACCGAAGCAGAGTTCGCCTTTGGCGCCTCGGGTGCGCGCGCCTTTGACATTGGCGAGCATCCAGGAAAGCTTGGTGCCCGAAAAATAGGGATCGAGCAGCAGGCCGGTCTTCTTGGTGAAGGTTTTTTCCAGGCCCTGACGTTTCAGCTTGTCGCAATAGGAGGATGTCCGGCGGTCCTGCCAGACGATGGCATTGTGGATGACCTTGCCAGTGTCGCGCTCCCAGACGACGACGGTCTCGCGCTGGTTGGTAATGCCGATCGCCGAGAGGTCGCTCGCCTTGATACCGGCCTTGCTGATGGCTTCCCTGATCGTCCAGACAACGGTTTCCCAGATTTCCTCGGGATCATGCTCGACCCAGCCGGATTTCGGAAAATGCTGCTTGAATTCCTTCTGCCCGGATCCGGCAATTTGCTGATCTTTATCGAAGACGATCGCGCGGCTCGAAGTCGTGCCCTGATCGATTGCGAGAACATATCCGGCCATAGCGCCCCTCCCAGCTTTTCTTCAGCCCGCAGTCTCTCCTCAAGACTCCCGGCCATTTCAAAAACTTCAATACGATACAAAAACGAATGTCAAACGAAAACAAAACGCAAGTAGACAGACCCGCGCACGTGCGAAAAAGCCAGCCCACAAAGGCAGAAACACAATTGTCACGGTGCCGGTTTTGGGCATAGTTTCAAGAGTCGAAATGAAAAGAAGAGACAGCATGACACAGTCCGCCGGCAGCATCCGTTTTATCCTGAACAATCGGGAGATTGCGTTGAGCGCCGTACAGCCCACCGCGACGCTGCTCGATTTCCTGCGCCTCGAAAAGCGGCTGACCGGCACCAAGGAAGGCTGCGCCGAGGGTGACTGTGGCGCCTGCACCGTGCTGGTCGGGCGGCTGTCTGGCGGCGAACTCGTCTATGAAAGCGTCAATGCCTGCATCCGGTTCACCGGTTCTCTGAACGCCACCCATGTCGTCACAGTCGAGCATCTGGCGGCAAAAGACGGAACCTTGCATCCGGTCCAGCAGGCGATGGTCGATTATCACGGCTCGCAATGCGGCTTCTGCACGCCCGGCTTCGTCATGTCGCTTTACGGCCTCTGGCTCTCCAAGGACAATCCCGGCCGGGCCGATATCGAAAAGGCTCTGCAAGGCAATCTCTGTCGATGCACGGGCTATGAGCCGATCGTGAAAGCGGCCGAAGCCGTCGCAAAGGCAAGGCCCGATGCAGTGTTCGATCCGATCGTCAAAGTCCGCGAAGAAATCATTGCCAAGCTGACGGCAATCCGTTCGACGCAGACAATCCACATGGAGAGTGGCAACGCAACCCTGATCGTGCCCGGCACGGCGGCCGATCTTGCCGATGCGCTGGCGGACTATCCGCAGGCGACCATCGTTGCCGGCTCCACTGATGTCGGGCTCTGGGTCACCAAACAGATGCGCGCCCTGAACCCCGTCATCTTCATCAATGGGCTGGACGACCTGCAGTTCATCCGCGAGACGGAAGACGGCATCCTGATCGGGGCCGGCGTCAGCTACTCCACGGCCTTTGGCGCCATCTCTGCCCGCTATCCCGCCTTCGGCCGCATGCTGGACCGGCTGGGTGGCGAACAGGTGCGCAACATGGGCACGATCGGCGGCAACGTCGCCAACGGCTCACCGATCGGCGATACCCCGCCGCCCCTCATAGCACTCGAAGCCAGCGTCAATCTGCGCTCGAAAGCCGGACAGCGCACCGTACCGCTCGAGGCCTATTTCATCGAATACGGCAAACAGGATCGCAAACCCGGCGAATTTGTCGAGAGCATTTTCGTACCGAACCTGCCCGCAAGCGATCATTTCGCCGTCTACAAGATTTCCAAACGCCGCGACGAGGACATTTCCGCGCTCTGCGGCGCGTTCCGCATCGCGCTCGATGACAGCAACAACGTGACGTCGGCCCGCATCGCGTTCGGCGGCATGGCGGGAACGCCGAAGCGGGCGTCACATGTCGAAGCAATGCTGACCGGAAAGCCCTGGAACGAAGAAACCGTCAAAGCGGCGCAGGTGGCATTCGATGCGGATTACCAACCGTTGACCGACTGGCGTGCCACGGCCGCTTATCGCATGCTGACGGCGAAAAACCTGTTGTTGCGGTTTTTCCTGGAGACATCGGGAGAACCGGCCGAACTCATGCGCTTTGCCGCAGGGGAGAAATGATCATGGACAACTCTACCTTCGAGGAACGCAAGACCATCGCCGGCTCCATGCATTCGAACCTGCGCCACGACAGCGCCCACAAGCATGTCTCAGGCACGGCAGACTATATCGACGACATTCCGGAGCCCGCGGGCACCCTGCACGGCGCCTTGGGGATGACTGATCGCGCTCATGCGGAAATCGTATCGATGGACCTCTCCGAGGTCGAAGCCACACCCGGCGTCGTCTGTGTTCTCACCGCAAAGGACATGCCGCATTCCAACGACATCAGCCCGAGCCATCTCGATGACGAGCCAGTGCTGGCCGAGGGCCTGGTGCAGTTTCATGGCCAGCCGGCATTTGCAGTGATTGCCGAAACACGTGACATAGCCCGCCGCGCTGCCCGCAAAGCGAAGATCACCTATCGCGACCTGCCGCATCACACCGATATTCTCGACGCGCTGGAAAACGGTGCCAAGGTCGTGACCAAGCCGCTGACCCTGTCGCGTGGCGATGCCGAAGCCGAACTTGAGCTGTCTCCGCGCCGGCTGACCGGCCGGATGCGGATCGGCGGTCAGGAGCATTTCTATCTCGAAAGTCATATCGCCATGGCCATTCCCGGCGAGGATGACGAGATCACCGTCTGGTCGTCCACCCAGCACCCGAGCGAAGTGCAGCACATGGTCGGTCATGTGCTTGGCGTTCCCTCCAATGCGGTCACCGTGCAGGTCCGGCGCATGGGCGGCGGCTTTGGCGGCAAGGAAACACAGGGCAACCAGTTCGCAGCTTTGGCCGCCGTTGCCGCAAAAAAACTCAACCGCGCTGTCAAGTTCCGGCCCGACCGCGACGAGGACATGACCGCCACCGGCAAGCGCCACGATTTCCTCGTCGATTACGACGTCGGCTTCGATGACGATGGACGGATCCACGCGGTGAAGGCCAATTATGCCGCCCGCTGCGGCTATTCCTCCGACCTCTCCGGCCCGGTCACCGACCGTGCGCTGTTCCATGCCGACAGCTCCTATTTCTATCCGCATGTGAAGCTGACATCGCAGCCCCTAAAGACCCACACCGTCTCCAACACCGCCTATCGCGGTTTTGGCGGACCGCAGGGCATGGTCGGCGGTGAACGGATCATCGAGGAGATCGCCTATGCACTCGGCAAGGATCCGCTCGAGATCCGCAAGCTGAATTTCTATGGCGAAAGGGGCTCCGGCCGTGATGTGACGCCCTATCACCAGCAAGTGGAAGACAACATCATCCACCGCATCGTTGCCGAGCTGGAGGCAAGCGCCGATTATCAGGCGCGGCGCAAGGCAGTCATCGAGTTCAACAAAACCAGCCGCGTCATCCGCAAAGGCATCGCGCTGACGCCGGTGAAGTTCGGCATCTCCTTCACCCTGACCGCCTTCAACCAGGCGGGCGCGCTCGTTCATGTCTATCAGGACGGATCGATCCACCTGAATCATGGCGGCACCGAGATGGGCCAGGGGCTCTACACCAAGGTGGCGCAGGTTCTGGCCAACAGTTTTCAAGTCGACATCACCAATGTGAAGATCACCGCGACCACCACCGGCAAGGTGCCGAACACTTCGGCGACAGCCGCCTCCTCTGGCACCGACCTCAACGGCATGGCCGCCTACGATGCTGCCCGGCAAATCAAGGAACGCCTGGTCGATTTCGCCGCCGAGCGCTGGCAGACGGAGCGGGAAAACATCACCTTCGTGCCGAACCATGTGAAGATCGGCGATGAACTGGTGCCCTTCCCCGATTTCATCAAACAGGCCTATTTCGCCCGCGTTCAGCTGTCGGCCGCAGGCTTCTACAAGACACCGAAAATCCACTGGGACCGCAACACAGGACGCGGCACGCCGTTCTACTATTTCGCCTATGGCGCCTCCGTCTCCGAAGTCTCCATCGATACGCTGACCGGTGAATATATGGTCGACCGTGTCGATGTGCTGCACGATGTCGGCAAGTCGCTCAATCCGGCGATCGATATCGGCCAGGTCGAAGGCGCCTTCGTGCAGGGCATGGGCTGGCTGACCACAGAGGAACTGTGGTGGGATGCCAAGGGGCGTCTACGCACCCACGCGCCATCGACCTACAAGATCCCGCTTGCCTCCGACCGGCCAAAAATCTTCAACGTCAAGCTGGCGGAATGGGCCGAAAATGCGGAGATGACCATCGGCCGCTCGAAAGCAGTCGGAGAGCCCCCGTTCATGCTACCGATCTCGGTGCTGGAAGCGCTATCGATGGCCGTTGCCAGTGTTGCCGATTATCGCGAGTGCCCGCGGTTGGATGCCCCGGCAACGCCAGAGCGCATCCTGATGGCCGTTGAGCGCCTACGAACAGGAAAAGCATAAAGAGCCATTGAAATGAACTTTGCAGTCGATAGCCTCGAAGCGTTCCTTGAGCGCGAATACAAGCTGGTCATCGTCGAGATCAAACAGACTTTTGGATCGACGCCACGCGAAACCGGGACCTTCATGCTGGTCTCGCCGACGGACGCGCATGGCACGATCGGCGGCGGCCAGATGGAGCATCTGGCGATCGACAATGCCCGGGCGCTGCTCGCTGGCGTCAGCGACCAGTTCGAGATGGATATCCCGCTCGGTCCCGATATCGGCCAGTGCTGCGGCGGCCGCATGGTCCTGACGTTCCGCATCGGCGATGACGCGACGCGCGCAGCACTTGACCTTAAACTCAAGGAACGCCTGAAAGCCCTGCCGGAAGTCTGGTTGTTCGGCGCCGGCCATGTCGGCCGCGCGTTGGCCGATGCGCTTCTGCTCCTGCCGCTGAAGACCTATGCAGTGGAAACCCGCAAGAGCGAACTCGATCTGATGTCGGCCGGTGCCAGCCATCGTCTGGTCGCCATGCCGGAGGCGATTATCAAGGATATTGCGCCCGGTGCCGCCGTCGTCATCCTGACGCATGACCATGCGCTCGATTTCCTGATTGCCAAAGAGGCGCTTGCCCGCGACGATCTTGCCTATGTCGGCATGATCGGCTCGAAGACCAACCGGGCGACTTTTGCAAGCTGGGCGAAAAAGGAAGGTTTGGGCGACGATGCGATCGGCAGGCTGGTCCTTCCCATCGGCGGCAAGACCGTCAGCGACAAGCGCCCCTCGGTGATTGCCGCCATGACCTCGGCTGAGATTCTTGTCGCGCTGAGCGCACAGTAGCGTTACAGGCGAGCAGCACAGCCGCGGATCAGCGCATGCGCAGCCTCGCCAGCGGTTTCCATATAGGAGGGGTCGCGGTGCAGGAGGACGACGGCGAAGGAACCGTCCAGAAGCAGGATCGTCTGCCGCGCCAGCGTGCGCGCATGGACGCCAAGGTCCGCGTCCTCGAAGACGCAGCTAAACCAGTCCTCGACCCGCCGCTTGTGCGCCGCTCCGATTTTCATCGCCGGATGGCCGGGCATATTGGCAAGTTCTGCTGAGGTCCGCAGAAATCCGCATCCCTTCCACCGTGGATGCCTTGCTGATGCCGCCAGATTGAAAAAGACGCCGCGCACCTTGTCTGCGACATCACCTTCCGTTTCGCAAAACCAGCGCTTGAACAGAGCCAGATTGGGCTGGTCGCGCCTGTCGAGGTAGGCGGCGATCAGATCGTCCTTGCTATCGAAATGATAATAGAGCGTGCGCTTGGTAATGCCCGCCTTTTCGGCCACCGCATCGACGCTGACGGCACGGATACCCTCGCTGTAGAACAGCGTTGAAGCGGCAGAAACAATGCGATCTCGCGTGGAAAGAGCGGGTGTTGTCATGGCCCAATGTATACCGACCAGTGAATATACACAAGCAATGCCCTCGCCTACGGTGACGCTAGCGAAACCGCTGGAGACAGATCATGCTGGAGATGAGTGGGAAACCCATCGGAATTGCCTGCCCGGACGGCGTCCGGCTTGGCGGACATATCTGGACAGGCGCAGGCAGCAGCCCTTGTGGCGCCGTGGTCATCAATCCCGCAACCGGTGTGCTGGCGCGCTATTACCATCCCTATGCGCGCTTTCTTGCCGAACATGGTTTCACGGTGCTGACCTATGACTATCGCGGCATAGGCCAGTCCCGGCCCGCATCGTTGCGCGGCTGCACGTATCGCTGGGCGGATTGGGGTGAACAGGACTTTGCAGCAGCCCTTGGCTTTCTCGATGCCCATGTGCCGGATGGCCCCAGGCTTGTAGTCGGCCACAGCATCGGCGGCTTCCTGCCCGGCTTTGCGCTCAACGCGCCGCTGATCGATCGCATGCTCACCGTCGGCGCCCAATATGCCTATTGGCGTGACTATGCTTCCGCCCGGCGCCTGCATCTTCTGCTGAAATGGCATCTGGCCATGCCGGTTCTGACGGCGCTATGCGGATACTTCCCCGGCAGGACGCTCGGTTGGCTCGAAGATCTACCTGCTGGAGTGGCAAAAGACTGGAGTTTTCGCCGGGCGCGCATGGAATTCACCCATCCTAGTGGGCATCGGCCAGAGCTTTTGCAGCGTTTCGCCGCTGTCACAGCCGGCATTCTGGCGATTGGTGTAACGGATGATGACATTGGCACCCCCAAAGCCATTCGCCGCGCGCTGCGTTACTATGAAAATGCCAGGCCGGCCGAAGTCATGCTGTCACCCACCGATCTTGGTCTGGATCGCATCGGCCATTTCAGCCTTTTCCACAAACGCCATGCCGCCGATTTCTGGCTGGACAGCCTGCTCTGGCTGCGCGACGGCATCAATCCCTGGCCGGACAAACCGTTCGGTCCGCAGGTCCAGACGAACAGGAACGACCCGTTCAACAGCCGCTGCTACATTCCGGCCAAAGGCATGATGTGACACGCCACACCATGAACAATTTCCTCGCAACTCTCGAAAGAAAACCATGCCTTACGTTCTGATCATCCACGAGGTCGCCGATTATCCCGCCTGGAAAGCCGTCTTTGACGGGGCGGCTGGCATTCGCCGTGACGCAGGCGAAATCGCCTATCAGGTGCTGAAATATGACACCGACCCCAACCGGATCGTCCACTTCTCGCAATGGCGTTCGCTCACTGCGGCAAGAGAATTCTTCGAGTCTGAAAGATTGATCGAGATCCGCGCCCGGGCCGGCGTCAAGGCGCCGGAATTCATTTATCTTGACCAGCTGGAAAGCGGCGTTCTCGACGCACACAGCTAAAACAATGCCGCCAGACACGACTATCGTCTGGCGGCAAACGGTCTCTATCGAGTCAAATCAGACTCGTGGCGCGGGTCGCGCCCGTCGAGAAAGCCCAGGTCTCTCTTCATGTATTCGGATGTCACATCAAGGTCGAGGTTCGGGTAGCGGGGCTGAAAGCCGTAGAGCAGTCTTGCCAGCAAGGAAAGCCATCCCTCGCTGCGCTTGCACGACATTGGTTCATATCTTTCAATCGTTTGGCAATCCATGGCGGCACCTGTTGTTTTCCTGAATGTGATTGCAGCATGCGCGCAAACATGCTCCAATTCCAATCGAACAACCGTCTGCATGCATCAAGAGAACTTATCCATGAAAATGTCGAAACAGTTTCCGCTGAATGCACTTCGGGTGTTCGAAGCTGCAGCACGGCTGGGCAGTTTCACCAAGGCAGGCGCTGAACTCGGCATGACGCAGACGGCGGTCAGCTACCAGATCAAGCTGATCGAGGAGAATGTCGGCGAACCGCTGTTTCTGCGGCGGCCGCGCCAGATCGAGCTCACTGACGTTGGCCAGCAGCTTGCCCCGCGCGTCAGCGAAGCCTTCGAAATGCTGCAGGAGGCGGTCCTGACGGCGCGCGGCGACATCAACACCGCTCTCCAGATCAACTCGACACCGACCTTTGCGTCGCAATGGCTTGCTCGCAACATCGGCAGTTTTCAACTGGCCCACCCCAATATCGCGGTGCGGCTCACCACCACCGACAAGATAATCGATCTCATCGCGGAATCGACCGATATCGCCATTCGCGCCGGTGTCGGGGATTGGCCCGGCCTCGACAGCCACGCGTTGATGCGCAACGAGTTCACGCCGATGCTCAGCCCGGCGCTTGCCGAGACGGTCGGCGGAATCCGCGAGCCGCGCGATCTTTTGAAACTGAGAATCATCGATGCCGCCGACCCCTGGTGGCGGATCTGGTTCGAGGCCGCCGGCGTCCGTGATCCGGACCTCGAAGGACGGCCGACCAGCCGGCTTGGAGCACAGAGTTTTGAAGCGCGCGCGGCCGTCGCCAGCCAGGGCGTCGCCATCCTGACGCCGGATTTTTATCCGGATGACATTGCCCTCGGCAGACTTTACCAACCCTTCGAACTGCGCTGCAATGATGGCCGCCACTACTGGCTGGTCTATCCGCATGCACGCCGCAACACGCCAAAAATCCGCGCCTTCCGCGACTGGCTTCTGGGCGAACTCAATCCCGAAGCCTGCAGCTTTACCAAATAGCGTGTGAGGATCACATCGCCCCCTTCCCCCACCGTGCATTTTTGCGCAAGGTGCGCAGACGAAGCATGAAAGGGACCCCCGTATGTATGAATTCGCCATTGCCTGGGAGTGGCTGGCTTTTGCCGTTCGCTGGCTGCATGTGATCACGGCGATCGCCTGGATTGGCTCGTCCTTTTATTTCATCGCGCTCGATCTCGGCCTGGTGAAGCGCGACCACCTGCCCGCTGGCGCCTATGGCGAAGAGTGGCAGGTGCATGGCGGTGGCTTCTATCATATCCAGAAATATCTCGTCGCGCCTGCGACCATGCCGGAGCACCTGACCTGGTTCAAATGGGAGAGCTATGCCACCTGGCTGTCCGGCTTTGCCATGCTCTGTCTGGTCTATTATGGCGGTGCCGATCTCTTCCTGATCGACCGGCATGTGCTCGATATTTCCGCGACCACGGCGATTGCAATCTCGATCGGCTCGCTGGCGATCGGCTGGATTTTTTACGATCTGCTGTGCAAATCGCCGCTCGGTAGGAACACCTGGACGCTGATGGGCATCCTCTATGTCGCGCTCGTCGTCATGGCCTGGGGATATACGCAGGTGTTCACCGGCCGCGCCGCCTTCCTGCATCTCGGCGCCTTCACCGCGACGATCATGTCGGCCAACGTCTTCTTCATCATCATGCCGAACCAGCGCATCGTCGTCGCCGACCTGATTGCCGGACGCACGCCGGACCCGAAATACGGCTCCATCGCCAAGCAACGCTCGCTGCACAACAACTACCTGACGCTGCCTGTGATCTTCTTCATGCTGTCGAACCATTATCCGCTGGCCTTCGCCACCGCCTATAACTGGGTGATCGCGGCTCTGGTCTTCCTGATGGGCGTCACCATCCGCCACTGGTTCAACACCACCCATGCCAGAAAAGGACGCCCGACCTGGACCTGGCTGGTGACGCTTCTGATCTTCATCGTCATCATGTGGCTTTCGACCGTGCCGAAGGTCCTGACCGGCGAGGATAAGGCCGAGGTCTCGCCGGCCTTCCAGCAATTCGCCACCAATGCCCATTTTCCGGCCGTCAAGGACACGATTTCGACGCGCTGTTCCATGTGCCACTCCGCCGAACCGGTCTATGAAGGTATCAACCGGGCACCCAAGGGCGTGATGCTGGAAAACGACGCCGAGATCGCCGCCCATGCCCGCGAAATCTACATTCAGGCCGGGCGCAGCCATGCCATGCCGCCCGGCAACATCACCGATATGACAACAGACGAGCGTAAGCTTCTGACCGCCTGGTTCGAAAGCTCCGTTTCAGAAGGCAAGATTGAATGACTGCTACCCTCATCCGCGGACGCACATTGAGTTTCAACCGCGCACCCGCAGCGCTGGATGACCAGGGCGCCTATTCCTATGAAGCCGACGGCGCGCTGCTGGTCGAAGACGGCCTCATCCTCACCAGCGGCAGCTACGACGCGGTGAAAGCGCAGGCCGCTGATGATGTGGTGGAGATCGACCATCGCCCGCATCTGATCCTGCCCGGTTTTATCGACACCCATCTGCACTTCCCGCAGATGCAGGTGATCGGCTCCTACGCCGCCAACCTGCTGGAATGGCTGAACACCTATACGTTTCCCGAGGAATGCCGCTTCGTCGAGAGCGCCCATGCCGAGCGCATTGCCGGAAAATTCTTTGACGAGATGGTTCGTCACGGCACGACCACGGCGGTTGCCTATTGCTCGGTGCACAAGGCCTCGGCGGATGCCTTTTTCGCAGAAGCGCTGGACCGCAACATGCGTATGATCGCCGGCAAGGTGATGATGGACCGCAATGCGCCACAGGGCCTGCTCGATACGCCTGAAATGGGCTACGACGAAACCCGCGCCGTCATCGAACAATGGCACGGCAAGGGCCGCAATCACGTTGCCATCACCCCGCGCTTTGCCATCACCTCGACGCCGGAACAGATGTCGGCCGCGGAAGCGCTGGTCCGCGAATTCCCGGACCTGCATGTGCAGACGCACCTGTCGGAAAACCGCGACGAGATCGATTTCACCTGCGCGCTCTATCCGGATGCCATCGACTATACCGATGTCTACGCCCGCTACGGTCTGCTCGGGCCAAAGACTTTGTTCGGCCATGCAATCCACCTCTCCGACCGCGAAATGGACGCGATGAGCGACACCGGTTCTGTCGCCGTGCATTGCCCGACCTCGAACCTTTTCCTCGGTTCCGGCCTGTTTCCGCTGAGACGGCTGATGACCCGCGAAAAGCCGGTGCGCGTCTCCTTCGCCACCGATATCGGCGGCGGCACCAGCTATTCGATGCTGCGCACGATGGACGAGGCCTACAAGATCCAGCAATTGCAGGGCGAACGGCTGAACCCGCTCGAGAGCTACTATTTCATGACGCTCGGCAACGCACGGGCGCTGTCGCTCGAAGACAGGATCGGCACGCTGGAGCCAGGTACGGACGCCGATTTCATCGTGCTGAACATGGCATCAACACCAGCCATGGCGCTGAAGGCCGAGATGGTGACGTCGCTCTCCGATGAACTGTTCCTGCTGCAAACGATGGGCGACGACCGGGCAATCGTCGAAACCTACGTGGCGGGCGAAGCTGCAAAGGCGGGGTTGGCTGGCTAAGCCATCCCCTCGACCATTGCCTTGATCTTCAGTGCCTTTTCGAAGTGATCGAGCCTGTGCGTGCGGATCCACCATTCGGCCGCTTCCATCAGCAGCTCGGGATCATCATTGCGGTTGGCGAAGAACGCGTAGAAGGACAGCCCGACACCCGGACCTTTTTCCGCAATCTTGCGATCGCAGACGTCGATGATCTTCTGTCTCAGGCTGGCTCTCATTCAAACAATCCCAATGCGTAGAAGCGATCTCCTTTTGCGGGGGAGATCGCTTTTGTGCAAGCGCAGTGAGGCTGATTGGTTATTTCCGCCAGGCCGTCACGCTCTGCGGTTTCACGTCCGCTTCGCCGAGAATGACGGTTCCGGTGGCCGGGCTAGACCAGACCTCGGTCCCGTAATTGAAGGCAAAGGTCACCCCGCCACGCCTGCGCAGCCGGATATGATCGGGGAGCGCCACCGTTTCGAGGCCGGCTTTCGCCGCCAGATGGCTGACTGTCTCCTGAAGCAACGATTGATCCGGCCAACAGGCGAGATAGTGATGCCTGCCCTTTGCCGACAATGCCGGATCGCCATTGGCGAACTGCGCAAGCACCTCGCCGTTAACCTCGACATATTCCCGCCAGCGGATGGCTGCGCCGGTGACGGTGCCGGACACACCGTCCTCCAGCCCCGGACGCAGCGACGACACCTGCGTGACACGAATACCTGCCAGCGCCGCAAGCGGACCCGGCGGCAGGTTGTCCGGGATGGCAAATTGCCGTGTGCGCGAGCCGGAGCGTGGACCGTAGAGGACGATCCCATCCGCCGCAGTGAACGCCTGAACGGCCGCTTCCGAGACGATCATCAGCGACGGCACAAGCACCAGCTTGTAGCCAACGAGCGATGCTCCCGGCGGCACGAAATCGACGTTCAAGCCGAGCTTGCGTAATGCCTCGTACCAGCGGAAGGCCAGTTCGTGATAGAGAAAGTCCCTGCCCTGCGGCTGGATGACGGCGCACCAATAGGTTTCATAATCATAGACGATGGCGACCGGCGCCTGTTCGGTTGCGGGCAGTTCACCCGTCTCGACGATCTCGCGGCCGGTGATCTCCGCTTCCCGTCCACCGACAGACAGTTGGTCGGAGCTTGGAAGATTAAGCCCCGCATGCATCTGTTCCTGCGCAAACGGCGCTTGGCGCCAGCGGAAATAGCTGACAACCTCGGCACCGTGCGCCAAAGCCTCCCAGGTCCAGAGCCGTACCATGCCGGGCTTCGGCACCGGGTTCCACGGCGCCCAGTTCACCGGGCCTGGCTGCTGCTCCATGACCCAGAAACGGCCACGGCCGACACCGCGATAGAGATCATGATGGAACGGCGCGATGTCGGGATGCGAGGTCTCAGCCCAACGGTTCTTTTCCTCTTGGTTGAACGGAAACTTTTCGACAAAGCCAATCGGATAACTGTCCCAGGAAGCGATATCGAGGTTTTCGCCAACTTTCCAGTGGTCGAAATCGTTGACGAAGCCCATGAAGTTATGGGTGATCCAGCGGCCAGGTGAATGTTTGCGGATGATGTCGCACTGCATCTTGTCATAGGCGGCCACCTGCGCCGACTGGAAGCGCCAGAAGTCGAGCCGTGCCGCCGGATTTGCCTCCGTAACCGTCAAGTTCGGCAGGACGACGTCCTCGAAACTATCAACCTCCATCGACCAAAAGACATTGCCCCAGGCTTCGTTGAGCTGCTCGGTCGACTGGTAACGCAACCTGAGCCAGCGGCGGAACGCCTTCAGGTCTTCCGGCCCCCAGGACTGCGTCGTGTCATGGCAGCCATATTCATTGTCCGTCTGCCAGCCGTCGAGTGCCGGGTGGTCACCGTAACGCTTGGCAAGAATCTCGACGATACGTGCGCTTTCCCGCCACCAGACCTCGGAGGAAAACGTATAGTGCCGGCGCGAACCGAAGCCGCGCACGTGACCATTCTGATCGACCGGGGCGATCTCGGGATACTCGTCCATCAGCCATTTCGGCGGCGTCGCCGTCGGCGTACCAAGCACCACCTTCAAGCCCGCAGCGCCCAACGTATCCATGGCGCGGTCGAGCCATGCGAAATCGAACGTACCTCTCTTCGGCTCCAGCCGCGACCAGGCGAATTCGCCGATACGGACGAAGGAAATTCCAAGCTCCCGCATGCGGCGGGCATCCTTTGCCCACCATGCCTCTGGCCAATGTTCCGGATAATAGCAAACGCCCAGCATTACTTCGTCAAATCTCCGTTGATGATGGCGACGCCCTGGGCGTCGAAAAGATGGCAGGCTTTTGGCCGAAGGCCGATGCGGAATTCCGCGCCGGGCTTCGCGGTGGCCAAGCCGTCAGCCTTGACGGCGATATCGCTGCCATCGGCAAGACTGACATAAAACATGGTTTCTGAGCCGAGATATTCGGCAAGCCTGAGCTTTGCGGGCAGGATGGCGCCCTCCTTCGCATCGGCATCGATATGCTCGGGCCGGATGCCAAGCGTCACCGCTTGCCCTTCACTGACCTTCGCCTTCCCGGCGGGTAAAAGAACAACGGCGCCGCCCGGCAGCGTCACCCGGATCTGGTCACCGGCAGGCGCGGCGGTCGCCCTTAGAAAATTCATCTTCGGCGAGCCGATGAAGCCGGCGACGAACAGGTTCTTCGGCCGATGATAAAGCTCCAGCGGCGAGCCGATCTGCTCGATAGAACCGGCACTCAAAACGACGATCTTGTCAGCCATCGTCATGGCCTCCACCTGATCGTGGGTGACGTAGATCATCGTTGCCTTCAGGTCCTGATGCAGCGTGCTGATTTCGGTGCGCATCTGCACGCGCAGTGCCGCATCAAGATTGGATAGCGGCTCGTCAAACAGGAAGACTTCCGGATTGCGAACGATAGCCCGGCCGATGGCAACACGCTGGCGCTGACCGCCGGAGAGCTGCGACGGCTTGCGGGTGAGCAGCGGCTCAAGCTGCAGCATCTTGGCCGCATGCTTGGTGCGCTTTTCGATCTCGTTCTTGTCGTGGCCGGTCATGCGCAGGCCAAAGCCGATATTGTCGGCGACGGTCATGTGTGGATAGAGCGCATAGGACTGGAACACCATTGCGACGCCCCGCTCGGACGGACCGACATGGGTCATGTCCTTGCCGCCGATCTTCAGGTCGCCGGAGGAGATTTCCTCCAACCCGGCGATCATGCGCAACAGAGTGGACTTGCCGCAGCCGGAAGGGCCGACGAAAACACAGAACTCGCCGTCGGCGATGGTCAGATCAACGCCCTTGATGACGCTGACGGCGCCGAACTGTTTCTTGACATTGTGGAGCGTGACATCAGCCATTGGCCTTGCCTCCCGATAAAAGGTGAATGGTGGAAAAGCAGGAAACGGCGATCATCCCTTGGTCGCCCCCAGCGTCAGCCCGGCGATGAAATGCTTCTGCATCAGGAAGAACATCAGAACCGGCGGCATGGCGGCAACGATGGAACCGGCCGAGACCAGATGCCAGGCGGCGATCCATTGCCCGTTCAGCGAATAGAGCCCGGCCGTCACCGGCATTGCATGCTGTCCCTGCACCAGCACCGTCGCCCAAAAATAGTCGTTCCAGATGAAGGTGAAGACCAGCACCGAAAGAGCCGCGATGGCCGGCCGCATCAATGGCAGGACGATATAGCGGAAGATCCGCCACTCGCTGACACCCTCGACACGGGCGGATTCGATCAGTGCAAACGGCAGCGACTTGATGAAGTTGCGCATGAACAGCGTGCAGAATCCGGTCTGGAACGCCACATGGAAAAGCACGAGGCCGGAAATGCTGTCATAGAGCCCAGCCTTCAGCGTCATGTCGCGCACCGGTACCATCAGGATCTGGAACGGAATGAAATTGCCGGCGACGAACAGGAAGAACACGACGAGGTTGGCGCGGAACTTGTAAACGGCCAGCGCGAAGCCGGACAGGCAGGCGAGCCCGACTGCACCGATCACCGTCGGGATCGTTACCTTGAAGGAATTGAGGATATACCAGCCGATCGGCGAGTCCCGGAACACGGCGGTGTAGTTCTCAAAACCGGCAAAGCGTGATGGCATGCCGAAATAGTTGCCGGCAGCGAGATCGCCGGACGGGCGGATCGAGGTGATGGCGACGCCGATCAGCGGCAAAAGCCAGATGATCAGAGCGATCGGCAGAATGATCGTATAGGCGTGACGCACCCAGGGTGCCGCCTTCTGGACAGGCGTTGGAAACATCAGGCGTTCCTTTCCTGCATCAGCATGCGCACGATGAACAGCGTGATGAAAACCATCATGATCATGAACAGAACAACGGCGATGGCGGCGCCATAGCCCATGCGATAGCCGTATTCGGACAGTGCCTGCTCATACATGTAGAAGGATAATACTCGGCTTGATCCATAAGGTCCGCCATCCGTCATGATCGACACCAGATCGAACGAGCGCAGTGCCCCGATAACGGTAACGACGATAGCAATGAAGGTGGCGGGGCCGAGTTGCGGCAGAACGATATTCCAGAGCAGCGACCAGCCCTTGGCACCATCCATGCGCGCGGCCTCCACCTGTTCCGGATTGATGTTGTTGAGGCCGGTCAGATAGAGGATCATGCAATAGGCGATCTGCGGCCAGAGCCCGGCGGCGATGATGCCGAGCGTCACGTAGCGCTCGTCGGCAAGGATGGCGATGTTTTCGCCACTCACCGCCTTGATCAGCGCCGAGAGCAGGCCGAAATCCGGCGCATAGAACCAGGTGAAGATCAGGCCGACAACGACCTGACTGATTACGAACGGGAAGAAGAACAGCGATTTGTAGAGCCGGATGCCGGTGACCGTCTGGTTGAGGAACAGCGCCACGGCAAGACCGGCCGGAACCGCCAGAAGATAGAGTAGCAGCCAGAGAATGTTGTTCTTCAACGACGTATAAAACGCCTCGTCATCGAGAAGCTCGACATAGTTGGCCATGCCGATCCAGGTCTTGGCGCCGAGACCATCCCAGTCATAGAAACTGATCCAGATGGACTGGAAGATGGGAATGATCACATAGATCGAAAACATGATCATGCCCGGCGCCAGAAACAGCCAGGGCGCAAGGCGCTGCTGGTTGCGCTTCCAGTAACTCGACGTTGCGGGAACGGTGCTGCTCATCGCGGCCCCTTTTTCTCAAGTGTTTTGAAATCAATCGACGACAGTTCGGGTAGCTGCCCCTCACCCTAGCCCTCTCCCCGTGAACGGGGAGAGGGAACGACGGAGGTGCCGCGTGTCCCTTCTCACCGTTCACGGGGAGAAGGTGGCCGACAGGCCGGATGAGAGGCCGAAGCTAGATGCGAACCTACTTGTAGATCCGCCCGCGTGCCTTCTCGAGGCGTGCAAGAACCGCATCGACACTATCCGGCTTGACCATGAACTGCTGGAAACCTTCCATGCCGGCCTTGGCCATCTCAGCCGGGGCGTCGCGATCGTAGAACTGTGCGAGCGCATAGGCATTGGCCAGCATCTCGAAGCCCGCCTTCAGGAAGGGGTCGCTCGACTTGGCCGATTGGTTGTTGACCGGAAGCTGGCCGAGAACCTCGTTCATCTTGGTCTGTGCCTCAGGCGTTGCCAGATAGGCGAGGAACTTGCGGGCATCTTCCTTGTTCTTCGCACCCGACGGGATGTGGAAGGATTCGGTCGGTGCATCCTCGGCCATCGGAATGCCCGCGGTGATTTCCGGGAATTGCAGGAAGCCGATCTGGTCTTCCTTCAATCCGCCATCCACCATGGCGGCAACGGCGAAATTGCCCATGAGGTACATCGGTGCCTTGCCCTGGACGAACTGCGGAATGGCATCCTGCCAGTCGATAGCGGCGTGGTTCTCGAGGAAATAGCCAGGCTTCACCAGTTCACCCCATTTTTCGAAGACAGCCTTAACCTTCGGATCGGTATAGGGAACCTTGCCGGCGGTCAGGTCCATGTGGAACTCGTAGCCGTTGACGCGCAGGTCGAGGTAGTCGAACCAGCCACCGGTCGGCCACAATGCCTTGGTGCCGATTGCAAACGGCGTCATGCCGGCCGCCTTGATCTTTTCGCAGGCGGCAATCAACTCGGCCCATGTCTTCGGCGGGGTGATGCCCTGTTCGGCGAAAATGTCCTTCCGGTAGTAGATGCCCCACTGATAGTAGGAATAGGGAATGCCCCATTTCTTTCCGTCAATTTCCATCGACTTGACGGCTGATTTCAGCTGATCATCGAGCTTGTTTTCAGTCCAGAGGTCGGAGACGTCCTCAAACAGCCCGGCCTTGACGAAGGGGGCCATGCGGTTGCCGGAATACCAGGAGACGACGTCGGGCGCATCAGCGGTCAGGAAGTTGCGGATTGCCGACTTGTAGCCTTCGTGGTCGAAATTGTTCCACTTGACCGTGACATCCGGATGGGCAGCCTTGAACCCTTCGAGCAGCGTTTCCATTGCCTTTTTCGGCGCCGGATCCGACTGGTCGGAGTTGATCACAAGCTCGCCTGCGAAGGCGGTCGACACGGTCAATGCATAGCCGAGCGCGAGCGCGGCTTTAAAAGAATTCATGATATCCTCCCAAGGATCAGCGTGTTGTGCCGTTGCGTCCCGCAGGTCGTCTTGTTCCTCTCTCCCGCATGACAGCTTGACCTTGCGGCCGAAACCCGCAATCTACTTCCGACATTTCGGCATAGACTTCCGGTTTCCTAACATCAGCAGGATATGAAATGACCCGCCGTCCGAAACTCGTGAACAGGCTCGGGGCAACACCGGTCCATCCGGAACGCGACCCGGCGCACCCGCTGGTGGTCTTTGGCGATCACCGTTTCTGCGCCGGCGACAACATCAATGTGCGGCGCATGGCAGGCCCGCACATGCACAGCCAGATCGAACTCAATTTCGTGCTGGAAGGCGAAATGACCTATTGGTTCGACGGGCGGGAGCTCAGCGTTTCGGAAGGGCGGCTCTGCCTGTTCTGGGGGATGATCCCGCATCAGGTAACGGATATCAAAGAACCGACACGGTTCATCTGTCTCTATGTACCGATGTCGGTTTTCCTGGCGCTGCCAAGCCTCAGCCGCTTTCGCGACGCGGTCTTTCGCGGTGCGATGATCGAGGCGCTCGACATCCGGACCTATGACCGTGACGTCTTCATGCGCTGGCGCGAAGAGCTTCTGTCCGCTGACGAGGAACTGGAGCAGATCGTCCGCGAGGAACTCGGCGCCCGTGTGCGGCGCCTCGACCGCGAGGGATGGCGCGATCTGCGCGAACAGGGATCAGCCATCGCCTCCTTCGAGCATCACGACGCCGATCGGGTGTTCCATGTCGAGCGGATGATGCGCTTCATCACCGAACATGCGCTGGAGAACATTTCCGCTGAGGATGTCGGCCGTGACGTCGGCCTGCATCCGAACTACGCCATGGGCATCTTCAAACGCACAGTTGGCGTGACCATCAATCAATCCATTGTCCGGCATCGGTTGGACACGGCCCAGTCGCTGTTGATCTCCACCGATCTGCCGATCACCTCGATTGCCTTCGAAGCGGGTTTCGGCTCCCTCTCCCGCTTCTATGAAGCCTTTCACGACCGGTTTGGCACCAAGCCGGGAACATTCCGGCGCCGTCTGGCCAAGCCAGCCAAAGCGCTTGAGGTACACGCGACAGTGAATGGGCAGATCATCGACGGCAATTGACGTCTTAAAAGAGGTAAAAATATTTTACCTCTTGCCGAATCCACTCTTAACAACACTTCCTGAAACATGGTATGGCCGGGCCATCTCTTGAGTTGGAAACCTGCGCCATGTCCAAAATTCTCGAAATCAGCGACCTGAAGGCACTCGCAAAGCGCCGCGTGCCAAAAATGTTCTTCGACTATGCCGATAGTGGCGCGTGGACTGAAGGCACCTACCGCGCCAATGAAGAGGATTTCCGCAAGGTGAAGCTGCGCCAGCGGGTTCTGGTGGATATGACCAACCGTTCGCTCGAAAGCACTATGATCGGTCAGAAAGTCTCGATGCCGGTGGCCTTGGCGCCGACGGGCTTGACCGGCATGCAGCATGCCGATGGCGAGATGCTGGCAGCAAAGGCAGCCGAGGAATTCGGCGTTCCCTTCACGCTGTCGACCATGAGCATCTGCTCGATCGAGGACGTCGCGTCGGTGACGACGAAGCCCTTCTGGTTCCAGCTCTACGTCATGCGCGACCGGGACTTCGTCAAGAACCTGATCGACCGCGCCAAGGCGGCGAAGTGCTCGGCACTGGTGTTGACGCTCGATCTGCAGATTCTCGGCCAGCGTCACAAGGACCTGCGCAACGGCCTGTCGGCCCCACCCAAGTTCACGCCAAAACATATCTGGCAGATGGCGACGCGGCCGCTCTGGTGCATGCAAATGCTACAGACGAAGCGCCGCAGTTTTGGAAACATCGTCGGCCACGCCAAGAATGTGTCCGATCTCTCGTCCCTCTCCTCCTGGACCGCCGAACAGTTCGACCCGCAATTGTCGTGGGAAAATGTCGAGGAAATCAAGAAAATGTGGGGCGGCCCGCTGATCCTGAAGGGCATTCTCGATGTCGAGGACGCCAAGATGGCGGCGCGCACCGGTGCCGACGCAATCATCGTTTCCAACCATGGCGGCCGCCAGCTGGACGGCGCCCCCTCGTCGATCAGCATGCTGCCGAAGATCGTCGATACAGTCGGTCACCAGATCGAGGTTCATGTCGATGGCGGTATCCGCTCCGGCCAGGACGTGCTGAAAGCCGTGGCACAGGGCGCCCAGGGGACCTATATCGGCCGCCCATTCCTGTACGGCCTCGGTGCCGGTGGCAAGGCCGGCGTCACCACCGCGCTCGACATCATCCGCAAGGAACTCGACATCACCATGGCACTCTGCGGCAAGCGGGACATTCGCGATATCAGCCGGGATGTGCTGGCCGAATAGGCCTAGCTGCCGCGATAGGTCGAGTAGCTGAATGGCGACAGCAGCAAGGGCACGTGATAATGGCTGCCCGCATCGGCAATGCCGAAGCGTAGTGGGATGAGGTCGAGGAATGCCGGCTCTGCCAAGGCAGCGCCGGTCTCGCGCAGATAATCCCCGGCGTGAAACATCAGTTCGTAGGTACCGACGGCGAAGGCCGGCCCCTCGAGCATCGGCCCGTCGACGCGGCCGTCGCTGTTGGTCTCGACCGTCCGCAGCAGCCGACGGCCTTCACCTTCGATCAGAAACAGCTCGATCTTCAAGCCCTTGGCCGGCTTGCCCAGCGCGGTATCGAGGACATGGGTGGTCAGGCGGCCGGACGTGCTCATGGGAACCTCGTGTGTGTCAGAAGGGATTGGCGATGGCGAAGGGCTCGTCGTAGAAAACCTCTTCCAGATTGTTGCCCGGACCGTCGCGATCGACAACCAGGAAATCGCTGACCGCGCCGACAGACATCAATGGATGATGCCAGACATTGCGGCCGTAGTTGACGCCCTGTGCGCCGGTCGCCAGAAAGACGCGCGGCAATCCCGGCTTTCCGCCGTCATCCGGCGCAACCACGGCAAGCCAAGCCCCGCCGCCCAGCGGCGAAAAGCTCTGCGATCCCAACGGATGGCGCTCCATCATCGTCACCGTATAGGGAAAGCTGCGCGGCTGGCCGCGAAAGATGTTTATGATCACGCGCGCGTCGTCGCCGCTCACATCAGCCCGTCCAAGCGCATGAAACCGCTCGGTGGAGCCACCGTTGATCAACCGCATCGTTTCCGGATCGGGCTCGATCACAGTGCCAAAAGGCGCGAATGCCGCTTGCGTCAGCGGCTCGATTGTCAGGAACTGTGGCATCAGATCGTCAGTCCCGCCGTGAAATGGCATGGCGGTTTCGTCTCAGGCATTATCTTCTCCCGGAAGCAGTGAACGCAAACGCAACAGCGCGATCTTTTCGACCTGCGCTGCCGCCGTTTCAAATTCCTCTTCCTGGCTGTTGTCAATCCGCCTTTCGAAGGCAGAGAGAACATCGTCCTTGTTCAGGCCCTTGACGGCGATGATAAAAGGAAAACCGAATTTCTCCGTGTAGGCGGTATTCAACGCGGTAAACTTGGCATGTTCGGCAGCACTCAGCCGATCCAGCCCGGCACCCGCCTGCTCCGCTTTCGAATCGTCCGTCAGCCCGCCAGCGATTGCCAGTTTGCCGGCAAGATCGGGATGGGCGCGGAGGACTGCCAGGCGCTCAGCGTGCGAAGCGGCGCGGAACGGCACAACAAGTGCCTCATGTACACCGTCTGACGTCAGCGACATATCAGCGGTCGCATCGAAGGCACGCTCCGCCACCCAGGGCGAATGCTCAAAAACGCCGCCGAACCGCGCGACAAACTCATTCCGCGTCGTCATTAAAGGCCACCTTCCGGCTTGTGATGTTCATGCCAGTGCCGGGCGATATCGATGCGCTTCGGCGTCCAGACCTTTTCGTGACTGAGAACATAATCGAGGAAACGTCCCAGAGCAGCGGCCCGGCCCGGGCGCCCCACCAGACGGCAATGCAGGCCGACATTCATCATCTTCGGACTGCCTTCCTTGCCCTCGGCATAGAGCACGTCGAACGTATCCTTGAGATAGGCAAAGAACTGGTCACCGGAATTGAAGCCCTGCGGCGTTGCAAAACGCATGTCGTTTGCATCGAGCGTATAGGGAATGATCAGATGCGGCTTGTCCTTAGTCAGGCCCGGCACCCAATAGGGCAATTCGTCGGCATAGCTGTCGGAGGAATAGACGAAGCCACCCTCTTCGATGACGAGTTTCAGCGTGTTGTCCGAAGGCTTGCCCTGATACATGCCGAGTGGATGCGATCCCGTCAGTTCGGTGTGCAGGCGCACCGCTTCGCGAATATGCTTGCGCTCTTCTTCCTCGGAGAAATCCTTGTATTCCAGCCAGCGGTAGCCGTGACTGGCGATTTCCCAGCCCGCTTCCTTCATGGCGGCAACCGCTTCCGGATTGCGCGCCATGGCAAGCGTTACGCCATAGACGGTAACATCGACATTGCGGCTGGTGAACATCCGCCACAGCCGCCAGAAGCCGGCGCGCGAGCCATACTCGTAGATCGATTCCATATTGAGATTGCGCTGGCCGGCCCATGGCTGCGCACCGACGATTTCCGACAGCAGCGATTCGGATGCCTTGTCGCTGTCGAGAATGCAGCTCTCCCCGCCCTCTTCATAGTTGACCACGAACTGCACCGCGATGCGCGCATCGCCCGGCCAGCGGACCTCAGGATTATTGCGGCCGTAGCCAACGAGATCGCGTGGATAGGATTGGTCTGTCATAAAATCACCCTTCGAATTTGCCGGGACGGTAGCACCCGGGACCGGAAAATCGAAGTCAAAATGGTGATCGGACGTGATCTGTCCAAAGCTTGAATGCGGCCGCCATCAGTGATTTGAACAGCCTCTGCCGCTCAGCAGCTTGCCTGCAGCAGACGGGCAGCTATAGCCGCTTTCGATTCGGAAATGCGCGACGCAGTGCCCAGCGCTGTCGCACTGGCTTTTGCGTTGGGGACTGGCCGGTGCGCCGAGAGCTTGCCGAGCGGGTGCTGTGAGTGCACGCGCAATGGTGCGCCGGGCTCCTGCTCGATGAACAACGCAAGGCTGGAAATTTTGAGCGGACCGGCGATCACCGGCTCGAAGAAATCGCGTAAGGCCGTCTCGAAGCGGCCGTTGAGATTGGAATTCACCGGGCCTGTCAGCATCATGTGAAAGCGGAATTCGTCCATAACATAGGGGTATCCCCAGCGATGAAGGTTGGAAAACTGCGGCGCGGTCAGCCGGTCCGGATCCCGGCGCTCGATCTCGATATCGCTCAAGGGTGCACGAAACGCATCGAATGCCTGCACCACCGAAGCGGCAAGATGGTTCATCTGCTCGCAGGGAACAGAAGGTGCCAGCCCGAAGAACTCGCCCAGCCGCGCGATTTCGATCTGTGGGATTTCGAACGGACTCATCGTGCTGGCAAAATGCATCAGCGATTTGAGCAGCGCCGCCTCGCTGGTTTCGTCATGCAGGCGGAAAGGTGCCTTGATCGTCCCGTGAAATCCGTAACGGCGCGGCACGGCCGTGTGAAACGCCAGCTCCTGACGGCTGAAACCCGCAATCGCGGGCGCCTCTGGGGCCTCGCCGGAATAGACGTTGCGGCCAAGCCAGCTTGCCGCAGCGACCGACAGCGGATCGTACATCGACGGCGTGAAATAGATGGCGTACCGCATAGGCCCCGCTCCGTTGAAACTCGTTCTGAAGCCGGGGTTAAGTGATTTGCATGACAGAATGACGAAAAAACGGGCCGGCTTCCCGGGGGCTCACGTGCCCTTGCGGCTCTGAAAATGGGAAATCCTGCGCCAAACCGGGTTTTTCTATCGGAACCAACCGGCTTCAGCTTCGTTTTCTTCCCGGTAACAGCAAAATCGGAGAAGAATCATGACCTACCAGGACACCACCCGCCAGGACGCCGCCATCCGGGAAACCCATGACCTGATTGCCAGCGACAAGGTTGAAGGAACGCGGGTCTATGGACGCGATGGCAAGCATATTGGTTCCATCGAGCGGGTCATCATCGAAAAGCGTAGCGGCCGCGTTTCCTATGCCGTTCTGAGTTTTGGCGGCTTCTTGGGCCTCGGCGAGGACCACTACCCGTTGCCTTGGTCCAAACTCAGCTATGACGAAGACCTCGGCGGTTACCGGACCGACGTCACACGCGAACAGGTTGAAGCAGCGCCAAAATATCATGGCGACGAAGAATACGAGTGGAACAGGGAAAACGGGACGCGCGTCTACGATTACTACGGCGTTCCCCCCTATTGGATGTAACCAATCCTGAACCGCTCACGAAAAGCCTTGCTCAACCGAGCAGGGCATTTTTCATGGATGGCAGGTCACTTCCGGCAGAACCAGTCTCACTTTGTACGCAGCAGGGAAAAGTGGCTGGTGCATCGGAACGAGTCCGGCAATGTCTCGTCCCGTCGTCCGGCTATTTCGCCGATGACGCTGGCTGCCAGCCGGTGTGCCAGTCCAAAGCTGATCTTGAAGCCGCCCGTCAGGGTGTAGAGCTTGTCATGATCCGGATGACGGCCGGCCATAGGATCCCGGCCGATCGCCTTTGGCCGCAACCCCACCCAGCGCTCGACCACGGGCGCATTTTCCAGCAGGGGAACCATGGTCCTTACCCGCGCCAGCAGGTCTTCAAGCAGACTGTCATTCGAAGTGGGGTCAGTGAAACTGTTTTCGCTGGTGCTGCCGACGGCCACAAGCCCGTTATCATGCGGCACCACATAGAGCCCATCCATGAAGATGACCGGAAAAGCGGGGTCGATATCGGCTTTAAGAACGGCCGCCTGCCCCTTGACGGCGCCACCGCTGGATACGGAAACCGGAGCCTGCTCCAACGCGTCGAGATGCCGGAACGTCTCGACGCCGGCGGCCAGAATACAGACGCCGAAGGCAAGAGAGCGGCCGTCCGCAAATGTCGCCTGACCGGCAACCGGATCGAGAGCGGCAAGCGCCTGCCCTTCTTCGATCCGCACATGGCGAGACTGACGAAGTGCTGCTGTCAAAAGGCTGAGGAACCGGCGCGGATCGACGCGCGCGGCCAGCGTATCAAACACCAGACCGCCAGCCATGGCATCGCTCTGCGGCCATCCGGCAGCGGGCGCGCTATCCTGGACATGCCAGAAGAACCGCCGGTCTGCCTGATTCCAGTTGACCAGTGCATCCTGCTCATGACGAAGGGCGATGGTTCGCAAATGGGACTTGGGGAGCGGCATCAGACGGCCAGAGCGGCGATAACCGGCCGACATCCCCGTTTGCGCCTCAAGATCAGCAATTTCCTGCTCGATTGAGACCAAAGCATCAAACTGGAACTGCTTCTTGGCGTCCCAGCGATCCGGCATATACGGCATCAAAGCGCCGAGCACACCGCCGCTGGCGCCGGCGCCGACCCGGTCGCGTTCGACCAAAACGGTTTTCAATCCTGCCCGGTCGGCCATCACGGCCGCCCAGAGCCCCATGATACCGCCGCCGACAATCAACAGATCCACCATCGATTGACCTTCTTGAACGTGGAGATTATCGGTTCGCCATGACCCGCGATCATTTGGACGTAACGCCCGCGCCGCACCGGCAAACCCTTGAATGGCATGAGGGCGATATGCCCTATTCGCAGGAGTTTGGCGATCACTTTTATTGCCGCGAAGACGGGCGGCTGGAATGCAGCCATGTCTTTCTTGCAGGCAACGGCCTGCCGGAACGCTGGCGCAGACCCGGCACGTTCAGGATAGGCGAACTCGGCTTTGGCACCGGCTTGAATTTTTGCGAGACATGGCGACAGTGGAAAGCGGCCCCTTTTCAGGGCGCAAACCTGCATTTTGTCTCGTTTGAACGGTTTCCAATGCTGTCAGGCGATATCGGCCGGGCGTTGTCGCATTGGCCGGAAATCGATGCCGAGCGGCTGGCCCTTTGTGCGGCATGGCCGGGCGAACCTCGCGGCCGTATCGACCTAGACCTCGCAGAAGGCGTCCGCCTGACCGTTGTCTGTGGTCCGGCCTTCGACGAAATCTCGAGGTTTTCGGAAGTATTCGACGCCTGGTATCTCGACGGCTTCGCGCCAAAACGCAATCCGGATATGTGGTCGCAGGAACTGATGCAGCTGGTGTTCGGCAAGACCATCGAGGGCGGTACGTTTGCGACCTACGCCGCGGCCGGTTTCGTGCGCCGCAACCTGCAGGGTGCGGGCTTTACGGTCGAACGCGCACCCGGTTTCGGCAGCAAACGCGAAATGCTCTGCGGCGTAAAATCGACATCCGGCGTCGCGGAATAACCAGCCTCGAAAATCGCCTTCTCTGCCAAGGAAATTTGCTGTCGCAAATGGTGGCGCCTTTATTGTCCAGACTATGCAACATGACCCTCTGTCCAAACCGATGGAAAAGTCATGAGCGAGAACGAATTTCTGCAGACCACCCTGAGCGACGCAGAAGCCCCGGTGGAGCGACGCCGCAGAACCGGCGGGCGTGGCGCAGATCGTTCCCGCAAAGGCAGCAGCAGCTCGAAATATCTCAACCTCGTCAACACCATGGCAAAATCTGCCGTGTTGTCGGAAGACGCGCTGGAGGCCGTTCATGACGCCTCGCTGACCATCCTTGAAGAGATCGGCATGGACGTCATCCTGCCGGAGGCCCGCGACCGGATGAAGGCTGCAGGAGCTGATGTGACCCCCGGCACCGACCGGGTGCGCTTCGATCGCGGCCTGATCATGGACATGATGGCGTCGGTGCCATCCGGCTTTACGATGCATGCGCGCAATCCGCTGCGCAACGTTCAGATCGGCGGCAACAATCTGGTGTTCGCGCAGATTGCCTCGGCCCCGTTCGTGTCCGACCGCGAAGGCGGGCGACGCGCTGGCAATCAGGAAGATTTCCGCAAGCTGGTGAAATTGGCACAGTCCTATGACATCATCCACACGACAGGCGGCTATCCGGTCGAGCCGATCGACATCCATGCCTCGGTGCGCCACCTCGACTGCCTCTCCGACATGGTGAAACTGACCGACAAGGTGTTCCACTGCTATTCACTCGGCCAGCAGCGCAATATCGACGCCATCGAGATCGCCCGTATCGGCCGCGGCATTTCAGCAGAGCAGATGGAAACCGAACCGTCGCTGTTCACCATCATCAACACATCCTCGCCACTAAGGCTCGACGGGCCGATGCTGCAGGGCATTATCGAAATGTCGTCGCGCAATCAGGTGGTCGTCGTCACGCCATTCACGCTGGCCGGCGCCATGGCGCCGGTCACGATCGCCGGTGCTGTGGTGCAGCAAAATGCCGAGGCGCTGGCAGGCATCGCCTTCACGCAGATGGTCCGCCGCGGCGCACCGGTCATGTATGGCGGCTTCACATCGAACGTCGACATGAAAACCGGAGCGCCCGCCTTCGGCACACCGGAATATATGAAAGCCGTGATTGCCGGCGGACAGCTCGCCCGCCGCTACAACGTTCCCTACCGCACATCCAACACCAATGCCTCCAACACGCTGGATGCGCAGGCGGCTTACGAATCGGCGCTGTCGCTCTGGGCACTGACGCAGGGCGGCGGCAATTTCATCATGCACTCGGCCGGCTGGAGTGAAGGCGGGCTGACCGCATCCTTCGAAAAATTCATTCTCGATGTCGACATGCTGCAGATGGTTGCCGAGTTCCTGACGCCGCTCGATGTCAGCGAGGACGCGCTCGGGCTCGATGCGGTCCGCGATGTCGGCCCCGGCGGCCATTACTTCGGCACCGCCCATACACTTGCGCGCTACGAGACGGCCTTCTATTCGCCGATCCTTTCCGATTGGCGCAATTTCGAGACCTGGACCGAAGCCGGACGGCCGACGACCTACGATCACGCCAACCGCGTCTTCAAGGAAAAGCTCAACGAATACGAGAAGCCGCCACTTGATCCAGCCATTGAGGAAGAGCTTGACGCGTTTGTTGCCCGCCGGAAAGTCGAGGGCGGCGTTCCGACTGATTTCTAACGGAAATTTAATGAAAACCTAAGGCAACAAAGCCACATTTCAGCCCCCTAATGTTCCTGTTCGAGCACGGCATGACCGGTTGGCGGTCACCGCTCGAACTTAGGGAACAAGACCATGCTTTCGTTGCGAACAGCAATTTCCAGCGGTCTGATTGCCTTGACAATTGCGGGCACCACAATTGCCACCGCCTCTCAGGCCAATGCCCATGATCACGATCATTTCTGGCCGGGTCTGGCCACCGGCTTTGTCGGTGGAGCGATCGTCGGGGGCGCGCTGAGCCAGCCCCGCTACTATGCACCTCCAGCCTATTACGCCCCGGTATACCGCCCTTATTATGTGGGTGGCGGATATCCCCGTTGCCACGTTGCCTGGCGCCAGAATCGCTGGGGCGACCAGTACAGGGTCCGTGTCTGCTCCTGACATACTCGAACGGCAAGGGGCAGGCACTTGCCTGCCCCGCTGCTCCGGATCAGTTCTCCATCGCGGCGCGCACCGACGAGATCAGTTTTTCCGTCGGTAGATTGCTGTAGTCCTTGCTGATCTCCGCAGTGGTCTTTGCCCGTGTTGCGGTTGAAAGCATCGAACGAAGATCGCCAAGCGTCTGCGGCGCGGCGCAAACAACGAGGCGGTCGAATGCTCCCTCCTGTTCATAACCGTCAATCTTGCTGGCGACATCAGCCGTAAACTTCTGCTGTTCCTCGCGCACCGGATCACTCGAATATTCCATCGCCGACCTGCCGTGTCCGGTGGATGAATGACTGCGGCCGGGTTTGTCGGCCATGATGTCCTGAACACGCTTGGTATCCATCTGAAAAATCTCCTGCTCGGGGCTCTGGGGTCCATCTTTGAGGAAATTCACGCCCTTCAAAAGACGGGCCTGATTTCCATCGGCGGCAAGAATCCAAGTTGTGGTCATTTTTCACTCCTCGAGCATAGTGACCCGGCATTCACATGGCGCAGCACCGGCGGCACTGCGACTGAAGGCCGGCCGCACCTCCAAAGGCGAGGCACGCAACGGAATCAACGCATTGGGAAAACGGATGGTTCCGTAGAAAACCACGGGGCGGCGAATTCGAGAGATCAATCCTACTGCCAAAAACCGTCGTACGTTCCCGGCAGAACAGCCGCTATGGTTGATGGGAATCACAGGACGAATACGCAAATGGCTGAACCACTGAAGAACCTCTTGCACCCGGCACTTGTGGAAACGGTGGCCGCGCATATCGCCGCGAATGCCGCTGGTTTCGACAGGGCACGCTTCGTGGATATCGCCACCCGCGATATGGATCAGCTGGAGCTGATGCAGCGCGCGCTGCAGATCCGTGATGCACTTGGCGACACCCTGCCCGACGATTTCGAACCGGCCGCAGCAGTTCTGTCGGCAAGCCTGCCGCAAAATGGAAAACCCGGCATCACCGGCTGGGCCTTGCTACCGGTCAGCCAGTTCGTGGCGCAGAAAGGGCTTGGCCATTTCGATCTGTCTTTGAATCTCCTGAAGCAATTGACGCCGCATTTTACCGCCGAATTCGGTATCCGGCCCTTCATTCTTGCAGAGCAGGACCGCGCACTGGCAACAATCGGCGCATGGGCCACAGACAGCAATCATCATGTCCGTCGGCTGGCGAGCGAAGGCACCCGCCCCCGCCTGCCCTGGGCGATCCGCCTGCCGGCGCTGATGCGCGATCCCGCACCGATCCTACCGATTCTCACCGCTCTGCTCGATGATCCCGAAGAGTACGTGCGCCGATCCGTCGCCAACAGCCTCAACGATATCGCCAAGGATCATCCCGATCTCGTTGCGGAATTTGTTGGCCGGCATATTGCAACTGCTTCCTCCGAGCGGCGCCAGCTTCTGCGGCATGCCTCACGCACGCTGTTGAAGAAGGGGCACACGGCCGCGCTGTCGAATTTCGGCTTCGCGCCGATCTCCGGCATTGGCGCGACTATGGAGATACAGACCCTGCACGTGGATTTCGGCAATGCACTCGCCTTCACGCTGACCATCGTCAATCAGGGCTCTGCACCACAACAGGTGATGATCGACTATGCGATCCATCATCGTAAAGCCAATGGCAGCCTTGCCCCAAAAGTCTTCAAATGGAAAAGCCTTGTGCTCGCGCCCGGCGAGACATCGACGATGACACGTCAACATGCGATGCGCGCCATCACCACACGGCAATATTATCCCGGCGGCCATCGCGTGGAAATTCTCGTCAATGGGACTGTGCTGGCAGGCGGAGATTTCCAGCTCGTCATGCCCTGATCCATCGGTCTCTTCGCACCTGCAAAAAACTACCCCTTGACTTTTGGCGGCAAAACAACGACATGAGGCCCAGCGTCACCTTCCGGCCGCCGCGTGAGCGAGCCCTGCGGGATCTCAACGATCCGTAACGAAGGATAAGCGCAACAGAGAATGTCCTGCCAAACGCGGCAGGATGCAGCGCAGACAGCAGAATCAACCCACAAGTTCCCAAATCACGCGGGGTTCTTGACGCGAAGCGAAACCGGAACCGCATGGTGCAGTTCCGGCAAATCTCGTTTTGCGCCCCCGAAAAGGTATTACATTGACCACTTTCAAAGACCTTGGCCTCTCCGAGCACGTTCTTTCGACCCTCGAGTCCCTCGGGTTCGAAACGCCGACGCCGATCCAGGCCGAAGCAATCCCGCTCGTGATGGAAGGCCATGACCTGATCGGTCTCGCCCAGACCGGCACCGGCAAGACAGCCGCTTTCGGCCTGCCGATGATCGAAAAGATGATCTCGGACGGCAAGCGTCCGGATCCGCGCAACATCCGCGCGCTCGTCCTCGCTCCGACCCGCGAACTGGTGAACCAGATCGCGGCCAACCTGAAGGACTTCGTCAAGAAGACCCCGATCAAGATCGGCCTCGTCGTCGGCGGCGCCTCGATCAACAAGCAGTCCGAGCAGCTTTCCCGCGGCGTCGATATCCTCGTCGCCACGCCCGGCCGTCTTCTCGACCTCATTGCCCGCAAGGCTGTGACCCTGACGCAGGCCCGCTATCTCGTTCTCGACGAAGCCGACCAGATGCTGGACCTGGGCTTCATCCACGACCTGCGCAAGATTTCCAAGCTGGTTCCGAAGAACCGCCAGACGCTGCTGTTTTCGGCCACCATGCCGAAGGCAATTGCCGATCTGTCCGCTGAATATCTGAGCAACCCGAAGCGCGTCGAAGTTTCGCCTGCCGGCAAGGCTGCCGACAAGGTCGAGCAGTTCGTCCACTTCGTCCAGGGCGCCAGCCAGAAGACTGAAATCCTGAAGAAGACGCTGACCGACAACCCGGATGGCCGCGCCATGGTTTTCTCGCGCACCAAGCATGGCGCCGAAAAGCTGATGAAGCATCTGGAGCATGTCGGCTTCTCCGTCGCCTCGATCCACGGCAACAAGAGCCAGGGCCAGCGCGAGCGCGCCTTGAAGGCGTTCCGTGACGGTGCAACCCGCGTTCTGGTTGCCACTGACGTTGCTGCCCGCGGCATCGACATTCCTGGCGTCACCCACGTTTACAACTACGACCTGCCGGAAGTCGCGGAAGCCTACGTTCACCGCATCGGCCGTACGGCCCGCGCCGGCCGCGATGGCATCGCCATCGCTTTCTGCGCACCGGACGAAATCCGCCTGCTGCGCGATATCGAACGCCTGATGAAGATCGACATCGCTGTTGCCAGCGGCGAAGTGCCAGCCGACCGCGCCCGCCCCAAGGGTGCCCGCGGCGGCAATGGCGCCCGCAACGCCGGACGCCCGGCAGGCAACGGCCATGCCGAACGCCGTCCGCGTCCGCAGGGTGGTAGCGACAACGTGCACCGCGCTGAACGTTCGGCTCCGAGCCCGTTTGCAGGCGACGATCTTCTCGCAACCGGCGAACCGAAGAAGCTGCACCGCAAGGGTCAGGGCCCGGCCGCACAGGCAGCCCACGAAACTGCCATTGCCAAGCGTCCCGGCGGCAACCGCAACGGACGTCCCGGCCAGAAGCAGGGCGAATGGCGTAACCGCAACCATGGCGGCGGCAATGCTGCCGGTGGTCAGAGCCGCGAAGGCGGCGCCGCTGCCCAAGGCCAGCGCAAGCGCGCCAACGCAGCACCACGCCGCGACGAGGCATAAGCCTTTCGCGACAGTGAATTGAAATGAACAACGGCGGGCTGGACCCGCCGTTTTTTTATGCCGGAACCGCTGTCGGCTTCCGATTGGTGAGATAAACTCCCGCAACCGCAATCACCGTCCCGACAATCATCGGCAAAGTCAGGGCCTCATCAAACAGCAGCCAGGCCTGCAATGCTGCAAGCGGCGGGACCAGATAGATCAGCGAAGCGGCTTTTGACACCTGACCGCGCCGGATGAGGTAGAGCAACAGGGCGATCGCTCCCATCGACAGGCCGAGCACGGCCCAGGCCAAAGCCGCAAACAGTTGCACACTCCAGATCACCCGCATGTCCTCAAGCAAAAATGCAGCGGGTATGGTGACGATCAGAGCGCCGACATATTGCAGGGCCGCCGTCGAGCGGATGTCTCCGGCCTGCAGGTGCTGTTTCTGATAGATGGTCCCATAGGTCACGGCTGCCATGCCGACCACATTGACGATGACTGGAAAAAGGTCGATCGGCGTCATGCCGGTATCGATCGCCAGAACCTTCGGAATAACGGCAAGTGCAATACCGAGAAAACCGAGCGTCAGCCCGAGCTTCTGCTGGCCCGAGAGGTTCTCGCCGATCAGGGCCGGCGCCACGACAGCCGTCATCAGCGGTTGCAGACCGGCAATGATACCGGAAATCGCCGCTGGCACGCCCTGGCCGATCGCCCACCAGACGGCACCGAGATAAAGCCCGTGCAGGAAAATCCCGGAGACAACCGCATGTCCGGCCGCCGTCCACGTCTTTGGCCATACGGCACCGGTGGCGAGACAGAAGCCGACAAACAGCAGCGTCGCGAGAAGATAGCGCATCACCAAAAATGTCATCGGATCGGCATAGATGTCGGCATATTTCGCCATCACCCATCCCGTCGACCAGAGCAGAACGAAAATGGCCGGGGCCAGGCGGTCGAGGGTCATGCGAACTCCAGAGGCAATCTTTGCGTCGCCGACTGCGATAGAGGCGCGCATGGTGATGGTCAAAGCAAAATTCCTGATGTTTATCTTCAGCAAGAGCCGGATCGCGCGCAGCCGGCCGCACAAAAATCAGGCACGCAACGGGTCGCCTACTCTCATTGCAAGACGCGAATGGAACGGCGTGGCAGCTCTCGCGCGAAGGCATGATGAAACAGGAGGCAGCCACACCCCCGAAGCCGAATTAGCAGCCTAAAAAAACGGCGATCACCCGCCAAAATTTCTTTTGCCTTCAAATGAGCATGCTTCTTGCATTGCCCCTGTTGTTGGTCTCAAATGACAAAAAAGGGGATCACACCGTTGGCATTTGACGAAATGATGAATGCGGACAATAGCCCGCGCCAGCCTTACTCGACTTACAATGATTGGTACGCAGCCCAGGACAAGGCCCGCCTGATCGCCAAATCGCGGGAGGCGGAAAACATCTTCCGCAAGACGGGCATCACCTTCGCGGTCTACGGACACGCAGACAGCTCCGAAAAACTCATCCCCTTCGATCTGATACCGCGCATCATTTCCGGCCGTGAATGGCGCAAGCTGGCGCAGGGCATCGAACAGCGGGTCATCGCCCTCAACGCCTTTCTCGACGACATCTACCACAAGCAGGAAATCATCAAGGCCGGTCGCGTTCCGCGCGAACTGATAGAGCGCAACGTCGCCTTCCTGCCGCAAATGATCGGTTTCCGTCCGCCGGGCGGCGTCTACACCCACATCGTTGGCACTGACATCGTGCGCACCGGCGAAGACCAGTTCTATGTTCTCGAGGACAATGCCCGCACGCCCTCCGGTGTCAGCTACATGTTGGAAAACCGCGAGACGATGATGCAGATGTTCCCGGAACTCTTCCATCAAAACCGCGTCCGCCCGGTCGAGAACTATCCTTACCTTTTGCGCCACAGCTTGGCATCACTTGCCCCTCCCGGCTGCGAAGGCAAGCCGCGTGTCGCGGTGCTGACCCCCGGCATCTACAACTCCGCCTATTACGAACACGCCTTCCTCGCCGACATGATGGGTGTCGAACTGGTCGAGGGCTCGGACCTGCGCGTCATCGACGGCAAGGTGAAGATGCGCACCACGCGCGGCTACGAGGCGATCGACGTGCTCTACCGCCGCGTCGATGACGACTATCTCGATCCCCTCACCTTCAAGCCGGAATCCGCACTCGGCGTTCCCGGCATCATGGATGTATACCGCGCCGGCAATATCACCATCGCCAATGCTCCCGGCACCGGCATCTGCGACGACAAGGCGATCTATTCCTACATGCCGGAGATCGTCGAGTTCTACACCGGCCGCAAGGCTCTGCTCGAAAACGTGCCCACCTGGCGCTGTTCCGAAGCAGACAGCTTGAAATACGTGCTCGAAAACCTCGCCGATCTCGTCGTCAAGGAAGTGCACGGCTCTGGCGGTTACGGCATGCTTGTCGGTCCGACGGCCTCCAAGAAAGAGCGTACGTTGTTTGCCGAAAAGCTGAAGGCGCGCCCTTCCAACTATATCGCACAACCGACACTCTCGCTTTCGACCGTGCCGATCCTCGTCAACAAGGGCATTGCGCCACGCCATGTGGATCTGCGCCCCTATGTCCTCGTCTCCGACAAGGTGCAGATCATTCCGGGCGGGCTGACCCGCGTGGCTTTGAAGGCCGGCTCGCTGGTGGTGAATTCCAGCCAGGGCGGCGGCACCAAGGATACCTGGGTTCTGGAGGACTGACACGACATGCTTGGAAGAACCGCAAACGGCCTCTACTGGATGTTCCGCTATATCGAGCGGGCCGAAAACAGCGCCCGGCTCATCGATGCCGGCCTGCGCATGGCGCTGACACGCTCGGAAGCAACCGAAGACGACTGGGATGGTGTGCTGCAAAGCTCCGGTGTCCGAGACATCTACGATAACCTCTATGAAAAGCTGACCAGCGCCGACGCCATCGACTTTCTGCTGCGCGACAAGTCCAATCCCTCCAGTGTCATGTCCTGCATCGATTCAGGCCGTAATAACGCCCGCATGGTCAGAACGGCACTGACGCGGGAAACCTGGGAAGCCACCAACGAATGCTGGCTCGACCTCAAGGCCACCCTGTCCCGGCGCGTGAAACCGGCCGACCTTCCGGAAGTCATCGACGGCATCAAGCGCAAGACCGGCCTGATCCGTGGCGCGTTCCACGGCACGATGCTGCGCAACGAAATCTTCAACTTCTCGCGTATCGGCACGTTCATCGAGCGGGCAGACAACACCGCGCGCATTCTCGACGTGAAATATTACGTGCTGCTGCCTGCCGTGTCGCAAGTCGGCTCCTCGATCGATAACGTCCAGTGGGAATCGATCCTGCGGTCCGTCTCGGCACACCGCTCGTATGGCTGGGTCTATGAGGCGGAATACAAGCCGTCCAACATCGCCGACTTCCTGATCCTCAACGGCCGCATGCCCCGTTCGCTTGCCTATTGCTACGACAAGATCGTCAGCAATCTCGGCTATCTCGCCCGCGAATATGGCGACGCCCACTCGGCCCACGCAACAGCGGAGGAAACGCTGTCGTCATTACGCAACCATTCGATCAAGGATGTGATGGATCAGGGGCTGCACGAATACATCGAGAATTTCATCAGCCACAATAACCGTCTCGGAGCAGAAATTTCCGACGGTTACCGGTTCAACTGAGATTCGGATGGGAGAGACCACATGCGTCTGAAGATCAGCCACACCACCGAATATACCTATGCCGAACCGGTGCAGTATTCGCTGCAGCGCCTGCGCCTGACACCGCTATCGCAACCGGGCCAAACCGTCATCAGCTGGCAAACCTCCGTCGAGGGCGCCAAGATGGAGGTCGGCTACGACGATCATTTCGGCAACCGCGTCAACCTCGTCAGCGTCGATGGCGACCAGACCTTCATCCGCATCGTCGCATCTGGGGAAGTGGAAACAGAGGACAAGGCCGGCGTCTATGGTGCGCATCAGGCCTACGCCCCACTCTGGCTCTACCTGCGCGAAACGCCCTTGACGAAAATGGCAAAGCCGATCCGCAACCTCGCCAAGGCAATGGCTGGCGATACGGACCTTGCCAAAATGCACGCACTGATGGGCAAGATCCACGAACTCGTCGAATACAGGCAGGGCGAAACCGGCACGGAAACGACCGCTGAGGAAGCCCTCGTGCAAAAGAGCGGCGTCTGCCAGGATCACGCCCATATCATGATTGCGGCGGCCCGCACGCTGGGCATGCCTGGCCGCTACATTTCCGGCTACCTGATGATGGAAGACCAGCCGGAGCAGACGGCCAGCCACGCTTGGGCGGAAGTGCATCTGAACGGTCTCGGCTGGGTCGGCTTCGACGCCGCCAACAACATGTGCCCGGACGAGCGCTACGTCCGCATCGCCTGCGGGCTGGATTATCGCGATGCGGCACCGATCTCGGGACTTGTCCATGGTGCCGCAAAGGAAGCGCTGAAAGTGTCGTTGACCGTCGAGCAGCAGGGGCAGAGCCAGACGCAAAGTCAGTAGAAGAAAAACCCCGCCCTCAAGCTGAAGGCGGGGTTTGCCGCCTCAACGCGAAGCACTGGCCTGCAGCAAATGACACAAGCTGACGAGGCTGGCGTCATATTGACCCGAGCCTGTAATGTCGCGGCAACGGCGGATGAGGCGATGCTGTTCGCGAGCAGACAGGTTGTTGAACGCCGACACCGACCGAGTTACCGGCCGAACGCCGGTTCCCGTGCCGCTCCCATCGCTCCCGCCGGGAACAGTTACGCCCGGCGTCTGGCTGCCCCCATTCGAGCCGGTCCCGATGCCGACATTGACACCAATCCCCTTGCCGCCACCGACATTCGCGTCGACATCCGCCTTCAATCCGCGCGATCCGCCAACACCGATATCCACGCCGGCATTGATGCCTTGCCTTCCACCAACACTGGCATCGACTGCCGCTGCAAGACCACGTTGACCGCCAGCGTTTGCATCCACATCGGCATTGATGCCCCTGCTCCCCCCGGCGGAGGCAGAGACATCTGCGTTGACCCCACGATTACCACCGACCGACGCCTTGGCACCTGCGTTCAGGCCATTTCCGCCCCCAATGCCGACATCGGCATTTACACCTTTATCGCCGCCGAGAGACACACTAAGCCCAAGACCGCCGTTTCGCTGGCCAGTGTCTTCCGCATGAGCGGCCAATGGTGAAAGAGCGGTGGTAACCGCCAGAAATCCCAGAGAAAAGTTGATGATAACACGTCGCATGACTTCCTCCTGTTTCAACCAGCCCGGATTGGACTGGTGTGGGCAAGCAACTGGCGGATGCGTGGTTCGTTCCGCCCCTGGAGAAGGATTTAAAGTGCCCGTATATAGGATTCTACCGCGACCAATAACACTTTAAGCGAGTGTTTCGATATGAAACGGAATGGGAGTGCGGGGGCGCGACCGTCCTGTTGGCACATCGCCCGGGATCATGACGAAGCAAGCTGAATAATCCTGTTGAGAAAAGCCCGCCGCAGGGATCCTAGCGGCGGGCTTCGATTTCAGACGGGCTGAAACCACAATCAGTGGCTGTCCTTGCCGACAGCACTACCACGACATCCCTTGAGAAAGTCGAGGTCGGCGCCGGTGTCGGCCCCTTCGACGTGCTGCTGGTGCAGGAAGGCATAGCCTGACTTCGGCAGGTCGTGGTTTGGCTGCCATGCGGCGAGACGCTGTGCCAGTTCCGCATCGGAAATGTCGAGATGCAGGCGGCGGTTCGGCACGTCGAGCTCGATCATGTCGCCGTTCTTGACCACGGCGAGCGGTCCACCGACCGCCGCTTCCGGCGATGTGTGCAGCACGACAGTACCGTAGGCCGTACCGGACATGCGGGCGTCGGAGATACGCACCATGTCGGTGATGCCTTTTTTCAACACCTTTGGCGGAAGCCCCATGTTGCCGACCTCGGCCATGCCCGGATAACCCTTCGGCCCACAGTTCTTCATGACCATGATGCAGGTCTCGTCGATATCGAGAGTGTCGTCGTTGATCTTGGCCTTGTAGTCGTCGATATCCTCAAACACGACAGCCCTGCCCCGGTGCGTCAACAGATGCGGCGAAGCGGCAGACGGCTTCAACACCGCACCCTTCGGCGCAAGGTTGCCCCGCACCACGACGATGCCGCCCGATTGCGTCAACGCCTTCTCGGTCGGCAGAATGACGTCCTCGTTCCAGTTGACGACGTCCTTGACTTCTTCCCACATGGTTTCGCCGGAGACCGTCAGCGCATCCTTATGCAAGAGGCCCGCCTCACCGAGGCGCTTGATGACCACCGGCAGGCCGCCTGCATAGAAGAACTCTTCCATCAGGTATTTGCCCGATGGCATCAGGTTGACGATGGTCGGCACGTCGCGGCCGCAACGGTCCCAGTCGTCAAGCGTCAGGTCGATGCCGACGCGGCCAGCCATGGCGAGAAGATGGATCACGGCATTGGTCGATCCACCGATCGCCGCGTTGGTGCGGATGGCGTTTTCGAAGGCCTGCTTGGTCATGATGTCGGAAGGCTTCAGATCGTCCTTGACCATCTGCACGATGCGCCGGCCGGTGAGCTGCGCCATCACCTTGCGGCGGCTATCGACGCCCGGGATTGCGGCGTTGCCGGAAAGGGCCATGCCAAGCGCTTCGGCCATGGAGGCCATGGTGGAAGCAGTGCCCATCGTGTTGCAGGTGCCCGACGAACGGCTCATCGAGGCTTCCGCCTCGAGGAACTCGTCCTGCGTCATCTCGCCAGCCTTCACCATCTCGGAGAATTTCCACAGATGCGTGCCGGAACCGACGCGCTCACCGCGGAAATAACCGTTCAGCATCGGCCCGCCGGTGACAACGATCGACGGCAGGTCGACGGAGGCCGCAGCCATGATCAACGACGGCGTGGTCTTGTCGCAGCCGACCAGGAGCACGCAGCCATCCATCGGTTGGCCGCGGATCGTCTCTTCGATCGCCAGTGCCGCCAGGTTACGGTACATCATCGCGGTCGGACGAAACGTGTTTTCGGATGCCGAGAACACCGGCACTTCCATTGGGAAGCCACCAGCCTCCCAGATACCAGCCTTCACCTTTTCGGCAAGCTCGCGCAGATGGCCGTTGCACGGCGTCATATCCGACCAGGTGTTGAGGATGCCGATCACCGGACGGCCGTCGAACAGGTCGTGCGGATAGCCTTGGTTCTTCATCCAGCCGCGGTGATAGATCACGTCACGGCTGGTGCCGCCGTACCAATGCTGCGACCGCAACTGGCGCGGCCATTCTGCTTTCTTGAACATTACTTTTGTCCTTTGACATGCCGGATCGACAAAGCCGATCCGGCGAAAAATGCGTTACGCCAGCGTGTACGCGGTCTTGACCACGGTGAAGAACTCGGCCGCATACTTGCCCTGCTCACGCGAGCCGAAGGAGGAGGCCTTGCGGCCACCGAACGGCACGTGGAAATCGACACCGGCTGTGGGAAGGTTGACCATCACCATGCCGGCTTCCGAATTCCGCTTGAAATGCGTCGCGTGCTTGAGGCTGGTCGTCGCGATACCGGCCGACAGGCCGAACGGCGTGTCGTTGGCAACGCTGAGCGCTTCCTCATAATCCTTCACCCGGATGACGGATGCGACCGGGCCGAAGATTTCTTCGCGGCTGATGCGCATCTGGTTGGTGGCTTCGGTAAACAGCGTTGGCTGCAGGTAGAAGCCGGGATTGTCGCGGGTGATCGTCTCGCCGCCGAAAGCCAGCTTGGCGCCTTCCTGCTTGCCGATGGCGATATAGTCGGTATCGGTGGCAAGCTGGCGCTCATCGACGACCGGACCGATATGGGTGCCAGCCTTCAAGGCATCATCGACCACCAGCGTCTTCAGCTTTTCAGTGAGAGCCGCGACGAACTTGTCGTGAATGCCTTCCGTCACGATCAGGCGCGACGATGCCGTGCAGCGCTGGCCGGTCGAGAAGAAGCCGGAGTTTGCAGCCGCTTCGACAGCGACGGTCAAGTCGGCATCGTCAAGCACGACCATCGGGTTCTTGCCGCCCATTTCCAGCTGGAACTTGCGGTTATGCTCGATGGAGGCAGCTGCGACGCGCTTGCCGGTGCCGGTCGAGCCGGTGAAAGTGATCCCGGCGAGATCCGGGCTGTCGAGCATCGCTTGGCCAACGACCGAACCCTTGCCCATGACGAGATTGAGCACGCCCTTCGGCAGGCCGGCGCGGTGGAGAATATCGACGATCGCCCAGGAGCAGCCCGGCACCAGTTCAGCCGGCTTGAAGACGATGGTGTTGCCGTAGCAAAGGGCCGGCGCGATCTTCCACGCCGGGATGGCGATCGGAAAATTCCACGGCGTGATGATGCCGATGACACCGATCGGCTCGCGGGTGATCTCGACGCCGATGTTCGGGCGCACCGACGGCAGCACTTCGCCAGCCAGACGCAGCGCTTCACCTGCGAAGAAATCGAAGATCTGTGCCGAGCGGATGGTCTCGCCAATGGCTTCCGGCAGCGTCTTGCCTTCTTCGCGGGCGAGCAGGTTGCCGAGTTCTTCCTTGCGAGCGAGGATTTCGTCGGCGGTCTTCTTCAGAATGGCGTGACGCTCGAGGATGCCCGAACGTGACCAAGCCGGGAAAGCGGCCTTCGCAGCAGCAATCGCGGTCTTTGCATCGTCGGCACTGGCGCTGGCATAGAGACCGACGATTTCGTTGGTGTTCGACGGATTGATGTTCTCGACGCCGTTGCTGCCGACCCATTCGCCGGCGATCAGGTTGTGATGGAGTGTCATGGGCTCAAAGCCTCCTTGGTTTTGCGCGAGTGCCTTGGGACCGGCGCCCGCCCTCAAATGCGTGCAGAAATCAGAGCTGGCCGATCGTCACGTCGTCTTCAGCAGCAAGCGCCAGCGTGTTGCGCAGCGGCAGGCCGAACTCGGACGCCTCGATCTCGAAGATGTCGCCAGCCTCGGTCTTGATGCCGTCGCCGAAGGACAGTGTCGCCGTCCCGAACATATGGACATGCACATCGCCCGGTGCACGGAAAATGCCGTACTTGAAATGGTGATATTCAAGGTTGGCGAATGTGTGGGACATGTTGGTTTCGCCTGACAGGAACGGCTTTTCCCAGAAAACGGCGCCATTGCGGATGATGCGCGAGGTGCCGCGAATATCGGCAGGCGCTTCTCCAACCCGGATTTCCGGGCCGAAGCTCGCAGGCCGCAGCTTGGAATGGGCGAGGTAGAGATAGTTGACCCGCTCGGTCACGTGATCGGAGAATTCGTTGGCAACGGCAAAACCGATGCGGAACGGCGCGCCCGTGTCGGAGATGACATAGATGCCGGCCATTTCCGGTTCTTCGCCGCCATCCTGAGCAAAGGATGGCGAGACGAGATCGCCACCCGGTGCAACCGTCTGCGAGCCATTGCCCTTGTAGAACCACTCCGGCTGCACGCCCTTTTCGCCCGGCTTCGGCTTGCCGCCTTCCAGACCCATCTTGAACATCTTCATGGTATCGGTGGCGCCCTCTTCCACCTTCGACACGGCCGCGTGCATGGCATCGCGCGTCGAGGCGGAGCCAAGATGGGTGAGGCCCGTTCCAGTCAGATGCAGATGTGCATTGTCCGGATGAGTGATCGGCGGCAGGAAATTTCCCTTGGCATAAGCGTCCTGAAGATCGACCTCCTGGCCAAGACCATGTGCCTCGACGACAGCTTTCAGGCTCTTGCCGGAGTTTGCCGCTTCCATCGCCAGTGCATAAACGCTTGGCGCGTTCTTCACTGCGCGTGCGGTTTGCCCCGCTTCACGAACGGCGACCGTGATCGAGCCGTCATTGGTCTTCACCTGGGAAATCAGCACTGCACTATCCTTTTCTCAATCCGGGCTGTCTTTTCGGCGTCCAGCGATTGGCTTTCGGCAACAACAACCCGTTGGGAGACATGGCACATGCTCCCGTTGGTGGCGGCAAGGCCGCCGTTCTCGTTATGATGCGTGGGCCGGAGCATCTCGATCAACATTCAGCGCGAGATGCGCCCGGCACCAGTTTGCTCGGCCGGACACAGCCCGGCGCGCCGGACAGACCGGAACCGGTCAGCCCTTGTTCTTGTTGTAGACGTCGAAGAAGACGGCAGCGAGAAGCACAAGGCCCTTGACCAGCTGCTGGTAATCGATGCCGAGCCCCATGATCGACATGCCGTTGTTCATCACACCCATGATCAGAGCGCCGATGACAGCACCGGTGATCTTGCCAACGCCGCCCGAGGCCGACGCGCCACCGATGAAGCAGGCTGCGATAACGTCGAGTTCGAAGCCGACACCAGCCTTCGGCGTTGCCGAGTTCAGGCGAGCCGCGATGATCATGCCGGCAAGAGCAGCAAGCACACCCATGTTCACGAATGTGTAGAACGTCAGCCGCTCGGTGTTGATACCGGAGAGCTTTGCCGCCTTCTCATTGCCGCCCATCGCATAGATGCGGCGGCCGATCGTCGAGCGCGTGGTGATGAACGTGTAGAGCGCGATGAGCAAACCCATGACGATCAGAACGTTCGGGAAACCCTTGTAGGTCGACAGCTGGAAGCCGAGGAAAATCGCCACGGCGGCAATGATCGTCATCTGGCCGGCAAAGAAGGCAAAGGGTTCGTTTTCCGTACCGTGCTTCTCATTGTTGCGGCGATCGCGCACACCGTAATAGATGGCCAGGGCGACCAGAGCCACAACAACGACCAGTGAGAAGAAGTTGGTGATCGTGTCCGGTGCCGGATTGAGGAAATACAGAAAGTCGGGGACGAAGCCGGTCGACAGCGACTGGAAATCCTTCGGGAAAGGGCCGATTGGCCTGTTCTGCAGCACCACATAGGTCACGCCGCGAAAGACGAGCATGCCCGCAAGCGTGACGATGAAGGCCGGGATTTTCTGATAGGCGACCCAATAGCCCTGCGCAGCACCGACGAGACCGCCGAGAATGAGGCAGAGCGGCACAACGATAGAGTAATGAATACCCCATTTCACCAGCATGATCGCCGATAAGCCACCAGTCAATGCAACGATCGACCCGACCGAAAGGTCGATATGACCGGCCACGATGATCAGAAGCATGCCCAGCGCCATGATGACGATGAAGGAGTTCTGCAGGATCAGGTTGGTAATGTTGACGGGACGGAACAGAACGCCGCCGGTCATGACCTGGAAGAACAGCATGATGACAACGAGGGCGATGAGCAGGCCGTATTCGCGGATATTGCTTTTGAAGTAATCGCCAAGGGATGGTGTGGTTTTCTGAGCGCTTTTGTCGGCGGCCATTAGTGTTTCTCCCCGGAGCGCATGATGGCGCGCATGATGGATTCTTGACTTGCTTCCGCTTTCGAAAGCTCGGCGACGATGCGTCCTTCGTTCATGACGTAGACACGGTCGCAGGTTCCGAGCAGTTCAGGCATTTCCGATGAGATCATCAGAATGCCTTTCCCTTCGGCTGCAAGCTGGTTGATGATGGAATAGATTTCATATTTCGCACCGACATCGATGCCGCGCGTCGGTTCGTCGAGGATCAGAACCTCCGGGTTGGTGAACAACCATTTCGACAGCACGACCTTCTGCTGGTTGCCGCCGGACAGATTGACGGCTTCCTGATAGATCGAATGGGAACGGATGCGCAGCTTGGTACGGTAATCGGTGGCGACCTTGGCTTCCCGGTGGCTATCGATGACGCCGCCGCTGGCAACGGCATCGAGGTTGGCCAGCGTCGTGTTGTGCATGATGTTGTTGTTGAGCACCAGGCCCAGATGCTTGCGGTCCTCCGTCACATAGGCAAGACCGGCATCGATGGCACGCGGAATGGTGCTGACATCGACGGGTTTGCCGTGCATCAGCACGTCGCCGGTGATCTTGTGACCCCAGGACTTGCCGAAGATGCTCATCGCGGTTTCGGTGCGGCCGGCACCCATCAGGCCGGCAATACCGACGACTTCACCGGCGCGAACCGTAAAATTGATATCGTGCAGGAACTGCCGGTCGCGATGGTGCTGGTGAAAGACATTCCAGTTTTTCACTTCCAGCAGCGTCTCGCCGATCTTGGGCTCGCGTGCCGGATAGCGGTCTTCCATATCGCGGCCGACCATGCCCTTGATGATCCGGTCTTCGCTGATATCTTCGTTATGACAGTCGAGCGTTTCGACGGTTCCGCCGTCGCGGATGATGGTGATCTTGTCGGCGACCTTCTTGATCTCGTTCAGCTTGTGCGAAATGATGATCGAGGTCATGCCCTGCTTGCGGAACTCTATCAGAAGCTTCAAGAGCGCGTCGGAATCGGTTTCGTTGAGCGATGCGGTCGGCTCGTCGAGGATCAGCAGCCTGACCTTCTTCGACAGCGCCTTGGCGATTTCGACCAACTGCTGCTTGCCGATGCCGATATCGGTGATACGCGCCGTCGGCGGCTCGCGCAGGCCAACCTTGTCGAGCAGCTCCTGAGTGCGTGAAAACGTCTGTTTCCAGTCGATGACACCCTTGGTCGCCAGTTCGTTGCCAAGAAAGATGTTTTCGGCAATCGACAGAAGCGGCACAAGCGCCAGTTCCTGGTGAATGATGATGATACCGAGATGCTCGCTGTCGGAGATCGTCGAGAAGTTGCGAACTTCATTGTCGTAGTGGATTTCGCCGTCATAGGTCCCGGCGGGATAAACGCCGCTCAAAACCTTCATCAGCGTTGATTTGCCGGCGCCGTTTTCGCCGACCAATGCGTGAATTTCACCTTCGCGGACCTTGAGGTTGACGTTGTCCAAGGCCTTTACGCCCGGAAACGTCTTGGTGATGCCCCGCATTTCGAGAATGATGTTGTCCATGTTCAGGTATTCCTGCGGCAGTCCGTGGATGATGAGGCCAGACACGAATACAATACAAGTCTCTCATCAAGATAAAAGGGCCCGCAACTGATGCGGGCCCAGAGTGGAGAAGACGGGATCAGTTGTTGATCTGGTCTTCCGTGTAGTAACCAGCACCAACCAGAACGTCCTTGACGTTGGTCTTGTCAACAGCAACCGGCTTCAGGAGGTAGGACGGGATAACCTTGACACCGTTGTCGTAGGTCTTGGTGTCGTTGATTTCCGGCTCCTTGCCGCCAATGATGGCGTCCGTCATCGAAACGGCAACCTTGGCAAGCTCGCGGGTATCCTTGAAGATCGAGGAATACTGTTCGCCAGCGAGGATCGACTTGACCGACGGAAGCTCAGCGTCCTGGCCGGTAACGATCGGCATCGGCATGTCGCCGGAACCGTAGCCAACGCCCTTCAGAGCCGAGATGATGCCGATGGAGAGACCATCGTAAGGCGACAGAACGCCGTCAACCTTGGCATCGGTGTAGGTCGAGGACAGGAGGTTTTCCATGCGGGCCTGTGCAACAGCACCGTCCCAACGCAGCGTACCAACCTTTTCCATGCCCATCTGGCCGGACTTGACGACGATCTTCTTGGCGTCGATCAGCGGCTGCAGAACCGACATTGCGCCATCGTAGAAGAAGAAGGCGTTGTTATCGTCCGGGGAACCGCCGAACAGTTCAACATTCTTCGGCTCGGTCGCGCCGTCGAGCTTGAGGCCCTGTACGAGCGTCGTTGCCTGCAGAACGCCAACCTGGAAGTTGTCGAACGTTGCATAGTAGTCGACATTGCCGGAATCGCGGATCAGACGGTCGTAAGCGATGACCTTGACGCCAGCTTCGTGAGCCTTCGCCAGGATGTCGGAGAGCGTCGTGCCGTCGATGGCGCCGATGATCAGAACCTTGGCACCCTTGGTGACCATGTTCTCGATCTGGGCCAGCTGGTTCGGAATGTCGTCGTCAGCAAACTGCAGGTCCGCCGTGTAACCGGCTTCCTTGAACAGCTTTTCCATGGTCTCGCCGTCGGAAATCCAACGGGTCGAGGTCTTGGTTGGCATCGAAATGCCGACGGTGCCCTTGTCCTGGGCAATAGCCGGAACGACGAACGACGCCACGCTGAGCGCTGCGGCGGCGAGAAGCGAAGTAACTAATCTCATGTATCTCTCCCTGAGTGTTGATCCAGGCGGCTGCCAGCCAGCCTCGATATGCAGCGCTTCGCGTAGCCGAGAGACAAAGTCCCTTGGCGGAGGTTTAAGGGGTGAAAGAAAGCCCTCCCAGGCCTTACACGCTCCCAAGCACGCTGGCGCACATGTTCGCAAACTGGAATCAAACATCATAACTGTCAAATGCAATATATGTTCATACTTATAACAATTATGATATAGAACGTCGAAACAGTGTGATTTTTCGCAGGTGCGAGGGTATTTTTCTCGGAAGGTGGGTTAAATATGGACGATTCTTTACCGGTCTCATCCGTTCCGGTGGATTATTCAGAACGAGGAATTTTTCGCTTAGGCTTAAAAATGAGTCATCTACAGCTGATTCTGGCCATCGAAGAGCATGGTCAGATCAGTGCAGCGGCTGATTCCCTCAGTATTTCGCAGCCGGCGGCGTCGCGCATGCTGGGTGAAATCGAGACCATCCTCAACGCGCCGCTCTGCGCCCGCGTCGCTCGCGGCGTCGAGTTGACGCAATACGGCCGGGCACTGGCGCGGCGCGCGCGCACCATCTTCCTGGAACTGCGGGAGACGACGCGCGAGATCAATGAACTGAAGACGGGAAGCGGCGGCTCGGTGTCGCTCGGCTCCGTCACTGGCCCGGCCCTCAACCTCGCCGTTCCCGCCATCCGGCAGGTCTCGACTGCCTATCCCGGCATCGAAATCAATATCCAGATCGAAAACAGCAACGTGCTCGTGCGCGAACTGCTCGCCGCCCGGCACGACTTCGTCATCGGCCGGATACCGGACGACATGGACCCACGGCAGTTCAATCTGATCGAGCTTGGGGAGGAAGATGTCTGCCTGATCGTTCGAACGGGCCACCCGCTGCTCGACAAGAAGATCGTCACCTCGGCCGATCTTCCCGGTTACGATTGGGTCTTCCAGCCTTCCGGAACACTGCTGCGGCGCGCCGTTGAGGATAGCTTCCTGTCGGCCGGCACGCCCCTGCCCGCCACCATCATCAATACGTCTTCCACCATTCTGACGGTTTCCATCGTTCGCCATACCAACGCCGTGGCTCCCGTTGCCCGAGACGTGGCAACACTGATTGCCGGAAGCGGCAGCCAAGCGGGCGAAATCCGCGTGCTTCCGACAGACTTCGATATCAAGATCCGACCCTATAGCCTGATCACCGCACGCGGCCGCGCTCTGCCACCAAGTGCCAAGCTGCTTTACGACCTGATCCTGAAACAGAGCAATGCCTGATCAGGCCCGCAAAACCTTGCCATGCTCTAACGCCGGGAAAGCGGAGAGACAGATGTTCGGGATGTCAGTGTTCCAGTCGGTTCTGGAGCGATTGAAAGCGGAAGAAGACGAGGAAGGCGCGGCTGATGATGAGCAGGCGCTCCACACCAGTATCCGTGGCCTGAACGGCGGCTTCGTCGGCAACCTTGCTGCATCCGGCATGGCCGACAGCAGCGCAGTTCAGCGCGCCTATTTCGATACGGCCAGCGACGAGATGCTGGCGCCACCGAAACCTCTGCCTAAACCTGTCATGCCGGAACACCTGCACCGCATTCGCCCCGGGCAGATTGCCGCCGATCTGGGATTGACGGAGACTGAGACGGCGCAAGGACTGGCCGACAAGCGCAGGCGTTTTGCTGGTGACAACCATCCGGACGTGCACCCCCCGGAATTTCGCACCAACGCGACCATCAGGATGAAAATCGCCAACATGCTGATCGATGAGGCACAAAGGCGATTGCGACTGATGCAGCGGCGTTGACAATCAGACCGGATCGTCGGTCTTTGCCTCTTCGACTATCTCCGCCTTCGGCTTGAAGAAGATGATCAGCACGCAGGCGGTATAGGCCGAGACCGCCAGAAAGATCATCCCCCAGGTATCCGCCCCGTTCCAGAATTCGACGGCAGTCCATGCACAGCAAAGCACCACGATCAAAAGCCGAACCCAGAGCGGCTTGTAGAATGGGTGATCCGGATCGATGAGCTTCATCATGCTAACTGTCCTTGAGGATTTGCCCGGCCATACGGGCCTCGCATCAAAGGCCACAGCTTTATGTCCAAAACGACATTTGCCGCAAGAGGCTGGTGGGTTTAACAGCTTGACGGCACGGCCCTAAATAGAATAAATATTCCGAAAAATAAGTTCGTTACGTTTTTATTCCGATTTTCGTATCTGCCGGAGGAGATATACGGCGCGCTTATCGGCTTAAGAAAGAAACAGGGAGAGAGAGACTGCACCTGCCCGCCATCTGCGACCGGCAGACGCATGAGACTGTCTTCATTGCATCAGCGCGGACCTGTCTTCCGCAACGCCTGTCCGGAGTGAGCGTCATCACCCCGTCCCTTCGCGGCGCTGTGCCGCTCGTCAAAAAGAGATGAACATGACCGTCAGATTTGGTCTTCTTGGTGCCGGCCGTATCGGCAAGGTCCACGCAAAAGCCGTCAGCGCCAATGCGGATGCTGTTCTCGTCGCCGTCGCGGACGCCTTCCCCGAGGCCGCCAACGCCATTGCCAAGCAATATGGCTGCGCGGTCCGCACAATTGAAGATATCCAAAAGTCGGCAGATATCGATGCCGTCGTCATTTGCACCCCGACCGACACCCATGCCGACCTGATCGAACGCTTCGCCCGCGCCGGCAAGGCGATCTTTTGCGAAAAGCCGATCGATCTCGATGTCGGCCGCGTACGCGACTGCATGAAAGTTGTCGAAGAAACCAAGGGCAAGCTGATGGTCGGCTTCAACCGCCGCTTCGACCCGCATTTCATGGCCGTCCGTAAGGCGATCGACGATGGCAAGATTGGCGATGTCGAAATGGTTACGATCATTTCGCGCGATCCGGGCGCCCCGCCAGTCGATTACATCAAGCGCTCCGGCGGCATCTTCCGCGACATGACCATCCACGATTTCGACATGGCCCGCTTCCTGCTCGGTGAAGAACCGGTCGCCGTCACCGCCCATGCCGCCGTTCTGGTCGATCCGGAAATCGGCAAGGCCGGCGACTTCGACAGCGTATCGGTCATTCTCGAAACCGCATCCGGCAAGCAGGCGATCATCTCCAACTCCCGCCGCGCCACCTATGGCTACGACCAGCGCATTGAAGTGCACGGCTCGAAGGGCGTCGTTTCGGCCGAAAACCAGCGCGCCGTTTCGATCGAAATCGCCAATGGCGACGGCTATACCCGCCCGCCGCTCCATGATTTCTTCATGACCCGCTACACCGAAGCCTATGCCAACGAAATCGCCAGCTTCATCTCTGCGATCGAAAAGGGCACCAAGATCACACCTTCGGGCGCTGATGGCCTTGCAGCTCTGGCGCTGGCCGATGCAGCTGTGAAGTCGGTCGCCGAAAAGAAGCAGATCCGCGTCGGCGCTTAAACGATAAATGCAACGACGGAAGGCCGGGTTCGCCCGGCCTTTTTATATCAGGCTTGCTCAACCGTTGGCGGAACCGGCCGGAAAGCCGCGATATCGTGGTCCATGTCGGTCAGCGCCCGATCCAGATGACCATCAAAAACCAGTCTCTGTTCATCGAAGATCACCGAAATCTCCGGTTTGCCTTGCAGACGGACCTCATGCGATTGCTCAAGCCCTTCGTCGACGCCCCGCTGCAAGAGATCGAAATAGCGCGTTCCCGGTCCGGTGATGTAGATCGGCATGCGATCGTAAAGGCTGAGCAGCCGCGAAAGACCGTTACCGAGTGCAATACCGGCCTGACGAAAGGCATACCCCGCCATGCGATTTCCCTGGCGGGCACTCGCGGCGATCTTGTCCATTTCCGCCAACGGAACGAACTTGGCCGGGATCGTATCGGGTGGCACCTCGAAAGCGGTGCGTAGGATGCCATAGAACCCAGCCGACGCCTCGATGCAGCCGAAGGAGCCACAACGGCACAGGCAACCATTGGCCGCATGCAGCATGTGACCGAAATTGGGAGCCGTTACCTCCAGTTCGCCGAACCTGTCCTTGCGGGCAACGCCAAGCCCGATGCTATGGCCAAGCGACAAGGCGGCCAGTGCGCGAAACGAACCGGCCTGGCTTGCATCCGCCTTCATCCCCAGAGCCTGCGCAACCAGCAGGGTCTCGTTGTTCAACGTAACCTTGGCGCCCCATTCCGGCTGCAGCAGCGAAACAAAATCGATCTGCTCGCCGCCAAAGACCGGCGACCACAACAGCCGCTTTCCGTCGGCATCGACCGTGCCCTTGCTGGAGATCGAAATCGCGAGGATTTGTTCCTTGTTCAGCCTAGAGCGATGAACGAGACGCACCAGCGCATCCAGGAATCCCTCGGCGAAATCCTGCGTTCCGACGACCTTGTGATTGCGCGGCTCCTCGAAACGGTCGATCAGCCGCCCGGAATAATCGACCAGCGAATATTGCACCATATCCGAGGAGATTCGCACAGCGATCAGAAAGCCGCTGTCCCGGCGCTGTGCAAACAGCACCCGCGGCCGTCCGCGCCCCGAAGGCGCCTGCTGCTCCGCCTTCTCGATAACCCCTACCCGCTCCAGCTCGGCAGTGATCGCCGAAACCGTCGCAGACGCCAGTCCGGTATGTTCGGATATATCTGTGTGAGAGAGCGGGCCAAGGCGCCGCAACGTCGCAAGCACGAGCGCACTGTTCTGCTGACGCACCAGTTCGGTGCTGGATTTAGTCAGCATTGCGCATCCCTATGATTCACGAATTCCACAAACACATGCTCCTCCCAAAGCATCTGCCCGATGTCAAATGGCCTTGTCCAAAGCTTTGTTGACAGCCCCGAAAAACTCTGACATCTATTTTCTCGACTGTCGAGAAAAAACTCTTTTGGGTTCGCGGCAGGCAAATTTGCTGGCCGGGGGCCGTGCGGGAGGTTCGCGCGGACGGCCAGCGGTCACTTGGGAGGACTTCATGAAATCAGTTTTGACACTGATGGCAGGCGCTGCCATCATCGTATCCCTGCACACTGCAGCCATGGCCAAGGATCTGGTCGTCGGCGTTTCCTGGTCGAACTTCCAGGAAGAACGCTGGAAGACCGACGAAGCCGCCATCAAGGCTGCCCTCGAAGCGTCCGGCGACAAGTATATCTCCGCTGACGCCCAGGCATCCGCCGCCAAGCAGCTGACCGACATCGAGTCGCTGATCGCACAGGGCGCCAACGCCATCATCGTTCTGGCGCAGGATTCGGAAGCCATCGGCCCGGCCATCGAAAAGGCAGCTGCTGAAGGCATACCGGTCGTCGGCTACGACCGCCTGATTGAAAACCCGGCTGCTTACTACATCACCTTCGACAACAAGGAAGTCGGCCGCATGCAGGCTGCCGAAGTGTTCAAGGTCAAGCCGGAAGGCAACTACGTCTTCATCAAGGGCGCTTCGACAGACCCGAACGCTGACTTCCTGTTCTCCGGACAGATGGAAGTGCTGAAGGCTGCCATGGACGCAGGCAAGATCAAGAATGTCGGCGAAGCCTACACGGACGGCTGGAAGCCGGAAGCTGCCCAGAAGAACATGGAGCAGTTCCTGACCGCCAACGACAACAAGGTCGACGGTGTCGTCTCCTCGAACGACGGCATGGCCGGCGGCGTTGTCGCAGCACTTGAAGCACAGGGCCTCGCAGGCTCGGTTCCTGTTTCGGGTCAGGACGGCGACAAGGCCGCTTTGAACCGCGTTGCCCTCGGCACCCAGACCGTCTCCGTCTGGAAAGACAGCCGCGAACTCGGCAAGAAGGCCGGCGAAATCGCCGTAGCACTTGCTGGCGGCGCGGCCATGGATGCGATCCCGGGAACTGTAAAGTTCGCTGGCGGCCCGAAGGGCGTCGAGATGCAGTCGTTCTTCATCGCACCGCAGCCGATCACCAAGGACAATCTGAACGTCGTTATCGACGCCGGCTGGATTTCCAAGGAAGAAACCTGCCAGGGCGTGAAGGCCGGAACCGTTGCAGTCTGCAACTGATCCGATCCTGAACATGGGCAGATAAAGTCCCGTCACGAGCGCCGCAGCGACCACGTTGCGGCGCTTCTCCGATGTGCGGGACTTTTTAGACAAGAATAAAGGGGGAGTAATCAGCAAATGGCGAACACCACCATTGCCACGCCTTCCAGCAGCGTGCGCCAGACACAGGGGACTGCCCTGCAGCGTTTCCTGCAGGCGACGGAGATCGATACCCGGCTTTTGGGCATGATCGCAGCGCTGATGTGCATCTGGCTCGGCTTTCAATATTTTACCGGCGGGCTTTTCCTGACGCCACGCAATCTGTGGAACCTGACGGTTCAGGCTGCGTCGGTCTCGGTCATGGCAACGGGCATGGTGCTCGTCATCGTCACCCGCAATATCGACCTCTCGGTCGGCTCGATCCTCGGCTTTGTCGGCATGATCATGGCGATCACCCAGGCCAAGATCCTGCCACCGCTGATCGGCTTCGACAATCCGGCCACCTGGATCATCGCGCTGACGGTTGGCATCGTGCTTGGAACCGCCATTGGCGCCTTCCAGGGCGTCATCATCGCCTTTCTCAATGTGCCCGCCTTCATCGTCACGCTCGGCGGCCTGCTGATCTGGCGCGCTGCGGCCTTCCTCGTCATCTCCGGCGCTACCGTCGCCCCGATGGACTCGACCTTCCGCCTGATGGGCGGCGGCGCTGAAGGATCGATCGGCGCCACGGCAAGCTGGGTCGTCGGCATCATCGCCTGCCTCATCATCGTTGCCTCGATCATCAACTCGCGCAAGCAGCGCAAGCGCTTCGGCTTTCCGCTGCGGCCGATGTGGGCTGAATATTTCCTCTCGCTGGTTGGTTGCGTCACGGTGATGATCGCCGTCTGGGTGCTGAACAGCTATTACATGCCGGTCAACCTCGCCAAGAAATATGCCGAGGCCCACAACATTCCCTGGCCTGAAGGCGGTCTGCAGATCCCGCTCGGCATCGCCATCCCGGTCCTCATGGCCGTCGGTATCGCCATCGCCATGAGCTTCCTCACCACCCGCACCCGTTTCGGCCGTTATGTCTTTGCGATCGGCGGCAACCCGGAAGCAGCAGAACTCGCAGGCATCAAGACCCGCTGGGTGACGGTACGCATCTTCGCGCTGATGGGCGCGCTCTGCGCCATCGCCGCCGCCATTTCGACGGCACGTCTCAACGCTGCCACCAATGCGCAAGGCACGCTCGACGAACTGTACACGATCGCCGCTGCGGTCATCGGCGGCACCTCGCTTGCCGGTGGCATGGGCACCATCTCCGGTGCGGTTCTCGGCGCCATCGTCATGCAATCCCTGCAGTCCGGCATGGTGCTCCTGCGCATCGACACACCGCTGCAAAGCATCGTCATCGGCATCGTGCTGGTTATGGCCGTCTGGCTGGATACCGTTTATCGCGGCCGAGCCAAGTAAGAGGAGTTCGAACAATGACGGAACAACGCACTCCGCTGGTGGAAATGAAGAATATTTCCATCTCCTTCGGCGGCATCCACGCCGTCGACAATGCCTCGGTCGATCTTTTCCCGGGCGAAGTCGTCGCTCTTCTCGGGCACAATGGTGCCGGAAAATCGACACTGATCAAGATCCTGTCGGGCGCCTACAAGCGCGATGCCGGAGAGATCCTGATCAATGGCGAACCGGTTCAGATCAACAACCCGCGTGACGCCAAGGGTTACGGCATCGAGACGATCTACCAGACGCTCGCCGTTGCCGACAATGTCGATGCCGCAGCCAACCTCTATCTCGGCCGCGAGCTGCGCACCCCCTGGGGCACGCTCGACGATGTTGCGATGGAAGCCAAAGCCCGCGAAGTCATGGGCCGGCTCAACCCGAACTTCCGCCGCTTCAAGGAACCGGTGAAGGCATTGTCCGGTGGTCAGCGCCAGTCGGTGGCCATCGCCCGCGCCATCCTGTTCGATGCTCGTATCCTGATCATGGACGAGCCGACGGCAGCACTCGGACCCCAGGAAACGGCGCAGGTCGGCGAGCTGATCAAGCAGCTGAAGCGCGAAGGCATTGGCATCTTCCTGATCAGCCATGACATCCACGACGTCTTCGACCTTGCCGATCGTGTGTCGGTGATGAAGAACGGCCAGGTCGTCGGCCATGCCCGCACCGAAGACGTCACCAAGGACGAAGTGCTGGGGATGATCATTCTCGGCAAGGTCCCGCCCAAGGCAATTCCCGGCCCGGGCGCCATGCAGACGGCCTGAGTGATCCGGTTGCCTGAAAAATCCGATGCCGCGCTCCCGGAGCGCGGCATTTTTCATGATGACCGATAGCGCGAAGCCTCCGCCCTTCCACATTGGCTGCGGGACAAATGAGGCTGATTTCAACGAACCGGAATTTCCTGCCGCCATAACGCTTTCACCATTGATGCGCCGCTTGTCCTAGGCTATGAACCGGTCACAGCCTGCTTCGACGCCTTGCCGTCGCGGATGCACCCGTAGCTCAGCTGGATAGAGTACTGCCCTCCGAAGGCAGGGGTCACTGGTTCGAATCCAGTCGGGTGCACCATTTGCTGACCTTGCCGCCAGATTGTGGTATCCGGTTTCGCAAACGGAATTGGACGCTACCCAGCTCACGGCAGATGTAGAACATCATTACTCCCCGCCAGCAGAACCGATATCTGCGGTAGGAGCCTGCATTGATCCATGCGATATGGACGCAAGCGATCGCCACGTAGAAAAATCGACCGAGGACCTATGGCCCGCAAGAACAGAGACGAGGTGGCTTCCTGGGACGTGGAGCCAGAACCAACGCTTTGCCCGATGTGCGAGCGCGTGATTCCGGATGATCAGAAAGATGCCCACCATCTCGTTCCGAAAAGCAAGGGTGGTAAGAAAACCGTTTGCCTGCACCGTGTCTGTCATAACCAGATACATGCGATCTTCACTGATTCCCAACTCGCGAAAAAATTCTTCACGATCGAGGCCATCCTTGAGGACCCTGCTGTGCAGAAATTCGTCGCGTGGGTCAAAAGCAAGCCTCCCGGCTTCTCCGACTTGGCGAAGGAATCGCGGCAAGGGCCTGGATCAGGTCGAGGGCGCAAACAATAACCGCACGAACCCTCTGCGTTGGGCTGACAACGGTCACGGAACCAGTGGCTGCTATGCACTAAAAGCCGCCGCTAGACTTCGGCCAAGCGGTTTCGGATGAGTTTCGCCCTCATCCAGTAAGTTACAGTCCTTCTCTTACACGTCTCCCTAAGCATTCCGGCATAATAGATTCCGCGAACGCATCGACAGTCCAATCTATCCAGTTCACACCTATTGTGAGCGCACCACTTTCTGTTTTGCGATGAAATCCCTCAATTGATCTAAACCGGTTTCACATTCTGGTTCATGCGGAACAGATTGTGCGGGTCGTATCGCCGTTTGATCTCGCTGAGCCGCTGATAGTTGCCGGCATAGGCGGCCGCGACGCGGTCTCCCTCATCTTCAGGCATGAAGTTGATATAGGCGGTTCCGGTGGAATACGGTTTGGCTGCCTCGAAGAGCTGGCGCGCCCAGCCGATGCAGGCATCGTCCATCCCCGGTTCGCGCCAGCGCGCGTGCACGTTCATGACGAAATGCGCGTTGCGTTGCGGGAAGGCAGTCGCGTCGGCTGCGATGCGACCGGCAGCGCCACCGACATGGGCGATGAAGATCTCGCATTCCGGTCCCGGCAGCTTGCGGACGGCATCGAGCAGAATGTCGATCGTCCTATCGGAAAGCGCCATGAAATCGTGGCTCTTCCAGTAATTGCGCGCGCCGGGTGTCAACAGCGGATCAAATGCCTGCTGCCAGCCGGAAAACGGACTGGGGCCGACGACATCAGCGATGGGATTGCCGATCGAGCGCAGGCGGGCGGTCGCCGCCTCACCTGACGCGGCATCGCCGCAGTAGCACATGGCGAGAACCAGCACTTCCTTGCCGTGCCACTCCTGAGGTAGAAATGGCAACGGCGGCGCCTGCCGCATCACGGCCCAGCAGGTCAGTTCATCCGGCGCGGTTTCCAACACTTGACGGTATTGTTCGAGCACTGATTTCGCATCCTCGAACGGATGGACGACAAGCCCCGCGGTGACCTGCGGACCGAGATCATGAAGCTTGAATTCGAATGCCGTGACGATACCGAAATTGCCGCCACCACCTCTCAGCGCCCAGAACAGATCGCTGTTTTCCGTCGCACTGGCACGCACCAGATTGCCATCCGCCGTTACCACATCGGCAGACACAAGACTGTCGATCGTCAGACCGAACTTGCGCGTGATCCAGCCAAACCCACCGCCGAGCGTCAACCCGGCAATACCCGTCGTCGAGTTGATCCCGGTCGGCACGGCAAGCCCGAAGGACTGGGTTTCGCTATCGACATCGGCCAGTGTTGCACCGGGCTCAACCCAGGCCCGTTTAGCGGCGGCATCAACCCGCACGGACGTCATCGGCGACAGGTCGATCATCACGCCGCCCTCACAGACCGCATTGCCGGCAATGTTGTGCCCACCGCCACGCACGGCGACAAGCAGCCTGTTATCGCTGGCAAACCGCACAGCACGAAGAACGTCCGCAGCACCGGCACAACGCACGATCAGCGCGGGCTTGCGGTCAATCATCCCATTCCAGATGGCCCGCACTTCGTCATAGGACGCATCGTCGGCATCCAGCACGTCGCCGCGCTGCTGCCACGCGAAAGCCTCTATGGCCGCCGCGCTTACGGTCGTCTTTCCTGCCTGCAGATTCATGAGGCTCATATCGTTCATGACACACCCCTCCAAGGTGAACCATGCCCCAGCCGCCGTACTTTGCGCCTTTCTAATGTATAGCGCAAGACAGGCCCAATTGAGCAGACCGGACGACTGATTCTGGGGTCGAGGAGGAACCAGCTCAGGTGCCGGTTCCCGACCTCACGCCATGCTGGCGTCCCGGACGAAGCCCTTGCTCGCGACCATCAGGTTCTTGGTATAGTCTTCCTTGAGACGACCCGCGACCAGATCGGCGGATGACAGCCGTTCCACGACCTTGCCGCCCTTCATCACCGCCAGCCGTTCGCACATATGCGTGACGACGCCGAGATCGTGGCTGACCATGATGTAGGTGAGCTTGCGGTCGCGGCGAACCTGTTCCAGGAGGTTGAGCACTTCGGCCTGGACGGAAGCATCCAGCGCCGAGGTGGGTTCATCGAGCAGCATGATCTGCGGTTCGATGATCAGCGCCCGGGCAATGGCGATGCGCTGGCGCTGGCCGCCGGAGAGCTGGTGCGAATAGCGGAAGCGGAACGACGAGCCGAGACCGACTTCATCGAGCGCCCGCAGGATGCGCCGTTCGGCATCGGCAATGCCGTGAACGGCAAGCGGTTCCTGCAGCAGCCGGTCGACCGTCTGGCGCGGATGCAGCGAACCATAGGGATCCTGAAACACCATCTGCACCTGGCGATAGAACGCCTTGTCGCGACGCTTCACATCCAGCGGTTTGCCATCAAGCACGATGCGGCCGGATGCCACCGGCGAAAGCCCGGCGATGGCGCGCAAGAGCGTCGATTTTCCTGATCCGGATTCGCCGACAAGACCGAAGGATTCGCCTAGCGTGACATCGATGCTGACATTATCGAGCGCCAGGAAATCTTCATAGGCGACGGTCAGGTTTTCTGCCGAAACAATTGCGGTCATAGCGCCCACTCCGGCTGGCGGTCGAGCACTGGCAACGGATGCCGGTTGGTGCCGAGCGTCGGCATGCAATTGAGCAGGCCCTGCGTGTAAGGATGTTTCGCATTGCCGAGATCGGACGCTGCCAGTTCCTCGACGATCTTGCCGGCATACATGACGATGACACGGTCGCAGAAGGACGAGACCAGCCGCAGATCATGCGAGATGAAGATCAGCCCCATTCCGCGTTCTGCAACGAGCTTGTCGAGAATGCCGAGCACCTCGAGCTGCACGGTCACATCGAGCGCCGAGGTCGGTTCGTCGGCGACCAGCAGTTCAGGCCCAGCGATCAGCATCATCGCGATCATCGCCCGCTGGCCCATGCCGCCCGAAACCTCGTGCGGATGAAGATCGAAGACACGGCCGGCATCGCGAATCTGCACGGCCTCGAGCATGGCGATGGCACGATCGCGGGCTTCGCGCTTGCTGACATTTTCATGCGTGCGCAGCGTCTCGACGATCTGGCGGCCGATGCTCATCACCGGGTTGAGCGAGTATTTCGGATCCTGCAGGATCATCGCGATGCGGCTGCCGCGCAGGTTCCGGCGGGTTTTCGCCGGCGCGGTCAGCAGGTCAATGCCGTCAAAGTTCAACGTCTTGGCCGAAATCTTGGCATGGACGGGCGTCAGGCCCATGATCGCCCTGCCCGTCTGCGATTTTCCCGAGCCGCTTTCGCCGACAATGCCGAGCCGTTCGCGGCCGAGCGTGAAGGAAACACCGCGCACCGCCTCGATCAAGCCGGTACGTGTGGGAAACGAGACCCTGAGATCATCGACCGTCAGCATCGTGCTCATTGGCCGCTCTCCCGTGGATCGAGTGCGTCGCGCAGGCCGTCACCCAAAAGGTTGAAGCCGAGGCTGACGATCAGGATGGCGATGCCTGGCATGGTGGCAACCCACCACTGATCGACAATGAAGCGGCGGCCGGAGGCAATCATCGCACCCCATTCCGGCAGCGGCGGCTGAGCGCCGAGGCCGAGGAAACCGAGACCGGCGGCCGTCAGAATGATCCCGGCCATATCGAGCGTCACACGGACGATCAGCGACGACGTGCACATCGGCATCACATGCCGAAGGACGATGCGGAATGGCGATGCGCCCATCAGTTGTACGGCGGCGATATAATCGGAATTGCGCACGCTCAAGGTTTCAGCGCGAGCAATACGGGCATAAGGCGGCCAAGAGGTAATAGCGATGGCAATGATCGCATTCTGGATGCCAGGCCCCATGGCCGCAACGAATGCGAGTGCCAGAACCAGCTTCGGAAACGCGAGGAAAATGTCGGTAATGCGCATCAGCACCGCATCGACCCAGCCGCCTGCATAGCCGGAGATGGCGCCGACCAGCAGGCCGATGGGGGCTGCGATGATCGCCACGAGTACGATAACCAGCAGCGTCAACCGCGAACCGTGCAACAGGCGTGAAAGGATATCCCTGCCCTGATCGTCTGTCCCGAGCAGATAACCTTCGCTTCCCGGCGGCAATAGCCGTGCACCGCCAAGATTGCCGATGACGGGTGAATGCGGCGCAAGGACATCGGCAAAGATGGCAACCAGGATAAGCAGCAGGATGATGCAGAGACCGGCAACCGCAAGCTTGTTAGCGGAAAACCGCTGCCAGGTCATATAGGCGCGACCAAGCCGGGCCTGCAGGCGCGATTGCGGCCTGTCGGACATCAGCCACTGGCGGCGGGTCATGGGGGTGGTTTGAAGGCTGGACTGGCTCATCGCGCACGCGTCCTTGGGTCAAGTGTCCGGTAAAGAAGATCGGACAGGATATTGATGGCGATGAAGACGGAACCGATGACGATGGTGCCGCCCAGAACCGCGTTCATGTCGGCGTTCTGCAGCGAATTGGTGATGTAGAGCCCAAGCCCCGGCCATGCGAACACAGTCTCCGTGAGCACCGAGCCTTCGAGTAGCCCGGCATAGGAGAGCGCAATCACCGTTACCAGCGGCACCGCGGCGTTGCGCAGGGCATGTCCCCAGATGATGCGGGTTTCCGACAGGCCCTTGGCACGCGCCGCGACGATATATTCCTGGCCGAGTTCGTTGAGCATGAAACTGCGGGTCATACGGCTGATATAAGCCAGCGAGAAATAGCCGAGCAGGCTGGCCGGAAGGATGATGTGACGGAAGACATCGCGGAACACGTCCCACTGCCCCTGCCAGAGTGAATCCAGCAGGTAGAGGCCGGTTATCGGCGTAAAACTGTATTCGTAGACAATGTCGATACGGCCCGGATAGGCGACCCAGCGAAGCTTGGCGTAAAAGAACAGCAGCGACAGCAGAGCCAGCCAGAAGATCGGCACCGAATAGCCGACAAGCCCGATGACGCGAACGATCTGGTCGGCGATCGAGCCACGCTTGACGGCTGCGAGCACGCCAAGCGGTACGCCGATCAGGCTACCGATGATGGTGCCCAGCGTCGCAAGCTCCAGCGTCGCGGGAAAGACGCGGCGGATATCGGCCATGACCGGATTGGTTGTTAGCACCGAGGTGCCGAAATTGCCGGTCAGCGCATCACGCACATAGATATAAAACTGTTCATAGAGCGGCTTGTTGAAGCCCATCAACTCGCGGGTTCGCTCGACGACATGCGCCGGCGCCCGGTCGCCGAGAACGGCGAGTACCGGATCGATGGGGATCACGCGGCCGATGAAGAATGTCACGGCCAGAAGACCGAGATAGGTCGTGACGATGATGACCAGGAAGCGCAGGATGCTCTTAGCCCAGCCGTTGGCACGGGCGCGTTTGCGCCCGGCCACTTGCGTTGTTTCAGGAGATGTCACAGGCTATCCCCGGATCAATCCTTGGAGACCGTGAAGACGTAATTGGTATCGAAGCTCGGACCGAGCTTGAAACCCTTCACGTTGGCGCGCGTGCCTGCAACTTCCGTCTGCTGGAAGATGACCACGAACGGGCTCTTCTCAAGCACCTTCTTCTGCAGGTCCTTGTACATGTCGGCGCGCTTGGCGGCATCCTTCTCGAGCAGGGCAGCCTTGCTCTCTTCCGTCCATTCCTTCGGAACGTCCCAGGTATTGCGCCAGGCGAGCGTCTTGTTCTTGCCTTCGTCGGAATTGTCCGGGTTGACGGTAAAGGTTTCGGCGTTGGAGTTCGGATCGAAGTAATCCTGGCCCCACTGGCCGATATAGATGTCGTGCGTGCGATTGCGGTACTTGGTCAGCGTCTGCTTACCATCGCCCGGGACGATTTCCATCTTGATGTTGGCCTGAGCCAGCGTCTGCTGGATGGATTCGGCAATACCCGTGATCGGCTGGGTGTTGCGTACATCCATCGTCACCGAGAAACCATCAGCAAGACCGGCCTTGGCCAGCAGTTCCTTGGCCTTGGCAACATCGAGCTTGTAGGGATTTTCCGGCAGTTCGCCCAGAACGCCCTTTGGCAGGAAGGTCTGGTGGATCTCGCCGATGCCCTTGATCAGGGTCGATCCGATTGCGTCGTAGTCAACCAGATACTTGAAGGCTTCCGCGACTTCCGGCTTTGCCAGATTGGCGTTCTTCTGGTTGAGGCTGAAGTAATAGACCGTACCCTTCGGCGCATTGGTGGTGGCAAGCTCGGCATTCTTCGAAACGGCGTCGAAATCGCCCGGCTCGAGATTGCGCGCCACATCGATGTCGCCAGCTTCCAGTGCCAGACGCTGACCGGAGCTTTCCTTCATGTGACGATAGATGACGCGGGCCAGCGGCGTCTTTTCGCCGTAGTAGTTGTCATTGCGCTCCATGACGACAACTTCGTTGGCGCGCCATTCGCGCAGCTTGAAGGCGCCCGATCCGGCGTAACCGGTCTTCAGCCATTCATTGCCGAAATCGTTGTCATACTTGTATTCGGCCGATGGCGTAACGGCAGCCACGTGTTCCATCACCAGCTTCTTGTCAACGACAGCGCCGACCGTTGCCGTCAGGCAGTTCAGCACGAAGCTCGGCGCATAGGCCTTGTCGACGGTGAATGTGAACGTGCTCGCATCCGTCGCCCTGGCCTTTTCCGTGACGTTGTCGCCGGTCAGACCAAACTGCGTGAGAATGAAGGCCGGGCTCTTGTCGAGCTTGACGACGCGTTCGATGGAGAACGCGACATCCTCAGCCGTTACCGGGTTACCGGAGGCAAATTTCGTGTCGGGCTTCATCTTGAACGTGTAGGTCAGGCCATCGTCGGAGACGGTCCAGCTTTCGGCGAGATCACCAACGACCTTGGACGTGTCGTTGATATCGAGGCGAACAAGGTAGCTATAGGTGTTGGCGGTGACTTCGGCGGTCGACAGTTCGAACGCTTCGCCCGGATCCATGCTGATAATGTCGTCGATCGCCCAGCCTTCGACCAGCGTGTCGGCTGGGGTTTCGGCGAATGCAGGCGCACCTGCCATCAAGATCAGCGACATGGCGGCGCCAGCCGTCAACATGCGAACATGCTTGTTCAGTGAATGCATCATCTCTCTGTTCCCTTTTTTAAGCCCGCAATGGGCCTTTTCTTTTTGGTTCAAGCGGCTTCGTGCCAGGCCTGCCCCAAAACCCTCAGCCAGTTTTCCCGGCATATTTTTGTCAGTTCGGCGTCACCATATCCGGCGTCCCGCAGGGCAGCAATCAGGTTCTGACTGCCTGCCGCGTCGGTTATGCCTTCCGGAATGGTCGCACCGTCGAAGTCGGACCCAAGCGCCACGCAATCGATGCCCATACGCTCGACCATGTAGTCGATATGGCGGACCATGTCGGAGATCGGCGTATTGGCGTTTTCCAGCCCGTCCGGCCGCAACATCGTGGTCGCGTAGTTCAGCCCGGCCAGGCCCCTGCTGTCGCGGATCGCATCCAGCTGGCGGTCCGTCAGGTTGCGGGCAACGGCAGTCAGGGAATGCGCGTTGGAATGGCTGGCGATCAGCGGCTGGTCAGTGGTTTTCGCCACGTCCCAGAAGCCCTTCTCGGTGATATGGGCGAGATCGATGAGAATCCCGAGGCGGTTGCACGCACGCACGAGGTCGAAGCCGGCTTCGGTCAGGCCCGGCCCGGTGTCAGGTCCCATCGGATAGGCAAAAGGCACACCGTGGCCAAATATATTATTGCGGCTCCACACAGGCCCAAGCGAACGCAATCCGGCAGCGTGGAATGTTTCAAGCGCGGTCAGATCCGCGCCGATCGCCTCGCAGCCTTCCATATGAAGAACCGCGGCAAAAATGCCCTTCTCCATCGCCGCCCGGATATCGGCGGTTGAACGGCAAAGCTTCCAGGCACCGGCACGATCGAGCCGGAGAGCAATGGCGGCGAACTCCAGCGCGATGTCGAGAGACGGTTGCCGCTCCAGCGGCTCGGACAAGTCCGTGGCATAGTGGCCATTCTCGTCGGGCGTCTTCAGAACGAGATGGTCGGACGGGATGTAGATCGCCGACAGCCCACCAATGAGACCACCCTTTTTGGCGCGAGGGCCATCGATATGGCCTTCCGTTGTGCCTTCAGAAAACTCGATAACCGGGTCAGCGCCATTTTTGGCATTGCTCCACAGTCTCAGCAACACATCGTTGTGGCCGTCGAAAACCGCCTGCATTCAAAAAAATCCCGTCCTGCCTGGTCCGTCTATTGGCGTCAGCCAATTTTTGTCCGATTGGTCAAGAATGCGATGCTAGTCAATGATATGACAAATAACAATGCGGCTTCTGAAAAATTCAACAGGCAAAAAACAATGATGGTATAACACCTTACCTGCTCGCGTCAGACGAGAACGGCGTGATCCCCAGGCAGACGGAGACGTGCAGCCGGGCCGTTGAAAAAATGCAGGAAAACAAAAATTCTATGTCTGTTGGCGGGAAAATCTGGCATTGCAGGACAGGGAAACGAAGGAGGGCTGTCATGAACATGGAACGGCGTGAAGTGCTTGCGACACAGCCCTCGATGACGGGTGCCGCATTATGAGCGAACCTGTTCAACGCCCTCGCTTTCACCTCCTCGGCATCATCATACGGGTGATTTCGAGCCTTGCCATTCTTGGCTTCGCAGCCTGGGGGGCGATGGCGCTGTTTTATCAGGCGCCCGGTCCTGAACCGGTGAGACTATTGATCGCAGCGCTATGGGTCATCGTCTCGCTTGTTGCACTCTATGCCTATATACGCTGGCACTCCCGTATCGCGGCACTGCTCTATCCCTTGATGATCGCTGCGCTGCTGTTCTGGTGGAACGCCATACCGGCGAGCAACAGCCGCGACTGGGCAGACGAAGTCGCGCATATCGTTTCGGGCGTCGTCAACGGCCCGCAGGTGACCCTTGCCAATGTCCGCAATTTCGACTGGCGGACATCGACCGACTACACGGCACGTTGGGAAAATCGAACCTACGATCTCGATAAGCTCGCCTCGGTTGATCTGCTGCTTTCCTATTGGTCGAGCCCGGCGATTGCCCATACGCTGGTCTCCTTCGGCTTCGACGATGGTCAGTTCGTCACCTTCTCGGTGGAAATCCGCAAGGAACGAACCGAGAGCTTCTCGGAGATCGGCGGCTTCTTCAAGGAATTCGAGATGAGCGTCATTGCCGCCGACGAACGCGATATCGTCAGGGTGCGCACCAATGTCCGCAAGGAAGACGTCTATCTCTACCGTCTCAACATTCCCAAACCGGCGATGCGCTCGCTTTTCCTGTCCTATGTCGACACGGCGAATGGCCTCAACGAGACGCCGCAATATTACAATACGATCACGGGCAACTGCACGACGATCGTTTTCGCCATGATCAACCATATCGTCTCCGGCGCTCTGCCGCTGGATTACCGGCTGATCTTTTCAGGCTACCTGCCCTCCTACATCATCGACGTGAATGGCTTCACGCCCGGCTTTACGCTGGAGCAACTCCGGAGCGGCGGCGCCATCAGCGCACGGGCGCAGGCAGCGGATAATGCGCCCGATTTCTCCCGCCAAATTCGCGAGGGCGTGCCGGGCGTAACCCCTTTGCCGCAACCATAATGCGTCTTGAATTGGAACGGCAGATGACAGGAACACCCGCATGAACCTCAAGGAGTTCGCAAACCGGCTCGAACTGTCGCAGACGACAGTCAGCCGCGCTTTGAGTGGCTATCCGGAGGTCAAGCAGGCAACCCGCGAACGCGTGCTGAAGGCGGCGCTCGAATATGGCTACCGGCCCAATACCAGCGCACTCGGGCTCGCGACAGGCCGGGTCGGCGCCATCGGCATCGTGCTCAAGGGCGGTGGCGAATTCGGGCCGCATACCAGCGAATTCATGGGTGGACTTGGCGGGCGGCTGCAGCAAGAAGAGATCGACATTCTCGTTTCCACGGTGGATTCCGAGGAAGCCGAACTGTCCACCTACCGCCGTCTTGCCGCCAGCAAACGCGTCGATGCCGTCATCCTGCATTCGCCCTTTCTCGACGATCCGCGCATCGCGCTGCTCAATTCGCTCCGCCTGCCCTTCATCGTTCATGGCCGCACCAATTCCGACGGCAATTTCGGCTGGCTGGATATCGATAATTTCGGCGCCGTGCGCCAGTCCACCAGCCACCTGCTCGATCTCGGCCATCGCCGCATCGGCCTGCTCAACGGCTATCGCGGCCGGATCTTTGCCGAACATCGCCAGGACGGCTACCAGACCGCGCTGAGCGCCCGCGGCGTCAGTATTGATCCAGCACTTTGCGGGCATGGTGAGTTCACCGACGAGATGGGTTTTCGGCTGATGCAGGGATTTCTCAAGCTCGAAAACCCACCGACCGCCGTCGTTGCCGGATCGATGATGTCAGCGCTCGGTGCCATGCGGGCGATTCGCATCGCTGGTCTGACGGTCGGCGCGGATATCTCGCTGATCGCCCATGACGACGTCTTTCCGTATATCAGCCCCGATCACCTCGTGCCGACACTCTCGACGACGCGATCATCGATCCGCGCAGCGGGTGCGCGGATCGGAGAAATGGTGCTGGAAATGCTGCAGGGGGCACCGGTCGAAAACCTGCGCGAAGTCTGGCCGGTGGAACTGGTCATCCGCAACTCGACGGCTGCGGTAAAGAGGGCCTAAACCGCGAGTTCGCGGCGTTCCTTCTCGGTGACCATAGCCAGATCGAGAACCTTCTGCAGATCGGCGGCATGGCGGAAGCCAGGCTCAACCGTCTTGCCGGCCCGGACCGCGTCGATGAAGCGCTGGTAGTTGGTCAGCACAGTTCCCGCATCGACATCCTTCCAGACGCCCTTTTCGATGTCGTCTCCAAGGCAAGCCTTGAGCGTCGAACCATCGGGCGTGTGGATCACCTCGATCGCGCCCTCGTCGCCGTGCATGCGCAGGCGCAGCTCGTTGAGATGACCCACGGCCCACCGGCTGGCATGAATGACGCCCATGGCGCCATTGTCGAACTCGGCCGTCATGGTAAAACTGTCATTGGCATCGAGATCGTATTCGCCGATCTTGTTGCCGGGCGCCTTGTCGAAGGTCTTCAGGCGGGCGAAAATATGCTCCACGTCGGTCGCCGCACCATAACCTGCGAAATCGAGGATATGGATGCCAACGTCGCCGAGCACGCCGTTTGAGCCATGCTTGGTGGACAGCCGCCAGAGCCATTGCGATTCCGTTGCCCAGTCGCCCCAGGCCTTGGAGACCAGCCAGCTCTGCAGATAGGACGCCTCAATATGGCGGACCTTGCCGATCTCGCCGGCCAGAACCATCTGCCGGGCCTTCTGCACCTCGGCAACATTGCGGTAGGTGAGGTTGACCATCGTCACCAGACCGGATTTTTCCGCAGCCGCCGCCATCTCGTCGGCCTTGGCATAGTCCTCGGCCAATGGCTTTTCACACAGCACGTGCTTTCCGGCAGCGAGAAGCTTGAGCGTCGTCGGATAGTGGATCTTGTCCGGCGTCACATTGGTGACGGCATCGAATTCGCCCCAGGCAATCGCCTCGTCGAGCGAGGTGAATGTCCTGGCGATCTCATGGCGCGCCGCAAATGCCTGCACGCGAACGAGATCGACATCGACGGCCGCAACGAGTTCAACGCCTGCGATCGTGGCAAAGTTCATGGCATGCGTATTGGCCATGCCGCCGGTGCCGAGAACGAGGAGACGGATCGGCTTCATCACTTGTACCCCTGCTCACCGGCTTGATGCAGTTTGGGACCGCGCTCGACGATCGGCTCCAGTGCCTTTTCGACCGGCACGTTCGGCGCATCGTGGATGGCGCTGTAGGTGCCCTGCGGATTGTAAGCCCACTTCACCGAGTTGCGTAGAACCTTGTGCACGTTGGCGTCATGATAGGTCGGATAGGTCTCATGGCCGGGACGGAAATAGAAGATGTTGCCAGCCCCGCGGCGCCAGGTGAGACCCGAGCGGAACACTTCACCACCGGCAAACCACGAGATGAACACGGTTTCCAGCGGCTCCGGCACGGAGAACTGCTCGCCGTACATTTCCTCGTTTTCGAGCACGAAATTCTCATCCAGGCCTTCGGCGATCGGATGGCGCGGATTGATTACCCACAGCCGCTCGCGCTCGCCCGCCTCGCGCCACTTGAGCGCGCAAGGCGTGCCCATCAGCCGCTTGAAGGGCTTGGAGAAATGGCCGGAATGCAGCACGATCAGGCCCATGCCCTCCCAGACCCGCTTGGCGACGCGCTCGACGATCTCGTCGGATACGGCGCCATGATCCTGGTGTCCCCACCAGAGCAGGACATCGGTGTTCGCCAAACGATCGACGCTGAGGCCGTGCTCCGGCTCCTGCAATGTCGCCGTCGTCGCCTCGATGCCCGTATCGGTGTTCAGCGCCGCGGCAATCGTGTTGTGCATGCCGTTCGGATAGATGCTTCTGACGACCTCGTTGGTCTGCTCGTGGATATTCTCGCCCCAGACAACTGCCTTGATGGTCATGACCAATCCTTCTTTCGACGCTTCATCCATCAGCGCTCGATAAAATTGAAACCGCTTTCAATTTTCAGCGATAGATTCCACCCAACACTTTTGCAAGTGAAAATCTGACGCCAGGACGGGTTTAATGGAAGGTGGATTTGGAGAAGACGTTGAGAACCACAACGCCGGCAATGATCAGCCCGAGCCCGAGAATGGCTGCCAGATCAAGCTTCTGCCCGAAGACAAAATAGCCGACGAGCGAAATCAGCACAATGCCGAGGCCGCTCCAGATCGCATAGGCGATACCGACCGGAATGACCCGCAGCGTGTAGGACAGAAAATAGAAGGCGATCGCGTAGCAGACTACCATTATGAGTGTTGGCACCAGCTTGGTAAAATGCTGGGCGGCCTGCATTGCCGATGTGCCGAGCACCTCGAAAACAATGGCGACGACGAGCACGGCGTAGAGCATTGCAGGGTTCATGTAAGGTTCCGATCGCCGATGATTGCAGAGCCAGAATATGGCAGGGGCCTTTTATTGCAGGGAAAGTGCCACGAGTTGCGCCCGCATCGCCTGACGCATCGACTGGTCGAGATCGTGGCTTTTGAGGATATCCGCCAGCCAAAGACCATCTGCAGCAAACCGCGCCAGCAGACATCCGGCCGAGGAATCGGTGCCGACGAATTCATCGGCGTGATCCGCCACCCATAACCGCCAGCGTTCACGCAACTGCGGCTCGGACAGAAGAGCAACGGTCAGGACTTGCCAACCCTGGGCATCCGCATCCTCCTCCAGCGCAAAGACGACGGACAGGTAAGCGCGGGTGAAACGGCCGTGGGCGACCGGATCGTTGCGCATTTCCTCCTCGATCGCCCGATCGAGTTTCTCCGTCAGATCGTCGAAGAGACCGTTCAGAAGCGCCATCTTGTTGGGGAAATGATGCAGCAAACCGCCTTTGCTGACGCCGGCTGCCTGCGACACCGCATCGAGCGTCACGCCCGCGGCCCCCTGCTCCAACGACAGTCGCGCGGCCACCTCCAGCAGTTGCTGGCGGACCAGTTCCGGTTGCTTGCGGCGATGGTGAGCGATGGACATGAGGCATTAAGATACCGTCTGGACGGTTTGTCAAGGCAATTCAATTTCCGGATTTCGACGCGATCAATCGACGCAACCCTTGTTCCCCCGTGAAAAACGGTTGGAACGGCAGAGCATGACACGCTAGAACGGCTATCGAGCAGGGGCATTATGATGACCGACGGCCAGACGGAAACACTTTACAACGCTATCGGCGGCGACGGCACCGTCCGGGCGCTCACTCATCGTTTCTATCAATTGATGGATACGTTGCCGGAAGCCGCCCGCTGCCGGGCCATCCATCCGGCCGATCTCACTGGCAGTGAAGAGAAATTCTACGAATACCTCACCGGCTGGCTCGGCGGACCGCCGCTCTACACCGACAAGCGCGGCCACCCTCGCCTCAGAAGCCGCCATTTCGGTGCTGCAATCGGCGCGGAGGAACGCGACGAATGGCTGCTGTGCTTTACGCGAGCACTGGAAGAGACGGTGCCGCATCCGCAATTGCGATCGATCATTCTGGAGCCGGTGACACGGCTTGCCCATCATATGCAGAACAAGGACGAATAGACATGCAGAACGGGCAGTTTCGGCCGGTTACCCTTTTCATCGCCGGCCTGATGGGGCTGTTCGGAGTTATCAGCGCCGCTGCTGCGTCTCATGGAGCGGATCCACGCCTGCTGGGTGGCGCTTCGGCAATGTGTCTGGCGCACGCCCCTGCCCTGATCGCGCTATATGCCGCCTGGCCGGTCATGCGGACGGCGGCGATTGCAGCCTTGCTGCTTTCGGCAGGAACGGCCCTGTTTGCCGCCGATCTGACCGCGCGCCATTTCCTCGGTCACGGACTGTTTCCGATGTCAGCACCATCAGGCGGCGTTTTGATGATGCTCGGCTGGCTCTCCGTCGCAGCCGGTGCATTCTTCATGCGGAAAGAAAGCTAGACCATTTCTGCGCAATTCCGGACGCAAAATCGCTGCGCACTTTTGCTGCAATGGCTCTATGCGCCTTCGACGACGGAGAAACCTTCAAACTTCGGAGGCCCAAGATACATCGCCCGGTTATCGCCAGCGCTCTTATGTGCCGCGCGAAAATTCTCCGACTTTGTCCAGGCGGTAAAGGCGTCCCGGCTTTCCCAGATCGAACTCGACACAAACAAAGTGTAGCCTTCGTCAGCAACGGTATCGCCGCGCAAGAGCTTGAACTCCTTAAAGCCAGCATTTTCTGCCAGGCTGGAATCGCGGTTTTTCCAGACGTCTTCGAACGCCGTTTCGTGGCCGATCGCGATCCTGAACCTATTCATGGCAAAAAACATGCGGATATCCTCAAGCTTGATTTTTGGCCTGCACCGTCGCTGCAGTATTGGAAGGAAATGGCAGGATATTGTCTCTTGGCTCAGGCGCAAGCCCCAACGGCGCGCGCGCCGGCGGGCGGGCGTGCCAGACGGGAAATGCCTCGACGTTCGGATTGTCTTCAACCAAACGCGCCCGGCGCGACAATAGCTCATACAGTTCCGGAACCAGCCCATCGCCGAATTGCGAAGCCAGCTTGTGCAGTCCGATCATCGTGAATTGATCGGGACGCTCATTGCTCATCTCTTATCTCCAGAAGAATTGGGCGGCTGAAGATGCGCCCGGATATCGGCCCGAACAGCAGGTCAACTGGCGTTGCTGCGGCTTGCTTTCAGGTCCAGGAAAGCGCGCTCCAGGCTCGACTTGCTGCCGTTGCGCAAAGGCACAAAGGCCTTGCCCCACTTCTTGCAGCCGGTCTTGACCCGAAGACACGCATCATGGCTGATACAGTCGATCGGGCAGAAGACGCAGTCGACCGAGGGCAGGATATTGTCGATGCGGGACACCGCTTCGCGCAGACCACCGTCATGATGGATCAGTTCGGCGCCATGGGAGCTGGCGATCTGGCGAAGATGCGCCACCTGGCAATCGCGGCCGCCGACATAGAGGAAGCTGCGCCCCTCCAGACGTGTTTCCTGCGTCTTGACAGAAACCGAAGCATTACGTGTTTCTGCCTCCCGGCTCTGCTTTTGCTTCGGCTTGAGCTGATGCCGCTTGTCACCCATGTCAGTCTCCGCGTGTTTCGGAATCGGCCGTTCGGCTGATCGTGCGGGAACCCTATTTAACTTGATAAAAATAGTAAAGTATAAACATGAGTTTTTTTATCATATTATCTGCAAGCGTTGCGCCACAACGGATGTGGCGAGGCGCAAACCCGTGAAAAACGGGTTTACTCCGTCATCGGCGACCGAATTGAAGCGGCAAGTTAAAGAGCCAGCTGACACGATTGGCAGCCTCTGGAATCTTGGGGAACGGCGCAGCCTGCCGAACAGCGTTCAACGCGGCCTCGTCAAGCACAGGTGAGCCAGACCCCCGAACGATCCGGACGCCACTCACCCCACCGCTGCCAGATACAGTGAAGCTCACCGTCACGGTTCCCTGTACCCCCGCCCGGTCGGCCGATCTGGGATATTTGAAATGCCGCTGAACCTTCGAGCGGACCTTGCCTGTATAGTTGCTTTCCGCCGCATTGCCGAATGCCTGGTCCATCTTGCCCTTCTTGCCGGTGCTGGCCGTGGCAACGGCGCCTTCGACACCATCCGCCTGGCCTTTGGTCACGGTTTCGACCTGCTTGCCGGCATCGCCCGCCTTCTTGCGGACAGGCTTCTTCTTAGGCTTCTCCTTGTCCGGTTCCTTCTTCGGTTCCGGTTTCTTTTCAGGCTCGGGTTTGATTTCCGGCTTTTCCTCGGGAATGACGGTCTCTACCGGCGCAACGGTTGCCCTGATTTCCGGCTGTTCGGCAGTTGCCGGCACAATTTCTTCTGCAGGAAGAATGACATCGGCTTCGGTGGGAACGATATCCGTCGGCGTCTCCGCTGTCACTTCGGATGGAACCGGCGCTATCTCCGCCACTTCCAGCGGTTCCGGCACGACCTCTTCGGGCTCCACCTTTTCCGGCTCGATCGCTTCGGTGGGATCGCCAGCCAGCACAGTCTCTTCGAAGGCGTTGCCGAGAACAGCCACTTCCATAGCTTCGCCGCCTGCAAACAATGCTTGATCGAGCGGCTTTTCGTTCGGCTCGAACAGTTGTGTCGCGCCAGCATGTGCCAGCAGCGAGAGCAGGATCGCCCCGGTCCATTTGATCGTAGTGTTCATCACAGATACCGATACGAAACCCGCATCAGCCCTTCAGTTCGACGGGTGATTTTGAACCTGTCTTCAACGCCTTCATGCAGGCGTCCTTGGCAACACCATCGCCGGTGCAAACCGGGGCGTCGTTGATCAGCAGGCTCTTCACAGCCTCGCATTTCGTTCCGGGCAGATCGAACTGCCGAACCTTCGTCTTGCCGGCCGGCAGATCGCGAAAATCGAGAACAGCCATCCGCTCGACCAGGCCCTTTTCATCAAACAGCACGAATTCAAAGGAGGCTTTCGACAGTGATTGCGGCAGGTCGTTTGCCGCCACGAATGTCAACTTGCAGCCTTTTTCGGATGGAGTGAGGTCGTTGATCTCGATCGACAGGTTGCCGGACGTCCCAGCATCCTGCGCCCATACGGCCGAGCCTGAAGACAAGGCAATCAGAACAGTCAGAGGGAGCAGGCGAACAAGTTTCATCATAGTCTATCCATCCCCACAGAGTGGCCTTGCAACCGAGACATCGGCTCATTTGGAGCCCATCCGCACACAGCACATTTCGGCTCGGCAATTAAACTGGACTAAAAAAATCCTGTATTGCGTCCATAATAAAAGATGAGTAATGAAGTCAAGATACTAATCACAATGACCCGGTCAAAGAAGGGGAAAAATCCCCGGTTTTGACCGCCACGATCAGGACCGGAAGCCTGTGACACCGAATGAACCAGAAGCCGTGCCGCTCGTTTTGCCGGCAGGCCAGACGCAGCGCATAGTCGAAAGCCGCGAGCTTTTCCGCGGCGGAAACGAAATCCTTATCGCACATGAAGGCGCGATCTATCGCATGAAGATCACCCGCCAGGGCAAACTTATTCTGAACAAATAGGCCAGACACATGACCCAAACATCCCGCCCGACCCCGACCGAAATCCGTGCCTACAGGGCTGAAAATCCGAAGATGCGCGAGCGCGATATCGCTGCTCAGCTTGGCATTTCGGAAGCCGCCCTCGTTGCCGCCGAATGTGGCCTGACCAGCATCCGGATCGATGGCGGCGCCAATCGCTTTCTGGAACGCGCAGCGGAGCTCGGCGAAGTCATGGCACTGACCCGCAACGAAAGCGCTGTTCACGAAAAGATCGGTATCTACGAGAACATCACACCCGGCAAACATGCCTCGATCGTGCTCGGCGAGAATATCGACCTGCGCATCTTTCCCGGCGCCTGGGCACATGGCTTTGCCGTGACCAAGACCGATGGCGACGACGTGCGCCGCAGCCTACAGTTCTTCGACAAGCAGGGAACCGCTGTTCACAAGGTCCATCTGCGCCCCGCCTCCAATCTCGATGCCTATAACAGCATTGTCGACGCGTTCCGGCTTGATGATCAGTCGGAGGAATTCATCCCTGAGACCAAGGTCGACAGCATCGCCGATGGCGAGACCGTACCGGTCGATGTTGCGACACTGCGTGACGAGTGGAGCAAGATGACCGATACGCACCAGTTCCATGGACTGCTGCGCAAGCTGAAGCTCGGCCGCCGCCAGGCGCTGCAGTCAGTCGGCGAGGATTACGCCTGGAAACTGCACCCGGAAGCCGTCGAAGCGATGTTGCGCGAATCGGCCAGGATTGAAGTGCCGATCATGTGTTTCGTCGGCAATCACGGCATCATCCAGATCCATTCCGGTCCGGTGGCCAATATCCAGACCATGGGTCCCTGGCTCAACATCATGGATCCGACATTGCATCTGCACCTGCGCAGCGATCACCTTGCCGAGATCTGGGCGGTTCGCAAGCCGACCGCCGACGGCCATGTAACCTCGCTCGAAGCGCTCGACGCCAAGGGCGACATGGTCATCCAGTTCTTCGGAAAGCGCAAGGAAGGCTTTGCCGAACGCGAGGAATGGCGCTCCGTCATGGAAAATCTCGTCCGGCTCGATATCACCGAAGCTGCCTGAAGGAACGCTCATGAAAGCTCCCTATAATCTCCGTCGGCTGCGTTCCTGGGAACTGGCTTTGGCGCTCTTCGCAGTCTCCACCCCCTTTGTGCTGCCGGTAGCCCTGCCCGATGGCGCATCCTTCGTCCGCTCGGCTGTCGCACAGGAAATGCAGAAGCCCGACACCTCCCGGCTCGTGTCGGTTGGCGGAGCCATCACCGAGATCATCTACGCACTCGGCGAACAAGGAAAGCTCGTCGGCCGCGATTCGACCAGCCTTTATCCGGAAGCAGCAACCAAGCTTCCGGATGTCGGCTACATGCGGCAACTGTCACCGGAAGGCGTGATCGCCATCAATCCGAGTGCCATCATCGCCGTCGAAGGTAGCGGCCCGGCCGAGACACTCGCCGTTCTCAAGGACGCCAATATTCCCTTCCAGACGGCTCCGGAAACCTACGACCGTGACGGCATTCTCTTGAAAATCCGTGCTGTCGGAGATTTTCTCGGTGTCCCTGAAAAGGCGTCCGTTCTTTCCGAGCAGGTCAAAGCCGACCTCGACGCAGCGGTCGCAGATGCCGCCAAGCGTCCGGAAAGCGAGCGCAAGCGCGTGATCTTCATCCTGAGCACACAGGGCGGCAAGGTCATGGCGTCCGGCGCTGGCACGGCTGCCGATGGCATCATTACACTCTCCGGCGCCGTCAACGCCACCGGCACATTCCAGGGCTACAAGCCGCTGACAGACGAAGCCATCATCGAAGCCAAACCCGATGTCGTCCTGATGATGACCCGAAGCGGTGGCCACGCCGCCAGCGACGACGAACTGTTCAGCCATCCGGCCCTGAGCCTGACGCCTGCGGCGAAGACCCGGGCAATCATCCGCATGGACGGCCTTCATATGCTTGGCTTTGGTCCGCGAACCGCAAGCTCGGTGCGCGAACTCAATGCCGCTATCTACGGAAAAAAGCCGAATGCCTCGCAGTGAAATGGTCGCGGGTGATGGCCGGTCGCAGTCTTTTGCAGCCCGCTTGAAATCCGATTGGCAGTTGGGCGACCGTTCGCGGCTCGCCCAGTTGCTCATCCTCGTGCTCATCGTGGCCGCCGCCGCGATGTTTACAGCCTCGATCATGACGGGCGCTGCCGATGCCTCGCTGAGCAACGTTCTGCGTTGGCTCCTCCGCATCGAAGGCGCCGAGCAGGCCTTGAGCGTCCGCGACCGGATCATCATCCTCGATATTCGTCTGCCGCGCGCCGTACTCGGCCTGATGGTCGGCGCCTCGCTTGCCGTCTCGGGCGCTGTGATGCAAGGCCTGTTCCGCAATCCGCTTGCAGACCCGGGATTGGTCGGCGTTTCCTCGGGAGCGAGCCTTGGTGCAGTCCTGCTCATCGTGCTCGGCAGCTCTTTTTTCGGTCCGCTCTTTGCGGTCTTCGGCTTCTATGCTCTGCCGGTTGCAGCCTTCATCGGTGGCCTCATCACGACTTTGCTGCTCTACAAGATCGCCACCCGCAGCGGCCAGACGTCCGTCGCCACCATGCTGCTTGCCGGTATCGCACTGGGCGCTTTGGCTGGCGCGGTCAGCGGCGTCCTGATTTTCATGGCCGACGACAAACAATTGCGCGACTTGACCTTCTGGGGCCTCGGCTCGCTGGCTGGTGCCAACTGGATGAAAATCCTGTCGGCCGGTCCGATCATCCTCGTTTCGCTGGCGGTCGTTCCGTTCCTCGCGCGCGGCCTCAATGCCCTGACTCTTGGAGAGGCTGCTGCCTTCCACATGGGCATTCCGGTCCAAAGGCTGAAGAACATCGCCATCGTCAGCGTCGCGGCCTCCACCGGTGCTTCGGTTGCTGTCAGCGGCGGTATCGGCTTTGTCGGCATCGTCGTTCCGCATGTTCTGCGAATGGTGATTGGCCCGGACCACCGATATCTGCTCCCGGCATCCGCCCTGCTCGGCGGTACATTGCTGATCTTTGCCGATATGATCGCCCGCACCATTGTCCCGCCGGCCGAATTGCCGATCGGCATCATCACCGCGTTTGCCGGCGCGCCGTTCTTTCTGTGGATCCTGCTGCGCGGGCGCTCCCATATGGGGCTTTAGACCATGATCAAGGCCAACAATCTTTCCGTCCGGCTTTCCGGCACCCAGGTGCTGCACAGCGTGAGCATAGAAGCTGCGGCCGGCCAGCTGACGGCAATCGTCGGCCCTAACGGTTCCGGCAAGACCACCAGCCTCAAGGCTATCGCCGGCGAACTGCCTTATAACGGCACCGTCAGTATCAACGGTCACAACATTTCGACACTGAAGCCTTGGGAACTGGCGTTGAAACGTGCCGTTCTGCCGCAATCGACCGTCATTTCCTTTCCCTTCACCGTGCGTGAAATCGTCCGCATGGGGCTGTCAGGCGGAGCGAAGGCCGATGCGGCCAACACCGACCGGATTGCGCGCGATGCCCTGGAAGCGGTCGATCTGTCCGGGTTTGCAGGCCGGTTCTACCAGGAGCTTTCCGGTGGTGAGCAACAGCGTGTCCAGCTCGCCCGTGCGCTGTGTCAGATCTGGGAACCGGTCCAGCATGGCGAGCCCGCCTTTCTGCTGCTTGACGAGCCGGTATCGAGCCTCGACATCCGCCACCAGCTGACCATCATGCGGCTGGCCCGGAATTTCTGCGACCGCGGTGGCGGTGTCATTGCCATCATGCACGATCTCAATCTGACTGCGATGTTCGCCGACCGAATGATCATGATGAAGGCCGGACGCGTCCACGCGACGGGACATCCAAACGACGTCATGACGGATGCTGTGATGGAAGCGGTGTTCGGCTGCGCCATGCGCGTCAATGCAACGCCGATGGGCAATGTCCCGTTCGTCCTTCCCCATACGGCCGCCTAGATAGCGCGCGGCGATGGAACCAAAAACCTTTTTGCGCGTTGATGGGGTGAACCGCTGACACTGTGACCATGTCACGTGTCGGCACGACCCGCACACCGGGGCTTGGCCTGAGGTCGCAGTCCCGACGTATGAAGGAATTTTTTAATGGCCACAGGTCTATTTTCCGGCGCAAAGAAGCGCAACGGCAGCCTTCTCGATGCCCCGATCGAAGATCAGATAAGCGAAATCCGCGACGAGATCGCATCACTGGCCAAGCTCCTGTCGCAACGCGGTGCAGATGCATCGAAAGACGTGCGCTCCAGGGCATCCGAAGCATCCCGGGATGTGCGTGAGCGTGCCTATGATGCCCGGGATCAGGCCGAAGCCGGACTTCAGGACCTCCTGGAAAATGGCGAGGCGCTGTTTGCCGAACTGCGGAGCCGCTATTCGGTAACCGAAAAGCAGGTTCGCCATACGGTGCGCCAGCACCCGGTCGCCACTTTGGGCGCTGCTGCCGCACTTGGCCTGCTGGTTGCTGCGCTGATCCGCCGATAAACACGCCGATCCTGGCAGGTGGCAGTCCATATGGGCGGCCGCCTGCATTCCTGTCAAAGGCTGGCGAAACAACACGGTTGTCAGCCAGCCTTTGTGCCATCCGCCTCCTGGAGAAAAAAATGGGTCCTCTGGCCGCAATGCTTTCGGCTCTTGTCGTGACGGATGTCGGCGTTACCGTGTCGCGCTACAAGCGCAACGGTGCGATGTGGGCTGTTGCATCGCTGTTCTTCCTGACCGCTTACATCTTCGCACTCGTGGCCGGCGCAATTTATTTAAGCGCGCTGTATACGCCGTTGAAAGCCACCCTCATTCTTGCCGCGGTTTCCATCGTGATCGGCCTTATCATCATAGGGATCATGTACGCGCTCAATGCGCGCGATAAGCGTCTCGCGGCCGAAAAGCGCCGCCGCTCGCAGGCGCAGACCACATTCGCCATCGCCACGGCATTGACCCTTTTCCGCAAGCAGCCGCTTCTGGCCGCCGGCCTTGCAGTCGGCGTTGGTACGGTTCTCGGACTGATGCGCAAGTCAGGTGACAACAACCGATCTTGATATCGGTAGAAACGGTTTTCAGAGCGGCAGGCGGACGATCGCGGTCAGACCTGCCGGTAGATATTCGACTTTCACCGAACTGCCCATCACCTTGTCCAGGCTGCGTTCGATCAGGATGGAGCCGAAACCACGCCGCGCCGGCTCTTCGACCGGCGGGCCACCGACCTCCGTCCAGGTCATGTGTAGCACACGGCGGCCGTCTTCATCGACGCTGCGTGCCGTCAACACCACACGGCCGTGATAAACCGACAATGATCCGTACTTTGCGGCGTTGGTTGCCAACTCATGCAGAACCAACCCCAGACCGACAGCCTGATCCGGTCCGAGCAGAATTTCGTCCTTATGGATCTCGATCTGCTTTTCATAATCACGCACATGCGGTGCCAACTGTTTGGCCAGCAAAGCGGACAGGCGGATTTCGCCCCATTCATGATCAGAGAGGAGCCCGTGCGCTTCAGAAATCGCCTGCAACCGCCCGGCAAACGCCGTCATGAATTCCTGCGGGTCGCTTGTCTGCCGCAGCGTCTGACGCGCCAATGATTGCAGCATGGCCAGCGTATTCTTGACGCGGTGATTGAGTTCACGCAGCAAAAGCCGGGTTCGCTGGGTCGCCCCCTGCTCCTCAGTCACATCGATATTGATTCCGAGAAAAACGGTCGGCTTGCCCTTGGCATCGCGCTCGTGAACCCGGCCCCGGCCGAGCAGCCAACGCCCCGTCGATGCCACACGGAAGGTTCCGTCATATTCCCGGTCCTGCGTCATCGCCGAACGCAACTTCGAAAGCGTCGCCACGCGGTCCTCAGGATGAATGGCGCCAAAGATATCCCGGGCCTGCACACTTTTGGCGAACGGCATGCCGAACATCCGCAGCATTGGCTGATTACAGGAAACATTGCCCGAGCGAATATCCCAAAGCCAGCTGCCGACATTGGCAGCATCCAGCGCCATCGCCTGCCGCTGCTCCTCGCGGGAGAGCGCAGCTTCCTTCAGGGCGCGTTGATGGGCCTCATGCTTTAACGAAAAGAGAGAGGAAGCGACGCGGGACAGCCTTTGCAGCTGCACAACGAGCTGCGGATCAAGCTCCTCGCGTGGTTTGACATCGAAAACACAGATCGTGCCCACCGGTTGGCCTTCGATGACCAGCGGAACACCGGCGTAAAATCGCAAGAAAGGTGCCCCGACGACACGCGGCTGATCAGAAAAACGAGCGTCCGTCGTGGCATCAGCAACCACCAGCGCTCCATCCAGGGGCCCGGCGATCGTATGAACACAAAAGGAACCGGCCGCTGGCGCCTGTATCTCATCGATACCGCTGGCGGCCTTGAACCATTGGCTTTCCGCATCGACAAGGGTCACCAAAGCAACGGGAGCTTGAAAGAGAGTGGCGGCGATATCGGCGAGATCGCGGAAATCCGCGTCCGGTTCGGCCATATCCGGGACGACCGTGCGCAGGACATCAAGCCTTTGGGCTGAGGCCAGAGCAGCTGCCACTGCTGGCTGCAGATCACTCGTCTGTTTACTCATGAATTCCATACCCAACCCAGGCAGCACCAAAATCCCGCACAACCTCAGCGCCGCAATGCGCCCGCCACAGTTTCTGCACGATCGCGGGCGGCGAAGCAATCACACAAAGCGAGGCTTCTGTCGCAGCAAACGCCCGCCGAGCCTTGGCGACCAAGTTCAGCGAGCGATGAAGGCGATGTCAGGAGATGAAAGCCCGCGACGTCATTGGCGCAGACGTGGCATCCGGACCGTATTCGTTTTCACCGGTTACCTGCAGAATATCCTGCAGACGCTGGCGGGCGCGGTTGACGCGGCTCTTGATCGTGCCAAGTGCGCAACCGCAGATTTCCGCTGCCTCTTCATAGGAAAAGCCTGAGGCGCCGACAAGAATGATAGCTTCGCGCTGGTCGGGCGGAAGCGTATCCAGGGCCCGCTTGAAATCCTGAAGATCGAGAGACCCATATTGCGCCGGATGCTGGGCAAGCGACTCAGTAAAATAGCCGTCGCTGTCCTGAACCTCGCGGCCGCGTTTGCGCATCTGGCTATAGAGTTCGTTACGAAGGATGGTGAATAGCCATGCCTTCATGTTGGTGCCCATCTCGAAGTGGTCCTGCTTAGCCCATGCCTTCATGATGGTGTCCTGAACCAGATCGTCAGCGCGATCATGCCGGCCGATCAGCGACATGGCAAAGGCACGCAGACTTGGAAGGGCTGCGAGCATTTCACGCTTGAAACTGGGTTCCTCAGACGTCATGGCGCCACTCATTCTGCGACATCCGGCATCGACTGGCGTTGCTCGACAGCATCGAGCTTTTCCAGCAGATCGAGAAAGCGGTCCGGAATTGCTTCTTCCTGGACAGAAAGATAGAGCGCGCGGAGCTTCGTTGCAATCTGCGCGTTTGGATTGTCGGTGCGCGCGAACCGTCCAGTTTCGCGCCCTGCCCCAAGTTTATCGGTCATCAATGCCAAATACCTTCAATATTCATCTGGCAGCATAATGCGCGGCGAAAAAAAATGTTCCGCCGAAAGGAACCTTTTTTTTCGCGCCGCGTTTTCCGGCTGTCATGGCCACCAGTCTCGGCCAGATTGAGGGAGTTTTATATGTCACTTTCCACCCGGATCGCTCCGTTTCTGCCCTATCTGCGCCGATATTCGCGCGCATTGACCGGATCGCAGACATCGGGCGACGCCTATGTCGCAGCCGTTCTGGAAGCACTGATCGCAGATGTCAGCATTTTCCCGGAGGCGAGCAACGACAGGGTCGCCCTGTTTCAGCTTTATACCAAGTTGTTCGGTTCATCGTCCGTCCTGATCCCGGAACCGGTTTCGCCCTTTGCCTGGGAAAAGCGCGCGTCGATCAATCTTGCTTCCGTGTCGCCACTCGCCCGTCAGGCTTTCCTGCTGGTGTCCGTCGAAGGGTTCCGCTCAAGCGAAGCGGCCGAGGTTCTCGACACCACCGAAAGCGGCATGAACCAGCTGCTTGAGCGCGCGTCGGAAGAGATTTCGCGGCAGGTGGCAACAGACATCATGATCATCGAGGACGAGCCGCTGATCGCGATCGACATCGAGCAGATGGTCGAAAGCCTGGGACACACAGTCACCGGCATTGCCCGCACGCGCGACGAAGCCGTTGCCCTGTTCAAGGCGACGCGGCCAAGCATGGTGCTTGCCGATATCCAGCTGGCCGATGGCAGCTCTGGCATCGACGCCGTCAACGACATCCTGAAAAATACTGCCATTCCGGTGATTTTCATCACCGCATTTCCAGAGCGCCTTTTGACCGGCGAGCGGCCCGAACCAACCTTCCTGGTCACAAAACCGTTTAACCCGGACATGGTGAAGGCCCTGATCAGCCAGGCATTGTTCTTCAATGAATCCACGAAGGCTGCGGCCTGAGATTGCTTCTGCCAGAAACAGTGGTCGAATAATCTCATTGGAAAATGACACGGGGGAAACCGATTAACCCCCGTGTAAATTTTAGGCATGAGAGCCGGGCCCATTTCCGGCCGTATGCCGATCGGATTTTCGCCCTTTGCCGAGCACGGGAATGGCATTGAGAACCGATCAGAAAATGGAAGGCGCTTCGCGTGGGTAATGCAGGCAATTCAGCCTCGAACGAGACCGGCGCCGATACCAGCATGGTCCTGATGGAACTGGTGTTAAAGAAATCAGGGGCCGGATATGTGTATCAATCAGACAATTTCGACACTGTCATTTCCGGAAATCTGCCTGAAGGGCTGCGGCTGCTCGCAACAGAACATCTGGGAGAGGAAACTGTTTTTGGCGCCGAGGAAAGCACACGTCTGGTCGCGCTGAAACGAAGCGTCGCCTGTACGAATACCCCAGCATCGACCGAAATAGACCTGACATCGGCCACAGGAGTGCTGACATACCGGATCGATATCGAACGCGTCGATGTCACCGGAATGACCGGAATTCTCTGCGTGATTACCGACATCTCGGAAACCCGGCATCGCGAACGCATCTTGAAAACCCTGTTGCGCGAGCTGAGCCATCGCTCCAAGAACCTGCTCGCCATCATCCAGGGGATTGCAACGCAGACAGCGCGCCAGGCTCTGTCGCTGGACTATTTTCTCACAAAATTTCGCGGACGCATCCAGTCGCTTTCCTATTCACAGGACCTCGTCACCGATTCAAGCTGGCGTGGGGCCTATCTCTTTGCATTGACCGAGCGGCAATTCAGCGCCTATTGGCCAGATTCCCAAACGCCGATCGCGATCAATGGCATCAATGCGCATCTCTCTCCCAATGCGACGCTGCATATTGGCCTTGCACTGCACGAACTGATCGTCAATTCAGCATCCTATGGGGCGATCTCGGCGGGCGTGAACTCGCTGACGATCGACTGCTTCGAGACGATGCTGGATGAAAATGCGGCCATCGAACTGGCATGGGTCGAAAACCTGCCACCGGCAGCCACCCAGCGGGAGGTTGACGAACATACATTTGCGCGCACGGTGCTGGAGCGTGTCGTGCCCGTCGCAATCGGCGGCAAGGCGATGTACCTGACCACACCCGACCGCATTGAATATCACCTGACCATTCCATCGCGGGAATACGAAATCATCGCCTGAACCGAGAGCGTTTCATCTTAAGCGGCAACTCTCCAGCCATGATGCAGTATGATAATAACGCCGCTGTTTCGAGCCCGCCATCATTCCAAAAAATTGACAAAAAAACAGCCAGCGCCGGGGGAAGGCACTGGCTGATATTAACAACTCACCGAGGGGGCGTGTGAGTTGAATGCCGGACAATTATTGGGTTCCCATTGGGGGCGATGTGAACCGCTATCCAGACATCGGAGAAACGGACTGGCAAAGGAAAAGTTCCGTGCCGGTTTCATTTTTTTTGAAGCCTCTACATTCCACCGTTTTTACAGCGTCTCAAGTTCCGTGCGGTGTCTGTAAAGGCTCAGGAATTTGCGATAGTCGCGGTCGTAGGTTTCCCGCATATCGGCATTTGGATATTGCGCATGGCCGCCGGGAGACATGGCCGGTCCGGCTACGCGCAGATCCGGATAAAGGCCTCCGGCCACCGAAGCGACCATAGCGGTACCGAGCAGAACTGCATCGTTTGTTTCCGGAACGACCACCGTGCAGCCGGTCACATCGGAATAGAGTTCCATCAACAGCACATTGCGGACATGGCCACCCGTCACATGCAGCGTGTCGAGATCGTAGCCTGCCTCTTTCATCATCTCGAGAATATGGCGGATACCGAGTGCGATGGCGACGCAGGTGCGCCAGTAAAGCCGGCACAGCGCATCGAACGAACTGTCGAGCGTCAGGCCGCTAATGACTCCAAGTGCATGCGGATCGGCAAGCGGCGAACGATTACCGTGAAAATCCGGCAGGACATGCAGGCGCGCTGCAAACTCCGCCCCATAGGCGGCCCGCAGTTCCTGAATGCGCAGCACAATCCGTGCATGAACCTCTGCATCCGGCTCTCCGCCAGCGCTGTGACTGCGAACCACATGGTCGAGCAGCGCACCAGTCGCCGATTGCCCGCCCTCAATCAGCCAGCTGTCTGGGAATGCCGCCTCGTAATACGGGCCCCACATGCCGAAGCCCGGCTTCATCTCCTTTGAAAAAGCAACGATGCAGCTGGAGGTGCCAGCAATCAGGGCAAGCTGCCGCTCCAGCTTTTCCGGCTCGCCGGCAAAGCCACCAAGCACACCGATAGCGCCGGCATAGGCGTCGATCAAACCAGTTGCTACCGCGCAATCTTCATGCAGGCCCAGTTCTGCCGCAGCCGCAGCCGTCAGATGCCCGACTGATCGTCCGACCGGCAACGTCTTTTCCGGCAACCCGCCGCGTTCCCGCAAATCCTCCAGCCCGATCGCTTCGAGGAACTCGTCCTGCCAGCCATTTTCCTTGTGCGACAGATAATTCCACTTAGCCGTCAGCGTACAGCGCGACCGTGCGGTATTGCCGGTTGCCCGCCAGGACATGAAATCGGCGAGATCGAAGAAATATCCGGTCTTTTCCCATTGATGTGGCAGATTTTGCTTCAGCCACATCAGCTTTGGCATCTCCATTTCCGGAGACATCACACGGCCGGAATGGTTGAGGACAGGATGTTCGGTGGCCGTGCAGAAATCGGCCTGCTTGAGCGCCCGGTGATCGAGCCAGACGATCGTGTCCCAGCGTGGATCGGCCTTGCGATTGACCGACAAGGGCGCGCCGTCCTTGTCCCGCACGACCAGCGAGCATGTGGCATCGAACCCGATTGCGGCGATGGATTCAGCCGGCACACCGGCCTTGGCACGGGCCGTTTTGACGGCGATGCAGACGGCAGCCCAGATATTTTCGGAATCATGCTCGGCATGATTTTCTTCAGGCCGGTTCATCGCGATCGGATAATCCGCGCGGGCCAATTGCTTGCCATGCCTATCGAAAATACCAGCGCGAGCGCTGCCGGTTCCGACATCGACAGCAACGATCAAATCAGCCATCAGAGCCCTGCGTTCCCGTCCCTTTGTTCTTTCCGGACAAGATGGATCAATTCCCGCATGTCGTCAAACAGCACGTCAGGCGAAAGCCGCCGCAATGATTCCAGATGCCGCTCCGACTTTGCATGCGAAGCGCCGGCAAAGGCGAAAACCCGCATGCCCGCAGCCTTGGCCGCCTCAATCCCGGCAGGGCTATCTTCGATGACGATACAGTTTTCCGGTGGGGTCGCCATCTCGGCGGCGGCGTGCAGGAAGAGATCCGGCGCGGGTTTGCCGTGTTTGACCATGCTGGAGCTGAACAGGTAGGGCTCAAGCTTGCCGATCAGCCCGGTAATGGTCAGGGACAGCCGGATGCGCTCCATCTGGCTTGACGAGGCGACGCATCGCGGCAGATCGAGTTGGTCAAGTGCCGCAGCGATACCCGCGACCGGTTGCAATTCCTGACGAAACCGCTGGTAAAGATCGAGGCGCATTTCCTCCAGGAAATGATCATCTACCGCCAGACCGTAATCCTCGTGCAGGATATCCGACATGGTTTTCAGGCTCTTGCCAAGAAATCGCTCGGTTGCCTCTTCGGCGTCCATGTCGACGCCGGCATTGCCCAGCACGCGGACCAGCACATCCAGCGACAAGGGTTCGCTATCGACCAGAACCCCGTCGCAATCGAAAATCACCAGTTTTGGTGGATTCGTATTCATATCATTCAGACCACCGCTCGCCCGCCAGAGTGGCCGCATACCGCAGCCACGACGTTACCCGGGGGCTGAAGCGTCATGAGGTCATTCTCCAAGTTTTCCGTCGAGATAGAGCTGCAGCGTTGCCCGCGTGCCCTTGTCCCAAAGCGTCCGCAGCGCATGCGCGAACCGTTTCTGGAACAGCGTTGATTGCGCAACATCGCCGAAGATGTCCGAAAGCGCAAGAAAGGCCTGTGGATCGTCCTTGGCTTTTATCGCCGCGGCATGAAGCCGGTCGGCGCTGGCGTCGTTGAAGGTGATCGCCTTCCCGCTGTCTGTGCTGCCTGCAAGATACCGGCACCAGAGCGCTGACACCAGGGCTAGACCAATAACATCCTCGCCGCGCCGAAGCCGGTCTGCCGTCGTCGGGAGGATAAATTTCGGTTGCCGGTTGGAGCCGTCCTGCGCCAGACGCGGAATCGTATCGGCGATTTTCGGATTGAACAGCCGCGACTCGACCTTTTTGAAATAGGCGTTTAGATCAGTGTTCGGCACCGGCGGAATGACCGGGATGATCTCGTCCTCTTCCAGCTTGGCCAGGAACGCGCAGACCGTCTTGTCCTCCATCGCCTCATGGACGAAATGGATATCGAGAAGTGCTGCCGGATAGGCAATCGCCGCGTGGCCGCCGTTAAGGATACGGATCTTCATGTGCTCGTAGGGCGCGACATCGGGCACGAACTGAACGCCGACCTTTTCAAGAGCCGGACGTCCGGCCGGGAAATGATCCTCCAGCACCCATTGTTTGAATTCTTCGCAAAAGACCGGCCAGTTGTCGTCGATGCCATATTCGTCGGCAACGATGCCAACCTCACGCGGACCCGTCGCCGGTGTGATGCGATCGACCATGCCGTTCGGAAACGCGACGTTGGCCTCGATCCATTCCGCCAATACTGGATCGGAAAGCCTTGCTAGGCCGGACACGGCCGCATGCGTGACTTCGCCATTGCCCGGAATGTTGTCGCAGGACATCACCGTGAACGGGACGATGCCCTTGTCCTTGCGGGCCTTCAGTCCCGCGATAATCAGGCCGAAAACGGTCTTCGGATCGCCTGGATTCTGGCTATCGGCGACGATCGCGGGATGCTTTGGATTGAACACGCCCGACGCCGGGTCGATGAAATAACCGCCCTCGGTGATTGTCAGCGACACGATACGGATCGCCGGGTCGGAAAGCGCAGCAATCGTTGCTACCGCATTGCCGGGCCGCAGATAATCGATCATTGGTGCGGTGACGCGCGCAGCACTCTTGTTGTTGTCCTGTTCGACCACCGTCGTCAGAAAATCCTGCGCCTCAAGCTTCGCCCGCATCGCCTCATCCGACGGCAAGACCCCTGCCCCGACAATCGCCCAGTCGTGATCGCTGCCGGTGTTGAACAAATCGTCGAGATAGATCGCCTGATGGGCACGGTGGAAATTACCGACGCCGAAATGGATGATACCCGCCTTCAACGACGCTCGGTCATAGGCCGGGATCGCGGCGGTCGCCTTGATGGCGTCGAGATTGGCGAGCGAAAGTTTGGTCGTCATGTTCATTCCTTTCGACGAGCTTCGGTCAGCTCATCCAGTTGCCGCCATCGACATTGTAGGTCTGCGAAACGACATAGTTGCTGTCTGCGGAGGCAAGGAAGATCGCCATCCCGGTCAGGTCTTCAGCCGTGCCCATGCGCCCGAACGGCACTTCGGCACCGACAAGTTTCTTCTTCTCGCCGAGTGGGCGATTTTCGTACTTGGCAAACATCGCATCGACACCATCCCAATGCTCGCCATCGACCACGCCGGGGGCGATCGCGTTGACGTTGATACCGTGCTTGATCAGGTTCAGGCCCGCCGACTGGGTGAGGCTGATGACGGCTGCCTTTGTGGCGCAATAGATGCCGACAAGAGCCTCGCCGCGGCGTCCCGCCTGGCTTGCCATGTTGATGATCTTGCCGCCGCGGCCCTGCGCGATCATCTGCTTTGCAGCGGCCTGCATCGTAAAGAGCGTACCGGAGACGTTGATCGAAAAAAGCCTGTCGTAGCTTTCCCGGGTGATCTCGACGATGGGCGCGAGATCGAACAACGCCGCGTTGTTGATCAGGATATCGAGGCCACCGGCCTTGGCGACGACGGCAGCAATCGCGTCGTCGATCGAAACCTGGCTGGTCACGTCCATTTCCACAGCATAAGCAGACGGCCCAAGCTCGCCGGCGGTGACTGTGGCCCGTTCGAGGTTGATGTCCGCAATCGCGACGGTCGCTCCCTCGCTGATATAGGCCTCCGCGAAAGCGCGCCCGATACCGCGCGCCGATCCCGTGATCAGCGCGCTTTTACCCTTGAGCCGTGTCATCGAACTGCCAGTCCCTTGTCATTGAATTTGTGCACGCGGCCTTCCTCTGGCGTCAGGAAGACCTGATCGCCGTGCTTGACTGCAAAATCGCCGCCGACGCGGGCGGTCACCAGCCCGATGCCATCGACATGGATGTGCAGGAACGTGTCGGATCCGAGATGCTCGGCGACGCCGACCTTACCGCGCCATGTGCCCGATTCCGTCGACAGCTTGAGGTGCTCCGGGCGAACGCCGATCGTATGCACGTTGTGCGGTTTGGCGAACTCGCCCGTCGCGAAGTTCATGCGCGGCGAGCCGATGAAGCCGGCGACGAAGATATTGTCCGGCCGGTGATAGAGATCGAGCGGCGAGCCGACCTGCTCGATATTGCCGGCGTTGAGCACAACGATCTTGTCGGCCATGGTCATGGCTTCGACCTGATCGTGGGTCACGTAGATCATCGTCGTCTTCAGCTGATGATGAAGCTCGCTGATCTCCAGCCGCATCGTGCCGCGCAGCGCCGCATCGAGGTTGGACAACGGCTCGTCGAACAGGAAGGCCGAGGGTTCGCGCACGATGGCGCGGCCGATGGCAACGCGCTGGCGCTGGCCGCCGGAAAGCTGGCCCGGGCGCCGGTCGAGATAGTTGGTAAGGTTGAGGACGCGGGCCGCTTCCGTCACCTTCTTGTCAATGGCACCCTGATCCATCTTCGCCATCTTCAACGGGAAGGCGATGTTGTTGCGCACCGTCATATGCGGATAGAGCGCGTAGGACTGGAACACCATCGCCAGTCCACGCTTGGCCGGTGCGGCACCGGTCACGTCGCGGCCATCGATTTCAATCGTGCCCGAGGACGTATCCTCAAGGCCGGCGATCAGGCGCAGCAGCGTCGATTTCCCGCAGCCGGAGGGGCCGACGAACACGACGAACTCGCCCTCGTTGATCGTCAGGTCGATGCCTGGAATGACCTGCGTTGCGCCAAAGGATTTATTGACCTTTTTCAGAGTGATATTGCCCATGCGTGCCTCCCAGTCTTTTCTTTGCGTTACTTTACGGCGCCGAAGGTCAGGCCGCGGACAAGTTGTTTCTGGCTGAACCAGCCCATGATCAGGATCGGTGCGATCGCCAGCGTCGAGGCGGCCGACAGTTTTGCCCAGAACAGGCCTTGCGGGCTGGAGAACGAGGCAATGAAGGCGGTCAGCGGGGCCGCATTGGTGGTGGTGAGCCGGATCGTCCAGAACGCTTCGTTCCACGCAAGGATGATGTTGAGCAGCATGGTGGACGCAATGCCCGGAACCGCCATCGGCGTCAGCACGTAGACGATTTCACCCCAGAGCGAGGCCCCGTCCATCCGTGCCGCCTCCAGGATTTCGCCGGGAATTTCACGAAAGTAGGTGTAGAGCATCCAGATCACGATCGGCAGGTTGATCATGGTCAGCATGAAGGTCAGGCCGATGCGGCTGTCGAGCAGGCCGAAATCGCGGAACAGAAGATAGATCGGCACGAGCACGGCAACAGCCGGCATCATCTTGGTGGAGAGCATCCACATCAGGATGTCCTTGGTCTTGTTGGTTGGCGAAAATGCCATCGACCAGGCGGACGGCACCGCGATGATGAGGGCAAGCACCGTCGAGCCCAGCGACAAGATGACCGAGTTCAGGAAGAACTTGAAGTAATTGCTCTGCGCCTGAACGGCCTGATAGCTTTCCACCGTGCCCGAGGGAATGAGGTTGAACCCCTGGATCGCCTCGGTCTCGGACTTGAACGAGGTGATGATCGTGTAAAGGATCGGGAAGAAGATCACGAGTGCGATGATCCAGGCGACGACGGTGAGGGCGACGGTTCTTCTGGTCGAAACTGCACGGGCCATGGTCTTGCCTCCCTTATTTGTCGAGGTTCTTGCCAACGGCGCGCATCAAGAAGAAGGCGACGATATTGGCGAGGATGACTGCGATGATGCCGCCTGCCGACGCGCCGCCGACATCGTAGCCGAGAAGTGCGGTGCGGTAGATCAGGAACGGCAGGTTGGTCGAGGCGTAGCCCGGTCCGCCATTGGTAGTGACGAGGATTTCGGCGTAGACGCCCAGAAGGAAGATCGTCTGGATCAGGATGACGACGGTGATCGAGCGGGCGAGATGCGGCAGGGTCAGGTAGATGAACCGGTTGACGAAATTGGCGCCGTCCATTTCGGCTGCTTCCTTCTGCTCGCCGTCAAGCGATTGCAAGGCGGTGAGCAGGATCAGCGTTGCAAACGGCAGCCACTGCCAGGCGACGATGATGATGATCGAAAACAGCGGATACTGCCCGAACCAGTCGACCGGCTGCAGCCCGAAGAAACGGCTGATATCGGCAAACACCCCATATTGGGGATGCATGATCATGTTCTTCCAGACGAGTGCGGCCACCGGCGGCATGACGAAGAACGGCGAGATCACCAAGATGCGCACTAGCCCCTGCCCGAACATCGGCTGATCGAGCAGCAGGCCAAGCGCGATGCCGCCGATCACCGTGATAAAAAGCACGCCGACCACGAGGACGAGCGTGTTCCAGATGGACTGGAAAAAAGCGGGATCCGTATAAAAATACTGGTAGTTGAACAGGCCAGCGAAGCTGACATTGCCGGGATTGAGCAGATTGTAGTTCTGGAAGGAAAACCACAGCGTCATCGCCAGTGGTACGATCATCCAGATCAGGAGAAGCCCAACAGACGGGGCCATCATCCAGCGCGCAAGCGCCCGCGTATTCTGCGTTGCCATTTCAACACCCTCCCTCTGATGCCGGTGGGGGCACCCGCCCCGCCGGGAGGGCAGCAAACCGGCCGCCTTGGTATTCTTTTTTGGAAAAGCCTGACGTCAGACGCAGTGACAATAGACTTCACAACAGGTGACGCCAGGTTAGAGTTGGCAACCCGGATGGTAGTCCGGGCTGCCTGTCCTTGGGAAGGAACCTACTTGATGTAACCGCCGCGGGTCATTTCGCGGGTGGTGACCTGCTGTGCCTGTGCAAGCGCATCGTCAACCGTCATCTGGCCGGCGAGAGCCGCCGAGAAGAGCTGTCCGACCGTCGTGCCGAGCCCCTGGAATTCCGGGATGGCGACAAACTGGACACCGACGTAAGGCACCGGCTTCACGGACGGGTTCTTCGGGTCGGCGGCATTGATGCTGTCGAGCGTCATCTTGGCGAACGGGGCCGCCTTCAGGTACTCGGCGTTGTTGTAGAGCGAGGTGCGCGTGCCCGGAGGAACGTTTGCCCAGCCTTCCTTGGCAGCGACGATGTCGAGATAGTGCTTGCTGGTTGCCCAGGACACGAACTTCTCGGCAGCTTCTGCTTTCTGGGTGCCTGCCGGAATGGCAAGGTTCCAGGCCCACAGCCAGTTGCCGCGCTTGCCAAGACCAGTGTCCGGAGCAAGAGCGAAACCGACCTTGTCGGCAACGGTCGAGTCTTTCGGGTTGGTCACGAACGAAGCAGCCACCGTGGCATCGATCCACATGCCGCACTTGCCCTGCTGGAACAGCGCCAGGTTTTCGTTGAAGCCGTTGGACGAAGCGCCCTGCGGGCCGGCATCGTTCATCAGCTTGACGTACATGTCGAGCGTCGCCTTCCACTCCGGCTGATCGAACTGGGGCTTCCAGTTTTCATCAAACCAGCGTGCGCCAAAAGCGTTGGACGTGGCAGTCAGGAACGCCATGTTCTCGCCCCAGCCAGCCTTGCCGCGAAGGCAAATGCCGTTGATACCGGCCGCACGGTCGGTCATCTTGCGGGCAGCCTCACCGATGAACTCCCAGGTCGGGGCATCGGGCATTTTCAGACCAGCCTTTTCGATCAGGTCCTTGCGGTACATGACCATCGAGCTTTCGCCGTAAAACGGCGCTGCATAAAGCTTTCCGTCAGCGGTCAGGCCCGAGCGGATGGCCGGGAGAAGATCATCGACGTCATAGTCGGCGCCGAGATTGTCGAGTGGCAGGAGCCAGCCCTGCTTGGCCCAGATCGGAACTTCATAGGTACCGATGGTTAGGACGTCGTACTGGCCGCCCTTGGTTGCGATATCCGTGGTGACGCGTTCGCGCAGCACGTTCTCTTCGAGGGTGACCCATTCCAGCTGAATGTCAGGATTGGCCTTGGTGAAATCGTCCGTCAGCGTCTGCATGCGGACCATGTCACCATTGTTCACCGTGGCAATGGTGAGGGTTTCTGCCTGTGCGAAACCCGCGATGACGATTGCCGAGCACGTGCCCAGCAGGAAAGTTTTCAAGTTCATATATCTTCCTCCCAGAAGAGTTGTGAGCATTTGCCTTGCTCGTGGGCAATTACTCACACATCCGCAAAAAATGTCAATTGGCATTCGTTGCTGCAGTGCAGTAACAAAGCGCCATTGGTTTGATTTTGCTAATGAAAATTTCCGGGAAAGTGCTCAGTCTTTGAGCAAAAACTCTGCCGTCGACTCGTCAGTGATCAGGCCGTTGATCACCCGCCCTCTGAGGGCCGCCCGCAATGCGACGTATTTCCGCTTGCCTTTGGCGATGCCGATGACAACTGCCGAATCGCGCGATGGCAAGGGCACGCTGGCAACGCGCTTGTTGATGCTACCGGACAGCATCTGTCCATCGCCATTGAACATCCAGCCGCAGATCTCCCCCGCGGCCCCCTCGTCCATCAGCCGCATCATCTCGTCGCGGGCCAGAAAGCCGTCCTCGCACAAGGGAGCATCCTGGCCAAGTTCACCGACGCCAACGAAGGCGACATTGGCCTCGGATCCAAGTTGCAATGCCGATTTGACCAGCGCCTGATTGTGCAAGAGGGCGCGTTCTTCTGGCGACGACACCAGAACTGGCAGCGGCATTGGAAAATGCCGCGCCTTGACGGCATCCGCCATGGAGAAGATGACGTTGTAATAGGCAGCCGATCCATCCAGACCGATATTACCGGTCAAGGAGACGATGCGATGCTGCGGACATTCCATTGCCGGCAGCTGGTCGATTGCCGCTTTCAGCGTTCGCCCCGTGCCGATTGCCAGGATGATCGGATCAGAGGATTTCAGCCAGCGTTCGATCTCGGCCGCCCCGGCTTCAGCGATGCCGACGGTGGTCGATGAAGAACCGGGATCGCTCGGCACGATATCGACCTGCCGCAGCTCGAATTTTTCCTTGAGACGGAGCCCGAGTTCGAGGCAGGCGGCGATCGGGTGATCAAGGCGGACCTTGATCAAGCGTTCGGACATCGCCAGCGAAACCAGCCGCTGCGCCGATTGACGCGAGATGCCCATGGCGGACGCAATTTCGTCTTGGGTGCGCCCGGCAACATAATAGAGCCAGCCCGCACGCGCGGCGTCATCGAGCCTGTTATTGCCGTCCGGTCTGCGCGCCATTGTCCGTACTCCCTGAACGATGTGCTGACACTTTTTCCCGGCTCCTGTCAAACGCAGACCATCACACCTTCCCTTCCCGAGCCTTTGAAACCCCTACGGCACTGGGTTTCCTGCGATTTTCGTTTTAAAATTTTACCGTTTGATAAAAAAATAAAGCGTGTTACCGTTTCGGCATCCTGAGGCACGACATTTGGGAGCAAAAAATGGGAACGACTGAAACTGGAATACTGAGCGGGCGCTTGTCTCCCGTCGAATACGAGAAGAATTTTTCCGATCTGCACCCGCCGCTGGATGGGCATGAAGCACTGGTCGCCTCCGACCGCTGCTACTTCTGCTACGACGCGCCCTGCATGACGGCCTGTCCCACCTCCATCGATATCCCGCTGTTCATTCGGCAGATATCGACTGGAAACCCGATCGGGTCAGCAAACACCATCTTCGACCAGAACATTCTCGGTGGCATGTGCGCCCGGGTCTGTCCCACCGAAACGCTGTGCGAGCAGGCTTGCGTGCGCAACGAAGCCGAGCATCGGCCTGTCGAGATCGGACGGCTACAGCGCTACGCGACCGATATCGCCATGCGCGAAAACCGCCAGTTCTACCAGCGCGCCGAACCATCAGGCAAATCCATCGCCGTGATCGGCGCCGGTCCAGCCGGTCTTGCCTGCGCCCACCGCCTGGCCGTCAAGGGCCATGACGTCGTCATTTACGACGCCCGCGAAAAGGCAGGCGGCCTCAATGAATACGGTATCGCCACCTACAAGGCGGTCGATGATTTCGCGCAGGCCGAAGTCGACTACGTGCTTGCCATTGGTGGTATCGAGATCCTCAATCGCATGATGCTCGGGCGCGATTTTTCGCTGGCCGACATGCTCTCGAAGCATGATGCGGTCTTCCTCGGCCTCGGTCTTGCTGGCGTCAATGCGCTGCGGGCCGAAGGCGAAACCGCAGAAGGCGTCGAAGATGCCGTCGATTTCATCGCTGCGCTGCGGCAATCCGAAACCAAAGCCGACATCGCTATCGGCCGCCGCGTCGTGGTGCTCGGCGGCGGCATGACTGCGGTCGATGCGGCCGTGCAGGCAAAGCTGCTCGGCGCCGAGGAAGTGACGATCTGTTATCGCCGCGGCAAGGAGCACATGAACGCCTCCGAATTCGAGCAGGATCTCGCCGCCGCCAAGGGCGTCACCATCCGCCACTGGCTGCAGCCCAAACGCATCATTGCCCGCGACGGCAAGGTGGCCGGCATCGAACTCGATTATACGACGATCGCCGACGGTCGCCTGACGACCACAGGCGAAACCGGCGTCATCACCGCCGATCATGTGCTCAAAGCCATCGGTCAGACGTTTGAGGCCGATGGCCTCGGCATCATCGCCCTGCAATCCGGCCGCATCGTCGTTGATGGCGAAGGCCGCACCTCGCTCGACCGGGTGTGGGCGGGTGGCGACTGCGTTCTCGGTGGCGAGGACCTGACGGTCTCAGCCGTTGCCATGGGCCGCGACGCAGCCGAATCGATGAACCACGTGCTGTCAGCTGCATCGCAGCCGGCCGTTGCCGTCGCGTGAAGGGGAGAATGAACAATGGCTGATCTGCGCAACAACTTCGTCGGCATCAAATCTCCGAACCCCTTCTGGCTGGCCTCGGCACCACCGACCGACAAGGCCTACAATGTCGAGCGCGCCTTCAAGGCGGGCTGGGGCGGTGTCGTCTGGAAGACGCTGGGCGAGGAAGGCCCACCGGTCGTCAACGTCAACGGCCCGCGCTACGGCGCCATCTGGGGCGCGGACCGCCGTCTTCTCGGCCTGAACAATATCGAACTGATCACCGACCGCGACCTCTACACCAACCTGCGCGAAATGAAGCAGGTGAAGATGAATTGGCCGGATCGCGCCCTGATCGCCTCGATCATGGTGCCCTGTGAGGAAAATGCCTGGAAGGCGATCCTGCCGCTGGTGGAAGAGACGGGTGCCGACGGTATCGAACTCAATTTCGGCTGTCCGCACGGCATGTCGGAGCGCGGCATGGGGGCTGCGGTCGGACAGGTGCCGGAATATATCGAGATGGTCGTGCGCTGGTGCAAGCAATACACCCGCATGCCTGTCATCACCAAGCTAACGCCGAACATCGCCGACATCCGCAAGCCCGCGCGCGCAGCCAAAGCCGGGGGTACAGACGCCGTCTCACTGATCAACACCATCAATTCGATCACGTCGGTCAATCTCGATACCTTCTCGCCGGAACCCTCGATCAACGGCAAGGGCAGCCACGGCGGCTATTGCGGCCCGGCGGTCAAGCCGATCGCGCTCAACATGGTTGCCGAGATCGCCCGGGATCCCGAAACCTATGGCCTGCCGATTTCCGGCATCGGCGGCATCACCACCTGGCGGGATGCCGCCGAGTTCCTCGTCCTCGGCTCTGGCAACGTTCAGGTCTGCACCGCGGCCATGACCTACGGCTTCAAGATCGTCCAGGAGATGGTCACGGGGCTTTCGGACTGGATGGACGCAAAGGGACATCGCAGCCTCGACGATATCTGCGGCCGCGCTGTGCCGAACGTCTCCGACTGGCAGTATCTCAACCTCAACTACATTGCCAAGGCAAAGATCGACCAGGACTCCTGCATCAAGTGCGGCCGCTGCCATATCGCCTGCGAAGACACATCGCACCAAGCGATCACCCAGTATGTTGACGGAAAGCGCCATTTCGAGGTGATGGAAGACGAATGCGTCGGCTGCAATCTCTGCGTCAACGTCTGTCCTGTGCAGGACTGCATCACCATGGTTGGCCTTGAGCCGGGAGTGCTGGACGAACGCACCGGCAAGACGGTCGATCCGAACTATGCCAACTGGACCACCCACCCGAACAACCCGATGGCCCGCCAGGCCGCCGAGTAATCTCCCCATGCAAGACATATCAGCCGCTTCGCCGAAAAGGTGGGGCGGCTGACAGCATTCAACCGTTGCGAACGACGGCGATATTCTACGCCCGGGGAAACAGGCAACGCATTGGACACGAAATTGCGACGATGCGTCCACAAAAACGTGCGTTGCCCCTCACCGCGAACTCGTCAATAAGTGGGTATGACGAGATGCGGCTTTGGCCGCCAACACCGGATGCCTGCTTGAAGATCGCCTCCTCACGAACCCGCAAAAGGGTGCATCTCCTGACCGGTGCCTGCCTGGGCTTGTTTCTGCTCACGCATTTTTCAAACCACGCACTCGGCCTCATTTCCGTCGAGACCATGGAAGATGCACGCCGGATTTTCAATTTTGTCTGGCGCAGCTGGCCGGGAACAGTGCTGCTCTACGGATCGCTGCTCGTCCACTTCGTGCTTGCCCTTGAAAGCCTCTACCGCCGGCAGACTTTGCGGATGCCGGTCCGCGAGGCGCTGAAAATCATCTTCGGCCTCACGTTTCCCTTCCTCATCGTCAGCCACGTGGTCAGCACCCGGGTCGAATGGATGCTCACAGGCTATGGCGACGGTTACTATCAGGTCCTGCCTGCGCTCTGGTCGAGCTCCTTCAACGCGACACGGCAGTCGCTGGCGCTGATCATTGCCTGGGCGCATGGCTGCCTCGGCGCGTGGTTCTGGATGCGCGGGCGCAGTTGGTATCCGCGCTACTTCCTGTTTTTCTATTCCTTCGCCGCCCTCGTTCCGCTGCTGGCCCTGCTCGGCTTTGCCGTCGGCGCCCGGTCGCTAGAGGTCGGACTGCCATCGACAACCTGGTTCATGCCACACCGCACCCCGCCCGAAATTATCGGGCAAATCAGGACGTCCATCTTTGTTGGCCTGCTCGCGGCGATCGCCGGAACCCTAATCCTGCGCGCCATTCCGGTGCGTGGAAAAATCCGCGTCACCTATCCCGACCGGGCAATCTCGGTCGCAAAAGGTTTCAGCGTGCTGGAGGCAAGCCGCGCTGCGGGGATCCCTCACCTGTCGATCTGCGGTGGACGCGGGCGGTGCTCGACCTGTCGGGTGCGGGTAACGGAAGGCCTCGAACGCCAACCGCCAGCCAGCGATGCCGAGCGGGCGACGCTAACGCGGATTCGCGCGCCCGACAATGTGCGCCTGGCCTGTCAATTACGGCCAAGCCATAATCTGTCGATCTCCCCTATCCTGGGCGGTGACAATGTCGGCCTCAAGGCCCAACCGACGGAGCAGCAGGCCGCCGGCCGCGAGCGCCATATCGCCGTGCTGTTTTGCGATCTTCGCGATTTCACGCTGCTTGCCCAGAAGCAGCTGCCGTTCGATACAGTCTTCCTGCTCAACCGGTATTTCGAAACCATCGGCGAGGCGGTGGAGGCGTCAGGCGGCGTGATCGACAAGTTCATCGGTGATGGTGCTCTTGCGCTTTTCGGGCTGAACAACAGCATCGAGGAAGCCTGCGCGCAGGCGCTGACGGCGACGGCGCGCATCGCCAAGGGGATCGATGTGCTCAACCGCAATTTCATGAGCGAACTGGACAAACCATTGCGCATCGCCATGGGCATGCATGCCGGCCCGGCGATTATCGGTCAGATCGGCTATGGCAAGGCCTCATCGCTGACCGCTGTCGGCGATACGATCAACGCGGCAAGCCGGCTGGAAGGCTTTGCCAAGGAATATGATGCACAGCTTGCTGTCTCCGCTGATCTGGTGCGCTATGCGGGGCTCACCGTCGATGACCGGGAAAGCTACAATATCTCTATCCGTGGCCGCACCGGCACGCTCGAAACCTTGATCATCCAGAATGCGGCTGAGATCGAAGCGATGTTCGAAGCGGAGAAACACCAGGCGAGCCCATCAGCCTGACAAGCTGTATCACCTGAAGCCGGAGCGGCATGCGCTGTGTGCATGCCTGCAATACAATCACAGGCGGCGACAAGAGAGCAAAATACCCCTAGGATTTAATAGTACTTTTCGATTGAATTGACGTTGCGTACAGCAAATACGCGCAAGAGCGATGATACTATGTCAACGTGTATATGGCTGCCATGCCCCCTCTGATCGCCCAGAATTGGAAATCGTCGCAGGTTGCCCTGACCGGAACCGTCCGGGATGCAATCATTCTGGCCGGTATCGTTTTCCTCGCAGCCCTATTAGGCATCCTCACACGCCCGATGGGCTTGCTTGCCCTGTTCTGGCCCGCCAACGCTATTCTTCTGGGCGTGATGATCCGGCGACCCCGTTTTGCAACCGCGTTTGGATGGGCGGGAGCCATTGCCGGTTACGTTGCGGCCGACGTGATAACCGGCAGCGATCTGATCAAGACACTCTGGCTTACCGCGCCCAATGCCGCCGGTGTCTTTGCCGGCTGTCTGCTCTATCGTCTTGCGGGCATAGGCCATCAGCGCCTTCGCGAATCTCAATCGATCATCATCATGCTCGTCATCTGCAGCATCGCGGCCGTTGCCAGCGGGCTTGTCGGCGGCATCGTGGCAGGGCTTTTCCTTGGGCAGACCTATTTTCCCGGGTTCTGGTTCTGGCTGGTGACTGAGTTTGTCAATTTCATCGTGATCCTGCCCGTAATGCTGACCGCGCCGTCCTTGAGCGAATGGCATGCCAAGCTGGGCCGAAAGGCAATGTGGCAGAGCCGCCACGCCCTTCCCGTGGCCACCCTTGCGCTGTCGATGCTCGCCAGCAGTTTTATCGGCGGCCCCGCAGCATTTGCATTTCCAGTCCCAGCCCTTCTTTGGTGCGCCACCAGTTTCGCGCTGTTTCCCACCGCTCTGCTGACGATGATCTTTAGCATCTGGGGCATGATGATTTTCAGCACCAGTGCGCCAGAGACTGTGGACCCCATGTTGTGGATGCAATCCATCCGGCTGGGCCTTGGCATGATCGCGATGGCGCCGCTCTCGGTGGCGAGCGTCACGACCACCCGCAATTCCCTGCTGCAACGCCTTCAGGATTCCGTCGATCATGACTTTCTGACCCGCACACTCGCCCGCGGCACGTTCATGGCACGCGGCAAAAGTGTCATCGCGCAAGACGGCAACGTCGATGGTTCGGCTGTTCTCGTTCTCGACATCGATCACTTCAAATCGGTGAACGATCGGCACGGGCACGCTGTGGGCGACAACGCACTGATTGCCTTTTCGTCCGCCGTGTCCGCTACGCTGCGCAAAGACGATCTCTTCGGGCGGACTGGAGGCGAGGAATTCTGTGTGGTTCTGCCGAGAGCCTCAGCAACGGCGGCGAAAATGGTCGCGGAGCGCATCCGCCAGGCGGTTGAGCGTCTTCAGATTGATGCGGGAGACGGGGCAGTCCTGTCGATCACTGTCAGCGGTGGCTTGGCCGTCTGCAGCGGCGATTCGAAAATCTCCTTTGAGGAGATGCTGACCCGGGCCGACATGGCGCTGTACCGGGCAAAAGCGGAAGGACGCAACCGGATCGTCAGCGACCCTTCCTGATCACCGTCAGGCGCCGCCGTCCCTGATTTCCAGGCCACTGACGAACAGTTGCTCGAGAAACCGCGCAGCATCTTCGAAGCGTCCATCACCGGAGCGCTCCTCTCCAAGCACGCCACGCACCTGAACGTCGAAATCGGCATAGTGCTGCGTCGTCGACCAGATGGCGAAGATCAAGTGATAAGGATCGCATTTCGCGATCTTGCCAGCTTTCGCCCAGCTGCGGATAACCTCGGCCTTTTCGTCGACAAGCGATTTCAGCGGCCCTTTCAGTTCATCCTCGATATGCGGCGCACCCTGAAGAATTTCATTGGCAAACAACCGGCTTTCGCGTGGAAAATCGCGTGCCATCTCCAGTTTGCGGCGAATATAGCTGCGAATTTCGGAAACAGGGCTGCCCTCCGCATCAAATTCGCGCAACGGATCGAGCCAGCTATCGAGCACCCGGTCGATCAGCGCCCGGTGCATCGCTTCCTTGGTGCGGAAGTAATAGAGCAGGTTGGGTTTGGACATGCCCGCCACCTCGGCGATCTGGTCGATGGTGGTACCGCGAAAACCGTGGGTGGCAAACACGTCGAGCGCCGCTTCCAAAATCAGTTCTTCCTTCTCCTCCTGGATACGGGTTCGCCTTTGCGTTTGGGCTGCCCTCGGAAGTACCATCTTTCCCCCAGTCTTCTCACCAATCGCCGTCTACACGCGATCCGAAAACATCCGCAAACCGCCTGATCCAAAAATTCGAACGGTACTTCCGTTTTTTCTGTTTTTCGTCTTGAGTGCGGCAACGGAAGTTGTAATGTTTTACCAACCGGTCAAATTATCAGTCAGTTCATACTCAAACGCAACGGCTGATCGCAGGGCAATCGAAAAAACCAGATGCCCCGATTTGACCACGGGAACGACGGGAAGTGCAGCCACTGTGCCTCCCCTAAAAAGAATGAGGAGAACCGTCATGGCTCATGCACCGGGCGAGAACATGCGCGTCAACGCGGACCGTCTGTGGGATTCACTGATGGATATGGCCAAGATCGGCCCCGGCATCGCTGGCGGCAACAATCGCCAGACGCTGACCGACGAAGACGGCGAAGGCCGCCATCTTTTCCAAACATGGTGCAAAGACGCCGGCATGACCATGGGCCTCGACAAGATGGGCACGATGTTTGCCACCCGCCCCGGTACCGATCCCGACGCCCTGCCCGTCTATGTCGGCAGTCACCTCGATACCCAGCCGACCGGTGGCAAATATGACGGCGTGCTTGGCGTGCTCGCAGCCCTTGAGGTCGTGCGCACCATGAACGACCTCGGCATCAAGACCAAACACCCGATCGTCGTCACCAATTGGGCCAACGAGGAAGGCGCGAGGTTTGCGCCTGCCATGCTCGCGTCCGGCGTTTTTGCCGGCATCCATGAGCTCGACTATGCCTATGGACGCAAGGACCCTGAAGGCAAGACCTACGGGGACGAGCTGAAGCGGATCGGCTGGCAGGGCGACGAAGACGTCGGCGCGCGGAAGATGCACGCCTATTTCGAATATCATATCGAGCAGGGACCGATCCTCGAAGCGGAAGAAAAGACCATCGGCGTCGTGACGCACTGTCAGGGCCTCTGGTGGTTGGAGTTCACCCTCACCGGCCGTGAAGCCCATACCGGCTCGACCCCGATGGACCTGCGTGTCAACGCTGGCCTTGCCATGGCGCGTATCGTCGAAATGGTTCAGGGCGTCGCCATGGAAAACCAGCCGGGTGCCGTTGGCGGCGTCGGCCAGGTGTTTTTCTCGCCGAATTCCCGCAACGTGCTGCCGGGCAAGGTCGTCTTCACCGTCGATATCCGTTCGCCTGACAAGGCCAAGCTTGACCGCATGCGCGCCAAGATCGAGACTGAGGCGCCGAAGATTACCGATGAGCTCGGCGTCGGCTGCTCCATTGAGGCCATCGGCCATTTCGAGCCGGTCACCTTCGATCCAAAGCTGGTGACCGCTGTGCGCAACGCCGCGGAAAAGCTCGGCTACAGCCACATGAACCTGATTTCCGGCGCCGGCCACGACGCCTGCTGGGCGGCCAAGGTCGCCCCCGCAACCATGGTCATGTGCCCCTGCGTCGGCGGCCTCAGCCACAACGAAGCTGAGGAGATCTCCAAGGAATGGGCGTCGGCAGGATGCGACGTGCTGTTCCATGCGGTGGTGGAGACGGCGGGGATTGTGGAGTGAAGATTTATTGCAAGATTACTGGTCGCCAAGCCCAGGCGATCCTCGGACACCACGACGTCGTCCCTGTCTACAAATGTTTCCTACCGGGGCGCCCGTCAAATGAGGATGCTCATGCTCACAAATTCGAACACATCGAAGATGCTGCAATTTTTCTAGTTAGCCAACCTGGCTCGGGGATACGCGTAAGCGCAACAGGCTCCGGAACAGGTGAAAAAACAGCGATATTGAGCAAAACTATCGTCATCGAGCGGGATGCATAAGACCGTTTAATATTGGGAGATAGCAATGACCACAGTCATCAAGAACGGCACCATTGTCACCGCCGACCTCACCTACAAGGCTGACGTCAAGATCGACGGTGGCAAGATTGTCGAGATCGGGCCGAACCTCTCCGGTGACGAAACGCTGGATGCGACCGGCTGTTATGTCATGCCCGGCGGCATCGATCCGCATACCCATCTCGAAATGCCCTTCATGGGCACTTATTCCTCCGACGATTTCGAAAGCGGGACGCGCGCCGCCCTGTCTGGCGGCACGACCATGGTCGTCGATTTCGCCCTGCCCGCCCCCGGCCAGTCGCTGCTCGAAGCGCTCACCATGTGGGACAACAAGACATCCCGCGCCAATTGCGATTTCTCCTTCCACATGGCGATCACCTGGTGGAGCGAGCAGGTCTTCAACGAAATGCAGACCATCGTGCAGGACAAGGGTATCAACTCGTTCAAGCATTTCATGGCCTATAAGGGCGCATTGATGGTGGATGACGACGAGATGTTCCACTCGTTCCAGCGCTGCGCCGAGCTCGGTGCGCTACCGATGGTTCACGCAGAAAACGGCGATATCGTCGCGCAGATGCAGGCAAAGCTGCTGGCCGACGGCAACAATGGCCCGGAAGCCCACGCCTATTCCCGCCCCGCTGCCGTTGAGGGCGAAGCCACCAACCGCGCCATCATCATCGCCGATATGGCCGGCGCGCCGCTCTACGTTGTTCACACGTCTTGCGAACAGGCCCACGAAGCCATCCGCCGCGCGCGCCAGAACGGCATGCGTGTCTATGGCGAGCCGCTAATCCAGCATCTGACGCTGGATGAAAGCGAATATGCCAACCCCGACTGGGACCACGCCGCCCGGCGCGTCATGTCGCCACCCTTCCGCAACAAGCAACATCAGGACTCACTCTGGGCTGGCCTCTCTTCCGGTTCGCTGCAAGTGGTGGCAACCGACCACTGCGCCTTCACAACGGCCCAGAAACGTTTTGGCATCGGTGATTTTACGAAGATCCCCAATGGCACCGGCGGGCTTGAAGATCGCATGCCTATGCTCTGGACCCACGGTGTTGCCACCGGCCGGATCACCATGAACGAGTTCGTGGCGGTGACCTCCACCAACATCGCCAAAATCCTCAACATGTACCCGAGGAAGGGCGCGATCCTTGTCGGTGCCGATGCCGATCTGGTCGTCTGGGATCCGAAGCGCACAAAAACCATCTCGGCGTCAAACCAGCAGTCGGCGATCGATTACAACGTCTTCGAAGGCAAGCAGGTGACCGGCCTACCGCGCTACACCCTGACGGGAGGCGTCGTTGCCATCGAGGAATCGACGATCAAGACCCGCGAAGGCCAGGGCAAGTTCATCAAGCGCGAGCCCTACACAGCCGTCAACAAAGCGCTATCGACCTGGAAGGACATTACCGCGCCGCGCAAGGTGCAGCGCACCGGCATTCCGGCAAGCGGGGTGTGACGGTGGGCGCGGCACACCGCATCGCCCTATTGCTTCTGGCCGGCTTTGCGATGGCCGGACCGGTCGTCGCGAGCGAGGCATTCCTTGATGGAGACTATGGCAACACGGATGGCTGCGCCTATGCCAAAACTGGTGAATCCACCGGTTCGGACAATTTCTTCCTCTTGACCAACGAAGGCATCACGACGGCAGCGTCTTATTGTGAATTCAAAGGTCCGGTGACGAAGAGTGGGGCTTCCTTTGCAGCGACTGTCTCGTGCAGCGCTGAAGGAGAAAGCGGCGAGGCTGACGAGAGCGTCGAAATCCTGCGGTCGCGCAAGGACTATACCATCGCCTTCAAGGACGGGACACGCTGGGGGCCACTGAAGAAATGCAAATGAACCGCCCTCTATCCAGCACATCGCTCTGTCGCCGGCCGGCGGGCAGAGAGCGGCACAATAGACCCGCTCACGCAAGATCGACATTAAACCTTCAGTTCAGGCAACTGGATGACGTTTTCCTGTTTGTTCGCATCGGTGCGCCTGATCACTGCCGAACAGGGCTGGTCTGGCAGATGTTACCCCGTCTCCTCGGCAGCGACATCGCGCTCAGCATACCCCATTCGAAAAATATGAAGTACGACTATCGGAGGCGACAAGCCGAATGACGTCACACCAACCTTCCACGCAATGGCATTCAGGGCGGAGCGCACCGGATACAATGACAGCAACACCAGCATCCGTCGTTTCGGCGCGCGATCTCGGCCTCACCTTTGAGACCAATGACGGGCCGGTCAATGCGCTGACGGGCGTCAATCTCGACGTCAACAAGGGCGATTTTGTCTCCTTCATCGGTCCCTCCGGCTGCGGCAAGACCACGTTCCTGCGCGTCATCGCCGACCTCGAAAAGCCGACATCTGGCTCGATCACCGTCAACGGCACGACGCCGGAAGATGCGCGCAAAAACCGTTCCTACGGTTATGTCTTCCAGGCCGCCGCCCTCTACCCGTGGCGCACCATCGAAAAGAACATCGCCCTGCCACTGGAGATCATGGGGTATAGCGCGGCCGACCAGAAGGCCCGCATCGACCGCACCATGGAACTGGTCAACCTCACAGGTTTTGGCAAGAAATTCCCCTGGCAGCTTTCCGGCGGCATGCAGCAGCGCGCCTCGATCGCCCGCGCGCTTGCCTTCGATGCCGATCTTCTCTTGATGGACGAACCTTTTGGCGCGCTCGATGAAATCGTCCGCGATCACCTGAACGAACAGCTCTTGAAGCTCTGGGAACGGACGAACAAAACCATCTGCTTCGTCACCCACTCGATCCCGGAAGCCGTCTATCTCTCCACCAAGATCGTTGTCATGAGCCCCCGCCCCGGCCGTGTCACCGATATCATCGAATCGACATTGCCCAAGGAGCGCCCGCTCGGTATCCGCGAAACCCCGGAATTCCTGCAGATCGCCCATCGCGTCCGCGAGGGATTGAGGGCGGGGCATAGCTATGATGAGTAGCTGCCCCATCATCCGAAGCGCGGAAGAGAAGGATATGCCGGCTTGCGCCGCAATCCTGAACGCCTGGATCGATGCGACCGAATGGATGCCCCGTGTGCATGACCATGATGACGTTGAACGCTATTATTGCCAGGTGGTTTTCAAAGAGCGGCGTGTCTCGATCGCCGAAAATGACGGCCAAGCCTGCGCTTTCATGGCTCTTTCAGGCGATGGCTACGTTACCGCGCTTTATGCTGATCCAGCCCACCGAAATGCCGGTCTTGGAAAGCACTTGATTGACAGCGCCAAGACTGTCTTTCCGAAAAAACTGCAGCTGTGGACATTTGAGGCCAACAACGCGGCACAGCGATTTTACAGGCGCGAGATGTTTAGTGAAGTTAAAAGAACCGCCGGTGATAACGAGGAAGGGTTGCCCGATATCCTCCTTCAGTGGACGGCATCGGGAGCACACGCATGAACCTCTCCTTCATCCTCTGGCTCGCCGCGTCCATGGCCATTTTCCTCGGTGGCGCCACAGCGTCGCGATATTACGTCTCCACCAACAACATCCTGATCCTGCTCTTCTCGCTCGGGCTTTATTGCCTCGGCAACCTGATGATGGTGCGCTTGATGCGTGAAGGTGGGCTCGGGCTTGCCATTTCGGCCTCGGCTATCGCCCAGCTGCTTCTGGTCAATTTCATCGCCTTTGCCGTCTTCGGTGAGCGGATGACCTTGCCACAACTGGCGGGCGTTGCCCTCGGTGTCGTGTCGATGGGGTTGATGCTGATGCCAGCCGGCGGGAAGGCATGAGCATGGAAAAGCCAAACCTTTTCAAAGACAGGATCATGCCGGTGGGCGTCATCCTCCTTGCCGTCCTCGTCATCTGGTACGTGTCGGTGATCTTCCTCAATGCGCCGTTCGAGCGCGACACCGCCGCTCGCGCCGGAACGGAGATTACCTTCTCCGAAATCCTGCCGAAAACCATGTTCCAGCAGCGGCCGGTTCTCCCCGCCCCACATCAGGTGATCGCTGAAATCTGGAATACGACGTTCCTGATGCCGGTCACCTCCAAGCGCAGCCTCGTCTACCACGCCTGGATCACGCTCTCGGCGACGCTTCTCGGCTTCGGCATCGGCACGGTGCTCGGCATTCTTTTGGCCGTCGGTATCGTCCATAACCGCGCCATGGACCGCTCGCTGATGCCCTGGGTGATCGCCAGCCAGACCATCCCCATCCTTGCCATCGCGCCGATGATCATTGTCGTGCTCAATGCCATCGGCATATCGGGCCTGCTGCCGAAGGCGCTGATCTCGACATATCTCAGCTTCTTCCCGATCGTCGTCGGAATGGTGAAAGGACTGCGTAGTCCCGAGCAAATCCAGCTCGACCTGATGCACACCTATTATGCCAGCCCGGCGCAGACCTTCTGGAAACTGCGCTGGCCGTCGTCCATGCCCTATCTCTTCGCCTCGCTGAAGGTCGCCATCGCCATCTCGCTGGTCGGTGCGATCGTCGGCGAGCTGCCGACCGGTGCCGTATCAGGCCTCGGCGCCCGCCTGCTCGCCGGCTCTTATTACGGCCAGACGGTGCAGATATGGTCGGCTTTGTTCATGGCGGCAGCGCTCGCAGCCACGCTGGTGGTCATCGTCGGCTTTGCCCAAACCGCCGTCCTCAAGCGCATGGGGATGAAGCCATGAAGTCCGGTATTCTGTTTGGTGCCATCGCCTTCTGGCTTGCTGCCTGGGCAACCAATGAATGGCTTGTGCGCCGTAAATTCAGGAACCCATCCGCGAACAGGGTGGTTCGCCTTGCAGTACCGATTCTCTTCGGCGTTAGCATCCTGGTTCTGTGGGAAGGCATTGTCCGAGGGTTCAATGTTCCTTCCGTCCTTCTGCCACCGCCATCGATGATCTGGACACGGCTGATCAACTCCGTTCCAACGCTCTGGGCCGATTTCCAGCAAACGTTCCTCAAGGCGGTGATCATCGGCTACACATTGGGCTGCAGCCTCGGTTTCCTCGTCGCCATCGCCATCGACCGCTCGCCTTTCCTCCAGAAGGGGCTGCTGCCACTCGGCAATTTCGTCTCCGCCCTGCCCGTCATCGGCGTCGCGCCGATCATGGTGATGTGGTTCGGCTTCGACTGGCAGTCCAAGGTCGCGGTCGTGGTCATCATGACCTTCTTCCCGATGCTGGTGAACACGGTGTCGGGACTTGCCGCGGCAAGCTCGATGGAACGCGACCTGATGCACACCTATGCCGCCAGCTGGTTTCAGACGCTTGTCAAACTGCGTCTTCCGGCAGCATGGCCTTTCATTTTCAATGCACTCAAGATCAACTCTACCTTGGCGCTGATCGGCGCCATCGTTGCGGAATTCTTCGGCACTCCGATCGTCGGCATGGGGTTTCGGATCTCCACCGAAGTGGGACGCATGAATGTCGATATGGTTTGGGCCGAAATCGCTGTTGCGGCGGTAGCTGGCTCCGCTTTTTACGGGATAGTCGCGCTCATCGAGCGGGCTGTCACGTTCTGGCATCCGTCCGTGCGAAACGCACGGACGGCTTAAGAAATGCCTGTCCGTGGTGGGCGGGCACAACAAAAAAGAGGGAACTGACATGAAGACGAGACTTGCATCATTGCTGCTGGCAAGCGCTTTTTCGCTGTCCGCATTCCATGCCATGGCCGCCGACAAGGTGGTGCTGCAGCTGAAATGGGTCACGCAGGCCCAGTTCGCCGGCTATTACGTCGCCAAGGACAAGGGCTTTTATGAAGCCGAAGGCCTCGATGTCGAGATCAAGCCGGGCGGCCCGGACATCGCACCTCCGCAGGTCATCGCCGGCGGTGGCGCCGATGTCGTCGTCGACTGGATGCCGTCTGCGCTTGCGACCCGCGAAAAGGGTGTCGCCCTCGTCAATATCGCCCAGCCTTTCAAAACATCCGGCATGATGCTGACCTGCCTGAAGGAATCCGGCGTTGCGTCACCTGCCGACTTCAAGGGCAAGACGCTCGGCGTCTGGTTCTTCGGCAACGAATATCCGTTCCTGTCTTGGATGAGCCAGCTGGGGCTCAAAACCGATGGCGGCCCGGATGGCGTCACGGTGCTGAAGCAAGGCTTCAACGTCGACCCGCTGATCCAGAAGCAGGCGGCCTGCATCTCCACCATGACCTATAACGAATATTGGCAGGTCATCGATGCCGGCATCAAGCCGGAAGACCTGGTCGTCTTCAAATATCAGGACCAGGGCGTCGCAACGCTCGAAGACGGCCTCTATGTACTCGAAGACAAGCTGAAGGATCCAGCCTTCAAGGAAAAGATGGTCAAGTTCGTCCGCGCTTCGATGAAGGGCTGGAAATATGCTGAGGAGCATACGGACGAAGCAGCCGGCATCGTTCTCGAAAACGACGCCACGGGCGCCCAGACGGAAGAACACCAAAAGCGCATGATGAGCGAAGTTGCCAAACTGACGGCCGGCTCGAACGGCGCGCTGGACGACGCCGACTACAAACGTACCGTTTCTTCACTGCTAAAGGGTGGCTCGGATCCCGTTATCAGCAAGGAACCATCAGGCGCCTTCACACATGAGATTACCGACGCCGCTCTCAAGTAGGCGTTTTTTGTAATACTTTTCACGGAAGAAACGCGCGGGCCGGTCCCGCGCGTTTCTCATTTGCAACACTTGAAAATCCGGATGCGCAACAAAAAGACATAAAACAGAAGTTGCATTGATCGGACTCAACAAATAAAATAATGAGGCACCATTCTTTTTTTCTATCATCTTGCATAGCCGAAACGGCCTAACTAAATAGAGCCCGAAGGCATTCTGAGGAGGATGCGGAGGAAAATTTACGCGTAACGTAATTGCATCGACGCGCTATTTCCTTCCTTTCCTGCACATGACGGCGACAGACCCTTTTCTGCAAGGTTTTCGGCGTCAGCGAACTGATTTATCCGGAATTCGAGGAAAGTGAGCCGATGGCCCGTAACAAGACGTTTGCGTTTGGAATTTCCACTGCCCTGCTGCTGACTTTGCTGTCCGGCACCGCAGTCGCGCAGGAGGCTGCCGCACCGAAAGCCACGCAGACATTGCCATCCATTGTCGTGACCCAGGTGGAGAACAAACCGGTCATCGACCGCGTCGTCGCAACCGGCGCAATCAAGGCCGTGGAGGAAACCTACATCTCGCCGCAGGTCGATGGGTTGTCGATCCGTACCCTGAATGCCGATATCGGCGACCGGGTCGAAGCCGGCAGCACGCTGGTTGTCCTCAACGAAGACATGCTGGTTCTGCAAAAGAGCCAGTATGCGGCAAGCCTTGCCAAGGCCGGCGCCTCGCTCGCACAATACCAGGCCCTGCTTGCCGAAGCTCAGGCCAATGCCGAGGAAGCTGTGCGGGTCAGCGAACGATCGAGGAAACTCGCGGATGCCGGATCCATCTCGACCGCTCAGCGGGATCAGGAAAAGGCTGCTGCAACCGCCGCCCTTGCCCGGGTCAACTCGGCTGAACAGTTCATCGCCGTCGCCAAGGCCGATATCAAGGTCGTCGAAGCCCAGATGTCGGATCTGGATCTGCGCCTCGCCCGCACTGCGGTCAAATCACCGGTCAGCGGCATCGTATCGGCAAAGACCGCCAAGGTCGGCGCCATAGCCAATGGCACCGGCGAACCGCTGTTCACCATCATTCGCGACGGCGCGCTGGAAATGCGGGCTGACATCAACGAGGCCGACCTCATCAAGCTCGCAATCGACCAGAAGGCCGTGGTCACACTCGCCGACGGCAAGACAAGGATCGACGGCAAGATCCGGCTGATTTCGCCGATGATCGATGCCCAGACCCGCTTGGGTGCCGTCTACATTTCGCTGAATGAGCCGGAAAAGGCCCGGGTCGGCATGTATGCCGATGCCCAGATCATCGTCGAGGAAAAACAGGCCATCGTCTTGCCGCTGACGGCCGTTACCGTTGGAAGCAACGAGACGGTCGTGCGCATGGTCAATGATGGCGTTATTCATCTGACAAAAGTGACGACAGGCATTCAGGATGGTGAATTCATCGAGATCACCACGGGTTTGAAGCCCGGTGACAAGGTGGTCGCCAAGGCCGGCGCCTATGTGCGCGACGGCGACAAGATCAATCCGGTGACATCCGCCGCCACGGCGACCAATTGACGGGAAGAGCGGTATGAATTTTTCAGCTTGGGCAATTCGCAATCCGATTGCCCCCATCCTCGCCTTCGTGTTGTTGATGTATCTTGGATATTCATCCTTCAATACGCTGCCGATCACCCGTTTCCCCAATATTGACGTCCCGATCGTCTCGATCAGCGTCGCCCAGAGCGGCGCAGCTCCGGCAGAACTTGAATCCCAGGTTACCAAGGAAATCGAGGACGCCGTTGCCGGCATTTCCGGTGTCGATCACGTCTCGTCCAACATCAGCGACGGTGTTTCCAACACTGCCGTGATGTTCATGATGGACGTGCCGACCAACCAGGCCGTTCAGGACACCAAGGACGCGATCGATCGCATCCGCGGCGATCTACCAGCCTCGGTGGAAGAGCCGATCGTCTCCAAGGTCGATGTCGAGGGGCAGGCAATCCAGACGTTTGCCGTCTCGTCTCCGGGCATGACGCTTGAAGAAATCTCCTGGTTCGTCGATGACACGGTCAAGCGCGCCCTTCAAGGCAAGTCCGGTATCGGCCGGATCGATCGTTACGGCGGCGCGAACCGCGAAGTTCGTGTCGAACTCAACGATGCCCGCCTGAATTCCTACGGCATCACCGCCTCGGACGTAAACAACCAGCTGCGTAAAATGAACGCCGACCTCGGGTCCGGCCGTGGCCAGGTTGGTGGCAGCGAGCAGGCGATCCGCACGCTTGGCGATGCGCGCTCGGTCGAAGGCCTGGCGAACACGATGATCGCCATGCCGAACGGCAGGTTCGTTCGCCTTTCCGAACTCGGCAAGGTGAAAGACACTTACGAGGAGCCGAAGTCGTTTTCGCGCTTCAACAGCACGCCGGTCGTGACCTTCGCCGTCTTCCGCTCCAAGGGAGCAAGCGAAGTCTCCGTCGCGGAAACAGTCGGAAAGACACTGACGGAACTGCGGGCGAAAAATCCCGACGTGACGATCGAGTTGGTCGATGATTCCGTCTACTATACCTACGGCAACTACGAGTCCGCGATCCACACGCTGCTCGAAGGCGCCCTGTTGGCCGTTGCCGTGGTCATGCTCTTCCTACGAAATTGGCGTGCAACGCTGATCTCAGCCATGGCACTGCCGCTATCGGCCATTCCGACCTTCTGGGTCATGGATATGCTCGGCTTCTCGCTCAATCTGGTCAGCTTCCTCGCCTTGACGCTTGCGACCGGTATTCTCGTCGATGACGCCATCGTCGAGATCGAGAATATTGCCCGGCATATAAAAATGGGCAAATCGCCCTACAAGGCCGCGATCGAAGCCGCCGACGAAATCGGCCTGGCCGTGATCGCAACGACGTTCACGATCATTGCGGTGTTCGTGCCGGTCTCTTTCATGCCTGGTATTCCCGGCCAATACTTCATCCAGTTCGGCCTGACGGTCGCGGTCTCGGTGTTCTTCTCACTGATGGTCGCGCGGCTAATCACGCCGCTGATGGCCGCCTATCTGATGAAATCCAGCGACGGCGACGGTCACCACGATGACAGCGACGGTGCGATCATGCGTGGTTATACCTGGCTGGTCAGCACGACGACCCGGCGCTGGTACATGCGTTATGCCACGATGATCGCCGCCATCGGTTTCGTCATCGGCTCAGTGATGCTTTTGATGACCGTTCCAGGCAGCTTCCTGCCAACGGAGGATGCGTCGCGTATCGTTCTGTCTGTCGAATTGCCGCCGGATGCGCGACTGGAAGACACCGACAAGACGACGGAAGAGATCTACGCCCGGATCAAGGATCTCAACGGCGTCGAAGGCATCTTCGTCCTCGGCGGTGCCTCGCCGAAGGGCGACCTCGAACTGCGCCGCGCAACGATTACCATCATGCTGGCCAAGCTCGACCATTCCCTGCTCAACAAGGTGGTCAACGACGTCTTCGGCCGCTTGCCGGTGATCGGCCAGTATCTGCCGAAACTACCGCCGACCGGCCGTATCATTCCGCAGGGTGAAATCGAGAAGCAGGTCTATGCCGCCGTTCGCTCCATTCCGGACGTCCGGATTCTGAAGCTGAATGACCGTGGCGAACGAGACTTGTCGTTCAATCTTCTGTCGAAGAGCGACGCAGACCTCAACACGGCCGTTGCCTTGCTGGAAGCCAATCTGCGCAACGAGCCTCTGCTTGCCAATGTCAGCCCCGATGGCGCCCTGCCGCGGCCTGAACTGCAGATCCGTCCACGCGCCGACCAGATGTCACGTCTCGGCATCATGACAGCGCAGATCGCCGACGTCGTTCGCGTCGCCACGATTGGCGATATCGATGCCGCCCTGACGAAGATCTCGCTCGATGACCGGCAGATCCCGATCCGTGTGCAGGTGGATACGAATTTCCGTACCGACCTTGCCGCCATCCGCAATCTAAAGGTTCAGACGGCAGCCGGTGCACTGGTGCCGATCTCGACTGTTGCCGATATCAACTATTCGGAAGGCCCAAGCTCGATCAAGCGTTACGACCGCAACCGCGTCGTCACCATGGGCGCGGACCTGCCGATCGGCGTCGCCCTCAATACGGCTTCGGATCGCTTCAAGGAGATTGCCAGGGAAACCAAGCTTCCGGCTGGCGTCGAGTTCCTTGAAAGCGGTGACGCGGAAGTTCAGGCGGAAATGGAAGCCGGTTTCGGCAACGCCATGCTGCTCGGCCTGATGCTCGTGCTGGTGGTTCTGATCCTTCTGTTCAAGAACATCATCCAGCCGTTCACGATCCTGTTCTCGCTGCCGCTGGCGATTGGCGGCGTGGCGATCGGCCTGATCCTGACGCAGAATGCCATGTCGATGCCTGTGCTGATCGGCATCCTGATGCTGATGGGTATCGTCACCAAGAACGCCATTCTGCTGGTGGATTTCGCAATCGAGATGATGCACCGCGGCATGGAACGGACGGAAGCGATGATCGAAGCCGGACGCAAACGCGCGCGGCCGATCATCATGACCTCCATCGCCATGTCGGCAGGCATGCTGCCCTCCGCCCTTGGTGTTGGCGAAGGCGGCTCGTTCCGCGCGCCAATGGCAATCGCGGTCATCGGCGGCATCATCGTCTCGACGGTCATCTCGCTCGTCGTCGTACCGGCCTTCTTCCTGATCATGGACGACCTGTCCCGCCTGCTCGGCAAGATCTTCGGACGCTTCGTCGGCAAGAAGGACGAGGAAACGGAGGTGCTGGAAAATGCTGCCCTCACCGATATCGTCACCGATCAGAGCAAGACGATCGACGAGTTGCAGAAGCGCCTCGACAAGCTGGAAGGCCCGAAGCGCCCCAGCAACGTGATCAATCATCCGGCAGCGCTTGCAGCCGAATAATCTGCGCCAACGCTCACAAAAAAGCCCGGCGGCATCCTCGATGCCGCCGGGCTTTTGCGTTCGACCAAAGAATATCAGAGACCGCCTTCGACCCTCAGGAAGTCGACGATCGTTTCGATGCCCTCGCCGCGTTTCATATCGGAAAACACAAAGGGCCGCTCGGCGCGCATGCGGCTGGCATCGCGCTCCATAACGCCGAGATCAGCGCCGACATAGGGTGCCAGATCCTTCTTGTTGATCACCAGCAGATCCGAGCGCGTGATCGCCGGCCCGCCCTTGCGCGGGATCTCCTCGCCCTGGCAGACGGAAATCACATAGATGGTGATATCGGCCAGATCGGGTGAAAAGGTCGCCGCCAGATTGTCGCCGCCAGATTCGATGAAGATGATGTCGAGATCCGGAATGCGCCGATTGAGATCGGCGATCGCCTGCAGATTGATCGTCGCATCCTCACGGATCGCCGTATGCGGACACCCCCCGGTCTCGACGCCGACGATCCTGTCCGACGGCAGTGCCTGCATACGCACCAGCGCCTCGGCATCCTCCTTGGTGTAGATATCGTTGGTGACGACAGCGACTGAATAGTGTTCGCGCATCGCCTTGCAGAGCTTATCCGTCAGCGCCGTCTTGCCTGAACCGACCGGACCGCCGATGCCGACGCGAAGGGGACCATTGGCAGATTTCATCGCAACATTCCTTTCAAGAAAGCGGGCTCAAAAACCGTCAGGAGCGGAAGAGCCGCGAATGCAGTGTCTCATGACGCAGTGCCGAAATATCGGCCGTGATGGCCGCCGATCCAAGATCGTCCAGCGTGCTCGCACAGGCTCTGACCGCTGTCCCGGCAATGATCGGCTCCAGTTCGGCAAGGACACCAACACCATTAGTCTGTCCCATGACGCCGCAGCGGATCGCCACAGAGACAAGGTTGGACACGGTCGAATGCAGATAAGCCGCAAGGGCCGGTTCAAGCCCGGTGCGATGCGAGCCCGCGACCGCACCAACAGCGACGGGATAGGCAACCGCACCGGTCAGCGTTTCCAGACCGGGATGCGGCCAATGGGCGGCGGCCGTCAGGAAGGCCTCACCCTGCAGCATTGTCTCCATATGACGCTCCCGCGATCCAGCTAGCGCCTCAGCCAATTGCCGAACCTCTGCGAGCCTCAACGGCTCACCACAGGCACGATAACTCTCGGCCAGAAGCACGGCGTCATTCCAGCTCGAACCGTGCTCGACCAGCACCTGCAACCACCGCGCAAGCCCGGGCGCGTCGGTGACCAAGCCATCATGCACCGCCTGCTCGAGCCCACCGGAATAGGAGAATGCCCCGACAGGAAAGGCAGGCGACATCCACGTCACAAGCCGCAGCAGCGCCTGCGTGTCGGCCCGATCAGTCATGGGCGTGATGGTGGCCGCCATGTCCATGCGAATGACCGCCGGAGCCGTGATAGGCGCCGCGCATCGGCTGGAACGGTTCCGTCACCTCGCTGAGTGTTGCACCCAGGCCTTCCAGCATTGCCCTGATCACCGGATCGCGCAGGATCAGGATTCGATCCAGCCGGATTTCCGCAGCCAGATGACGATTGCCCAGATGCCAGGCAAGCTCGATCAGGTGGAGAGGATCACGCGGACGGATATCGTAGAGTGGTTCAGCGACTGCAGCGATCCGCACGTAATCGCCAGTGTCCAGCACCAGAAGATCGCCATCGGCCAGCATGACCGCTTCCTTGAGATCGAGCATGACAACGTCGTCATTGTCGAGATGCAGCAATTTCCGCCGCAAATGCCGCTGGTCATGGGCAAGCGCGATGGTGTGAAGCACTGTCTTGTCCGCGGGTCCGGGAGACAGGATCTCAGTCGAGCGATAGGGCATTCAGCGAGCCTTCAAATTCATTCATGCTACTGTAACAACAAAAAAATCCGGCGCCAGACCAAACAGGACCGGCGCCGGATTTCACGAAAATCACCCGTGTCTCGGCTCAGGCCGCGATCTTGTCCGACTGCAACGCGCCGAGAATGTTCTGCGGTGACGACACGCCATACGGGTCGCTGTCGGCATTGTCGCAATAGCCTTCTTCTTCGAACCACTGCTCGACGACGCCATCATTGATGACGGCAGCATAACGCCAGGAGCGCATGCCGAAGCCGAGATTGTCCTTGGAAACGAGCATGCCCATCTTGCGGGTAAACTCACCGGAACCGTCCGGAATAAGCTTGACGTTTTCGAGGTTCTGCGATTTGCCCCAGGCATTCATGACAAAAGCATCGTTGACGGAAATGCAGTAGATCGCATCGATACCCTCGGAACCGAAATCGGCGGCCAGTTTTTCGAAGTCGGGAAGCTGGAAGGTCGAGCAGGTCGGCGTGAAAGCGCCCGGCAGTGAGAAAAGAATGACGCGCTTGCCACCAAAATAGTCAGCGGACGAAACATCCTGCCAACGGAATGGATTGGCGCCACCAACGGCTTCATCGCGGATGCGCGTGCGGAAGGTAACGGACGGCACTTTTCTGCCAATGATCATGATAAAAACTCCTTGAAAGACGAACGCCCTGCGCGGCAGGTCTTGGGAGGAGCCCGGCACAGGAGGTGAACTTCTTTTTACAACATGTCGTGCTGTCATGCAGCATAAACCCGCCGAAAAAGGCCCGCTGCATGGCTGACCTGCGCCTTGCGCATGACTGCGCCTGCGACAAAAAGTCAACAATTTCAATTATACAGCATCAGGGACTTCGACAGGGAAACCGGCAACGGGTTCCACCAGCCTGTCTGCAAGCCCGCCTCGCGAAGCGCCTTCGCCGTCCAGGTATTGCAGCCGACAACAGCGCTGAACCAGCCGTTAGCCTCGAAAAACCGGTCATTCTCTCCATAGGCCGTGTCCGGGATCGGCAGGATCAGCCCATCCGTCCGGGTAAAGCTCGCCTCGATGAACGATAGCAGCCGCTGATACTCATCCGCCCCGATTTCGTAACCCATCACCGCATCCGAGGGTTCGACGATCTCGCCCGTCACATCGGCATGAATGACGGAACGGTCCATCGTCAGCCCCTTGAACAGTGGCACCGGCTTCAGTTCCGACCACGTTGGAGTTTCAATATAAAACGCCCGCCCGCCCCAACCGAAAACCAACCAGCGTGCATCAGGATGCGCAACCGGCATGCCGCTTTCGCTGAGGAACGGAAAACGTGCCAGCGTTTCGGCATCGATGGGAATGGCAATGTCCGTGTGGATGGGATTAGCCAGAACGAGGATGCGATACGTCTTGCCGGTTGTCGTATCTATTTTTGTGGCAGGCCATAAAGGACGCGGCACCAATGTCCCGGCGACAACAGCCAGCGCTGCCGTGAAAACGACAACGATCAGCCAGCGCAAGGGCCGTCTCCAGGACATCGGCATTCTCTTAATCTGCGATCCGCTTTAGAACATGAAGTAGCGTTGCGCCATCGGCAAGACGGTCGCCGGTTCGCAGGTCAGAAGTTCGCCATCGGCCCGCACCTCGTATGTTTCCGGGTCGACTTCGATATGCGGCGTCAGGCTGTTGTGGATCATTGACGCCTTGCTGATGCCGCCGCGGGTGTTTTTCACCGCGATCAGTTGCTTGGCCACACCGAGGCGCGCCTGCAATCCACCGTCAAGCGATGCCTGCGACACGAACGTCACCGAGGAATTTGTCCGGGCCTTGCCAAAGGCGCCGAACATCTGCCGGTAGTGCACCGGCTGCGGCGTCGGGATGGAGGCATTGGGGTCGCCCATCGGGGCGGCCGCGATCATGCCACCGAGGATGACCATATCGGGTTTCACGCCAAAAAAGGCGGGATTCCAGATCACCAGATCGGCACGCTTGCCGGGTTCGATCGAACCGATTTCGTGGGAAAGCCCCTGCGCGATCGCCGGATTGATGGTGTATTTTGCGATATAGCGCCGGACCCGGAAATTGTCGTTGTCGCCGGTTTCCTGCGCCAGCCGTCCCCTCTGCCGTTTCATCTTGTCGGCTGTCTGCCACGTGCGGATGGCAACCTCGCCGACGCGGCCCATCGCCTGACTGTCGGAGGAAATGATCGAGAAAGCGCCGATATCGTGCAGAATGTCTTCCGCCGCAATGGTCTCCTTGCGGATCCGGCTTTCGGCAAAGGCGATATCTTCAGGGATCGACGGTGACAGGTGATGGCAAACCATCAGCATGTCGAGATGCTCGGCCAGCGTATTGATCGTGTAGGGCCGGGTCGGATTGGTCGAAGACGGGATAACGTTCGACTGGCCGCAGATCTTGATGATATCAGGCGCATGGCCACCGCCCGCCCCTTCGGTGTGAAAGGCATGGATCGTGCGGCCCTTGATGGCATCGATCGTATCCTCGACAAAACCGCTTTCGTTCAGCGTGTCGGTATGGATCATCACCTGCACGTCATAGGCATCGGCAACCGACAGGCAATTGTCGATAGCCGCAGGCGTCGTACCCCAGTCCTCGTGCAGCTTCAGGCTGGAGGCACCGGCAAGGATCATTTCCTCAAGCGGCGCAGGGAGCGAGGCATTGCCCTTGCCGGCCAGCGCCAGGTTCATCGGGAAACCATCGAAACTCTCGATCATCCGCTCGATATGCCAGGCGCCGGTGCAGGTGGTCGCCAGCGTGCCATGCGCCGGACCTGACCCGCCGCCGAGCATGGTGGTGATCCCCGACATCAGGGCTTCCTCGATCTGCTGCGGGCAGATGAAATGGATGTGCGCATCCATGCCGCCTGCCGTGACGATCTTGCCCTCGCCGGCAATCACCTCGGTGGACGGGCCGACAATGATGGTCACACCCGGCTGGGTATCGGGGTTTCCGGCTTTTCCGATCGCTGCGATGCGGCCGTTCTTCAGGCCGATATCCGCCTTGACGATGCCGGTATGATCGACGATCAGCGCATTGGTGATGACCGTATCGACAGCACCTTGTGCGCGTGTCGCCTGGCTTTGCCCCATGCCATCGCGAATGACCTTGCCACCGCCGAATTTTACTTCGTCGCCATAGGTGGTGAAATCCTTCTCCACCTCGATGAACAGCTCGGTATCGGCCAGCCGAACCTTGTCGCCGGTGGTGGGGCCAAACATGCTGGCATAGGCCGCGCGCGACATTTTATAGGACATGGCTCTCAGGCTCCCTGGGAAAAGGCGGGTAAACTTCTCTGGTCGAGGCGGAAGAGTTGCCCCTTGGAAATCAGGTCATCGACATAGCGCCGTTCGGCGGCGAATGGGTGCCACTCCCAGCCGGCATGGCCGAAACCGGCGAGCACCACGCGATCACCTGGCTGGCGCCAATGCGACAGCACCTCGTCAATCGCAATCAGGCCGCTGCTCGGCACGACATAGGCATCTGCATCGAACCGGCTCAGCCCGGCATCGACACCCTCATGTGTGGATGCCGGAACGATATGAAAGACACGGCCAGTCGCCTTGGCAAAGGCGCGAAAACCATCGGTATAGTCATCGCAGAGATCATCGAGATCCGGATGCGTGACAGTCAGCCGCGGCCGCAGCGCCTGAAACTTTTCGCCATCGCGAACACACCAGATCGCACCCGCCTGCCGGACTGCCGCATTGGTCTTCCACGCACCGCCACCCAGCATTGCCAGCGCCGGACGCCCTGTGTTGCACACGGCGACGATATCCGTCTTGCTTCCACCCGCGCCAAATGAGCGGCAATCGTTGAAGCGAACAACCAGATCGGCAGCGTCGATGGCCTCGGCAGCGCCCTCATGCAGCGGGCCGTTTCCAACGATCATGATGGTCCGGTTCACCGTCTCGGGCACCTCAGCTCCCCAACTCCTCAGTTTCCAGGTCCTTCGATCAAAGCCTTCAGCTCATCCGTGCGCCTCTTCGTCAGGTCCGCCAGGCAACCGGAAACCAGCATCGGCTCCATCGATCCGCCGCGCGCCTCAAACCCGGCAAGATCGCATTGCCCATCACGATAATCGATCCAGGCGCGCTGGGCTTTCTTCAGGGCATCGACGGCGCCGACATAGTTTGGGTCGATCTCGCTAAGCTCTTTGTCCTTATCCTTCATCGCGGCAACAGTTTTCTTGTAAACCGCATTCAGAGCGTTATCGGCCGTCTCATAATCCTTGTTGGCACATATATTCATGTCCGCCTGGGTCATCGCGCTGGCGCAATCGATCTCATCTTCCTGCGCCAATGCCGGCGAGAAAACGGAGCAGACGCCGAAGACAATCATCCCTGCAAGGGCGAGCCGCTGTCTCATAACTTGCCCATGACCTTCTGGCGGAAACCATAAACTTCGCGCTTGCCGGCGAAAGGAATGAGCGTGACGGTGCGGGTTTGCCCAGGCTCGAAACGGACGGCCGTTCCGGCGGGGATATCAAGCCGCCTGCCATGTGCCAAAGCCCGGTCGAACAAAAGGGCCGCGTTGGTCTCGGCAAAGTGATAATGGCTACCCACCTGCACAGGACGGTCGCCGCTGTTGGACACATCAAGCGACACTGTTTCCAGCCCGGCATTCAGCTCGATATCGCCGCTTGCCGCAATGATTTCACCGGGGATCATCGTATCGTCTCTCCTGTTCAGGCAGCTTTGATCGGCGCGCAGCCGTCAGCCTTCAAAACCCGTTCGGTGGATGCCGGGAACTTGCCGAGCTTGGCGGCAGGGCGAACCGGGCGCCGGACAAGTTCACCGCCGCAGTTCGGGCATTGTCCGTCGAGAATGTCGGCGGCGCACTGTGTGCAGAACGTGCATTCGAAACTGCAGATCATCGCTTCACGGCTGCCGGGCGGCAGGTCCTTGTCGCAGCATTCGCAATTGGGTCTCAGTTGCAGCATGCCGGTTCCTCAGCGAATGGGTTCGTGGACGGTGACAAGCTTGGTCCCATCCGGAAAGGTCGCTTCGATCTGGATGTCGTGGATCATCTCGGGGATACCCTCCATCACCTGGGCGCGGGTGATGACATGGGCGCCCGCCTCCATCAGGTCAGGCACCGAGCGGCCGTCACGGGCACCCTCGACGACAAAATCGGTGATCAGCGCAATCGCTTCGGGATGGTTGAGCTTGACGCCGCGCTCCAGCCGCCGGCGGGCGACCATCGCCGCCATCGAAATCAGCAGTTTGTCTTTTTCACGGGGTGTCAGGTTCATGCGCGGTCACCAGATTGCGTGTCGATTACAGGTTCCAGACTTTCGGCACAGAGGCGCTCTTGCGCAAGTGCGAAATGACCGGGATGAGGATTTTTCTCAAGGCAAAGCCATCGGCAGCAACGACGCGGGCAACCAGCTTGTCCTCGCCCCCAACGCGGTAGTGGCTCACCCCGCCACCGATGCCGCCAATCAGGGTGCGCAGCTTTTCCACGTATTGCTCGCAATGTGCGCCGGTGTAGAACAGCGTTGCAAACGCCACCTGCCCTCCAAGGACGGCAAGTTGTTGCGTCAGACCGGCGATATCGCCAGAGAGCCGGACGTTTTCGGCATGCAGGAGAACGCCGTTCTTGCGAATGCGCCAGCGATCCTGGAATAGGCCTTCCCGCATCGCCTCCCCCATCGCCTTTCGTCCCAGAAGCACGGCCTCGACAGCCAAAAATTCCGCCCCGCCGACCATATCGACCTCTAGCCTGCGCGACAACGAGGCCCTGTCGAACAGGATGGTTTCCTGCGGCAGCCAATGCACCGTCGCTCTCGCGCCAACGGAAATCCGCGCAGTCACGTCAGCTGTCCCGGCGCTGGCCCTGTAGATTTTCTCGCAGGCCTGGGTGGTGAGGGTCAGATGCGTGCCCTCGCCGGCCGAAAACGACCACTCCATGTGGTCGCCGCCGGTCAACCCGCCGGAGCTGTTGATCAGCACGGCTTCCATTGTCGCATCGAACGTGTCGGGTAGCCGGATCTTGGCGCAGCCTTCCTGGTAGAATTCGGCCAGCCGGGTACGTCCGGCAAAAGGCTTGGCCACCAGCCGCCCCTTGCCCCATGCCCTTTGCGGAGCGATACTTGCTACCTCAGCCATTCCAATCCGCCGTCAAACTGTCAGGTGACGGCGCGCTTCCGGCGTGTCCAGCGTTTCCGCCGGCCCTTCGTGCACGATCTCGCCCCGGTCCATGATGTAGACATGGTCTGCAAGCTCACGGCAGAAGTCAAGATATTGTTCCACAAGCAGAATTGCCATCCCGGTGGAATCCCGCAGATACTGGATCGCCCGGCCGATATCCTTGATGATCGATGGCTGGATACCCTCGGTCGGCTCGTCCAGAACCAGAATTTTCGGCCGCGTCACCAGCGCCCGGCCAATCGCCAACTGCTGTTGCTGCCCGCCCGACAGATCGCCGCCGCGACGCCCGAGCATGGAGCGCAGGATTGGGAACAGGTTGAAGATATCCTCGGGAATGAAGCGGTCCCGGCGCGCCACCGGCGCGTAACCCGATTCCAGGTTTTCCTTCACCGTCAACAACGGAAAAACCTCGCGGCCCTGCGGCACGAAGCCGATGCCATGCTTGGCCCGGTTATAGGGCGCCATGCCGTTGAGCACGGTATCGTTGAACGTGATCGTTCCAGCACTCGGGCCATGCTGTCCGGTGATCGCCCTGAGCAGGCTGGTCTTGCCGACGCCGTTGCGGCCGAGAACGCAGGTGATCTTGCCCATCGGTGCGGTGATGGAGACGCCACGAAGCGCCTGTGCGGCACCATAATGCAGATTGATATTATCGACCGTGAGCATGATTAGCGTCCCAAATAGTTCTCGATCACTTTCGGATCGTTGCTGACGAAATCGATCGAGCCTTCGGCGAGCACGGAACCTTCGGCAAGGCACGTCACCTTGACGCCGAGATCGCGGATGAAGCCCATGTCATGTTCGACGACGACGACCGAGCGGGTCTTGGCGATTTCCTTGAGCAGGATGGCGGTTTCGGCCGTTTCCGCATCGGTCATGCCCGCCACCGGTTCATCGACCAGAAGCAGCTTCGGTTCCTGCGCCAGAAGCATGCCGATCTCCAGCCACTGCTTCTGCCCATGCGAAAGGTTGGCGGCCAGGTCATCCTTGCGCGCGCTCATGCGCACGGTGTCGAGAATGTCCTCGATGCGAGCCTTGTCGGCCGGGGTCAGGCGATACAACAATGTCGAAAACACGCCCCGTTTGCGGTTGAGCGCCAGTTCGATATTGTCCCAGACCGTATGGCTTTCAAACACTGTCGGCTTCTGGAATTTGCGGCCGATGCCGAGTTGGGCGATATCCGCCTCGTCCTTTTTCGTCAGGTCGATATCGCCGTTGAAGAACACTTGGCCGCTATCGGGCCGGGTCTTGCCGGTGATGATATCCATCATCGTCGTCTTGCCCGCGCCATTAGGACCGATGATGGCACGTAATTCACCCGGTTCGACAACAAAGGACAGTGAATTCAGCGCCTTGAACCCATCGAAAGACACCGAAACGCCATCGAGATAAAGAAGGCTGCGGGAGGTCTTTTCATCCATCGGTGTTACTCCGCAGCCTGGGGTTCAAGGGTTGCAAGCGGCTTCAAGGTCTTGGCCACTGCCTTGTCCTGATAAGCTTGCTCGACAGCATCGGCTTGTCTCTGTTCCTTGCGCCGGGCGAGGAACTGCTGGACGGTGCCGACAACACCCTTGGGCAGGAACAGGGTTGTTGCGACGAACAGAGCGCCGAGTGCAAACAGCCAGAACTCCGGAAAGGCAGCGGTAAAGACGCTTTTGCCGAAGTTGACGAGGACCGCGCCGATGATCGGCCCGATCAGCGTGCCCCGGCCGCCGACTGCGGTCCAGATGACCACTTCGATCGAGTTTGCCGGAGCGAACTCGCCGGGGTTGATGATACCGACCTGCGGCACGTAGAGCGCGCCGGCAACACCGGCCATCATCGCCGAAACGGTGAAGATGAACAGCTTCATGTTCTCGACACGGTAGCCGAGAAACCGGGTCCGGCTTTCCGCATCGCGCACGCCGACCAGCACCTTGCCGTATTTCGAGCGGACGATGGCTGAACTCAGAACCAGTGCAAGCGCCAGAGCGATGGCGGTCGCAGCAAACAGCGCCGCCCGCGTGCCCGCCGCCTGCACGTTGAAGCCGAGAATTTCCTTGAAATCGGTCAGGCCATTATTGCCGCCAAAGCCCATTTCGTTTCGGAAGAAGGCAAGCAGCAGCGCATAGGTCATCGCCTGGGTAATGATCGACAGATAGACGCCTGTGACGCGCGAGCGGAAGGCAAACCAGCCGAAGACGAAGGCAAGCAGCCCCGGCACCAGAAGCACCATCAGCGCAGCAAAGGCGAAATGGTTGAAGCCGTACCAGTACCACGGCAATTCCTGCCAGTTGAGGAAGACCATGAAATCGGGCAGCAGCGCATTGGCATAGACGCCGCGATCGCCGATCTGGCGCATCAGGTACATGCCCATGGCGTAACCGCCGAGCGCGAAGAACGCGCCATGGCCGAGCGAAAGAATGCCGCAATAGCCCCAGACGAGATCGAGCGCCAGAGCCAGCAGCGCATAGCAAAGATACTTGCCGAGCAACGGCACGAGATAGCCGGGCACATGGAAGGCACTGCCTTCCGGGATCAGGAGATTGGCCAGCGGCACGAGGGCTGCGGCAAGCAGGATCAGGAATACGGCCCAGACCGTTTTCTTCTCGTGCCGGCTGAAAAGCATTTGCGTGATCATTGTTCGATCGCCCTTCCCTTGAGCGCGAACAGGCCACGTGGCCGCCGCTGGATGAAGAGAATAATGAAGATGAGGATGAGAATCTTGCCCAGCACCGCGCCAGCGTAAGGCTCGAGGAACTTGTTGGCGATACCGAGCGTCAGCGCGCCGACCAGCGTGCCCCAGAGATTGCCGACGCCCCCGAACACCACGACCATGAAACTGTCGATGATGTAGTTCTGGCCGAGATTGGGCGAGACATTGTCGATCTGGCTGAGCGCCACGCCCGCTATACCGGCGATGCCCGAGCCAAGACCGAAGGTGAGCGCGTCGACCCAGGGCGTGCGAATGCCCATCGACGAAGCCATGCGGCGGTTTTGCGTGACAGCGCGCATCTGCAGGCCGAACTTGGAGCGCTTGAGCAGCAGGAGCAGCGCAACGAAGACACCGAGCGAGAAGACGATGATCCACATGCGGTTATAGGTGATGGCAAGCCCACCAACCTCGAAGACACCGGACATCCAGCTTGGATTATCGACCTGGCGATTGGTGGGGCCGAAGATGGTACGGATGGCCTGCTGCAGGATCAGCGAAATGCCCCAAGTGGCGAGCAGCGTTTCGAGCGGCCGGCCGTAAAGCCAACGGATGACGCTGCGTTCGATGCAGACACCGACCAGACCGGTGAACAGGAAGGCGGCGGGGACAGCGAAAGCCAGCGAAAAATCGGTCATGCCGGGCGCAACCGCGGCGATCGTCTGCTGCACCACGTATGTTGTGTAGGCGCCGAGCATGACCATTTCGCCATGCGCCATGTTGATGATGCCCATGACGCCGAACGTGATGGCAAGGCCGATGGCTGCCAGCAGCAGAACCGAGCCGAGCGAAAGGCCGTACCAGATGTTCTGCGCGACGTCCCAGACGGCAAGGCTGCGGCCGATCGCGTTGATATGTGTCTGGATCGCCGGCTTCAAGTCATCCGGCGCAGTCTCCATCGCCGCCGTCAGGATCGTCAGCGCGTCACGATTACCGCGCGCGGCGATTGTGTCGATGGCGGCTTTCTTGTCTTCGGCGCTGGCATCGGTCTTCAACAGGATGACGGCGCGTGCCGCCTCCATCGTCGCCTTGATCTCGGCATCCTTCTCCTGCGCCAGCGCTGAATTCAAAAGGTCGAGATTGTCCGGATTGGCGTCCTTGAGCAGGTCCTTCGATGCGGCCAGACGAGCGGAGCGGTCGGGGCTCAAAAGGGTCAGCTGGCTGAGCGCCGTGCCGATCGCACCGCGCAGGCCGTTGTTCAGCCGGATCTTGACAAGATTTCCGGGAACCCCGGTTGCTGCAGCACCGGTCAGTACGTCGAGATAGGCACCGTCCGACGGGCCTTCGAGAAAAACAGTTCCGCCGGTCTTCGGCGCGTAGAGCTTGCCGTCGCTGAGATTTTGCAGGATGTCGCCGACCTTGGGATTGCCCGATGTGGCAAGCGCTTTGACGGCTTCGATTTTCTGCGGGAAGGCCGTTGCACCAAGCGCATCGACCAGCGGCCGGATATCCTCCTGGGCACGCAGGCCGGTTGCAAGGCAACTGACAAGCAGGCAGAGAGCAACAAGGAAGGTCTGGATGGCGCGATACATGAGCTCTTCTTGTTTCGTTGGCGTGGCGCCGCGCATTGCCGGGAAACGCTTCATGCCCACGCTGTTGCTTAAGATTTCCGCAATCCGCTCGCCCGGCAATCACATCGAACGGGGCTGGCATCCGAAACCACGTACCCAATCTAACCATGCAGAAAACATGCCAGACGTGGGGGATAAGAGTCCCTCCGCCCAGGTGGAGCTGGACGGAGGGTATTGGCATTTCCATCAGGACGTTATGAAAATGGATTTTGGGAAACAGCCATCAGGCCATTGCCGGAATATGCTGAACTTGATGAAATCGGCGGGTATTCGTTAAAATCAGGAACCCTTGCCACCGCACTTGCCCGTTGCAACGTTGAAGTTGCCGCAGGACATGGGCTTGCGCCAATCGGAGATCAGATCTTTCGAGTCCGGCAGGAAGTCGGACCACTCGTCACCGACGACCTGTGGCGTCTGCTGGACGATTTCGAACTGGCCGTCAGCCTGGATTTCACCGATCAGCACCGGCTTGGTGATGTGGTGGTTTGGCATGACGGTGGAGTAGCCGCCCGAGAGATTCGGAACGCTGGTGCCGATGATGGTATCGAGAACGGCGTCGGTGTCGGTCGTGCCTGCAGCCTCGACGGCCTTTACCCATGCGCTGAAGCCGATATAGGCGGCTTCCATCGGGTCATTGGTAACGCGCTTGTCGTTCTTGGTGAAGGCATGCCACTGCTTGATGAATTCGGCATTGGCAGGCGCATCGACGGACTGGAAATAGTTCCAGGCTGCGAGATGACCGACGAGCGGCTTGGTATCGAGACCGGCAAGCTCTTCTTCGCCGACCGAGAAGGCGATGACCGGAATATCGGTTGCCTTGATGCCCTTGTTGCCGAGTTCCTTGTAGAACGGCACGTTGGCATCGCCATTGATGGTCGAGACGACGGCGGTCTTCTTGCCGGCCGAACCGAATTCCTTGATCTTGGCAACTTCCGTCTGCCAGTCGGAGAAACCGAACGGCGTGTAGTTGATCAGGATGTCTTCCTTCGGAATGCCCTTGGCAATCAGATAGGCCTCGAGAATCTTGTTGGTGGTGCGCGGATAAACGTAGTCGGTGCCTTCAAGCACGAAGCGCTCGACGCCTTCCGTGTTCATCAGGTAATCGACAGCCGGGATAGCCTGCTGGTTCGGAGCGGCACCGGTATAGAAGATGTTGCGCGAGGATTCCTCACCCTCGTACTGGACCGGATAGAACAGCAGCGAGTTCAGCTCCTCAAACACCGGCAGGACCGACTTACGCGACGACGAGGTCCAGCAACCGAACACGGCCGCAACCTTATCGACCGAGATCAGCTCGCGTGCCTTTTCGGCAAACAGTGGCCAGTCGGATGCCGGATCCACGACAACGGCCTCGAGCTTCTTGCCGAGAAGGCCGCCCTTCTTGTTCTGCTCTTCGATGAGCATCAGCATGGCGTCCTTGAGAGTGGTCTCGGAGATCGCCATGGTGCCGGAAAGCGAATGCAGGATGCCGACCTTGATCGTGTCTTCGGCGGCCTGAACGCTGGAAAATGCCGTGGTGGCGAGCGCGCCAGCCAGGAACGCGCCCAGGATCTGGGATTTGAATTTCATGTGTGAACCCCTCTCGTTCTTTTGACGACGGCGCTCGGGAGTGCCGTTCGTGTAGCAACTATCCGTTGCGAGGTCCGAATTCTGTATACGTCAATTGACGTAGAGACGGGGGCGAAGTGTGCACTGCAGCACAGATATCGGCGCATTTGCCGGAACACCCGGTCGGTCGCGTGAAACGCGCCATTGTCGTTTGCTACCAAAAACAAAACGCGCGGTCCCCAATCAAACCAAATCTCGCACTTGCAAAAACGAGTAGACCAGAGGACATTGCCTAATCATTGATCACATCGGAAATGGGAATATAAATTAGGCATGACAGCCCGCCAGCGCATCATTCCAGTCCGGCGCGAATACAATCGCTGGGTCGCCAACCAGACGCTGGAAGATTACGCGCTGCGCTTCACCGCCAAGAGCGCCCGGCAATTTTCTTCGCAGCGCATCTCGCAGACCGCGATCGGCGCAATCTCCTTCCTGGCGCTGGAGGCTATCGGCGGGGCGATTACGCTCTCCTACGGCACGACCAACGCCATCATCGCCATTCTTGCCGCAAGCCTCGTCATGCTCGGGGTTGGGCTGCCGATCAGCCGTTACGCCATCCGCCACGGCGTCGATATCGACCTTCTGACGCGCGGCGCGAGTTTCGGCTATATCGGCTCGACCATCACGTCGCTGATCTACGCCTCTTTCACCTTCATGCTGTTTGCCATCGAGGCGTCGATCATGTCGGCAGCGCTGGAGCTGGCGCTCGGCATCCCCGTCTGGATCGGCTATATCATCAGCGCCGTCATGGTCATCCCGCTCGTCACCCACGGCGTCCGGCTGATCAGCAAATTCCAGCTGTTGACCCAGCCATTCTGGATCGTCCTCAACGTCGCGCCCTTCATCTTCATTGCGCTCGCCGACTGGAGCAAGTTCGATCTCTGGCTTGCCTTTCCGGGCACGCACAAGCCGATGGGCGAGCCCGGTTCTTTCGCACCCTTTTCACTGCTTGAGTTTGGCGCAGCCTCCGCCGTCATCCTCGCCTTGATGGCGCAGATCGGCGAGCAGGTGGATTTTCTGCGCTTCCTGCCGCCGGAAGGTCAGCGCAAGCTGCATCATCGCTTTGCGGTGTTTCTTGCCGGTGCCGGCTGGGTGATCGTCGGAGCGCCGAAACTGCTGGCGGGCTCGTTCCTCGTCGTCCTGTGCCTCAGCGCCGGCGTTCCGGTCGAGGATGCTGCCGATCCCGCGCATATGTACCTGACCGCCTTCGGCTACATGATCCCCTGGCACAATGCAGCACTTCTGCTGATGGCCGCCTTCGTTGTCGTGTCGCAGCTGAAGATCAATGTCATGAATGCCTATGCCGGGTCGCTCGCCTGGTCGAATTTCTTCTCCCGCCTCACCCACAGCCATCCCGGCCGCGTCGTCTGGCTGATGTTCAACGTGGCGATCGCCCTCCTGTTGATGGAACTCGGTATCTACAAGCTGCTCGAAGAGACACTCGGCATCTTCTCGATCATCGCAATGTCGTGGCTGTGCACGATCTCGGCCGACCTGTTCATCAACAAGCCCTTAGGGCTGGCACCGCCGAACATCGAGTTCAAACGCGCCCATCTCTACGACATCAACCCGGTCGGCGTCGGCGCCATGACGGCATCCGCCCTGATCGCACTCACCGCCCATTTTGGCGTCATGGGCGCCATGGCCGCGTCGCTGGCACCCTATATCGCCCTGATAACCGCCTTGGTTGTTTCCCCGCTGATCGCCTGGGCGACGAAGGGAAAATACTATCTCGCCCGCAAGCCGCGCCAGAGCTGGAAGAAGCTCTCGACCGTCACCTGCTCGATCTGCGAACATCCGTTCGAGCCGGAAGACATGGCCTGGTGCCCGGCTTACTCGGCGCCAATCTGTTCGCTCTGCTGCTCGCTCGACAGCCGCTGCCACGATATGTGCAAGCCACATGCACGCTTCAACGCGCAAGTCGCCGTGGTCGCCAAGACCCTGCTGCCGCAGAAAGTAACCGAAACACTCTCCACCCGTCTCGGCCGCTACGGCATCGCCGTCGTTCTCTCGGTTGCCTGCATCGGCGCTATCCTGGCCATGATCGCGCACCAGACGGGCACGGCCTCGCCAGAGATGGCATCGGTGATCAATCGCACCGTCGGCGTGGTCTTTTTCGTTTTTGCTGTTGTGACCGGCGTGGTCTGCTGGTTCTACGTTCTCGCCCATGACAGCCGGCTGGTGGCCGAGGAGGAATCGTCGCGCCAGAACACGCTGCTCCTGAAGGAAATCGCCGCCCACAAGAAAACCGATGCCGCCCTGCAATATGCCAAGGAAACGGCCGAGGCGGCCAATCGCGCCAAAAGCCGCTATGTCGTCGGGCTCAGCCACGAACTGCGCACGCCGCTCAATGCCGTCCTTGGCTACGCGCAAATCCTCGAGCGCGACGAGACCATTCCCGCGCCGCGCCAATCGGCCATCAAGGTGATCAAACGCAGCGCCGACCATCTCTCCGGCCTGATCGACGGCCTGCTGGATATTTCCAAGATCGAGGCCGGCCGCCTGCAGGTCTATTCCAACGAAATCAATATCCAGGATTTTCTCGACCAGATCACCGACATGTTCCGCCCGCAGGCGCAGGCCAAAGGCCTGTTCTTCGAACATGACCGGGCGAATGCCCTGCCGCAATATGCCCGAACCGACGAAAAGCGCCTGCGCCAGATCCTTGTCAATCTCCTCTCCAATGCCATCAAATTCACCGATACCGGCACCGTCCGTTTCGACGTCACCTATCGCAGCCAGGTGGCAACCTTCACAGTCTCCGATACCGGCCGCGGCATTTCGCAGGCCGACCTGCCGCGTATTTTCGAACCCTTCCAGCGCGGCGAGGCCGAACATATCCGTCCGATGCCCGGCCTTGGCCTGGGCTGACTATCACGCAACTTTTGACCCAGACGCTCGGCGGCGAGATCGTCGTCGATAGCGAGCGCGACAAGGGCTCGACCTTCCGGGTACGGCTGATGCTGTCGGCCCTCAACCGGCCAACCGCCTCCCTGCCTTCCATCCGCAAGATTGCCGGTTACGCCGGACCGCGCCGGACGATCGTCGTGGTCGATGACAATGAGGATCACCGCGACCTGATGCGCGAGGTGCTGATGCCGCTCGATTTCGTCGTGCTGACCGCGGCCGGCGGCATGGAATGCCTGACGCTGATCGAGGGCATCAAGCCTGACCTCTTTCTCATCGACATCTCGATGCCCGGCATGAATGGCTGGCAACTGGTGACACGGCTGCGTGATCACGAACAGACAGCGCCAATCATTATGCTATCGGCCAATATCGGCGACGGCACGGCGGCCGGTACCCATACCGGCCACAACGATACGCTCGCCAAACCCTTCGATATCCGCCAGCTGCAGGACAAGCTCGCGGTTCATCTGGCGCTCGAATGGGTCCATAGTGACACAGTGCAGCCAAAGCCGAAGGCCAAGCCCAAACGCACCATGACAAACCCCGGTACCGCCCATATCGAGGAGCTGATCCGGCTGGGCGAAATCGGGTACGTCCGGGGCATCGAGGCAAAACTCGCCGATCTCGCGCGCCTTGAGGAAAACCAACCCTTCACGGATGCGGTCAAGATCTACGTTCAGGCTTTCGACCTTGCCGGCTATGCCGACTTCCTGCAGAACATCAACAAACAGGGGAGACCGGCCGGTGAATGAAGCAGTGCATCCGCGCGACATCGTGCTCATCGTGGACGATTCACCGGAGACGCTGGGCTTCCTCACCGATGCGCTGGAACAGTCTGGCTTTTCCGTGCTGATCGCCACCTCCGGCAACGCCGCCATCAATGTCGTCGATCGCATCACGCCTGATGTCATCCTGATGGACGCCGTCATGCCGGGCATGGATGGCTTCGAAACCTGCCGGGTGCTGAAGACCAATCCGGCGGTGGCCCAAGTGCCGGTAATCTTCATGACCGGGCTGACCGAGACCGAGCATATCGTCCATGCGCTGGAATCCGGCGGTGTCGACTATCTCTCCAAGCCGATCAATATCGACGAATTGCGCGCCCGCATCCGGGTGCACCTTGCCAATGCACGCTCTGCGCAAAGCGCCCGTGTGGCGCTGGACGCTGCAGGACGGCATCTGCTGGCCGTGCGCAGCAATGGCTCCATCCAGTGGTCCACCCCGCAGGCCACCAGACTGGTCAATGCCGCGACGGGACGAGACGACGGGCTGGATACCCTCGCGGTCCCCATCCGCGGCTGGCTGCAGGAACGCGAAAAGCACGGTGTGTCGAAGGACGGTCCACTGATGGTCCATCAACACGGCCAGCCGGTGCTGCAGCTCGCCTATCTCGGCGCGATCGGCGGCGATGAATTCCTGTTCCGGTTGACCGGCGTCAGCCAGACCAGCGACGACGAAACACTACGGCAGGCCTTTTCGCTGACCGCACGCGAGGCGCAGGTGTTGTTTTGGATTGCCAAGGGCAAATCCAATCGCGATATCGGCGAAATCCTGGGCCTCAGCGCCCGCACGGTCAACAAGCACCTGGAGCAGATCTATGTGAAGCTTGGCGTCGAAAACCGCGCTTCCGCCGCCGTCAAGGCGGCGAACGCACTACGACAGGAATAGCCGGTCAGGCAACCCGGTCGGGTGGCTCGCGGCCCTCGAAGAAAGCGGTGATATTTTCTACCACTTTCATGCCCATGGCCGTGCGCGTCTCTTCCGTCGCGCTGCCCAGATGCGGCAGGAGAACGACATTTTCCAGCGCGCGCAACCGTTCGGGAACGTTGGGCTCTGCCTCGAAAACATCCAGCCCGGCACCCCGGATAATGCCAGTTTCCAGCGCATGAATCAGCGCCACCTCATCGACGACATCGCCGCGCGCAGTGTTAATCAGATATGCGCCCGGCCTCATCACTGCCAGCCGCTGCGCATTGATCAGATGACGGTTTTCGCCGCCACCCGGGCAATGCAGAGAAACGAAATCGGCGGCGGCCAGCACATCCTCGACGGTCTCCAGCTGCCGGGCGCCATAACGTGCGGCCTCGGTAGCGTCGATCTTCGACCTGTTGTAGAAGACCACGTCCATATCGAAGCCGAAATGGCAGCGTTTCGCCATCGCCTTGCCGATCCGGCCAAAGCCGATGACGCCCAGCGTCTTGCCGGTCACCTTGGTGCCGATCATGTGTGTCGGCCGCCAGCCCATCCATTGTCCGGAGCGGACCTGCCGCTCACCCTCGCCCGCCCGGCGTGCGACTGACAAAAGCAGCGACATGGCAATATCCGCCGTGCAATCCGTCAAAACGCCCGGCGTATTGGTGACCGCAATCCCGTAATGTTCTGCAGCCGCAACATCGATGTGATTGTAGCCGACACCAAAATTCCCAAGGATTCTTGTGCGCAGATCGCCCTCTGCGAACAGCGATGCTGGCAGACGATCAGAGACTGTCGGCAGCACCGCATCGAACGATTGGAGCGCATCGGCGAGAGCATTGGCATCCATCGCCACATCGGATGTGTTGAATGACGCATCGAAGCGCTGGGCCAGAACGCGCTCGACGGCATCGGGCCAGCGGCGGGTCACAAGGATACGTGGCTTCTCGGTCATCGGCAGCTCCAGGGCAAAGAGTATCAAACCGACACTTAGCACAGGAACGGCGGTGATCCAGCCGCCGGTTTGGTTGAAACAGACTTGCCGGAAGCGCGAACCGGCACCGAGGTGAACGTAACGCAAAAAGGCCCGGCAATGCCGGGCCTTTCGCAGTCCAGAAGGACCAATCGGCGCTAGGCCGAAAACGATTACTTGGCGTTTTCGAAGTAGCTGAACTTGCCGTCGTCACCCTTCTTCCAGGTGTACATGACGTAGTCCGGGCGGGTGATGTCGCCCTTTTCGTCATAGCCGAAATCGCCGATAACGGTCTTGAACGGACCCTTACCCTTGATGTTCTCGGCAACAGCCTGCGGGTCGTTGCCGCCGGTTGTCTTGGCAGCTTCAGCGATAACCTGCAGAGCGGAGTAGGAGTAGAGCGTGTAGGCTTCAGGCTCAAAACCGTTTGCGCGGAATTTCTCGACGAGTTCCTTAGCAGCCGGGTTCTTGCGTGGATCCGGAGCAAACGTCATCAGCGTGCCGTTGACAGCGTCGCCAGCGATCGAAGCAAGTTCGTTCGAAACGATACCGTCGCCAGACATCAGAGTAGCCTTCAGGCCCTGGTCAGCCATCTGGCGCATGATGAGGCCGGCTTCCGTGTGCAGGCCGCCGTAGTAAACCAGCGAAACGCCGGCTTCCTTCATCTTGGCAATCAGAGCCGAGAAGTCCTTGTCGCCAGCCGTGATACCTTCGTAGACGGCTTCCTTGACGCCGGCTTCGTTCATGGCAGCCTTGGTCAGGTCAGCGAGGCCCTGGCCGTAAGGTGTCTTGTCGTGAACGACAGCAACCTTGGCGTCCTTGAAGTTTGCAGCGATGTAGGCACCAGCAACAGCGCCCTGCTGGTCGTCACGGCCGCAGGTACGGAAGGTGTTCCACAGGCCACGCTCGGTGAAGACCGGGTTGGTGGACGCAGGCGTGATCTGCAAGATGCCGTTTTCAGCGTAGACTTCCGAAGCCGGGATCGAAACGCCGGAGTTGAAGTGACCGATCACGAACTTGACGCCGTCAGCAACGAACTTGTTGGCGACGGAAACGCCCTGCTTCGGATCGGAAACGTCGTCGCCGAGCACGATCTTGATCTGTTCGCCATTGATACCGCCGGCAGCATTGATGTCTGCTGCGGCCTGCTCAGCACCCTTCTGGAGCTGCGCGCCGAAAGCTGCGTTCGGACCCGTCAGCGGGCCAGCAACACCAACCAGCAGGTCAGCCCATGCAGTGCCGCTGAAAGCGACCATTGCAGTCAGCGCAACAGCTGACAAAAGTGACTTTTTCATCTTGTTACTCCCAAAAAATTGAGCGGGTGCCTTTTTAAACCAGTCACGATACCCACCATAATCGCGCCGGTATTCTTATCTCCGTGTCAGTATCAAAGGCTCTGACGCGGGGTTCCCTCTGTCATTTTGACTTCCACGAAAAGGGCGACACCTTCTCGTAAAGCCAGTAGTAATTGTTGGTCATCTGCTGCGTGCGATAGTAACGGTAACCGGCTGTAGCAAACAGCAAAAGAATGATCGTGTCCACGGCATAGAACTGTAAAGCCAGCATGCTGCCGTTGAAAAGCGCATGATGAATGAAGCGGATTGCCACACCCAGAAGTAGCGTATAGAACACCAGAGCGCCGTAGCTGCTCCAGCCTTCGGCTGCACTCTTTCCCGTGCGCCACGCCGTCCATCCGCCCATCACCACGGTGATCAGCAGAAAATACAGAACCGAGGGTTCTTCGTAGAGAATGCCTTGCATTCCGTTTCTCCCCTTCAAAGCGCCGGGCGGTTTTCAAACCGCCTGCGAACGCCCCCATATATCGGATGTGCAAACCGGCTCGGGTCCGAGGAAACCTCTGACATGAACCGGAATGCCATCAATGATGACCGCCTTCGAGATAGGCGGCGCGCACTTCCGGATTGGCCAGCAATTCCTTGCCGCTACCGCTCATCGTCACCTTGCCGTTGACCATGACGTAACCACGGTGCGACAGCTTCAGGGCCGCAAATGCGTTCTGCTCGACGAGGAACACTGTCAGGCCTTCTTCTTCATTGAGCTTCTTGATCGCAGCAAAGATGCCCTTGACGATCAGCGGCGCAAGACCGAGCGATGGCTCGTCAAGAAGCAGAAGTTTCGGACGGGCCATCAGCGCACGGCCGATCGACAGCATCTGCTGCTCGCCGCCGGACAGCGTACCACCGCGCTGCGCCTGGCGTTCTTTGAGACGCGGGAACAGCGTGAAGATCTTTTCCACGTCCTCGTTGAAATATTTCAGATTGTCGAGGCTCGCGCCCATCTGAAGGTTTTCATAGACCGTCATGCGCGGAAAGATCCGGCGGCCTTCCGGCGACTGGGCGATCCGCAACCGGGCGATCTCGTGCGTCGGCATCCGGGTGATATCCTGGCCGTCGAAAACAACCGAGCCTGCCCTTGCCTGCGGGCTACCGCAGATCGTCATCATCAGCGTCGATTTTCCGGCGCCATTGGCACCGATCATGCAGACGATTTCGCCGCGCTTGACTTCAACTTCGACGCCCCCGAGCGCCCGGATATTGCCGTAATAGGTCTCGACGTCTTTTACATGCAGAAGGTTATCGCTCATTTGGGTGTGTCTCCCGGCGCAGCGACAGCGATTTCCCCGATCTGTTCGATCACGTCTTCGACCTCATCATCTTCAACACCGAGATAGGCCGCAATAACCTTCGGGTCGTTCTTTACATGGTCCGGATTGCCATCCGAAATCTTCTGGCCGTATTCCAACACAACGACATGGTCGGAAATTTCCATGACCACGGACATGTCGTGCTCGATCAGAAGGATCGAGGTTCCAGTGTCCTTGCGGATACTGCGCAACAATTCGTTCAGCGCCAGTGACTCGCGCGGATTGAGACCGGCTGCCGGCTCGTCGAGGCAGAGAAACTCTGGCCCAGTGCACATGGCACGGGCGATCTCCAGACGGCGCTGGGCGCCGTAGGGCAGATCGCCGGCTGGATCGTCGGCCCGGTCTGTCAGGTTTGCCTTGTCGAGCCAGTATTTTGCCTGTTCGATCGACTGCGCTGCGGCCTTCTTGTAGGCCGGGAAACCCAGAAGCCCGAGGATTGTATAGCCCGAGGCCAGCATCAGCTTATTGTGCTGCGCGACCAGAAGGTTTTCCAGCACCGTCAGACCGGAAAAGAGCCGGATGTTCTGGAAGGTACGGGCAACCTTGGCATCGCGGTTGACCTCGAAATCCGACATGCGCTCGAGCAGGAATTCCTTGCCCGCCTTCTGCCGCATCGTGATCATGCCCATCGTCGGCTTGTAGAAGCCGGTGATGCAGTTGAATACCGTGGTCTTACCGGCCCCGTTCGGGCCGATCAGTGCGGTGATGTTGCCGCGATAGGCTTCGAACGACAGGTCGTTGATGGCCATCAGGCCGCCGAAGCGCATCGACAGATGGTCGACTTTGAGGATTGGATCTTTCGTCATCGTATTCGTTCCGGCCATGATCAACCGTGACCTTCCTTGGTAAAGCTGCCGGAGACACTCTTGCGTTCGCGCAGGAATGCCGTGGGTTCGCGCGAGCCGACAAAGCCGCGTGGTTTCCACACCATGACAATGATCATGGCCAGACCGAAGATCAGCATGCGGTACAGTTCCGGGGTGAAGTCTGGGCCGAAGATGTGCTTCAGGAACTCCATTTCACGCAGCAGCTCGGTGCCGCCGATCATCAATGTCGCAGCAACAGCGATACCGATCAGCGAGCCCATCCCGCCCAGAACCACAATGGCAAGAATGATTGCCGATTCGAGGAAGACGAAGGATTCCGGCGAGACGAAGCCCTGGCGGACGGCGAAGAAGGAGCCGGCAAAACCGCCGAACATCGCGCCCGTGGCAAATGCCGTGAGCTTGGTCGTTACCGTATTGATGCCGAGCGAACGGCAGGCAATTTCATCTTCGCGCAACGCTTCCCAGGCACGGCCGATCGGCATGCGGCGCAAACGGATAGTCACGAAGGCCGTCAGCAGGCAGAGCGCCAGGATCAGATAGAACAGGAAGATCTTGTAGTAGGCCGAAGACATCGGCAGGCCGAAGACCTTGGCGAAATTGTTCGGCGCACTGACATCGAACGACCAGATGCCGAACACGGAAGCCTTGGCGATACCGGAGATACCGAAAGTGCCCTTGGTCACCGCGGTCCAGTTAATCAGAACCAGCCGGATGATTTCCCCGAAGGCAAGCGTCACGATCGCCAGGTAGTCGCCTTTGAGGCGCAGGACCGGGAAGCCCAGGATAATGCCCCAGAGCGCGGCGAAAATACCGGCCATAGGCAGCAGAATCCAGAACGAAAGGCCGAAGTAAGACGACAACAATGCGTAGGAATAGGCACCAACGGCATAGAAGGCGACATACCCAAGGTCGAGCAGCCCGGCGAGACCGACCACGATGTTCAAGCCCCAGGCCAACATCACATAGATCAGGATTTGGACGCCGAAATTATCGACCCATTTCAACGAGCCCTGGAAGCCGAACAGCGCGACCATGATCGGTGGATAGACCAGCAGGACCGCAATCGCGATCATGCTGAAGTTACGCACGAAGAAGTTGGCTTCCTTGACCGGCGCATCGGCTTTCGAAGCCTTGCGCTCCGCGAGATAGGGACGGATGAAGGCAACCGACAGGAAACGGCCGACGGCGGCAACGACGACGAAGATTGCCAGCAATCCCCAGCGTTGGACGAGGATCAACTCGTTCAGGATGTTCTGGTCGGTCTTCAGACCGACGAAGAGCACGAAGAGGCCAAGGGCCACGAGGCCAGCATAAAAACCCTCGCGCAGAGCCCGCGCCATCAGATTGCTGCCGGCGCTCTCAGGTGTGTTGGTCATGTTTGCCATGGAATTATACCTTCTCGACTTCCGGCCGACCCAGAATACCAGACGGCTTGAAAATCAGCACGATGGCGAGGATCGAGAATGTCGCAACATCCTTGTAGTCGATGGTGAAATAAGCGGACCACAGGGACTCGATGAGACCGATCATCAGACCACCGAGCACAGCGCCCGGCAGTGAACCGATACCCCCGAGAACAGCAGCCGTGAAAGCCTTGACGCCCGGCGTGAAGCCGTCGGTGAAGACGATAACACCATAATACATCAGGTACATCGTACCGGCGACCGCAGCCAGAGCGGCACCCATGATGAAGGTGATCGAGATGGTCTTGTCGACATCAACACCCAGCAATGCCGCCATCTTGCGGTCCTGCTCGGTTGCCCGCTGAGCGCGGCCAAGCGGCGTATGATTGACGATGTACCAGAAGATCGTCAGCAACACCGCCGTCACCACCACGATGATGATCTGCTTCAGCGAGATCGAGATGCCGAACACATCATAAACCGTCGACACCATCGACGGGATCGGCTTGTTACGTGGACCTTGCGTCACCTGAATGAAGTTCGAAAGCGCGATGGACATGCCGATCGCCGTAATCAGCGGTGCGAGGCGAAACGAGCCGCGCAATGGACGGTAGGCCATCTTCTCAATGACCCAGTTCCACAATCCCGTCATCACCATCGCAACGATGATCATGATGAACAGGGCAAGTGCGATCGGAATACCGCCGAACAAACCCACAAGAACAAGGTAGACAATGAGTGCTGCGAAGCCGCCAAGCATGAAGATATCGCCGTGCGCGAAGTTCACCATACCAATAATGCCGTAAACCATTGTATAGCCAATGGCAATCAAACCGTAAATCGAGCCAAGAGTCAGCCCGTTAACGAGCTGCTGGACAAAATACTCCATCAATATCCCCCGGGTCTGATCCTAGTAGGTCAGACCTCTTCTTTTCGTGGCTCTTTCTGAGCCTTTTCGATAGAGGATTTGATAATGCTTTCAGACCAAAAGTGAAGCGTAAAATGATGCTTTCCTGATTTTCTTTCCCATTTTAGTGATATTGACGCTTAAACAGTCGAAAAATCAAAATTAGTGCAGTTTAGGCCCTGTTTTTGGGCATCAGACCGTGATTTCTACGGTTAAACAAAGACCTGCCCGGCGCGCTTGTTCAGCGCTATCCGGGGTCTATGAAAGGCCGCGATCGTAATTGGACCGGTCAGGATCGCATGCGCGAGCCGTTGGCATCGAAAAGCGGCTGCGCCTGCAGGCGGGCCGAAAGCATTTCGCCCAGCAATTCAACTTGCCACCCCTCGGCTTCGTCCGCAACCTCCTTCGGAACATAGCCGATCGCCACCGAAACGCCGGACGCGTGGGCATAGCCGCCCGATGTCACCCAGCCGCAAACCTTGCCGTTCAGCGAGATCGGCTCGTCGCCGATGACATCCGCGTCCTTGGTGTCGATGATGAAAGTCCGCAACCGCAAGGTGCCGCCTTCGGCCTTTTCCTTCGCAGCCGCCTGCTTACCGATGAAATCAGCATCCTTCTTCAGCGCAACGAATCGCCCAAGCCCGGCTTCGAACGGTCCGTAGAGCGGCCGGTATTCACGCGACCAGCTGCCGAACGATTTTTCGACGCGAAGCGCGTTGAGCGCCCGCAGGCCGAATGGCTTGATGGAAAATTCGGCACCAGAATCCATGATCAGATCATAGAGATAGCGCTGATATTCCGGTTTCATCCAGATCTCATAGCCAAGATCGCCAGTATAACTGACGCGCCCGACGATCGCTGGCGCCATACCAAGATCCATGCGGCGGATATCCATGAAGGCAAACGCCGCGTCGGACATATCCAGATGTGTCAGCTTGGAGATCAGAGCCCGGGAGTTCGGTCCGGCAATCGACAGGCCGACCAGCTGCAGGTTCAGCGCCTTCAGCGACACCGAGCCATCCTTCGGCAAATGGCTTTCGAACCAGCGCATATGATAATCCTCGGCGATACCGGAGCCGATGAGCAGGAAATCGTCCTCGCCCAGCTTCGCCAGCGTGAAATCGCCGATCAGCTTGCCATCGTCCTTCAGCATCGGTGCGAGCGACATGCGGCCGGTGGCCGGGATCCGGCAGGTCAGCATCCGGTCAAGCCAGGCTTCCGCACCCTTGCCAGTGATCGTGTATTTGGCAAAGCCGGATGTTTCCATCAGACCGACGCTGTCGCGTACGGCTTTTGCTTCCGCACCGACGACATCGAAATCGTTGGAACGGCGCCAGGAAAACTTGTCTTCCTCGCCCTTTGGAGCAAACCACAGCGGTGCTTCCAGCCCATAGGAAGCGCCGAAGACCGCACCTGCGTCCTTCAGCTTATCGTAGATTGGTGTGGTCAGGAACGGACGGGCGCCCGGCAGTTCCTCGTTCGGATAACGGATCGAGAAGCGGCGGGAATAGTTTTCACGCACCTTGGCATTGGTGAAACCGAGCGTGGCGAAATCGCCGTAGCGCGACACGTCCATGGCGAAGACGTCAAAACCCGGATCGCCGTAGATGATCCAGTTGGCAAGCGCCAGACCGACGCCACCGCCCTGGCTGAAACCGGCCATGACGGCGCAGGCCGACCAATAGTTGGTGAGACCGCGTACCGGACCAACGAGCGGATTGCCATCCGGCGAGAAGGTGAAGGGACCGTTGATGATCTTCTTGATGCCGGCCTTGTTGAAGGCCGGGAAGTGGCGGAACCCGACTTCCAGTTCGGGCGTGATACGCTCGATGTCTTCGGCGAGCAGCTCATGGCCGAAATCCCATGGCGTGGTGATCGGCGACCAGGGGCGGCAGGCTTTTTCATAGGTGCCCATCAGCATGCCGTTGCGTTCCTGGCGCAGATAGATCTCGCCGTCGAAATCGACGCAGTGCATCAACTCCTTGCCGCGTGTCTGGTTGAACTCGATAACTTCGGGCATGTCCTCGGTGATGAGGTACATGTGCTCCATGGCGAGCACCGGCAGCTCCAGCCCGGTCATGCGGCCAACTTCGCGCGCCCAGAGACCGGCGGCGTTGACGACATGCTCGGCAATGATGTCCCCCTTGTTGGTGATGACCCGCCACGAGCCGTCTTCCAACTGGACGAGATCTTCCACCTTGGTATGCAGGTAAATATCGGCACCGTTCTTCTTGGCGGATTTGGCATAGGCATGAGTGGTGCCATAGGGATCGAGATGGCCTTCGACCGGATCGAACACGGCGCCGACAAACTGCGTGGGATCCAGCAGCGGCATCAGCTCGTGCGCTTCCTTCGGCGAAAGCAGCTCGGCTTCCAGGCCCATGTAGCGGCCCTTGGCGAGGATCGACTTCATCCAGTCGAACCGCTCCTTGGTCGCTGCCAGCATCATGCCGGAAGTCATGTGCAGACCGATGTCCTGGCCGGAATATTCCTGAATTTCCTTGTAGAGCTCGACCGTATATTTCTGCAGCTTGGCGACGTTCGGATCGCCGTTGATCGTGTGCATGCCGCCGGCTGCGTGCCAGGTAGAGCCGGAGGTGAGTTCCGAGCGCTCCAGAAGAACCACGTCGGTCCAGCCGAATTTCGTCAGGTGAAAGAGGATCGAACAACCGACGACGCCGCCGCCGATAACGACGACTCTGGCATGGCTTTTCATGGATATTCTCCGGTTTCGGGATGTAAGGAAGCATCCCGCTCAGTTAAGCGAAATCTCAGCTATCGAAACCGTACCGGCAAAACCGCCGCTGTTAAAGACATCTCAGCGAACAGGTCTTGCCCATTCCCGCCATCAGCTCCTTCAGCCGCGCCGTAAATGCGTCACGCAATGACGCATTTATCTCCCAGCGGAGAAATCGGCGGAGAGGTCGAATTCCCGCCCCATCACCCTCAGATCATCGAACAGCGCGACCGCAAAACTGCGCAGAACGATCAATTCGAACTCGTTTTCGCCGGTGCGGGCCAGATTGACACTGATATGGCCGCAAAGAACGTTTGACGACGTACCGGTTTCAAAAGCGGCCGGTTGCAGATCCGAGGCAATGCCCTTGGCAAGGATGCGCCGGGCGTTGGGGCCAGACAGCCTGAAAACGACGCGGCCATCGCTCTGGTCGAAAATGTAGGCCGTTTCAGCGAGCAACAATGATAAATTGCGGTGCAATCCGTCCGGCGTTTCCGACTGCGACAACGCTAGCCATTCGCCAGGCCCGGTAAAGCGGACGGACACATCGCCTGACGCAGCCAATCCCGCCGTCACGGAAGCCTCTTCGCCGTCCATCGCCATCACCGAGACGACGGCAAGCCCACGCGGGACATCCAGATGGTCGACGGCGCGGATGCCAGGCTCAAGCGGCAGCAGGTCGTCGAGCGGATGGCGGGAAATGTAGGTTCTGGTCATATCCGCATCCGCCTCAAGAACTTAGCTTTGCATTGCCGGGATCGACGAAGACCGGATTGCAGACTTCCGCGACAACCTCGGCATTCGCAAGCTTGTCCCAGACGACGACGCGCTCGCCATAGCGCTCGCGGCCAGACTTCAGGAAGGCCAGCGCGATATCGTGTCCGAGCGTCGGCGAGAAGCAGGCGGAGCTGACATAGCCCTGATCGTTCAGTGTCGAAGGCTTTGCCCCCTCGCGCAACAGATGCGCGCCGGCACGGATATGCTCGTCCGTTTCCACCGGTTTCAATCCAACCATCTGCATGCGATCGGCGGCTGTCAGCCCGTAGCGGGTGGAAAGCCGCTTGCCGATGAAATCCGGTTTCTGCGCAGAAACCATGCGGCCAAAGCCTGCGTCGTCCGGGGTCACCCGGCCGTCGAACTCGGCATGCGTGACATGGCCCTTTTCGATACGCATCACGTTCAGCGCTTCCAGACCATAGGCGCAAATCCCGTGCGCCCTGCCCTCTTCCATCAGGGCATCCGCCACGGCATCACCAAGGCCCGCAGGCACCGCCAGCTCATAAGCCAGCTCGCCGGAAAACGAGATCCGGAACAGCCGCGCCTTGACGCCGCCCTTCAGCGTGACGATCCCGGCAGCCAGGAACGGAAAGGCCACATCGGAGATATCGTCCTCGACCAGAGCCTGGACCACAAGCCGTGCCTTCGGTCCAGCAATCGCCATCTGTGCCCATTGATCCGATGACGAGCAGAAGCGGACCTTGAGGTCCGGCCACAGCACCTGCGCGCAATATTCCATATGGGACATGACACCGCCGGCCAGCGCCGTGGTGGTGGTCATGACGAAATGCCCGGGCGACAGGCGGCTGGTCGTGCCGTCGTCATAGACCATGCCGTCCTCGCGCAGCATCAGCCCATAACGCGCCTTGCCAACCGGCAACTTCAGGAACGGATTGCAATAGAGACGGTTGAGGAATTCGGCCGCATCCGGTCCGAAGATCTCGATCTTGCCGAGCGTCGAGACATCGCAGAGACCGACATTCTCCCGGACGTTGCGCACTTCGCGGTCGGTGCTTTCGCGCCAGGTCTTTTCCCCGCCACGCGAAAAATAGGCAGGCCGGAACCAGAGGCCGGAATCAACGAAGACAGCACCGTTTCTCTGTGCCCAACCATGGAGAGGTGACTTGCGCACCGGTGCCGCGTGCTCGTCACGGGATGTCCCGGCCAGGGCACCAAAGGCAACCGGCGTATAGAACGGCCGGAAAGTGGTGGTGCCGACATCGGCCGGGCTGATCCCCTGCATGGCGGCGAGAAGACCTGTCGCGTTGATGCCGGAAAGCTTGCCCTGATCGGTTGCCATGCCATTCGTCGTGTAGCGCTTGGCATGCTCGACATGACCAAAGCCTTCGCGCAGAGCAAGCCCGATATCCTTGACATGGACATCGTTCTGGAAGTCGACAAAGGCCTTGGCCTTGGCACCCGGAGAATACCAGAGCGCGGTGAACGAGGGATCGACCTCCCCATCCACGGCAGGAACCGGCTGCGCAACAACCGGAAACCCGAGATCGCGAACGATGGCCGCCGCCTTTTCCGCACCGTCGCTCAGACAGCCGGCAAGGGCGTAACGTCCCCCAGCGGCGCCGGCGACAACAAGCGCGTTACCAACATCAGGGGCAAGAAAAGTCTTCAATTCCTCAGACCAAACAGCCTTGGCGCCGCGTTGGCAAGCGAGATGGATAACCGGGTTCCAGCCGCCGGACATGCCGATCGCATCGCAGGCAATCGTCTGCTCGAAGCCCGCGCGTTCGACGACGACCCCGGAGACACGCTGTCGCCCCTTGGTGTCGATGACCGAAGCCGATTGGATGACGCGAACGCCATCCGGCGCAACATCGGAAACATCGGCGCGGCTGTCGATGATGGCGGCAATATCAATGCCCTGCGCCACAAGATCGGCGGCAGTGCGGTAGCCAGCGCTGCCATTGGTGAAGATCGCCACCGACTTGCCGGCGGCAACGCCAAAACGGTTGGCGTAGGTGCGCATCGCACCGGCCATCATCACGCCAGGCTTGTCATTGCCGCCGAAAACCAGCGGCCGTTCTTCGGCACCCGTCGCCAACAACGCCCGTTTGGCGACGATGCGCCAGAGCCGTTCGACCGGCAGTTTCGCCTGCGGCAAGGCCACATGCTTTTGCACCCGCTCGACCGCGCCAAACACGTTGTCGTCGTACCAGCCGAAAATTGTGGTGCGCGGCATCATCGTTACGTTGGGCAAGGAGCGGAGTTCGGCGAGTACCGTTTCGGCAAAATCGGGTGCCGAAGCACCGTCGACACGCACCGTCTCGGCCAGCAGCGAGCCGCCGAGCCTGAAATCCTCGTCCGCCAGAATGACCCGCAAGCCCGCCCGGCCAGCCGTGAGTGCCGCTATCAAGCCCGTTGGACCGGAGCCAACAACCAGCAGGTCACAATGCGCCCAGCATTTTTCATAGGCCTGCGGATCACGTTCCAGAACCGCACGTCCGAGCCCTGCCGCTTTGCGGATGATCGGCTCGTAGACCTTCTCCCAGAAAACCGCAGGCCACATGAAGGTCTTGTAGTAGAAACCCGCACCGAGAAACGGCGACAACAGACCGTTCACCGCGCCGATATCGTATTTCAGCGACGGAAAACGGTTCTGGCTGTGCGCGTCGAGGCTGGAATAGAGTTCGGCAACCGTCGCCTTGGTGTTCGGATCGCTGCTGGCGCCCTTGCCGATGGTGACAAGCGCGTTCGGCTCGGACGCCCCGGCAGTGACGATGCCGCGCGGCCGGTGATATTTGAAACTGCGGCCGACCAGAAGCTGGTCATTGGCAAGCAACGCCGAGGCAAGCGTGTCGCCGGAAAATCCGGTCAAGTTCCGGCCGTCGAAGCGGAAATCGAGCGGCGCGCGGCGATCGACCAGACCGCCGGAGGCGAGACGATAGGCAGTCATCGGCCAGCCTCCCGCACAACAGAAGAGGCATCCGCGACGGAAAAGACCTCGTGCGTGAACGTGTCGCGCTCGACCACCAGCCAGCGGCGGCAACCGGCAGCATGCTGCCAATGTTCGCGGTAGCGACCGCGCGGGTTGGCGCGGATATGGACATAATCGTGCCAGGCTTCGTCCGACGCTTCCGGATCTGGCCGGACCAGCGACGCGTCGCCGCGGATCGAAAACTCTTCCTTCGGCCGGACGCCGCAGTGCGGGCAGTGAATGAGGCTCGCCATTCTTTTAAGGTCTCAATGCAGGTTGGGCTGGGGGCCAGCGCCGTGTTCATCGATCGGATAGCCGCGCTCGAAGCGATCGAGACGCAGGAAGCGGGCGACAGGATGGGTTTCATTCTTGGCGATCAGATGCGCGAAACACCAGCCTGACGCCGGCGTCGCCTTGAAGCCGCCATAGCACCAGCCGCAGTTCAGGTAGAGATTGTCGATCGGCGTGTGGCTGATGATCGGCGAACCGTCCATGCTCATGTCCATGACGCCGCCCCAGGAGCGCAGCACCCGAACCCGTGAAAGACCGGGGATCATTGTCACGCCCTCTTCCATCACATGCTCGACCGTCGCCAGATTGCCGCGCTGGGCGTAGGAATTGTAACCGTCGATTTCGGCGCCGAAAACAAGGCCACCCTTGTCCGACTGGGAAATATAGAAATGCCCGGCACCATAGGTAATGACGTGATCGATGGCGGGCTTCAGCCCCTCTGTCACGAAGGCCTGCAGTACATGGCTCTCGATCGGTAGCTTCAGATCGGCCATCTGCCCGACACGCGAGGTGTTGCCGGCCGCCGCCAAGCCGAGTTTTCCGCAGCCGATGAAGCCTCTGGATGTCTCGACGCCGGTCACCACGCCGTTTTCGCGGCGGATACCGGTGACTTCGCAATTCTGGATAAGATCGACGCCAAGCCTGTCGGCAGCGCGCGCATAGCCCCAGGCGACGGCATCGTGACGCGCCGTTCCGCCGCGCTTTTGCAACAGGCCGCCCATGATCGGAAAGCGGGCATGATCGAAATTGAGGAAAGGCAGCATCTTCTTCAAGGCGGCGCGGTCAAGCATCTCAGCCGGGACGCCCTCCATCCACATGGCGTTGCCGCGGCGGATATAGGCATCGCGCTGGCCGTCATTGTGGTAGAGGTTGATGACGCCGCGCTGCGACAGCATGGCGTTGTAGTTGAGCTCCTGCTCCATACCTTCCCAGAGCTTCATCGAGAACTCGTAGAACGGCTCATTGCCGGGCAGCATGTAGTTGGAGCGCACGATCGTCGTGTTGCGGCCGACATTGCCGGAGCCGAGATAGCCCTTTTCCAAGACGGCGATATTCTTCAGGCCGAATTCCTTGGCCAGATAATAGGCCGTCGCCAGCCCATGGCCGCCGCCGCCGACGATAATCACATCGTAGAACGGCTTTGGTTCCGGCTGACGCCATGCCGGCTTCCAGTTGACGTTACCCGTCAGCGCTTGTCTGATGATGGAAAATGCCGAATACCGCATGCCAGTCCCAGTTCACCTAACCATGTTGCAACGCACATTTGCATATGCCGGGACCGGCGCAAAGACTGATCGAGGAAAGACCAGTCCAAGGCGCCGTGCCGTGCTGTCGCACCTCTATCCGAACCGAACCCTCGGCACAGTGCCAAATGCAGCACAGTTGATAAAATTTCACGCGCGAATCTTGAAAAGACCGCTAAGGAATGTGGATGTATCATCCTCGTTCAGGATGTTGGAATTCAACGCCTGCAGGGAAATTGGAGATCATGGCCGTGGACGGCAGGAAGACACAGGAAGCACAGATGCTCGACATTCTGGAAGCAGCGGCAGTGGCTGCGGGGAAAGCGATCCTCGACATCTATCATGCCGGACCGGAAGTCAGCTACAAGGCCGACTGTTCCCCCGTCACCGATGCCGACGAGAGCGCCGAAAAGATCATCCTCGACATTCTCGCATCCTCGTTTCCCGATATTCCTGTCGTGGCCGAGGAAGCGGTTGCCGCCGGTCATATCCCGGATATCGAGGGCAAAACCTTCTTCCTTGTCGATCCGCTTGACGGCACCAAGGAATTTGTCGGCCGCAACGATGATTTCACCGTCAACATCGCCCTGATCGAAAAAGGCGAACCGATTGCCGGCGTCGTCTATGCCCCGGCGCTCGGTATTCTCTATGCAGCCACGCGCAACAAGGCAAAGAAATCCGTGATTTCAGGCCAGCAGGATATCGGCCCTCCGACCATCATCGGCTGCCGCAGCCGTGGTGACCGGCTAGTGGCGCTGGCAAGCCGCTCGCACAACAGCCAGGAAACCATGTCCTATCTCGCCGAACACGGTATCACAGACTATGAAGCCATCGGCTCGTCGCTGAAATTCTGTCTTCTCGCCGAAGGACTGGCCGACATCTATCCGCGGCTCAGCCGGACGATGGAATGGGATACCGCCGCTGGCGATGCCGTTCTGCGCGCAGCCGGTGGCGAGACGGTGACCATGGACGGCAATCCGCTCGCCTATGGCAAGCGCAACCAGACATCCGACGTCGATTTTGCCAATCCTCATTTCGTCTCGCGCGGCAAGAACTGATGCCTGTCAGCATCCGTGGCCGGTAAGAATCTCTGTACCGGCCGGGAATTGACGGGCATGCTCAGGCTCAATCTCCTTTGACAATCAATGGCAGGGCCGATCGGCCATCCCCTGCGCTCCATCCGCAGTTACCCTTCTCCTCACCCGCAAAGGAGAACGGACCCGATGAGCGAAACAACCGTCAACCTGGAACTTCCCTACATCCTGCCGTCGCAGGCGCAGAAACACGTCACCCACAATGAAGCCCTGCAGCGTCTCGACGCACTGACCCAATTGACGATCATCGCTTCGCTCTCCACCCCACCGTCCGATCCGCAGGAAGGAACGTGTTTCCATATCACCGCGTCACCGACGGCAGCATGGGCAGGAAAAAGCGGCAAGCTCGCCTTCCGCCAGGATGGCGACTGGATCTTCATCACGCCGAAGGATGGATGGCGCGGCTGGTTTGCGGCTGAGGACCGGTTAAAAATTCACAACGGCAACGACTGGGCAACCTTCGACGCTATCGGCACGCCGGCATTTCTCGGCATCAATACCACCGCCGACAGTACCAACCGGCTCGCAGTCGCAGCAGCCGCCACACTGCTGACCCATAACGGCAATGGGCACCAGATCAAGGTCAACAAGGCGGCGGCAAGTGACACCGCAAGCCTGCTGTTCCAGACCGGCTGGTCCGGCCGGGCGGAAATGGGGCTCACCGGTTCAAACGAGTTCGCCGTCAAGGTCAGTGCCGACGGCACCACCTGGAAATCGGCGTTGACTATCACAGGGCAAGGCCAGGTCAGCATGCCACAGCGGCCATTGGTGCGCGCCACGCGCGGCGGTGGCGTGCTGACGCCGGCTTCCGGTTCGCAAACCGGCTTTTCCACTTTGAGCGTCAATCAAGGCGGCTTCACGTTGGGTGCCACTGTTGCAGGCGGTGGCAGCCGCCTGGTCGTGCCGGTCGCAGGCCCCTATCTCATCTGCCTAGGCGTCGAGGCCAATCCCGCCGGCGCCTTTTCCGTTACCGTCAAGGTCAATGGCGCGACTGCCGTTGCCAGCATCAACGATAACGACGCGGTCTCCACGTCCTATGGCAATTGCGCCATCGGCATGGCGATCCTCAACGCCAGCGACTGGCTCGTGCTGGAACATACCGGAACTACCCCACTCGATTTCGCCTATGATAAGACGGAACTGACGGTGGTGATGCTGTGACAACGCCGGATCAAACCGGCACGGCGTCATCCGTGGTGGCAACAGTTGATCCCTCCAGCGTCACCTCGTCGGTTTTTTCCGGCGGCTTGATGCGGAACCAGGCGATGTAGAGTGCGGGCAGGAACAGCAGCGTCAGCACTGTACCGACAATGATGCCACCCATCATCGCATAGGCCATCGGCCCCCAAAAGATTTCCCGGGCAATCGGGATGAGCGCCAGGCTGGCGGCCGCGGCCGTCAGCATGATCGGCCGCATCCGGTGCTCGGTGGCCTCCTGCACCGCCTGCCAGGGTTCTATCCCCTCGCTGCGCAGATGTTCGATCTGCACCACCAGAATGACGGAATTTCGTATGAGAATACCAATCAGCGCCAAGATACCGAGAATGGCGACGAAACCCATCGGCGAATTGCTGAAGAGCAACGCCGCAACCACCCCGATCAGCGCCAGCGGCGCCACGGCAAAGACAAGGAACAATCGCGAAAAACTCTGCAGCTGGATCATCAGGATCGTCGCCATCACGAACAGCATCAGCGGCACGACAGCGGCGATCGGCGCCTGGCTCTTGCCGCTTTCCTCAACGCTTCCGCCGACATCGACCTTGTATCCGGGCGGCAGCTTTTCCTCAAAAGCAGCAACGTCCTTCGACAGCTGCGCAACAATCGTCGCCGGTTGCGTCGCATCGCGAATGCCGGCCTTGACGGTGAGTGTCGGCAAACGCGAGCGGCGCCAGACGACCGGTTGTTCCATCTCGTAACGGAAGCTGGCGACGGCGGCGAGCGGCACGGAATTGCCGTTGGTGCCCGGAAGTTGCAAGTCGCGCAACAGCTCGATCGACTGCCGCTCGGAGGCTTTGGCGCGGGCAACGACGTTGATGAGATAGATATCGTCGCGCACCTGGGTCACGGTCGTTCCACCGACAATGCCATTCAAAGCAGAGGCGATATCCTGTGAGGTAACACCAAGCTGACGCGCCTTGTCCTGCAGCACGTCGACCTTGATGACGCGAGCCGGTTCGTTCCAGTCATAGACAACATCGCCAAGCAGCGGGTTGCCGCCAAGCACACTTCCAAGCTCCAGAGCATGCTCCCGCACCTTGCCGATATCCGGCCCACTGACGCGGTACTGTACCGGCCGGCCGACAGGCGGGCCAATGTCGAGCAGCTTCACATAGGCATCGGTGCCGAAAAAGGTTTCCTTCAGATATTTCTGCAGGTCGGCCCGCAACCTGTCGCGGACTTCGAGGCTCTTGGTGACGATGATCGTCTGGCCAAATGAGGTATCCGGCGGCTGAACATCGAAGGAGAGCACGAAGCGAACGGCACCCTGCCCCACATAGGTGGACCAGCGCTCGACATCGGGATTGCCGACAAGCTTGTCCTGCTCGAACTTCGCCATCTGCGCGTTGGTCTCAGTGATCGAAGCATTCTGCGGCAGCGACCAGTCGACGATCAGTTCGAGACGATCCGACGACGGGAAGAACTGTTGCTGAACCTTGGTCATGCCGAATAGCGAGACGACAAAGACCAGAACCGTCAAGGCGATTGTCGTCCATTTCCAGCGCATGCACCAGCCAAGGGCGCGGGAAAACATCCGTGCGACACGGCCTTTTTCCTCATGATGCTGCTTCATGGTTTTCGGTAGGAGGGTTACGCCGAGCAGAGGCGCAAACACCACCGCAACGATCCAGGAGACCACCAGTGAAACGGCGATGACGACAAAAAGCGTGAAGGTGAATTCGCCGGCGGCGCTGTTGTTAAGGCCGACGGGAATGAAGCTGGCAACGGTGACCAGCGTGCCCGTCAGCATCGGAAACGCCGTGGACGTATAGACATAAGTCGCTGCCTTGCGCAGTGAATCGCCAGCCTCCAGCCGCGCCACCATCATTTCCACCGCGATCATCGCATCATCGACGAGAAGCCCCAGCGCGATAATCAACGCACCGAGTGAAATCCGCTGCAGCGATATGCCGAAATAGGACATGACCACAAAGGTGATGGCCAGCGTCAACGGTATCGACAGGGCAACCACCAGTCCCGCCCGCACGCCAAGGCTAACGAAGCTCACAAGAAGGACAATGATGACGGCCTCTGCCAGGCCACGGGTAAAGCCGGAAACCGCTTCCTCGACGATCAGCGGTTGATCGGAGACCAGATGGACGCCGACGCCGACAGGCAGTTCTGCCTCCACCTGGCTGATTTTCTCTTCGACATGATCGCCGAATTCCAGAAGATTGGCGCCCTGCTTCATACCGATGGCAAGGCCGATCGCTGCCTGACCGTTGTACCGGAACAATGCCGACGGCGGGTCGGTATAGCCGCGGGTAATCGTGGCAATGTCGGTGAGGCGGAAAAAGCGGTCGTTGACCTGCAGATTGACGGCCCGAAGGCTGTCTTCGGACGAAAACTGACCGTTGACGCGAATGCTGACGCGCTCGCCCTTCGCCTGCACGACGCCCGAAGGCGCAATCGCGTTCTGTGCCTGCAGCGTGGCAATCACGTCGTTCTGGTTGATGCCGAGAGCCGCCAGCTGACGCGTCGAGAACTCGAGATAGATCACCTCATCCTGCGCGCCGACAATATCGACCTTGCCGATATTCGGAACCGTCAGGATTTCGCGGCGCGCTGTCTCGACATAATCGCGCAATTGCCGCTGGGTCAGCCCATCGGAGGTGAACGCGTAGATATTGCCAAACACATCGCCGAAGCGGTCGTTGAAGGATGGCCCGACGACGCCGGACGGAAACTGGCCGCGAATATCGCCAATCATGTTGCGCACGGTCACCCAGATCGAGGCGACGTCCCGCGCCTTCGTCGTATCCTTGAGATTGACGAAGACCAGTGTCTGGCCCGGCGTGGTGATGCTGCGTGTGTAGTCGAGCGATTCCAGTTCCTCGAGTTTGCGCTCGATCCGCTCGGTGACCTGGCGGGTGGTTTCCTCGACCGAGGCGCCCGGCCATTGCGCCGAGATCGTCATGGTCTTGATGGTAAAGGATGGATCTTCTTCACGGCCGAGGCTCAGATAGGAGAAGAACCCGAGCAGGCCGAAGACGATCATGAAATACCAGACCATCGATGCGTGATCGAGCGCCCAATCCGACAGGTTGAATTTCTTCATGACTGCGCCTCGTCTTCAATTTTGACCTTCTGGCCGTCCTCAAGGCTGTGGACGCCGGCCGTCACGACACGCATGCCGGTGTCGATGCCGGACGTGATGACAACCCCGTTGCCCGCCTGCGACCCGGTGACCACTTCTTGGGTCTTGACCGTCCCGCTCCCCTCATCGACCACCCAGACATAGGATTTTCCGTCACGCACGAGAATGGCCGTTGCCGGCAGTACCAGTTGCTCGACAATGGCTTCCTTGAGCGTTGCGGTGATCGTGGTTCCGAGCCGGAAGGCTGCCGGTGGATTTTCAAGCGCGATCTTGACGCGGCGCGTTCGCGTTGCCGGATCGGCTGCCGGTGCGACCTCACGGACCAGTCCGCTGACCATCATGGCAGGATCGATCTGCAGGGAAACCAAGAATGGCGTCCCCACCGGCAAAAGCGCAGTACCGTCGGGAACATCAACCACAGCATCCCGGGCATCAGGCCGGGCAACCGTCACGACGGTGGCACCGGCGGCAACGACCTGCCCGATTTCTGCACCGGTCTGTGTGACCACACCATCGAATGCCGCCTTGATCTGCGCATAGGAAAGCTGCTCTTCGGCCTTCGACAAGGCGGCGCGCGACTGGACGACCGACGCCTCCGCCGCAGCGCTGGCCTGTTCAGTACTTTCCACGGACGCCTGTGTTTCGGTACCGATCTTGAACAGAGCCCGCGTGCGCCGCTCGACCGAAACGGCGTTGGCAAGCGTCGCTTCCGCATTGGCGAGATCAGCTCGTGCCGATCCGACGGCCAGTTCCAGCGATGTCGGATCGAGTGCAGCCAAAAGCTGGCCTCGCGTCACAGTGTCTCCGGTATTGACATCGCGGGCGACCAGCAGGCCCGTCACACGAGGACCGAAGGTGGTCTGAACCTTCGGCTGCACCGTGCCGGCGAAACTGGGCGCTGGCAGGCGCTGGGCAACGACGATCTGCGAAAGCACTGGGCGGATCACCGGCTCGCGCTGCTCTTCTTTTTTCTGGCACCCCGCAAGGATAAGAAGCATGATCGGTGCAGAAAGCAGTCCGAGCGAGATCCGGTTCATTGCGCCTGCTCCTTGATGACTTCGACCGACTGACCGGGCCGCAGCATCTTGCCGCCTTCAACCACCACCGTCTCGCCCTTGGCAATTCCCTTGGAAACAAGCACGCGGCCCGTCTCGTAGGACGCCACTTTCACGGGCTTGCGGCTGACCGTACTGTCCTTGCCGTCAACCACCCACACCGCCGGCTGTCCGTCCAGTGTGGACAGCGCTGTCCAGGGCAAAATCATCAGCTTTGCCGGCTGGGAGCTGGCAAAGCCGGTCACCGGCGCGCCGAGCGTCATCCGATCGGGCGTCGTGTCCATCGCAATCTTGACGCGCACGGTCCCCGTTGCCGTATCGATCGTTGGCGAAATCTCGCTGATCGATCCCTCTGTCTTGACCGAGGGATCGCTGACCAGTGCCAGTTGGATTTTCGGCTCAGCCGGCTTTTCGAAAAGCAGCGATTCATAAACATCGAAGATCGCGTCGCGAGGGCCGTCCCGCGCGACGGAAAACATCGTTTGCGCGGCCTGAACCACCTGGCCCGTCTCGGCATTGCGCACTGTGACGATACCATCGGCATCCGCCTTGAGTTCCGTATAGGACAGCGCGTCACGCGACGTGCCGAGCAGAGCCTTTGCGGAATCAAGCGATCCCTGGGCAGTTTGCAAGGCGGTCTGCGCCTGATCGAAGGCTTCCTGTGTCGTCGAGTTCTTGGCAAGCAAAGATTTCTGACGCTCGAAGGCGGCGGAAGACTGGGTCACCTGTGCCTCGGCCGCCCGCACCGCAGCTTCGGCAGCGACGACATCCGCCTTTTGCTCGCTGGGATCGATACGGGCCAGCACCTCGCCGGCCATGACATGCGAGCCGACGTCCGCCAGCCATTCCGTTATTTGTCCGCTGACGCGAAATGAAAGATTGGTCTGAACATGGGCGACGACCTCGCCGGTCAGCGTCACGGTCTGCCGGTGATCGACAAATTCGGCCGTTTGCGCGCGGACGGTGATTTTTGCCGTTTCCGGAGGCTTTGTTTCGCCGTCGCAGGATGTCAGGGCCAAGGCCGCCAACGATGCCAACCACCACCCCGACCAGCGGGGTTTTCGTTTTTCGCTCATCTGCGCCCGCTCATTCCGATATTCAAGCCGAACCATTTATTGTGGCCCCTCAATATACGCGCCCCACATCAATAACAAGCTGATGGGATCGACGGAAATCATTCGTTACAAGATGAGCAAACATGCCCCTCACCGTGTTGACGGCAATGGAGAAGCTATGCGGATTTTTTCCATAAGCATAGCGAAAACCGCAGGTTGAGCGGCGGAAAGCCCGCAGGATAGTGGAGCTGGAAAATCCCTGTGGAGGGAAAGCGGTCTAGGACCGGCTGGCCAGGGCTGTGGCGAGGAGGCCAGCCACAGAGCTTTCGTTGAAAGGCTTGGTGATGCGGGATATGTCGCGCAACGCTGGCGGAAAAACGAAGTCGTCGCCATAGCCGCTGACAAAACCGAAGGCTATGCCACGCTCGATCAGCAGACCGGCGAAGTCAAAGCTCGTTTGCGAACCCAGATTAACGTCGAGAAAGGCGAAATCGAAGGCGTGCTCCTTGAGCAGAGCCTGCGCCTCCGCAACGTTTCCGGCAATCTCGACATGGTCGATACCGATCGACGTGAGAATATCCTCGGCTTCCATGGCGATGATGAAATTGTCTTCCAGCACCAGAACGCGCTTGATCGACACTGGAATTTCCGTGAGCGTCACCGATGGGGTCCTGTCCGAGAATCATCCTGCTCCGTGCGAGCGCAGGCCTTGGAACCGACAATTATGACAAGACAGGGGCGACGGCATTTAAATAAGACACCTCCCGGTGCGATTAAACCGCGCCTCCGCCACCTCAGATGAACGGCCGGAGCGTCTCGCGATATCCATCCCACCCTGATATTTTCATCAGCCCTTCATCGTCCAGGATGTCGCAACCGCGATCTGCCCAGCGGATCAGCTTACGTTCACCAAGCTTTTTCAGCGTCTTGTTGGTGTGCACGATCGAAAGTCCGAGCGTATCGGCGACATGTTGCTGCGTGATCGGAATGGAGACACGCTCACCTACGAACAGATTGCATGCCCTGGCGCGCTGATAGAGGAACGCGAGCAGATAGGCTGCGCGTTCGAGCGCCGACCGCCGCCCGATGCTGAGTAGATTTTCGTCGAGGATGCGTTCTTCCTGCGCCGCAATCCAGGTCAGATCATAGGCAAGATCGGGATAGTTGCGGTAGAGCGTACCGAGTTTGTCGCGCTCGAAAACGCACAGTGTCACCGGTGAAAGCGCTTCGACCGAATGCTGCATCTCGCCCATGAGGGTACCCTGCAGACCGATGAGGTCTCCGGGCATCATGTAGTTGAGAATCTGGCGGCGGCCGTCGTCGAGCATCTTGTAGCGAAACCCCCAGCCGGACAGCACCGTGAACAGATGGGCGCTGTGCGATCCTTCCACCAGGATCGTGGTTCCAGCATCCACGGCCAGTTCGCCGGTCTTGAAGTTCGACACGAACTCCAATTCATCCGGCTTGAACTCACGGAAATGCGGGAGGGCACGCAGAGGACATTGTTCACATGGCGTCTGTCGGTTGTTCCGAGTTTTTGGCGCTGCCATTCGGGTCCTCTGCGTGTTATTCCGAGTGAGAAATCAGGATGTTGATTTCCCTTTCAAAATTAGAGCCGGGTCGTGTTCCGGCAAGAGGCGTTTTCAACGGAGTGGTGGACTTATCCGGATCGGGACCTTAGTTTTCCGCTCAAGCGCGGGCCGGCAAGCCCGTCATCAGCGCATGAAAGAGACGGAAGAGCAAATGAATCATCCAGCCTTTGCCAATCACCATGTTGCCGTCGTGACCGGAGCCGCGTCCGGGATCGGACTTGCCGCCGCCAGGCGCTTTACCGGACTTGGCATGAATGTCGTGCTCGCCGATCTACCAGGCGAGCATCTGGACAAGGCGGCCCGTGAGACGGCGGCCCTCTCCCCGCATGGTCCCGACAGCGTCTTTGCGATCGCAACCGACGTATCGAGCATCGATTCTCTCAAGGCTTTGGAAGCAGGCGCAATCGAGCGCTTCGGCCGCGTACATGTGCTGATGAACAATGCCGGCATCCAGCCGGGCAGCGCACTGCTCGGCGCACAGGATGCGTGGGAAAAGGTGTTTGCGGTCAATCTCTGGGGCGTCATCAATGGTTCGCGCATCTTTGCGCCCGCGATGATCGCTCACGGCCAGACCGGCTTGATCATCAACACAGGCTCCAAGCAGGGCATTACCACGCCGCCCGGTGACCCCGCCTACAATGTCGCCAAAGCCGGCGTCAAAGCCTTCACCGAAGCGCTGCAGCACGAGTTGCGCAACACACACGACTGCAACATCACAGCCCATCTGCTGATCCCCGGCTTTGTTTACACCGGGCTCACCGCAAACGGCCGCACTGAAAAACCCGATGCTGCCTGGACCTCGCAGGAGACCGTCGATTTCATGATGCAGAGCCTTGAAGGCGGCGATTTCTATATTCTCTGCCCGGACAATGACGTGGCGCGTGCGACCGATGAAAAGCGCATCCTCTGGGCAGCCGGCGATATCATCGAAAACCGTCCGCCCTTGTCACGCTGGCATCCGGACTACGCCGATGCCTTCAAGGCATTCCTTGCAAAGGATAGACCGGGAATCCGCTAAGGGCGACGATAGACTGGTGTTTGTTAGGGCGTTTATACGGTGGACAATGTGTTCACGCAGGAGCGCTGGCGCAGCGCTCTTTTTGCTGCTTTTCTGCAGTCAAAGCAACGGATTTCAAAATATGACAAGCGGCATCCACCACATCACCCTGATCACACGCAAAGTGCAGCCGAATGTCGATTTTTATGTCGGCTTTCTCGGCCTGCGGCTGGTCAAGCGGACGGCGGGCTTTGAGGATGCCGCGCAGCTGCATCTGATCTACGGTGACGAGACCGGATCGCCGGGATCGCTCGTTACATTTCTCGTTTGGGAAGACGGTGCGCCCGGCCGCGTCGGTCATGGCCAGCCAAGCGAGATCGCCTTTGCCATCGCCCCGGAAAGCATCGGTTTCTGGCTGACCCGGGCGCTGCGCTACAACGTGACGGCGACAGGCCCCACGCATGAGTTCGGCGAGCCAGTCATCCGGCTGAAGGATCCAGACGGCGTCATCGTCAAGCTGGTCGGCAGCAACGCCGTCACCGGCCCCGCCCTGTATGCCACTGCCGACATTCCGCCAGCTGAAGCGATCCGGCGGCTGCGCGGCGCGGCGATCCTGACCGCGACGCCCGATGACACGGCCGCTTTCGTCACGAGACATTTCGGCTATACCGAAGCAGACAGGACGGATGCGATCCGGCGCCTTGTCTCGGATTCCGGCGATATCATCGATGTCCGCGATGCTGGCGGTTTCTGGACGGCGGCGCCCGGCACCGGCACCATCGACCATATCGCCTTCCGCGCCACGAGCGAGGCTGCAGTCAAGGATTTGCGCACGCAACTCGAGGCCGAAGACGCCGGTGAGATCAATGCCCATGACCGCAAGTATTTCTATTCGCTCTATGTCCGCGAACCCGGTGGAACGCTGTTTGAATTCGCCACCGATTCGCCCGGCATGATGGTCGATGAAAGTCCGGAAACGTTGGGAACAAAGCTCTTCGTGCCTGAGCATTTTGGCGGGGATCGGCAAGATAATCTCGTCATGCTGCCGCAATTCGGACTGCCCGGCGAAGAGCGGTTCACGGAGCGCGACCTGCCGTTCATCCACCGCCTGCATCAGGCGGACAATCCCGACGGCAGTACATTGGTGCTCCTGCACGGCAGCGGCGCCAACGAAACCAGCCTGCTGCCACTCGGCCGCCAGATCGCGCCGAATGCGCTTCTCCTCAGCCTGCGGGGCCGCAGCACCGAAGAAGGCCATCCGCGGTTCTTCCGCAGGATCACGCCCTTCACCTTCGACCAGAAGGATATTGCTTCGGAAGTCGAAGCGTTCGTCGCGATGATCGAAGGGGCTGCTTCAGCCTATGGTCTCGACCGCGAAAAGATGGTTTTTGTCGGATACTCCAACGGCGCCAACATGCTGATCGCCACCATGCTGCTACACCCCGGTCTGATCCGCAAAGCCGCGCTGCTGCGGATGATGAACCCGTTGGATACCGTGCCGGAAGCAGACCTTTCCGGCACCGAAATCCTGTTGGTGACGGGAAAGACCGATGGCTATTCGCGCTATGCCGCACCGCTGGAAGGCGCGTTGCGCAACGCGGGCGCAACGCTCACGACCATCACGCTGAATGCCGGCCACGAGATCGGCCCAATGGACGCAGACGCCGTCCAGGAGTGGTTGAAAACAAGCGGGGACTGATGTCCCCGCCGAGGATCACGCCGACTTTGCGGCGACATAGCCCGCGAAAGCCTCGACAAAGCTCTTCAGCCTTGCCTTGGCCTCTTCGTCGATCAGATGACCTTCCTTGTCGAACAGCGATCCAGCCTTCGGCAGCATCAAACGTTTGCCGGACCAGAGGTCGGCACCGAGGGTGCGCAGGACGGACAGCCAGGCATTCTGGCTGAGCAGCGTTCCGAATGGGCCAGGCGATGTCCCGGCAATGGCAAAGGCGCGTCCGGCAAAGACATTGGGGGCACCGGTCATCGACGAACTCACCCAGTCGATAGCATTCTTGAAAACGCCCGGCATCGAATTGTTGTATTCCGGGGTGAACAGGATGACGCCGTCAGCAGCGGCGATCTGGTCCTTCAGCACTTGCACCGCCTCCGGCACACCCTCCCGTTCGACATCAGCATTGTAGAGGGGAATGCCCTCGATGGTGCCCGCCGTGAACGTCACACCATCAGGCGCAAGCGTCATCGCCGTTTTCAAAAGAGCGGTATTGAACGACGCCTTGCGCAGGCTTCCGGAAATGCCGATCAGTTTTGTCATGCGAGAGAATCCCTTTTACTTTGCCGGAAGAATGCGGCGAAACGCGAAAAAGTACAGACAAAAAAGCCGGGAGTTCTGCTCCCGGCTTGATTTCAACGGTTAGACCAGCGGCTTCAACCGCGCCTCGATCTGGACGCGCTTGTGTTCCAGGAACGGCGGTAGCGACAGGCCTTCGCCCAGCGTTTCCATCGGTTCGTCCACGGCAAAGCCCGGACCGTCGGTGGCGATCTCGAACAGGATGCCGTTCGGCTCGCGGAAATAGAGCGAGCGGAAGTAAAAGCGCTCAACCTCACCGCTCGACGGCAGGCGGAAACCCTCAAGCCGCTCCGTCCATTCATGCAGCGCCGCCTCGTCCAGCGCGCGGAAGGCAACGTGATGGACGGCACCAGCGCCTTGGCGGGCGGTGGGCAAGCCGGGCTGTACGGCAACATGCAGTTCGGCGGCCGGGCCGCCTTCGCCCATCGAGAACACATGCACCTCGCCATTGCCATCCGGCGACGGGTATTGGCGTTGCTTGGTCATGTTCAGCACCTGCTCCAGCACCAGTTGCGTATTGATCATATCCGGAACGCTCATGGTGATTGGACCAAGGCCCTTGATCTGGTGTTCGGCCGGAACCGGGCTGCGATCCCAAGGATGGGACGGTGCAAGCCCGCCATCGTCGATCAGGCGAAAACGCTGACCCTCGCCATCTTCGAAATCGAGCGACAGACGGCCGTCGATCTCGATGACATCGCCCGACGCGATGCTCAGTTGGCCAAACCGCGCCTTCCACCATTCGATGCTCTCCGGGCTGCCGACACGAAGGCCAGTGCGCGAAACGCTATGGGTACCACGGGTTTCGCGGTTCACAGGCCAGTCGAAAAAGGTCAGGTCCGTGCCCGGCGTTGCTTCGCCGTCGGCATAGAACAAGTGATAGGCGGTGGTATCGTCCTGATTGACGGTCTTCTTGACCAGCCGCATGCCGAGGATCTGCGTGTAGAAACGCAGGTTTTCCTTGGCGTTCGCGGTGATCGCAGTGAGGTGGTGAATTCCTGTCAGTTGCAAGCTCATGGCTGCCTCCATTCGATATCTATGATGCGAATATCGGTTGTGGAACCCGTTTAATAAAGTGGCCCGACACGGACAGAATGTTCACCAAAGTTGAACAATGGCTATCGCTTGAAATCCACTTTCACCCGCGCGACGGGAAAGACGTATTTCCACACGGTCGCCGTATTGGAGATCGTCCTGCCGTCATTGGCAAGAACCATCTTGTCGAAGAAGCGCACAATATTCCGGCCAGGCCCGGGATCAAGATCGACGAGATAATTGAAGCGCGCGGTGTTGCCATCCACCCGCACGGTGGTCGTGCCGACGACGTCTTCACGCGTTCCGGAATAAGTAGACGGGCCAGTGCGCACGAAGCGCCATGTCTTGCGATCTCTTTCACCATCAGAATAGACGAAATCCTCCCGCACGGTCAGCACATCACCACGCACCCGGCCGGTCAGGATCACATCGAACTGTCGCTTGACGCCGTTTACAGCCGAAAATGAACCCGTCGCAGTCGTTCTGCCGCGAAAGAAGGTCTCCATCATCGTATCCTTCGCGGACACCGGCAACGCAGCGGACAACAGCGTCAGAACGCTCAGCGAAAACAGAATGTGTTTCATGTCTCTCTCCTCGGTTGAGGAGAATACGAGTGAAAAACACGGATGGTTTCCGCAGCAGGCGGCAAAGGGACATTTTCATCACCTCGACAGGACATCGCCGGTTAAACGGAAGAATCCTCTTCAACGATCAGCGTCACCGCGCCAAGGTCGAATCCATCGATCATACGTGCATTGACCCCGCATTCGGGATAATCGCCACGCGGTAGCCACGCCATCACGCAGCCGCAGGTGTTGCAGCGATGAAAATCGACCTGCTTGCGTCCCCAGCGATAGATATCCGTTGGTCCGGTCAAGAATACATAGTCGGTTTGGTAGTAGGCCCAGAGCGGCGCATACCGTCGGCAGATCGAACAATGGCATTCCGTCACCACCGAGGGTGGACCAGCCAGGGACAATTGAACTGCGCCGCAGTGACAGCTGCCTGTTATCCACTCTGCCATTGCGGTTCCTCAACCAGCGCGGACGCCCAATTGTACATCCACACCGGCCGAAGATCACCCCTGCATATCAGCCAGATAGGTATTCTCGCTCTTTGAGGCTTTGAAATCAGCCGGATTGACGGTGACGACCATCAGCGCTTCGCCATGGGAAGCGCCGCGGACAAGCAGGCTGCCATCGGGTGCTGCGATCCGGGATGAGCCGGCGAAGGTGAAGCGTTCATCGGCACCGCAATGATTGATATAGGCAACGAAGACCTGGTTTTCGAAAGCCCGTGTCTGGATCATGTGATCGGCGATGAATGTACCGGAATAACCGGCTGGCAAGGCCGTCGGCACCAGAACGGCATCGGCACCCGCCAAGGCGAGCCGCCGGACATTTTCCGGAAATTCGACATCGTAGCAGATCAGCATGCCGCATTTCACGCCGCGATGATCGAATACGATGGTGCCCGGCTCGGCAGTGGCAAACAGCGCCCGCTCGTAATCACCGTAGAGGTTGGATTTCCGGTAGACGACTGGCTCAGCCGAACCATCGACATAGACAGCGCTGTTGAAGATCGTACCTTCCGCCTTCTCGGCAAAGCCCGCGATGATGGCAATGCCAAGGGCGGCCGAAATCCTCTGCAATTGCCGAACCAGCGGCCCGTCCGCAGGCTCTGCCAGTTCCCGAATGACATCGCCTGCGCCGTAGCCGGTCAATCCGAGTTCCGGCGTGATTAGCAGGCTAGCCCCCTTTGCCGCCGCTTCCCGTGCCGCCTGTTCGACGCGGGCGAGATTGGCGGTAACATCGCCGCTTTCCGATTTCATCTGCAAGGCGGCAAGGGTGATCATGTGTCGTCCGATGACATGGCGCCGAGCAGTTTCGGCAGATCGCCAAACCGCGCAACGAGGGAGAAGATAACAGCGGCGGTCGCCACGAAAAGGATTGTCACCGAAGCCATGGTCGGCGTGTAGCCATAGCGCAGCGCATTGAAGATCTTGATCGGCAGCGTTTCCATGGTGAAGCCGACGGTCATGTAGGCAACGATATATTCGTTGAGCGACAGCACGAAGGCAAAGGCATAACCCGAGACGATGTAAGGCAGGATCAGCGGCAGGACGACGGTACGGAAGATCGTCCGGTCATCGGCACCCATCGTTGCCGCAGCCTCCACCAGCGAACGGTCGATGGCGGTAAAGCCGAGCGACAGGGTGACCAGCGGCAGCGTCACGAAGAAGATCGCGTGGCTGACGACGGCCGTCCACGGCTGGCCGTAAAAGCCCGTCGTTGCCCAGAACGTCAAAAGGCCAAGGGCGGTGATGACGGGCGGCAGCGTAAACGGTGCTATGCCGAGCAGCTGGAAGATGTTCGCCCAGGGCGCAATCCGCCGCCAGAGGAACCAGGCGAGCGGCAAGGCGATGGCAACAGCAAGTGCCGCCGACAAAATGGCCAGCGTCAGCGAGGCAAACAAGGCGTTGCGCCATTCCGGATTGAGGAAGATTTCGCCATACCAGGAGAGCGAAAAACCCTTTGGCGGAAAGGCCAGCGTCTGCTTGGCATTCACCGACACGCCGGCAACGACGATCATCGGTGCTGCCAGAAACAGGCCAATCAGAAAGAAATAGACTTTGCTCAGTGCACCGGTCATGCCGCTTCTCCCTTGCGTCCGGCAAGAACGGTCAATGCCACGAGGCCGAGCGTTACCAGCACCAGGAACACAGCCATTGCGGCTGCAAACGGCATGTTCGACTGGTAGATCGCCTGATCAGTGATCAGCACCGACAGCGTCCAGTGTTGCGGCCGGCCGAGCAGCTGCGGCAAGAGATAGGAGCCGAGCGCGAAGATGAAGACCATGATCAGCGTTGCCGTGATGGTGTTGCGGAGCGCCGGAACGACGACCGTGAAAAAGGCCTTGATCGGCGAAGCACCGAGTGTGCGGGCCGCTTCGGTCAGCGTCGGGTCAAGCCGGACCAGCGCGGGGTAAAGCACCAGAACAGTATAGGGAAACGCCTGATAGACCATGCCCGTCAGCACCGCGCCAAAGCTCGGAAGCAAGGCCTTGGCTTCGCTCATGATCCCGGCCATAACCAGAAGATTGGTGATCCCGGCGGTACGCGAAAACAACGTCGACCAGGCAAAACCGATGATGACCTCCGACAGCGACAGAACCGACAGCAGCGCCACCAGCCAGACGATCTGCACTTTTCGCCTCATGCGCGTCAGCAGATAGGTGAAGGGAATGGCGAGCACCACGCAGCAGATCGCCACCGTCACCGCCAGCATCAGCGAGAAGCCGAGCACATTGGCGAAAAACAGGCTGAGGAACCGCTGATAGTTGGCCAGCTCGAAGGCCGGCACATAGAAACCGCCCTGCTGGCGCTGGAAGAACGAGACGGCGATCATCGTCGCAAACGGCACGACGAAGAAGACGATGAGCATCATCGCCGGGAAGAACAGCGGGCCGTAGTCGCCGAGTTTCTGCGGGGCTTCGCGTCTCATTTGGCCAGCACCACGCAAACGTCGGGGAGCAGGACCACGCCGACCGGCTGGCCCACAGTGACGTCAGGCCGGGCGCGCGGCGTCGAGACCGCAACGATCTGGCGGCCGGCGATATCGACAAAGGTTTCGATCGTGCCGCCGAGATCGCGCACGAAGGTGACAGTGCCGGATAGCGCGCCGTTGCCGGGTGCCGTCAGGTGCACGTCTTCCGGCCGGATCGACAGCGTCGCCTTGCGCGTATCAGCACCGAGAGAGACGCCGGTGACTGGCTGGCCAAGCACGGTGACATGGCCGGTGTTGTCGGCTTCGGCCTCGAGCAGATTGGTCGAGCCGATGAAATCGGCCACGAACGTATCGGCGGGGCGGCGATAGATTTCGATTGGCGAAGCAGCCTGGCGGATTTCGCCGCCCTTCATCACAACAACCGTATCGGCCATGGTCATCGCTTCGCGCTGATCGTGGGTGACGACGATGGTGGTGATGCCGAGTTTCTGCTGCAACTGGCGCAGCTCGACCTGCATTGCCTCGCGCAGCTTGGCGTCCAGCGCCGACAGCGGCTCATCAAGCAGGAACAGTTTTGGCGAGATCGACAGCGCCCGGGCAATGGCCACACGCTGACGCTGGCCACCGGAGAGTTTTGCCACTGGCCGGTCGGCATAGCCCGTGAGATGGATCATCGACAGCAGTTCATCGACGCGTTTTTTCTGGTCTTCCTTCGGCACGCCGCGAATGCGCAAGGGGTAGGCAATATTCTCGCCGACAGTCAGATGCGGAAACAGCGCCAGCGACTGGAACACCATGCCGAGATTGCGCTTGTGGGTCGGCACATGGGTAATGTCCTCGCCATCCAGCTGGATCGAGCCACCCGTCGGCAGGTCAAGGCCGGCGATCATCCTGAGCAGCGTGGTCTTGCCGCAACCGGACGGTCCGAGCATACAGACAAACGTGCCATGCGGCACCGTCAGCTCTACATTGTTGACCGCGGTGAAAGTCCCGAATTCCTTCGTGACATTATTGAGGGCCAGACCTGACATGGTGTTCCTTTAATGCTTATCAAAAGCCCGAGCGAGTGGAGAATTTACCCCCCTCTGTCACTTCGTGACATCTCCCCCACAAGGAGGGAGATCATTTTTTTCCCCTCACTTCATAAGTGCAAGGGCGTACAAAGCGGGCGGTCAATCTCCCCCCTTGAGGGGGAGACGTCGGCGTCGCCGACAGAGGGGGGGGTATCCCACCCTGCCGGCAGCTATTGCCTCAACCAACGATCAGTTCGGTCCATTTCTGGTTCAGCCAATCCGACTTCGTCTGGTAGAGATCGTAGCGCGGAATGATCGGCTCGATGTCGGAGGAGACGGCGGCGAATTCGGCATCCGTCAGGTCCATCAGCTCGCGCTTGACAGTCGGTGACGTGCCGACCTTGCGCGACAGCAGCGCCTGGATCGATGGCTGGCTCATGTAGTTGATGAACTGATGGGCTTCCTCGACCTTGGTCGAAGCGCGCGACAGTGCCCAGCAACCCGAGTCCTGAATGCCGCCTTCCTTCGGGAAGGTCGAGCGGACAGGATTGCCATCGGCAGCGGCAAGGCCGGTGACGTCATGATAATACTGGCCCATCGGGATTTCGCCCGACTTCAGCGCCTGTTCGAACTGGGCTTCGTCGCGATACCACAGGCGGACGTTCGGCTTGACTTCGGCCAGCTTGTCGAAAGCCTTCTGGACGCCTTCTTCCGTATCCAGCGCATTGGTGCCGCCGAAGTAGGTCTTTGCCGTCACTTCGAGCAGGAAGGAATTGGAAACCAGTGCCAACAGGCCGAGCTTGTCGGCATTTGCCGGATCCCAGAATGCTTCCCAAGAGGTCGGAGCTTCCTTGAAGACGTCGGTGTTGGTGACGAGCGTGATGTACCAGGAGACGGCACCGATACCGGCAACGCGGCCGTCAGGATATTTGTTGACGAAACGGTCGATCAGGTTCGAGCCGTTCGGGATCTTGGACATATCGAGCGGCGCCCAGAGGTCGGTCGCCTGGCCCTTGAGCATTGCAACCTGCGACATCATCGAGACGTCGGCCGGAGCCTGGCCTGCCTTGGCAGCCTGATCGAGCTGAACCAGCCAGGCTTCGCCGGTCGGCTCGGCAATGGCTTCGATGGCGATACCGGTCGCCTTGGTGAAGTCCGGGAAAATGTTCTTGTCGAACGAATCCTTGAAGTAACCGCCGTAGACGCCGACCTTCAGCGACTTTTCCTGCGCGCGCAGGATCGACGGCATGGCCAGCATCGATGCACCGGCAAGGCCAGCGCCCAACACGGCACGGCGGCCGATCGTCTGTTTCAGAAATTCAGTCATCATCGTTCTCCTGTTTTATGCCGGCCGCCTTTTTTAAAAAGCTTCCGGTCTGTTCCCAATTTTTGTTCCGGCTTGCAAGCCCCGGACCATGGTTTGATCAGTGTTTTAGAGCGCGAAGCTCCAGCATTTTTGCGTATCGCGTCAGCGGGAAACACAAGGCGAAATAGATCAGCGCCACAAAACCATAAACCTTGAAGGGTTCAAAGGTGGCATTGTTGATCGCGTTCGAGGTTCTGACCAGTTCCTCGAAACCGATGATCGACGTCAGCGCGGTGCTCTTGATCAGCTGAACCAGAAACCCGACGGTCGGCGCCCGTGTCATCGCAAAGGCTTGCGGCAGGATAATCAGGCGTAACTGCTTTAGATAATGCAGTCCGAGGCTGCTACCGGCATCCCATTGCCCAACGGGCACCGCCTGGACGCCACCGCGCCAGATTTCCGCCAGAAAGGCGCTGGAGCAGAACGTCAGTCCGAGTACCGCGGCGGTCCAGGGCTCGATGCGCAGACCGAGCAGCGGCAGGCCGAAGAACAGCAGGAACAGCTGCATCAGAAGCGGCGTGCCCTGAAACAGTCCGATGTAATATTCGGCGAAGCGCTGAACTGCACGGCGCTTGGAAATGCGCATGAACAGGATGACGAGGCCGACGATGGTGCCACCGGCAAAGGCGACAGCAGACAGAAGAATTGTCCAACGCGCCGCCAACAGCAGATTACGGACGATATCCCAAAGCGTGAATTCGATCACGACACGCCTCCGGAGAGGAAACGGTTGCCGCTGGCCACCAGCAGGCGGCGCAGGCCGATGCTCAAGGCAAGATAGACCAGCGTGACAATAAAATAGGTCTCGAAGGCGCGGAACGTCCGGGCCTGCAGGAGGTCGGCCTCATAGGTCAGTTCGCGCACGGCGATCTGTGAGACGACGGCCGATTCCAGCATCATGATGACGATCTGGCTGGTCAGCGCCGGAAAGATTACCTTCAAGGCCTGCGGCAGGACGATCTTGATGAACACCTGACGTGGCCGCAGGCCAAGGGCAAGCGCTGCCTCTTTCTGCCCCTTCGGCACGGCATCGAGACCGGCCCCGACGATTTCGGTCGTATAGGCCGTCATGTTCAGGGTCATCGCCAGAATGGCGGCGACGACGGGATCAAGGCGAATGCCAAGGCTGGGCAGCCCGAAATAGATGAAGAACAGTTGCACCAGAAACGGCGTGTTGCGGATGAGCTCGACATAGCCGGCAATGGCGCGGCGCAGCCACGCGTGGCGGCTGCGCCGTCCGGCGGCACCGAGAACGCTGAGCACGATGCCGGCAACAGCCGACACCGCGATCAGGAACATCGTCATGGCTGCTCCGCTGGCGATCAGGGAGACCGCATCGCTCAACCAGCCAAAATCGAGCACATAGCCCAAACGATCAATCCTTCAGGTTTTCAGGATTGAGCGGGACTTTCAGCCACGCTTCCGAGCTTGCATTCAGCTTGCCATCGGCCAGCATCTTGGCAACGGCATCGTTGATCGCTGCCTTCAGGCGATCTTCGCCCTTGTTCAGCGCCAGATGCGACGGCGAGGTCAGGAGCTGGAACTTCTGCTCCGGCTTCAAGGCTTCCTGACGGGCCAGAACCTGGGCACCAACGTCATTGCCGACGACCATCAGTTCGGTCTGACCGGAAATGAAGGCCTGGATGACCGAGTTGTAGTTGTCGAAACGCTTGATATCGGCGTCCTTGGGGGCAGCTTCCGTCAGCGAGGTGTCTTCCAGCGTGCCGCGGTTGACGGCGATGCTCTTGCCGGCGAGGTCTTCCTTGCCCTTCACATCCATGGCGGCCGGGCCGATCACAGCGATGTAGTACGGCGCATAGGCGGCTGCGAAATCGATGACCTCGGCGCGCTCCTTGCTGAAGCCAACGCTCACCAGCATATCGACACGCTTTTCGGTGAGATACGGAATGCGGTTCTGGCCGGTGACCGGAACCGGAACCAGCTTCACTTTGAGGGCGTCGGCAATGTACTGCGCGACGTCGATGTCATAGCCCTTGAGGCTCATGTCGGCGCTGGCCGAGGAAAAGGGCGGGAAATCGGCGAACACGCCGACATTCAGCACACCAGCCTTGGTGATATCGTCGATGGCATCGGCATGGGCAACCGATGCGAAACCGAGAACGGCGCCGCTCAGCATCAGCGCGGCGGTAAGACCGGATTTAAAAGTCGAGAGTTTGGCCATTTTCATTCCCCTTGTTGAATTTTGTTTGATTAGGCACGCCTGCGTATGCGGTTGCTTATCCCTCACCCTCTCCCGACCTGCAAGGAGGAGGTAGCCGGCAGCCCGTGTGAGGCGCCGCCGGCGTAGGGAAACTTAGTCCCGCTTGCCGTTGACGAACGGACTGAACACCATGAGGCTGAGGATCTCGAACAGGACCTGCGAGCCGACGTGGGCGGTATTCGTTGTCGAATCGTATTGCGGCGCGACCTCGACGACATCGCCGCCGACCAGGTTCAGCCCCTTCAGGCCGCGGATCAGTTCCAGCACTTCGCGGGTGGTGAGGCCGCCGATCTCAGGCGTGCCCGTGCCCGGTGCAAAGCTCGGATCGACGCTGTCGATGTCGAAGGACAGATAGGTCGGGCCATCGCCGACAATTTTCTTCGCCTTCTCGATGATCGCAGGCATGCCCATGCCGGTCACTTCTTCCGCATGGATGACAGTCATGCCGGACTCGTAGGAGAACTCCCAGAGATATTCCGAGGAACCGCGGATACCGATCTGGATGGTCCGGGTCGGATCGAGAACACCATCCAGCACCGCGTTGCGGAACGGGCCACCGTGATGGAACTTGGTGAGATCGTAGGCGCCGCCGGTGTCGCAATGGGCATCGATATGGATCATACCGACCGGGCGGTTCTTGCCGACGGCCTTCAGGATCGGATGGCTGATCGAATGATCGCCGCCGACGGAAAGCGGCACAACGCCCGCATCGACGATCTGGTTGATGCGCTTTTCGATATCGTCATGGCTGAGTTCCAGCCGGTAGCGGCTCTGGAACGGCACGTCACCGATATCGGCCACGCGCAGATCATGCACCGGAGCGCAGCCAAGCACGTGATTATAAGGACCGATTCGCTCGATGGTGCGCATGGCGCGCGGCCCGAAACGCGAGCCCGGACGGTTGGTCACACCCAGATCCATCGGCACGCCGACGATGGCGACCTGCAGGTTACCAAAATCGGGTTCGTTGGCATCGACAGGCACATAAGGCGCCATCAGGAACGTCGGAATGCCTGAATAAGGCGCAAGGCGCGTGCCGTTCTTGGAGAAGATCTTGTCGGCAACCTTGCGGAAGGTCGGGTCGAACATCTCGCCGCCATGGGCTTCGCCGTACTTCGCCTTCAGCTCGTTGAGCTTGCTGTCATCCCACGCCATATCCGCTTGACCTTATGTTGGGCCTGGAAAACGTGCGATTTGAGACGGTTATCGAGCGTAAAATGACTTGCTCTTCCCGCCAACCCCAGGAAACCGCCACTGTTTGCCAGAGGTGGTACCGGATGCATGTTCCCCAGGCTTTTGCCTTTGTTGATCGTATTAGGAAACAAATTGATTGGAAAATCAATTGACATTGTTATAGCGTTTGATGTGAGAAAAACTAACATCGTTTTGCACACGCCGGAGCCTAGAATTGTCCAGCCGCCTGCCCCCGCTGAACCCGTTGCGCGCCTTCGAGGCGACCGCCAGGCGTGGGTCCGTTTCGGCCGCGGCCCGCGAACTCAACGTCACGCATGGTGCGATCAGCCATCAGATAAGAGCGCTGGAACTGTCGTTCAACGCTGCTTTGTTTGAGCGTGGCGGCAAGCGGCTGAAATTGACATCGCAGGGTGCGCTTCTGCTCCCTGCCGTCACCCATGCCTTCGAAGGCATTGCAGCGGCCACCGCGGCCATGACGCGGCCGACCACCAGCGGCGAGTTGCGCATCGTCTGCGTACCGGCGCTTCTGTCGTTCTGGATGATCCCCCGCCTGCATCAGTTCACCGAGCAGTTTCCCGACGTGCAATTGACGCTGATCGCTTCCAACGACGCGGCCAACCTGTTTTCCAGCGACGTCGATCTTTGCCTGCTCTATGGCGACGGCAACTGGCCGGATTGCTGGGCGCGGTTGTGGAGCCAGCTGGAACTGTTTCCGGTGGTTAGCCCGACCCTGCTCAACATGCGGCCGTTGCGCTCGCTGCGCGATCTGCGCGACCATGTCATCCTGCATGGCGACGACGGGCGCGAGTGGAAGACGTGGCTTGCCGCCGCCGATGGCCTCGACATCAAGCGAAGCCGCCAGCATTTCATGAGCGATGCCCGGCTTTCGACGGAGGCAGCCCTGCACAATCAGGGTGTGGCGCTCGGCGATACCATCACCGCCGGCAGCCTGATTGCCAAGGGCGAACTGATCGCGCCTTTCGACCTCACCGTGCCTGCCAATGATGCCTTCTATGTCGCCTGCCGCAACGAGATCCGCGCAGCCCCGATCGTCAAGGTCTTTATCGACTGGCTGTTTTCAGCCCTTGAAAACGACCCCATGCCGGAGCTACAGACCTCGGCACGCACCATTATTCGCGCCCGCACCTCCAAGGTCAGCGCGCCGGAACGCCTACCCGCCAAGGACGGTTTTCAGCCCATATCCTCTCCGGCTCGCACCAGACGTCCGGAGCCAACGCCGAAACGCCGAGCCAAGTCTTAGAACCACAGGATAATCCGATGCCGCATTTCAATCCGCTCATCGCCAAGCTTTCGCCGCCGCCGGTGCCTTCCGTGCTTGCCTGGGCCAAGGCCTATGACGGTTCACGTGGACCGCTGATCGATCTCAGCCAGGCTGTTCCCGGCTATCCGCCGCATCCCGACATGCTGAAATGGCTGAGCGAAACCGCGGCTTCGGCAGCGTTCACCGGATACGGCGCCATCGAGGGCGAGCAGGTGCTGCGCACCGCCTATGCGGCGCATGTGTCCGGTCTCTACGGCGCGTCCGTCAGTGACGACAATATCCATGTCACCTCCGGCTGCAACCAGGCCTTCATCTGCACAGCAATGGCGGTTGCCGGTGCGGGCGACACGATCCTGATGACCAACCCCTTCTATTTCAACCAGCAGACGACGCTGGCGATGCTCGGCATCGGCGTCGAACTGGTGCCTTGCGACGCCGGCAACGGTTTTCTGCCCGATATCGAAGCCATCGCTGCGGCGCTGAAACCCGGCATCCGTGCCCTGGCTCTGGTCACGCCCAACAATCCGACCGGCTCGGTTTATCCGCCTGCCCTGCTGCGGCAGATCTTCGATCTTTGCCGCGCCAACGGCACGTGGCTCATTCTGGACGAAACCTACCGGGACTTCCTGCCAGATGGCAGCGGCGCGCCGCACGACCTTTTGACCATCGACCGCTGGCAGGATAGCCTCGTCTGCCTCTACAGCTTCTCCAAATCATTCTGCATTCCCGGCCATCGGCTTGGCGCCATCACGGCAGGCCCCGCCGTCGTCGAACAGGTCGCCAAGATCATGGATAACCTGCAGATCTGCGCACCGCGCTCGGCGCAAGCTGCCGTTGCCACAGCCATTCCGGCGCTGGACGCATGGAGAGCCGGCAACCGCGCCGAAATCGCCAACCGTGCCGAAGCGCTGAAGCAGGTCATGGGCAAGCTCAAGGGCTGGAAGCTGCAGGCGATCGGAGCCTATTTCGCCTATATCCGCCACCCCTACCCGGATATCCGCTCGGAATTCGTCGCGGAAAAGCTGGCGAAAATTGCCGGCATCGTCTGCCTGCCCGGCGATTATTTCGGCGAGGGTCAGGAAGGCTACCTGCGCTTTGCCTTTGCCAATGCCGACGTCGAGACAATCCTGAAGCTCGAAGAGCGGCTGTCGACCTTCAACCTGCCGGGCATCTGACCGGGAACTCGGTCAGCCTCGGCGGGCGATCAGGATACCAGCGAGAACGATCAGCCCGCCGATCGCCTGCATCATCCCGACCGGTTCGTTGAGCAACAGCCACGCGAGGATTGCAGCTACGACTGGCTGCAAAAGCAGCGTCAGCGATGAAAACGCCGGCGGTAGGAAGGCGAGCGCATAGATGATCAGCCCCTGCCCGCCGGCATGGCTGATGAAGGCGAGGCCGATCAGGATCGCCCAGCCGAACAGGGCTGTCGGCATGAAGCTCGCCTCGAAAAAGAAGGCGATCGGAAACATGCAGACGGCAGCCGATCCCGTGCTCCAGATCATGATCCGATTGGTGGAAAACCGGCTGCGCAACCGGCCGATCGACAGGATGTACCCGGCATAGAACACCGCAGCCAATGCCGCGGTCGCGTCACCCGCCAGCTGGCCGTCGCCCAGCGCCATCGGCCCGCCCTTGAGAATCACAACACCCGCAAGCGCTGTTGCGAGGCCTGCAATGAACACGCCGCTGACATGCGAGCGAAACAAAAGCCACGAGCCGAGCGTCACGAAGATCGGCGCCAGATTGGCAAGCAGCGTCGCATTGGCAACCGAGGTCATATGCAAAGCCAGATGCCAGGCAGCGAGATCCACCGCCAGGAAGATGCCCGGAAGCACCAACAGCGCGTAATCCGCGAATCCGGCAGGCTTGGAATCGGTAACCGTCTTTCCCGTCGTCCTCGACCAGATCAGCAATGGCAGCAACGCCAGCGCCACGCGCCAGAATGCCGTCGCCATTGGCCCGACTTCCGAGAGCCGCACAAAGATCGGCGACCCGCCAATCGCAGCGCCGCCGATGAGCAGCGCTATCAGCGCAAGCCGATTGGCAGATGATGAAGCAGATGAGGAGGAGGGAAGCGCGGCGTCTGTCACGAATGCTGTCCAATACGAAAGGGTGCAGCACCTTGGATGCCGCGCGGTAACGCATAGAAGGTATCAGAACGATTCGCTGGAAAACCGCGACTTCTGTCTATTGAACGCTGAGAAACGGCAAACCAATGCCCGCAGACGCTTCTTCGCCTGCGGGCATTGGTTTAAGTCAGATTGGCCGATCTCAGGCTGCGTCCGGCCGATGCACAGTCTTCACCTCGAGGAAATCCTCAAGGCCGAACATGCCGCCTTCGCGGCCGTTGCCGGATTGCTTGTAGCCGCCGAACGGGCTGCCATATCGATGCGGTCCACCGTTGATATGCACCATGCCGGCCCGCAGGCGCGAGGCCACACGCTCGGCGCGCTTCGGATCGCCGGTCTGGACATAGGCTGCGAGGCCGTAGTTGGTGTCGTTGGCGATCTCGATCGCCTCTTCCTCGGTCTCGAACGGCATGATCGCCAGTACCGGGCCAAACACTTCTTCACGGGCGATGCGCATGGTGTTGTTGACATCGGCAAAGATAGTCGGCTTGACGTAATAGCCGGTTTCAAAACCTTCCGGCTTGCCAGCGCCGCCAACAAGCAGGCGTGCGCCATCGGCGATACCGGCTTCGATCAGGGCTTGAACGCGGCCGAACTGCACATCGCTGACCAGCGGACCGATATGGCTGCCTTCTTCGGTCGGGTTGCCAACTCTGGCTTCCTTGCCGACGCGCGTCGCGATCTCGACGGCCTTGTCATAAACCGACTTCTGCACCAGAAGACGCGTCGGCGCATCGCAGGACTGGCCGGAATTATTGAAGCATTCCAACACGCTACCGGCAACGCGATCTTCAAGGTCGGCATCTTCGAAGACGATGTTCGGCGACTTTCCACCCAGCTCCAGCGTCACGCGCTTGACGGTTTCGGCCGCATCCTTGCTGACGGCGATGCCAGCGCGGGTCGAGCCGGTGAAGGACATCATGTCGACATCCTTGTGCTTGGAGAGAGCAGCACCAACGTTGAGGCCATCACCATTGACCAGATTGAACGTGCCTGCCGGAAAGCCCGCTTCATGCACCATTTCGGCATAAAGCAGCGCGTTCAGCGGCGTGAATTCGGAGGGCTTCAACACGCAGGTCGAACCCGTCGCCAAGGCTGGGACGACCTTGAGCGCGATCTGGTTGATCGGCCAGTTCCACGGCGTGATCAGGCCGCAAACACCGATCGGCTCGCGCAGCATGACGTCTCCATTCGGCAGAACTTCGCGCATATGCAGGCGCTTCAGCGCATCGATAAATCCCTGAAGATGGCCAACGCCGACATCAGCCTGCTGCTCGGTGCTCATTGTGATCGGCGCACCGAGTTCCATGGTGATCGTCTGCGCCATTTCCTCATAGCGGCGCTTGTAGATCGAAAGCAGCTTTTCCAACAGCGCCAGGCGTTCTTCGGTGCTGGTGCGGCTGTAGGTGGCAAAGGCCTTCTTGGCGGCGGCAACAGCGCGGTCGATATCGCCGGCGGATCCCATGGAAATCACCGCGATCGGCTTTTCCGTTGCCGGGTTCAGAACCTCTAGATCGTTGGCAACCACCGGCGCAACCCATTCACCGTTGATGTAGAATTTGCGTTTATCGAACATGCTTTTTCCTTCCCGTCAGATCGTCTTCTGTTTTTCGTTCAGCCAATCGGTGATCAATTGGCGGTAGCGTTCCCCGCCGAAGCTCGGAAAATGACCGCCATGCACGATGCGGGCGGGAATCTTCAACAGGCGCTCCATCGAGGCAAGATAGTCACCGGCGTTGGAATGATAGGTATCCTCGATCAACGGACCGTCATAGAGGATATCGCCGGAGAACAGAATTTCGGTCGCCTTCTCGTAAAGCGCAATACCCCCAGGAGAGTGACCCGGCGTATGGATGACTTCGAAGACCCGGTTGCCCAGATCAATCACGTCGCCGTCTTCAAGAATGCACGTGGCCGGGGCCTTCTTCACCGCATAACATTTCGAGCAATAGGGCTCCGGCGGCAGAGCATCGAAAATCTCGTCAGTGACATAGGGATCGGCGAGCGTATTTTGCCGCGTTGGATTGGCAAGCAGATCGGCTTCGGCCGAATGCACGGCGCGGCATTCGAATTCATGATGGCAGCCGATATGGTCGAAATGCGTATGGCTGGCGACGGCGATCAGGTCCCGCTCGGTGACCAGCGGCACATATTCCCTCAAAGATACGACGCCCATGCCGCTATCGACCAGCATGTCCCGATCCCGGCCGCGTATATGCCAGATGTTGCAGCGGTAGAATTCCTGGATGAACGGCTCGGAAATAGCGGTGACATCATCATCGAGACGTTTCACCTGATACCATTTCTCCGCGAAAATGCGTTGCATGCCAAAATCCGTTTCAAACCTGCCTGAGCGAGGGCTCCGGCCTCGATGAACTCCCTCCCCTCGTGGGGAGAGTTAAACGCCCGAAGGCAAGGCTACGATGTCCGCGAGACTGGCGGCAAGGGGGACGATCTGGCCGTCCAAAACCGCTGCCGATTGCGGCATATGCGCCACGATCGACAGATCAGGCGCCCCGGCCGGCTTCAGGTGGCAACGGTAATGTGTGCCGAAAAAGGCGCTGCCGGTCACCTCGGCTTGCCCCAGCGGCGCAACAGCGCCTTCGGCTTCCCCTGCCCGGCGAAAGTGCTCCGGCCGGACGCAGAGTGTCACCGCCTGCCCGGCAGTGGGCGCGGAAACGGTAAAGCTTGCGATCGGCAGAGTAACGTTGCCAAGCGGGGTTTCGACGACGGCAGCGGCCGGATCCACCGCATTGACCGTCCCCGGAATGAAATTCACTTCGCCCATGAAACCGGCAGAGAACAGCGAACGCGGCCGCATGTAGATATCGGCGGGAGGACCGAAATCCTCGATCCGGCCCTGGTTCATCACGACGATCCGGTCGGCGATCGCCATCGCTTCCTCCTGATCATGTGTTACGTGGACAAACGTTGTGCCGACCCGCTTCTGGATGGCCTTGAGCTCGTCCTGCATCTGTCGGCGCAGCTTGAGATCGAGCGCGCCCAGCGGTTCATCGAGTAGGAGCACATCGGGATCGACCGCAAGCGCCCGGGCAAGGGCAACGCGCTGGCGCTGGCCGCCGGAGAGCTCATGCGGCTTCTTGTCGGCAGAGGATTTCAGCCCGACGAGATCGAGGAAACCGAGCGCCTTCTCGTCCCGCTCCGTCTTCGTCATGCCGCGCATCCTGAGACCAAAGCCGACATTGTCGCGAAGCTTCATATGCGGAAACAGGGCGTAGTCCTGAAACATCGTCGTCGTCGGCCGCTTGGCCGGCGGCACGCTGGTCATGTCCTTGCCGCCGATCATAACACGGCCCTTGGTCGGCGACTGGAACCCGCCGAGAATGGAGAGCAGCGTGGTCTTGCCGCAGCCGGACGGCCCGAGCAGCACGATGAACTCACCGGCCTTGATATCGAGCGAGACATCGTTGAGCGCGGTGAATGCCCCAAAAGTCTTGGTGGCACCGTGAACAGAAACTGGAGCGGTCATGATTTTTTTGTCCTTCCGAACAGGGTCAGTTCCAGAACCGCCAGCACCGCGACGGAAACGAGGAAGACAAGCGAGCCGATGGCATTGGTTTTCGGATTGAGCCCGGAGCGCAAAAGGCTCCAGATCTCGACCGGCAGCGTCACGTCGAAGCGTGACAACAGGAACGCGATGATGAATTCATCCCAGCTGAAGGTGACCGACAGGAAGAAAGCCGCCAGCAGCGACGGCAACAGCATCGGCGCGGTGACTAGCACCATCACCTTGAAATCATTGGCACCAAGATCGCGGGCGGCCCGCTCGATATTGATGTGGTGATCGCCCATCGACGAATAGATGATGGCGAAGCAGAGCGGCAGGTTGATCACCACATGGCCGATGCCGACAGTCCAGAGCGACAGCTTGATGCCGAACGTATTGAGCACGGTCAGAAGCCCGAGCGCGATGATCAGGTAGCTGACCGTCATCGGCGCGATCAGCAATCCGCGCTGCAAGGCCGAACCCGGCAATCTGTAACGCGCAAGCGCATAGGCAGCGAGAAAGCCAAGCAGGCAGGCGATGATGGAGGAGACGATTGCCACCAGAAACGAATTGGTCAGCGCTGCCATCAGCTTGCGGTCGACGAATACCGCCTCGTACCATTGCAACGAAAAGCCGTTGAATGGCGGCACAGGCAGGCGGCCATCCTGGAACGAGAACAGCACCAGCACCACGACCGGCAAGAAAATGAAGCCGTAGATGATGACGGCATAGGCGATCGAAGCGGTTTTTGTCAGCGTTTCGCGCATCTCATGCCCTCTCGATCTTCAGCCAGCGGGCGCAGAGCACATAGGCGGCAGTCACCGCCAGCATCAGGATGATCGACAGCGCCGCCGCCATCGGAAAGTCCGCCCGCCGCCCCAGCTGCAGCATGATGATCTGCGGCAGGACAAGCTCATTGTTGCCGCCAAGAATCTGCGGCGTCACGTAGTCGCCGATGCAGAGCACGAAGGTCAGGAAGGCGCCGGTCATGATACCCGGCAGCGTCAGCGGCAGGACGACATGCCAGAAGGTCTGGAAGGCATTGGCTCCGAGATCGGCCGCGGCACGGCGATAGTTTGGCGACAGCTGGATCAGGTTGGCATAGATCGTCAGCGTCAGCAGCATGACGAAGAAATGCACGAAGCCGATGACGGTGGCGGTCCGGTTGCTGGCAATTTCCAGCGGCTCACTGATAAGACCGAGCGTCATCAGCGTCTGGTTGATCACCCCGTTGCGCGACAGTACCAGCAGCCAGGAATAGGAGCGCACCACATAGGACGTCCAGAACGGCAGCACCGCCATGATCAACGCCAGCCGCTGAAACCGTTTCGGCACCCGCTCGGCAATGATCCAGGCCAGCGGATAGGCCAGAAGCACCGATATCACGGTGACGATCAGAGTGATTTCAAGCGAATTCATCAACCCCTTGAACAATGAATCCTTGGCGAAAAAAGCGATGTAATTGTCGAGGTTCCAGGCCCGGACAATCTGGCCGCTTTGGCGAGACCACAAACTCATCGCCACCATGAACAGGAACGGCACGACAAAGAACGCGATCGTCCAGAGAAGTGCTGGAGCAACGAAACCCCAGGCCTTGCGGCGTTCGGTGTCTTCGAGGGTCAGGGTGGACATGGTGAAAGCTCCGTTTTGGAATAGCCCCTCATCCGGCCTTCGGCCACCTTCTCCCCGTAAACGGGGCGAAGGAAGAGGCGGCCGGTTCCGAACCTCGTCTCATTGTCGCCACGGACAAGTGGTGAGCGGCAAATTCGATCGTCCCCTCTCCCCGCCTGCGGGGAGAGGGTTAGGGTGAGGGGCAATGCTTGGCAGCAACTACTGCTGCATCATGTCCGTCCAGGCGTCCTGCATCTTCTGATCCAGTTCAGCGCTGGGAATCGGATAGAGCTGGGTCTTCTTCAGGTATTCGGCCTGATCGTTCCATCGCAATGCCGCCTTCTGGGCTTCGGTCAGGTGCTCGCCGGCCTTCATGTTGGCGGGCATCGCCCAATAGCAGGAAGACGTGGCAAGACGCGCCTGACCTTCGGGGCTGACGATATACTGCACAAATTTCAGCGCCAGCTCCTGCTTCTTCGAGGCCTTCATGACGCCGATCGACTGCGCCCAGCGCACCGCACCCTGATCCGGAACCGTCCAGTCGAGATTGGGCTTTTCGCCGGAGAGTGCTGCGGTGATCCACTCGCCGCCGCCGACGAGAATATCGACTTCACCGGTCGCCAGCGCCGTCTGCGAGGACACGACGTCGCTCACCTGCTTTGATACCTTTTTCATCTCTGACAGCTTTTCCGAGATCGCTGGCATGTCGGCATCCGTGAGATCGGCGGTCTTCTTGCCAAGGCCGAGCGCCACAAGACCAACCATCGGCAGGTAATAATCGTAAAGCGCGATACGGCCCTTGTATTTGTCCGACCAGATGATCGACAGATCCTTCATGTCGTTGGGATCGACCTTTGTCTTGTCATAGGAGATCGTGTTGTAGCCGAACTTTTCGGTGACGGCGTAGGTCTTGCCGTCCTTCATGTTGTTGGCTTCCATCCGCACTTCCGGGAAGATGTCGGCGGTCGGCAGCTTGTCGGCGGGGATTTCGGCCAGAAGATCAAGCCCGACAGCGCGCTGAACATCAACCCCGTCGATAACAAGCACATCCCAGTCGCCCGGCTGCGACTGTTCGAGGATCGAAAGGGCGGCCCCCGTTCCCTCGTAGTCCTTGAGGTTGACCTTGACGTCGTTGGCCTTCTCGAACGGCTCGACCAGCGCCGGATCGGTATGGTCGCACCAGACCAAAGCATTCAGTTCTTCGGTCGCAAAAGCCGGCGCTGGAGCGCTGACTGTGGAAACGGCAGCCAGCGAAAGCGCCGCTACGGAGGAGAAAAATCGACGCGCGAAAGCGCCATTCACAGAAATGATCATCGCGTTGCCCTCTGGTTTACAGCGCTCATTGCGGCGCCTTCACAAAAAGATTGAATGAGTTCAATTTTTAAGTCAATGTCAATTTTGAAGGTATTCAAAAAAAGGAAAAGACGGCATGACGGGGCTTCGTGCAAAACAGAAAGCCGACAGGAACCGGCGCATCCTGCAAGCAGCCACAGAACTTTTCCGGGAGGTCGGTTATGACAGCGCCCGCATCGAGGACATTGCCGAGCGGGCGGAAGTCTCCGTCGGCACTTTCTACAATTATTATCAGAACAAGGGCGATATCCTCGTCGCCGCCGTCTCGATGGAAGTCGAGGAGGTGCTCGCCGCCGGCAAGACCATTGTCGACAGCCCACCCGATACCGTCGGCGAAGCGCTGACGGCACTGATCGGCCAGTATTATGACCACTCGCTGGTCTATCTCAGCAAGGAAATGTGGCGCACCGCCATGGCGATCTCGATCCAGCAGCCCGAGAGCCCGTTCAGCCGGCACTACACGGAGCTCGACGGCCGCCTCTGCGACCAGGTTTCGACGCTGATCAGCAAACTGCAGCTGCGCAGCGCCGTCATGCCGGGCATCGACGCTGTTGGCGCCGGGCAGATGTTCTTCAACAATCTCAACATGATGTTCATCGAATTCGTCAAGGACGAGACGATGACTCTCGATGCGCTGAAGGAAATCGTCGCACGGCAGAACCGGCCGCTCGCGACGCTGATCAGCAGCCCGAAGATACAATAAAAAGCAGGAAAATCAGGGATGGAACACGCACAGAATACGGCCCTTTCGGCCGCCGATAGCCTCATCGATGCCTTTTCAAGACATGATCGGGAGAAATATTTCGCGGCTTTCTCGAAGGACGCAACCTTCATCTTCCATAACCTTGATCGCCCTTTGAGAAACCGCGCAGCTTACGAAGCGGAATGGGCGCTGTGGGAAGAGCGTGACGGTTTCAAGGTTTTGTCTTGCCGCTCCAGCGAGCGCAATCTGCAGCTGCTCGGTACTGTGGCAATCTTCACCCACAGCGTCGAAACAGAAGCGGAATTCGGTGGGCAAGCCGTCACCAGCCAGGAACGGGAGACGATTGTCTTCGAAAGACAGCAGGATGGTACATGGCTTGCCGTCCATGAGCATCTTTCCCGCGCATCCTGAAAACAGAAGCCCCTGAATCCAGAGGGATCAGGGGCTTGATACGTGTCCGCGAAACTCAGATCGCGCCGCAGACCATCGCTGTGACAAACAGGAAAGCGGCGGCCAATGCGGTGGCCTGCGCGGCAATCGTCCAGGAAAAATGCGGCGTCGAATGCACGCCATAGCTCACCGGACTTTTCTGCAGAACTGGTTTGGAACCTTGCATTCTGTCCTCCACTTGAGTTGTTGCAGATATTCTGCCGCCACTCAGGCTGCGGCGCCTGCATCTTTTCTCGGCTATTTTACACCAAGTTTATAGATATTATTTTCTGCATTTTATGCCCTACGGGAAAAAACCAACCTCGGGCCTCGGCTCCATCCGGTGAAATACTATTGCGTCCTCAATGCCCACGCTCGAGCTCCCTCTGCTGGACAAGCCGGGACCAGCGCTCGCTGAACCACGGCGTCAAAAGCGAGACATCCGCCTGGCTATGCAGTTTTGTCAGAACACCGTCCGTTTCCTTGGAGGTCCAGACCTTGAAGGTGGTCAGTTCATGCTTGCCGAATGTCTGAATCAGCGGGATATCGGCAGCATCACGGCCGCGGGCGACGGCGATACGGCCGATGCGTGGGATGTTATGGCGTGCATCGAACGTGTACCAGCGATCATCCAGAAACACTTCAAACCAAGCATTGAAATCCATCGGCGCCGGGTCGTCCGTTACGCCGATATCGCCCATGTAACCGTTGACGTAGCGTGCGGGCATATTCATGCAACGGCAGAGCGTGACGGCAAGATGCGCATAGTCGCGGCACACCCCTGCCCTTTCCTCGTGCGCCTCCATCGCCGTACGCAACGTCGCCGTATACCCATAGCTGAAAGTCAGGCGCTGATGCACGTAGTCGCATATTGCCTGGACGCGGCCCCAGCCCGGCTCGATTTCGCCGAAAAGACGCCACGCAAGCGCGCCAAAACGGTCGGTTTCGCAATAGCGGCTGGCAGAAAGATACGGCAGGCATTCGGGCGGCAGTCTTTCAACAGGCACGGCCTGAGCGCTGCAGTTCACTGGGTCGGGCCGGCCACCATCCCTGATCACGGCGTCATACGTAAGGCGCAAGCCGCCAGCAGGCACCACCATCCGCATGCAGACATTCCCGAAAGGATCGGTCACCTCTCCCATCTTGACGACTGGATCGGACATTGGCCCGCGCTCGCTGACGATATCGTGCCGTCTTGCACGATCAACAGACAGAAAGGTCATCATCGGGGTCGGTTGACTGCATCTGATGCCTATTTCGTAACCCAACCGAATGAACATGTGCTACCTCCACCACGGCAGGAACGGATAGCCTGCGAATTTGTTCCGGTTTCAGGTCGGTAAAAAATGGCAGGGCGAGCCTCTGACGCTGGTGCGTTGCTGTCAGGCCTGACGCATATAAAAGCAGTCAATTCGGCACGTGGAAACACTCCAAAAACGGAAAGGATGGTCTTTTCCAAGGTTCCGGCATCGCACCGATATCACGTGTTCGATAGGCGGAAACACTAGCTGAAATTGCAAAAACCATCAATGCTCGCGAATATGGTTGCATCTTCTATGCACCGAAATATTTGCCGGTCACTGACAATGCCTGCGAAAGAAAATCACTTTGCGCCGGATGACTTCCGGCAGTCCCTCTCTATATGCTGCCTTCTCGTTGAGCCCGCCCGTCATAGCATTTGAGAGCGTATGGATAGTCAGTCGCCTTTATTTCCCCGCGCCGGGGCACGGATTCCAGCCAAACTTGCGGCCAGCGAAATGCTCGACCGGTTCAATCGAATGGATTGGCAAACGACGAGCCTTGGTGCGGCGCAAGCCTGGCCCAATGCACTGACAGCCCTCAGCCGGATGATGCTCACTTCGCCTATCCCGATGGCATTGTTGGCCGGGCGCGAGGGCATCATGCTCTACAATGATGGTTATATCGCCATCGCCGGCGGGCGGCACCCGGAATGTTTCGGCGCTTCGGTCCTGTCTGCATGGCCGGAAGTTGCAGAATTCAACGCAGCTATTATCGACAGGGTCTTTGCGGGAGAAAGCATTTCCTACGAAGACCAGAACTTCACCTTCCATCGCAATGGCGTCGCTGAAAGCGTCTGGCTCGATCTCGATTACAGCCCCATCCTTGATGACGACGGAAGCGTTGTTGCCGTTCTTGCCCTTGTCGTCGAGACCACCAAGAGAGTGATGGCCGAACAAGAACTTGCTCAAAGCCGCGAACAGCTTTCGCTGGCATTGGGCAGCTCCGCCATCGTCGGCACCTGGGATTGGCATGTTCCGCAAGACCTTGTCTATTCCGACGAGAAATTCGCGCGGCTCTACGGGGTCGATCCGCAGGTTGCCAGTCACGGCACCGCCATCGCGGCTTTCATCAGAACCATCCATCCCGACGACGTTCAATCGGTCGGTAGTGCCATGCAAAGCGCGATGGATACGGGGAGCCGTTTCTCCCAGGAATACCGCCTCGTTCAAGAGGATGGCAGTATCAAATGGGTTCTTGCCGAAGGGCAGCCGTTGATCGATCAAAACGGACACTGCATCCGCTTCCCTGGTGTATCCGTTGATATTACCGCGCAGAAGGAAGCGGTCGAGGCCCATGCCCGCTCGGAAATAGGGTTCCGCACCCTCGCTGACGCCATGCCGCAGATGGTCTGGTCGACCTTGCCCGATGGTTTCCATGATTACTACAATGCCCGCTGGTATGAATTCACCGGCGTTCCGGCCGGATCGACCGATGGCGAGGGCTGGAGCGGCATGTTCCACGAGGAAGATCAGGAGCGCGCATGGACTGCCTGGCGGCATTCGTTGAAAACAGGCGACGCCTACCAGATCGAATACCGGCTGCGCCACCACACGGGTGTTTATCGCTGGGTATTGGGCCGGGCGCTGCCGATACGCGGCGAGAAGGGCAAAATCACCCGCTGGTACGGAACCTGCACCGATGTTCACGATGCCAAGATGGTTCAAGCCGAACGCGAGATCGTTGCCCACGAACTCAGCCACCGGATCAAGAACATATTCTCGGTCCTGAGCGGCATCATCAGTCTTTCCGCCCGCTCTGCACCGGAATCCCGCAGCTTCGCCGATCTCCTGCGCAAACGCATTGAAGCGATGGGCCGGGCCCATGATTTCGTGCGCCCGCACAGCAGGACCTCCAGACCAGTGGACCTGGAGACCAGCATCTTCGGCCTCTCCCGGCGCCTGCTTGAACCCTATGGCCTAGAGGAGATGGACAACCGCATCGTTTTTGCGGGAGACGATACCCTTATCGGCGATAGCGCCGCGACACCGCTGGCGCTCCTGCTGCATGAGCTCGCAACGAATTCGGCCAAATACGGCGCATTTTCCCATGCCGCCGGCCATCTGACCATTGCCGGCCGTCATGACAGGGAAAACTATGTCCTGGAATGGAAAGAAGGTGGAAACCCCGTTGCACTGCGCCAACCCGAGCAGGAAGGGTTCGGGTCGCGGCTGATGAAGATCAGTGTCGAAGGGCAGCTCGGAGGGCAATTCCAGCGTCAATGGGAAGAGGATGGAGTGCGTGTCCGCGTATCGGTGCCCGTAGCCTCGATCTTGCGCAGCAGCAAGCTGACGGCGCGGCCATGAAGCCGCGCTCAAGAGTGATTACTGAAAGACCCGCAAACGCGGCGGTACGTCGGCAGCAAGCGAATGGCGCTTGGCGACAGCATAACTGACGACCTGACGAAGTTCGTCTTCACCAACCGGCTTGGAAATGACTCCGACAGTTCCCGGAACGCCATCGGCCAGTTGAGAAGGGTTGGCAGTCATGAAGAGAACCGTCACGCCATGCTGTTCGGCAAGTGTGCGGCCGATTTCCGTTCCCGTCGGTCCATCGCGAAGATTCAGATCGACAAGGGCGATATCCGCAAAGGGAGCAAGATTGAATGCGGACGCCTTGTCCGCGGCGATGCCGATCGGGCTGTGCCCGAGTTCAGCAACCAGATATTCAATTTCTGTCGCAACGAAAATCTCGTCTTCGACCACCAGGATTTTGCAACTCATTCCAAAACTCTCGTACATCATGTGCGTTTTGCGGTCCCGGGATAATCGTTGGTGTGCCCCATGGTCCGCGCGGCTTCTCCGGCAGGCTGGCCTGACGCAGGCATATGGGACAGTTCTGTTGATCAACCAGCCCCATAATTGTTCGTACAGGACAAATATTGCTGAATTCACGGCATCCACCGATTACTGCAATATCAATCCTTGGAAAGCAGCCAACGCCTGCCTGCCCGGATTGTTCCAGCCCATATGCGTAATATACGCGCTATCCACAGTTTGTGCTGATGGAGGGGCGGCAAGCGTACGCCGGATGGCAGAGGGAACGATATTCGCGATGCGCTAGAAGATAAGCATCGCCCGCAGATCGTTGACATTTGTGCCGGTCGGACCGGGCACAAAAAGATCGCCGCTGGCGTTGAAGGCGCTCCAGGCGTCGTGGCGGGCGAGATGGTTGCGCGGATCCGCACCCGCCGCCCGCATGCGCCTTACAGTGGAACTGTCGGCAAAAGCACCGGCATTGTCCTCTGATCCGTCGATACCATCCGTATCGGCAGCCAACGCATGAATGCCATCAACGCCGTCGATATCGAGCGCGAAAGAAAGCAGAAACTCGCTGTTGCGGCCACCCTTTCCATAACCATCGCCCGAAATCGTCACTGTGGTTTCGCCGCCGGAAAGGATGACCACGGGCTTTGAGAACGGCCGATTACGCAGTGCGGTTTCCTTGGCAATTGCTGCATGCATCCGGCCGATATCGCGGGCTTCGCCCTCGATCGCATCTGACAGGATGACGGCCTCGACACCCAGTGCCCGTGCCTTTGCCGCAGCCGCCTCAAGCGAGACGCTGGCTGAAGCGATGACATGATATTGCTGATTGGCGTACGCCGGATGATGGGCATCTGGCGCTGCAGCTTGTTCTGATCGCAGATGCCGCAGAACGGCTTCAGGCAATGCCATCCCGTAGCGGTTGACGATGGCGAGCGCATCAGCAGGCGTGGAGGTGTCAGGGATAGTCGGGCCGGAGGCAACGAAGGCTGGATTGTCGCCGGGAACATCGGAGACGATCAGGCTGACGACCCGCGCCGGTGCGGCTGCAAAAGCCAGCCGCCCACCCTTGATGCGTGAAACATGCTTGCGCACCACATTCATCGCCGAGATCGGCGCGCCGGACGCAAGCAGCGCTTTGTTGACAGCAATCTCGTCGGCGAGCGTCAGGCCCTGCGGCGGAGCGGGCAACAGCGCTGAGCCGCCACCGGAAATCAGCGCCAGCACCAGATCGTCTGGCGTCAGCCCTTCGACCAGCCGCAGCAATTCTGCCGACGCCGCAAGCCCGGCCTCATCCGGCACCGGATGTGCCGACTGAAGCACACGAATGCGTGTGCACGCGGCGATCGGGCCGTGCCGCGCAACCACGGCGCCCTCCAGAGGGCCATCCCACAGGCTTTCGAACGCCGCTGCCATCTGGCTTGCCGCCTTACCGGCGCCGACAACAATGGTCCGGCCCTTCGGCTTTTCCGGCAGATGCGCGCGGATCGCCGCCAATGGATCAGCCGCTTCGACGGCAGCCTCAAACAGGCTTGTCAGAAAGGCGCGCGGTTCAGCGATCATCGAAAATCAGCCCGCAATCTCGAAGTCATAGACAAGGACCCCGTCGATACCGCCTTCGGTCGCCGCGACGATCCGGCCGCCGGCCTTTTCATGCGCTGGGTGAACCAGATAGGCATCGCGTGCCGCGCCATCGGCAAAATCGATGATGAAGCCGCTGTTAAAGCCCTTGCCGAGGCCCTCGGGGCTGACATTGGCACCGGCGGTGAAAGTGAGATAGCCGGGCACCAGCTGCTGCAGCGCGGCGATATCCGACAGGATGGACTGCCGCTCGGCATCTGAAACGGTTGTCTGGAAGCGAATGAAGACACAATGGCGGATCATGGCAAGCTCCTATCGGATATCGGCGCGCGCCCGCGGCCGCTGGTCGTTGCGCTCATGGCTGAAGATGGTGGCCGGCAAAGGCTGCCGCTCGCGAATGATGTCCGAGCCCTTTTCGCCCATCATGATCGTTGGACCATTGGTATTGCAAGAGGGAACACGCGGCATGACGGAACTGTCGCAGACTCGCAAGCCTTCCAGTCCGTGCACCTTCAGATCAAGCCCGACGACGGCATCGGCACCGGTCCCCATCTTGCAGGTCCCGACCGGATGGTGATCGGTCTTGGCATTGGCGCAGCCATATTCGAACAGCTCGTCATCGGTCATCACCTTCGGCCCCGGCAGACGCTCGGCCATGATAAAGGGTTTCAGCGCCTGCTGCTGGAAGATTTCGCGGGCGATCTTCAAGCCTTCCAGCGACATCTTGCGATCATGCGGATCGCTCCAGTAGTTCGGATCGATCAAGGGTGCCGCTGCAGGATCGGAAGACGAGAGCCGGACAGTGCCGCGCGAGCGCGGATGCAGGTAGGCCGAGTTCAGCGTCACACCGGCATTTTTCAGCTTCTCGACACCAGCCTCGATGCCGGAACCGAGCCCCAAGTGGAACTGGATATCGGGCGAGCGCGCATTCGGATCGGCATACCAGAAACCACCGGTTTCAAACAGCGACGAGGCGACCGGGCCGGAGCGGAACAGCACATATTGCAGGCCGGCCCAGACGGTGCGGTGGAGTTTTGCCACGCCATCATAGGTATGGTCGCCGGTGCATTCGGAGATGACGAACAGGTCGAGATGATCCTGAAGATTGCTGCCGACACCCGGCAGGTCATGTTTCACATCGACGCCAACGGAGCGCAGATGATCGGCCGGACCGATACCCGATTGCTGCAGCAGTTTCGGCGATCCGATCGCCCCGGAGGAGATCAGAACCTCGCGCTCGGCCCGGATCGTTTCCAAACCCTTTGCGGTCGCAACCTCGACGCCAACAGCGCGGGTTCCTTCCAGGAGTATCCGCGTCACCCGCGCACCGAGCCGCACCGTCAGGTTCTTGCGATCCCTGATCGGATTGAGATAGGCAAGCGATGCCGACGACCGGCGGCGGTTGCGTTGGGTCAGCTGATAGAAGCCGACGCCCGCCTGCTGCTTGCCATTGAAATCGTGATTGTAGGGAATGCCAAGCTCCTGCCCGGCGCGGATATAGGCATCGCATATCGGCAGCCCCGAGACCGGCATGGAGACGCCAAGCGGCCCACCATAGGAATGATAGTCGTCGGCGAAACGCTGATTGTCTTCCGAGCGTTTGAAATAGGGAAGCACGTTGCGGTAATCCCAACCGGTGCAGCCATCTTCGCTGGCCCAGAGATCATAATCAGCCGCATTGCCGCGTGTATAGAGCTGCGCGTTGATCGACGAGCCGCCGCCGATCACCTTGGCCTGAGTATAGCGCAGCACCCGGTTTTTCATATGTTTCTGCGGCACGGTTTCCCAGCCCCAGCTGGCGACACCCTTGGTCATCTTGGCAAAGCCGGCCGGCATATGGAACAGCGGGTTCCAGTCGCTGCCGCCAGCCTCCAGTAGCAGAACCTTGACGTCGGCGTCTTCGGTCAGGCGATTGGCCAGCACGCAACCGGCCGGTCCGGCACCTGTGATGATGTAGTCGTAGGTCATGTCGTTGTCCTCAAATTTATACCCTCCCCTTGAGGGGGAGGGTCGGAGCAAAGCTCCGGGGTGGGGTGACGTCCTGTGACACCCAACAGATCACCCCCACCCGCGCGTCCGCGCGACCTTCCCCCCTCAAGGGGAAGGTAAAGATTCACAGCCGCCCGATCGACAGCCCGCCGTCAGCATTAACAACCGAACCGGTGGCAAAACCGAAGCTGCCGGTCGCCAGTGCAGCAACCATGCGGCCGATATCATCCGCTTCCCCCCAGCGCTTCATCGGCACCAGCCCGCCGCCGATCAGCGCGTCATATTTGCCGGAAACCCCGGCGGTCATGTCCGAGCGAATGATGCCCGGCCGGACCTCGAACACCGATATGCCGGTATCGGCAAGACGCAGCGCCAGCCCTTGCGAAAAGGCCGCCAGCCCTGCCTTGCTCATGCAGTAATCCAGCCGTTCGGGCGAACTCATCGTTGCCGAGACAGACGTGATGTTAACAACCGAGCGGGGTCCTCTGGGCTGCGTCGCCAGCATCGCCTTGACGACGGCTTGCGTGAAAAACACCGTGCCGCGCAGATTGGTGCCGATGATCGTGTCGAAATTTTCAGGCGCAAGATCGAGGAAATCGCCGCGTAACACCGATGCCATGCCGGCGTTGTTGACGAGGCAATCGACCGAGCCGAATTGCGCCAGAACTGCCTCGACCGTCACTTGGTGACCGGCAAGTTCGGAAATATCCGCTTTCAGGAAGATTGCCTTGGCGCCAAGCACGCCCAGGTCTGCGAGCACGCCTGAAACCTGATCCGCATCGCCGATACCGGTGATGGCGATATCAAACCCGTCTTTCGCCAGTGCCTTGGCGATGCCGAGCCCAATGCCGCGGCGGCCGCCGGTGACAATGGCAACGGGGCGCTTGAGATCGCTCATGCCGCCAGTTCCTTCGAGATGATGTGATCGGCAACGCGCAATGCTTGTGCGGCGATGGTCAAAGCCGGATTGACGGCGGCCGACGTTGGCAGGCAGCCGCCATCGACGACGTAAAGGTTCGAATGATCGAAAGCCCGGCAGAACGGGTCGAGCGGCGCAGAAGCAGGGTCGTTACCCATGCGCACCGTACCGCACTGGTGCGACGGTGTACGCTTGTCAAAAGGTTGGGATAGTACGATCGGATAACCTGCCGCCTTGAAATGCGCGCGCATCTTCGTCTCAAGCCCGGCCAATGCCTCCATGTTCGAACGCCGCCATTGCATGATGATGCCTTTACCATCGACCATGATACGGCTTTCGGGGTTCGGCAGGTCCTCCGTCATCATGTACCAATCGATGGCGTGGCCGGCCATGAAGTCGAGTGCGAAGCGTGGGGCGTAGCGCGGTGCGTTCGCCTTCAGAATGTCTCCGTTGATCTTGCCGAGCAGCTGGACATTGCCAAGCGGCAGGCCATCCCGGCCACCGGTAAGGTAATAGTCGTTCAGCATCAGCGTTTTCTGGTAAACGCTGTCATTGCGCCGGAACGGGTTGATGGCCAGCATGGCGCTGCAATTGTGGTTCATGAAGTTGCGGCCGACCTGACCGGAACGGTTGGCGAGCCCCTCGCCGTCGCCGGAGCGCAGCAGGATCGCTGCAGAATTGATCGCGCCCGCTGACAAAATCACCAGCTTGGGGGACAGCCGTTTCCTCTCACCGTTGTGGGTGTAATGGATCGCCTGGATCCGGCCGCCCGGCCCAGCTTCAAGTGTCTCAACATGAGCCGAAGTGATCAGCTCGATATTCGGGTCCTTCAGCGCTGCGGCGAGCGGTGCGCTCTCGGCATCCTTTTTCCCCTTTCCGGTGTTGGGAAAGCCATCCCACGGCGTACGTCCGCCAGCCAGCCAGGCGTCGATATCAACCCCGAGCGGCAATGTAGCCGGATGCAGTCCCTGCGCCTTCAGTTCGGTGCGGGCGCGGGCAATGGCGGGCTCGTCCGGCACGGGACCGTAAGGATAGGGCGTCGAGTGGGCCGGCTCGGTCGGATCCTGTCCAAGCTCGCCGCGCACCTCGAACAGCCGTTCCGCCTTGCCGTACCATGGCTCCAGCTCCTCGTAGGGAAACGGCCAGGCTGGCGAGATGCCGCCGAGATGCTGCATCTCGGTAAAGTCTTCGGCCCGATAGCGCAACAAAACCGCGCCGAACAGCTTTGAATTACCGCCGACAAAATAGAAATTCCCCGGATTAAACGCCGTGCCGTCCGGTTCGCGCCACATCTCCTTTGGCCGGAAGTGGCCATCGACGAAGATGGAACGATAGTTGCGCGTCTCCGGTGTGTCGGCAAGGCGTTCACCCCGTTCGAGGATCGCGATGCGGGCGCCGGAACCGGCCAGCGCGGAGGCAACCGTCGCTCCGCCAATGCCGGAGCCGATGATGACGATATCGGGCTGCTTCACCATGATAAGGCTCAGCCGATGCGCTGCTGGCTTTGCGGATCGAAGAACACCGCCTTGTCCAGATTGAAGGCAAGCCGCGCCGTCTGGCCGGGGGCGATACGGGCATCGGCCCGCAGACGCGCCACCACTTCCTTGCCGCCGAGCTTGGTCACCGCAAATGTATCGGAACCCGCCGGTTCAACGACGTCAATCAGGCAATCGCCTTCAAACAGCGACTTCGCATTGCGATCTGCCCCATCCGGATCGGTCAGTGCCTCCGGGCGAATGCCGAAGATCACCTGCTTGCCAGAATAGGCGGCAAGGCCGCCCATCTGCGGCACCGGCACGCGCAACGGCTGAGCTTCCGGCCGCACCAGCGCCACGTGCAGGTCATTACCGCCACCTTCGATCGTCGCGGTTAGAAGGTTCATCGCCGGTGAGCCCATGAAATCCGCAACGAACAGGTTCTTCGGATTGTTGTAAATCTCGGCCGGCGTTCCAAACTGCTGCACCTCACCATCACGCATGACGGCGATCTTGGTGGCCAGCGTCATCGCCTCGATCTGGTCATGGGTGACGTAGACGATCGACGTGCCGGTCGCCTGATGCAACCGCTTGATCTCGATACGCATATCGACGCGCAGCTTCGCATCCAGGTTGGACAGTGGCTCGTCGAAGAGAAAGAGTTTCGGATCGCGCACCAGCGCCCGGCCCATGGCGACGCGCTGGCGCTGGCCGCCGGAAAGCTGGCTCGGCTTGCGGTCGAGCAGATGGGTGATCTGCAGAACCTTGGCAACCTTGTCGATGGCCTTCTTGCGTTCCTCGACCGGTACGCCGCGCATTTCCATGCCGAAGGAGATGTTTCCGGCCACGGTCATGTTTGGATAGAGCGCATAGCTCTGGAACACCATGGCAATATCGCGCTTGGACGGATGCAGATCGTCGATGGCACGGCCATCGACACGGATCGAGCCCTCGGTGATGGATTCCAGACCTGCGATAGTGTTGAGCAGCGTAGACTTGCCGCAGCCGGACGGACCGACGAGCACCAGGAAGCCGCCCTTCTCCAGTTCAAGGTCGATGCCCTTGAGGATTTCCAGAGAGCCGAAACGCTTTTTGAGGCCGGATATTTCGAGGAAAGCCATGTGTTATCCTTTAACCGCGCCCGCCATCAGCCCGCGTACGAAATAGCGGCCGGCGAGAACGTAAACGAGAAGCGTGGGCATGGCGGCGATCATCGCGGCTGCCATGTTGACGTTGTATTCGACGACGCCGGTGGAGGTGTTGACGACGTTGTTGAGCGCCACAGTCATCGGCATGGACTCGCCGGTTCCGGCGTAAGCCGAGGCGAACAGAAAGTCGTTCCAGATATTGGTGAACTGGTAGATCACCGTGACGACGATGATCGGCAGAGAATTCGGCAGCATGATCCGCCGGAAGATCTGGAAGAAACCGGCACCATCAACCTGAGCCGCTTTCACCAGCTCGGTTGGGAAAGCCTCGTAGAAATTGCGGAAGAACAGCGTCGTGAACCCGAGACCATAAATGACGTGAACCAGCACAAGGTTGACGGTCGGGTTACCGAAACCAAAGCGGAAACCGGTGGCGTTTTGCAACGTCGTGCCAAACCGGCCGAGACTGCCGAGAATGGTTGCCATCGGAAGAAGCACCGACTGAAACGGAATGAAGCAGGCAAACAGCATCATTCCAAAGACCAGCGTGTGGCCGCGAAACCGCCATTTGGTCAGCACGTAGCCGTTCAAGGCACCGAGGATCGTCGAGATCAGCACGGCCGGAATGACCATCTTCAGCGAGTTCCAGAAGTACCCCTTGATCCCGGCGCAGGTGAGACCGACGCAGGTTTCGCCCCAGGCCTTGACCCAAGGCTGAAATGTCGGTGAGCTCGGCAGCGACAGCATATTGCCGTTCTGGATCTCCTCCATCGTCTTGAAAGAAGTGACCAGCATGACGAACAGCGGCATCAGATAGACGATGGCGAAGAACGCCAGCAGGCCATAGATGAAGACGCGATTGACCATCCGTGCGCCATTGCTGCGGCGTGCCGCCGTACCCGAGGAGACGATCGCGCTCATCGTGATTTCTCCCTGAGTTCGGAATAGAGATAGGGAACGATGATCGCCGAGATGGTCATCAGCATGATGATCGCGCTGGCAGAGCCGACGGCCATTTCGTTCCGCTTGAACGTGTATTCATACATGAAGTTGGACGGCAGCCAGGCCGAGCCTCCGGGGCCGCCCGATGTCAGCGCCACCACAAGATCGTAGGACTTGATCGCCATATGGGCGAGTACGATGAAGGCAGAGAGAAAGACCGGGCGCAGCAACGGAATGATGATACGGCGATAAAGCTGGATGGTGGTTGCGCCATCGATCTGCGCTGCTTTCATGATCTCACCGTCGATACCGCGCAGACCGGCGAGAAACATCGCCATGACAAAGCCCGAGGCCTGCCAGACACCGGCAATGACGACGGTGTAGATGACGAAATCCTTGTTCTTGATCCAGTCGAAATGGAAGCTGGTCCAACCCCACTGATGTAACGTCTGCTCGAGACCCAGGCCCGGATCGAGGAACCATTTCCAGGCAACACCGGTGACGATGAAGGACAGCGCCATCGGGTAAAGATAGATCGGGCGCAGCAGGCCTTCGCCCCGGATCTTCTGGTCAAGCAGGATGGCCAGAAACAGGCCGAGCGCCAGGCAGATGCCGATATAGAGAAAGCCGAAAATACCCATATTGGTAATCGACGTGTACCAGCTCGATGGCGGATCGTTTTCGAACGTCCAGCGCCAGAGCCGCTGATAGGCGCGCGCGCCCGTCAGGTCATAGGACGGAAAGGTCTTGGAATTGGTGAAGGACAGGTAACCCGTCCAGATAATGAAGCCGTAGACGAAGACCAGCGTGATGACGAAGCTTGGCGCCAGTACGATCTTCGGCAGCGCGTCCTGCAGGCGGGAGCGGAGCGTGATCCGCGTCGAACGCTCTGGCGTCAGGATAATTTCGGGGGTAGCAACAGTGCTCATAATAGTCGTCCCCTCCCAGGGCCGTCATCGGTCATCGTGTCTGGAAACCTCCCCCGCTTGCGCGGGGAAGGGTCCTGTTCAAAGTGAGATCAACGTGCGTCGTCGATGGCCTTGACGAGTTCCGTCACGGCTTCGTCGGAGGTCTTGATCTGGCCATGCACGAACTTGGACACGACGTCCTTGTAGGCGTTGGCGATGGCCGGCGGGGCGCCGTAACCCTGGGCCAGCGAACCAAACAGCGTGCCACCGTCATTGGCAGCCTTCAGGTCAGCGATGCCCTTCTTGCCGCAAGCATCGAAATCCGTGTCCGGAACGTCGGTACGGGCAGGAACCGAGCCCTTGACGACGTTGAACGCCGACTGGAAGCTCTTCGAAAGCGTCGCCGTTGCAAGCGCAACCTGTGCAGCCTTCTGGTTATCCGGAACATTGAACATGCCGAACATGTCGGAGTTGTAGATCACGCTGCCGTCAGTGCCCGGGAAGCGGTAGCACAGGAAGTCGGTGTTCGGGGTCTTCTTGGCGGCGACGAATTCGCCCTTGGCCCAATCACCCATGACCTGCACGAGAGCATCGCCCTTGATGACCATGGCGGTTGCCAGGTTCCAGTCGCGGCCCGAGAAGTTCGGATCGACATATTTGATCATCGTTGCGAGGTTATCGAACGACTTCTTCATCGTGTCGGACTTCAGCGACTCCTCGTCGAGATCGTTGAAGGCCTTCTTGTAGAACTCAGGCCCGCCCGTCGAGAGTACGATCGAGTCGAACATCGTGGCTTCCTGCCAGTTCTGGCCACCCAGCGCGAGCGGGGTAACACCGGCAGCCTTGGCCTTGTCGAGCAGGGCAACCAGGTCTTCGAAGGTCTTCGGCTCGGTGCCGCCGATCTTGTCCATCACGGCCTTGTTGATCCACAGCCAATTCACCGAGTGAACGTTGACCGGGGCAGCAACCCATTTGCCATCATAGACCGAGAACTTCTGCAGGGCAGCCGGAACCGACTTGTCCCAGCCTTCCTTGACAGCGGTTGCCGTGAGATCGCCCATGACGCCTGCCTGTGCATAGTCGAGCACGGTGTAGCCAAGCATTTGCGAGGCTGTCGGATAGGTACCTGCGGCAACCATGGCCTTCAGCGCGGTCATGGCAGCGTCGCCGCCACCGCCGGCGACCGGCACGTCTTTCCAGGCAAAGCCTTCCTTTGCCAGATCACCCTTCAGAACGTTCAAGGCAGCAGCTTCGCCACCCGACGTCCACCAATGCAGCATCTGAACTTCCTTGACATCCTCGGCATGGGCAGCCAGGCCGCAGCCCGCCACCATCAAAGCTGCCATTGCCGTCGTCGTCATAAACTTGCGCATCGTAATCCTCCCGGTTGCAAGTCATCGAGGCGGAATCTCCTCCCGCCGTTGAGTGCCGTCCCATTCCCAAAACGGGGTAGCAATAATTCTGCGGCACACGCCGCTGGCTAATTTAAAACGTTATAAACACCCTCAAGTCAAGCCGTCGCGCGTGTTTTGGATGCTCGAAACAGAACACATTGAATTTGCTGTTTTATAAGCATAATTTTCATGTTGCATCGCAGCACATCGCATCAAGGAAAACTCATTTATAACGTTTGCACAGCATGCATTGCGCATCCGTTTGTTGCGCGTTACAAAGCGGTTCGTGATTGCGTACAGAAAGAATGTCATTGGCAGACACTCCCAAACCCATGACGCCCGACCAAGCCCCTGCTCGGCATGTCAGACCGACCCTGCGCACGATTGCCGATATGACCGGGTTTGCCGTGACGACGGTGTCGCGCGCGCTCAGCAATGCGCCGCAGATTTCGGCCGAAACCCGGCGGCGCGTGCACGAGGTGGCAAGCCAGATCGGCTACCTGCCCGACCGTGCGGCGCAGCGACTGAAGACCGGCCGCACCAATGTCATCAGCGTGCTCCTGGACCCGCACGAGGAAATCCTCGGCTACGGCACGTCGCTGATGCTGGGGCTTGCCAAGGCGCTCACCGACACACCCTACCATCTCATCGTCACGCCGAATTTCCTGAATGACAGCAATCTCGACGCAGTGCGCCACATCGTGCGCAACAGCATGGCAGACGGGCTGATCTTCTCGCGCACCGAACCGTTCGACCCGCGCGTGCGCTTCCTGATCGAGAACGATTTTCCGTTCGTTTGTCATGGGAGAACGGAGCTCTCCACCCCTCACCCCTATGTCGACTACGACAATTTTTCCTTCGCCTACGAGGCGACCAAGCGGCTGATCGTGCACGGCCGCCGCAAGCCGATGATCATCCTGCCGCCGAAGCGCATGACCTTCTCCCAGCACCTGTTGCACGGCTTCATGACCGCCATCCGCGAGGCAGGCGTCGCCTACGAAATCCCCGACGAGATCCATCTCGACAGCCCGATCGACCACATCCGCGACTTCATCAGCCGCCGCGCCGGAGAACCGGATGCGCCCGACGGTTTCACCTGCGGCGGTGAAGTCTCGGCGCTCGCAACGATCACCGGCATGAGCGACCGCGGCCTGACGCTCGGTCTCGAATACGACATCGTCGCCAAGCAAACGTCGAAACTGCTCGTCAACATCCAGCCCAAGGTCGAGACGATCTACGAGGACCTGGTCGACACCGGCGAACAGATGGGCCACGTCCTCTTGGCGCGGATCGGCGGCAAGGACACGACGGATATGCAGGTTCTGCTCAAGCCGACTGTGAATTTTCCGGCGGTGTGAGGCAGCAGTTAAACTGCTGAGCGCGGAGTTCACCCCCCTCTGCCCTATCGGGCATCTCCCCCTCAAGGGGGGAGATTGACCGCAACTTCTGTGATCACAAGGAAAAAGAATGATCTCCCCCCTTGAGGGGGAGATGTCACGCAGTGACAGAGGGGGGTACGCGCCCCCGAATTCGATCGCATTTATATAAGCGATGATGGAGGAGGAGCTAGCGCCCTGCTCCAAATCCTTCAAATTCAGTCTCATCACGCCCTCCCTTCTCCCCATCTCACCCATGCTTAACGCGGCATCCACCAGCCGGTGCGGCCGCCGATATGCATGTTGAGCGTTTTCGTCTCGGTATAATCCTCCACCGCATGACGGCCGAGTTCGCGGCCGAGGCCGGACTGGCGGTAACCGCCGAACGGAAGCTCGGAGGCGCCGTCCATGAAGGTGTTCATCCAGACCGTGCCGGCCCGCACCTTGCGGCCAACGATCAGGCAAGTATCGAAATCCCGGCTCCAGACGCCAGCGGACAGGCCGTAATCGATGGAGTTGGCAATGCGGATCGCCTCATCCGTGGTCTCGAAGGTCAGCACGGACAGGACCGGTCCGAACACTTCTTCGCGGGCAACAGCCATGTCAGGCGTGACGGCCGAAAGAATGGTCGGCGACATGAACTGGCCGGAGCCGAGATCGAGCGCCGCGCCACCATGCGAGATCGTCGCACCTTTGCCGGAGGCGGCGGAGACATAGCCAACGATCTTTTCCAGATGCTGCGGCGTGATGATTGCGCCAACCTGGGTTTCCGGATCGAGCGGATCGCCAACCTTGACCTTGGCCGACATGTCAGCGATGCGGGCGATGACATCCTGCGCAATATCTTTGTGGACGATCAGCCGCGAACCGGCATTGCAGCACTCGCCGGCGTTGAAATAGGCGCCGAACACCGCCGCATCGATGAAGTCGTCGAGATTGGCATCCGGAAAGACGATCTGCGGGTTCTTGCCGCCGAGTTCGAGCGACACCTTTTTCAAGGTCTGCGCCGCATTGCTCATCGTCAGCTTGCCGACGCCGGTGGAGCCGGTAAACGAAACCATGTCCACATCCGGATGGGTGGTCATGATTGCACCGACATCAGGACCGGTGCCGGTGATGATGTTGACAACGCCGACTGGAACACCGGCCGCCTCCAGAATTTCGCCAAGAACCAGCGTCGAACCGGATGTAAGTTCGGAGGGCTTGACCACCGCAGTGCAACCGGCAGCGAGCGCAAAAGGCAGCTTCTGGCTGACGATCAGGAACGGGAAATTCCAGGGTGTAATGATCGAGACGACGCCGATCGCTTCGCGCAACACGACGCCAAGCGTGCCATCACCCAGCGTATTATAGCTTTCGCCATGCAGGTCGCGGGCAAGAGCTGCTGCATAACGCCAGATATCGGCAGCACCGCCGAGTTCGCCCTTAGCCTGGCTGATCGGCTTGCCGGATTCGATACAATCGAGATAGGCGAGTTCATCGGCACGCGAAGCGATCATGTCGGCGGCCCTGAGCAGAACCAGCGAACGCTCCGACGCCGTCATGCGTGGCCATGGGCCATCATCGAAAGCCTTGCGCGCGGCAGCGATCGCCCGCTCGGCATCGACCTTGGTTGCGGCCTGATAGCGGCTGACGGGGACGCCATGGCCGGGAGCCACACGCTCCAGCGTCCTGCCTTCGGCCGCATTCCCCCATTTGCCGTCGATCAGCATCTGGAAGTCGCGCACCTTTACGTCAGTCAACGCCTTGGGCTTCACCAGAACCGTCATTACCATTCTCCTTTGAATTCCGCGGGGCGCTTGCCGGTAAAAGCCGCAACGCCCTCCTTCATGTCGCCGGTCTTGGCGGCCAGGATTGATCCCAGCGCCTCGACGGCCGTACCGTTGTCTTCGCCATTCGCCGAGGCGATCATCAGCTTGCAGATTTCGAGGGCGGCCGGGCCGCGCTTGGCGATCCGCTCCGCGTATTCCCGGGCAACCGCCAGCACCGTGCCAGTCTCCGCCACCGCATCGACCAACCCGAGCAACCGCGCCTCATCCGCCGTAAACATCTCGCCGCCCAAGACCATGCGCCGAACAGCCTGCGCGCCAAAACGCTTGACCAGGCGCTGCGTGCCCGACCAGCCCGGCACCATGCCGAGGCTCGTTTCCGGCAGGCCGATCTTGATCTGGGATTCGGCGATACGGATGTCCGCTGCCGCCGCAAGCTCCAGTCCGCCGCCAAGCGCGTGGCCGTTCATCGCAGCAATCACCGGCATGCGCAGCGTTGCAAGACGCTCGAACACGCGGTGACCGAAACGCACCCATTGATGGCCGAATTCGTTCGGGCTCATCGCCCCCCACGCCTTGATATCGCCACCGGCAGAAAAGGCCTTGCCCTCCCCCGTCAGGATCACGACGCGGATATTCTCATCCGCTTCCACCGTATCGCAGGCAGCAGAAAGTGCCTTCAGCATGTCGATATCGAAGGCATTCAGCTTGTCCGGCCGTGCAACGGTCAGGATGGCAATCGCACCGTCGATCTCAATGCGGATTCGCTCGTCAGACATGCACCGCCCCCTCCAGCTTCCGGATCGGCTTTTCCGGCAGCGTCAGCCCGATCGGAGCTTCATGAAACAGCGCCTCGTCCATGATCTTCAGCGTGTCCGAAACGATCAGCGGGAATTCTGACTGATCGAGAATCTGCGTCTGCAGATCGACGCCCGGCGCGATCTCCGTCAGCACAATGCCATCGACCGTGAGCTTCATCACGCAACGCTCGGTGACATAGGTGATGTCCTGCCCCTGCTCGACGGCACGGCGGCCCGAGAAAGTAACGTGCTCGACTTCGTTGACCAGCTTCTTCAGCTTGCCCTCCTTCTCGATCACCAGCTTGCTATCGGCCATCGAGAGTTTTGCGCCGGCATTGAACATACCGGAAAAGACGATCTTCTTTGCCCGCGCGGTAATATCGACGAATCCGCCCGCCCCTGCCGTCACATGCGGCCGGAAGGAGAGTTTCGAGACATTGACCGAGCCGGACTTATCGATCTCAAGGAAAGACAGCAGCGAGGCATCGAAGCCGGCGCCCTGAAAATAGGTGAACTGGTAGGGCGACGGCATGAAAGCATCGGCATTCGAGGCGCAACCGAAGGCAAAATCGAGCAACGGCACACCTCCGACAGCGCCCTGCTCGATCACCCAGGTGACGGCGCCATGAAGACCTTCTTCCAGCAGGATGCGCGGCACGTTGGCCGAGATGCCGAAGCCGAGATTGACGCAAGAGCCACCCTGCAATTCCTGCGCGACACGGCGAGCGATGACCTTCTGGATGTTGAATTCCGGCACGCGGAAACTGTCGAGCGGCCGGAAGATTTCACCTGAGATCGCCGGATCATAATCGGTTAGCGTCGTCTGCTTCTGGTCGGGATCGACAATGACATAATCGACCAGCATGCCCGGCACGCGCACATCGTGCGGCTTCAGCGAGCCCGACTTGGTGATGCGCTTGACCTGCGCAATGACGATGCCGCCATTGTTGCGGGCGGCGAGCGCCTGGTCGAGGCCGCCGAGATAAGCGCCTTCGTGCTCATAGGTCAGGTTGCCGCGCTCGTCGGCGGTCGTCGCCCGGATGATCGCCACCTGCGGCACGATCGCCTTGAAATACAGCCAGTCCTCGCCCTCGAATTCCATCTTCTTGACGACCGGCTCAGCCGCGGCCGCGGCATTCATCGCGCAGCCCTGACGCGACGGATCGACGAACGTATCGAGGCCGATCTTGGTCAGCACGCCCGGACGCTTGGCGGCGGCTTCGCGGTGCATGTCGAACAGCACGCCGGACGGGATGTTGTAGGCAGCAACCTCGTTGTTGCCGATCATCTGCCAGATCAGCGGCGGCTCGGATGTGGACGGGCCGGAAGGGTAGGAACCGCCGATGATCTTCTTCAGCAGGCCTTTCTTGGCGATGTGATCAACGCCCTTGATACCGCTCATGTCGCCGGCGGCAATCGGGTGCAGCGTCGTTAGATCGCGCGGATGGCCGGTGGCATCAAATCGCTCGCCGATGGCTTTCAGCATCAGGTCCGGGCAGCCGAGCCCGCTCGAGGACGAGACCGAAACGGTCGCTCCATCGGGGATCAGGGAGGCTGCCTCAGCCGGGGTGATATGCTTGCTCATGGAAATGCTCTCAAAGTCCCGTTTCAATCGCGACGGTGCCGCCGGTCTGCGCTGATTTCATCACCGCCAACCCAGTGGCCAGCGACCAGATGCCGTCCTCGGCACCGCAAAGAGGCTTGCCCTTGCCGGCAATCGCGTCGTCAAAAGCGATCAGCGTGTTTTCGTAGAGATTACGGTGGTCGAGCGGCAGCTCCGTCTCGCCATCGGCATTGCGCAGGGTGACGGTGCCAATTGCCTTCTGCGTCATGCAGTTGCGCGCGATCAGCGATCCGTCCGAGCCATGCACCTCAAAGCCCGTCACCGCATATTTGGTGGTGAAACCATCGTGGAACTGGGCAATCAAACCCGACTTGAAGCGCAGAACGCCCATGGCCGCATCCTCAAGCCCGGCCTTTGCCATGCCGCCATATTGACCGAGCGCAACCGCCTCGACGGGATCGTCACCAAGCACGAAGCGCAGCGTATCGGTGTCGTGCACGGTGATATCGAGAATGACCCCGCCGCCCGCTTCCGGCTTGTCGAGGCGCCAGCCCTGCAGATGCGGCGGCAGATAGCCGGCATGGCACACACGGGCCGCCAGCGGCTTACCGATCTTGCCGGCTGCGATCGCATCGCGCATTGCCCGGTGGGTGGCAGCACCACGCAGATGATGATTGGTTGCCATGACGACACCGGCATCGCGGGCGGCCTTGACCATGGTGCGCGCATCCTCAAGCGAGGTTGCCAGCGGTTTTTCGCAGAGAATGTGCTTTCCGGCCTTCGCCGCCGCGATCACCTGGTCGCGGTGCAGTTCATTGGTGGTGGAGACATAGACCGCCTGAACGTTGGGATCGTCGACAAGCTCCGCAACGCTGGTGACCGACTTGGCGATACCGTGATCCGCAGCATATTTGGCACCGCGCTCGGCGCTGGTGCTCATCACCGAAACGATCTCGCCGCCAACCGCGTGGATCGCGTCGATCACCCATTCATGAGCAATCGTGCTTGCCCCGATCAAACCCCAACGTGTCATAACAACGATAGCCTTTCGCGCTTGTCGATGGCGGCGCCACAGCTTTGGCGCACGACCAGCCGCACGGAACTGACGATCGCTTCGGCGTCCGCCCGTCCGGCATTGATCTGTTTCAAAAGAAGCTGCGCCGCCCGGCGCCCCATGCCCTGCGGATCGACCGAAATCGTCGTCAGCGCCGGCACCGCCGTCTGCGCCTCAATCACGTCGTCAAAGCCGATCACGGCAAAATCCTCGCCGGGATCGAGACGATGGGCGCGCAAACCGTCGCAAACACCGAAGGCGACCGCATCGTTGAAGCAAACTGCCGCCGTCGGCCGCTCGCGCAACATCAGCGCCCGCTCGATGGCGGCAACACCCCCTGCCCGCGATGGCGCCGAACTGACAACCAGTTCGTCATGCATGGCCAGATCCATATCCGACAGCGCGTCGCGATAGCCCTGCAGCCGCTCGTTGAAGACAGCCGTATCAGGAAAACCGCCGAGAAAGGCGATGCGGTGATGACCAAGCCCGGCCAGATGGCGAACCGCGTCACGCATGCCCGCATGATTATCCGAGACCAGCGACGACACTTTTGCACCAGAAACCTGCCGGACGACATTGACGACGGGAATGCCGCTCGCCACCAGCGACTTGAGGTCGGCAGCATCCGTGCCGCGGGCCGGCGACAGGATCAGGCCGGAAATGCCGTGCTCGCGCATCGAGGCGATGACCTCGCGCTGACGGTCGACACTCTCGGCGGTATTGGCGAGAAACTGTACATAACCGGCCGATTGCACGACCATATCGACGCCGACGGCAAGCTCGGCAAAGAAGCTGTTGGTCAGGTCGTTGACGACGATGCCGATGATCTTCGATTTGGAATTGGATTGGCGCAGGTTGGCGGCACCGCGATTGTAGACATAGCCGAGATCGCGAATGACGGCATTGACCTTGGCCCTGGTCACCTCGTTGACGAGCGGGCTGGCCTGAAGGACCAGGGACACGGTCGACTTCGACACGCCGGCGGCATGCGCAATATCGATGACTGTCACCCGTTCCTTACCCACATTTTCCTCCCAGCGAGCTCTTCTTGCCTCACCGCTTGTCCTTAGATAATTGGAACGTTCCAATTTTGTCAAGGCGATTTCTGAAAAAGCACTGCTGCGGACCGGCGAACAGCGCCCAAAGCCAAAACACCACAAAGAATGGTCAAGGCAATTCATTGAATTAAATAACAAATAGTCGAATTAGGCGATCAAAATCGATATCCACAGCGTTAGAATGACGTTGCAAAGCACACCTTGGAAACGCGCCGCAGCGTCACCTTCTCAACAAAATATTTCTTGAAATTTGGAACGATCTAAATTAATCGGCTAGCAACACCCAAGGAGGAGCCTGCATGTCCGCCACCCTGTCGCTGCCGCGCGCTGATGGTTCGCTTGAGATCTACCGCTTGACGGGAACGCCGATTGCGCAGCCGCAAACGGTTCCTGTCTTCAATCGCATCGCCTATGCGGCTGCGCACATCGTCTCCGATCCGCTGCGCGACCTTGACCCGTGGGGCCGCCCGGCAATCGACTGGGAAAGGACGATGGCATTCCGTCATCACCTCTGGGCGCTGGGTTTCAAGATTGCCGAGGCAATGGATACGTCGCAGCGCGGCATGGGCCTCGATTGGGCAGGTGCCCAGGAACTGATCCGCCGATCGCTGACCGAGGCCCGCACGGTACCGGGTGCCGATCTCGCCTGTGGCGCCGGCACCGATCATCTTGCGCCCGCCGATACGCGCTCGCTCGATGATGTTATCCGCGCCTATGAAACGCAGATCGGTTTTGTTGAAAAAGAAGATGGCCGGTCGATCATGATGGCCAGCCGGGCGCTTGCCCGCATCGCCACCTCACCGGATGATTACCGCAAGGTCTATGGTCGCATCCTGTCGCAGACCAAGGACAAGGTTGTCCTGCACTGGCTCGGCGACATGTTCGATCCGCAACTGAAAGGCTATTGGGGGGCAGAAGATTTCAACACGGCACTCGATACCGTTCTGTCGATCATCGACGAGAACAAGGCCAAGGTCGAAGGCATCAAGATTTCGCTGCTCGACAACGCCTGTGAAGTCGCCTTGCGCAACCGCCTGCCAGACGGCGTTCTCTGCTTCACCGGCGACGATTTCAACTATGCGGAACTGATCGAAGGCGACGGCGAAAAGTATAGCCACGCCCTGCTCGGCATCTTCGATGCGGTCGCACCCTCAGCCTCGAAGGCACTGGCCTCGCTGGCAAACGGCGATGTCGCGACATTCCGCGCGGTGATCGAGCCGACCGTTCCGCTGTCCCGGAAAATCTTCGAGGCACCGACGCAATATTACAAGGCGGGCGTGGTTTTCCTTGCATGGATGAACGGCCATCAGAGGCACTTCACCATGCCGGCCGGCATGCAATCCGCCCGCGGCGTTCTGCACTATGCCGACATCTTCCGCCTGGCCGACAAAGCCAATGTGCTGGATATGCCGGATATGGCAGCGGAGCGGATGAAGGCGTTTATGGTGACGCAGGGGGTTTGAGGGTTTTCTCATTTACTCCAGTTTGCGGAGGTTTTACCCCCCTCTGTCACTGCGTGACATCTCCCCCTCAAGGGGGGAGATCATTCTTTTTCCCGTTGTCTCTCGTGAAGGAGGCAGGAGGTTAGCGGCCAATCTCCCCCCTTGAGGGGGAGATGTCGGCGTTGCCGACAGAGGGGGGTGCGCTTCCGCAAACTCGAAGTTCCCTCAAAACCGCGCCTGCGCCATCAATATCTCGCGGGCAATTTGATCAAGCGGCACCACCCGATCGACACCACCACGGGCGATCGCTTCCTTCGGCATGCCGAAGACGATGGATGTCGCTTCATCCTGCGCCACGGTGAAGGCGCCTGCCTGTTTCATTTCCTCCATGCCGCGCGCGCCGTCGTCGCCCATGCCGGTCATGATGACACCCATGGCATTGCCGCCGGCGGCACGGGCGGCCGAGCGGAACAGCACATCCACCGATGGCCGGTGGCGCGAAACCAGCGGTCCGGTCTTGACTGAAACGTAATAACGCGCACCCTGACGCTCCAGCAGCATGTGCTGGTCGCCCGGCGCGATCAGTACATGGCCGCGCAGCACCGGATCACCATCAACTGCCTCCTTGACCTCGACTTCGCAAAGACTGTTCAGCCGCTTGGCAAAGGCGGCGGTGAATTTTTCCGGCATATGCTGGACGATGACGATGCCTGGAGCATTGGCAGGCAGCGCTTCCAGCATTTCGCGCAAGGCTTCCGTTCCGCCCGTGGACGCACCGACGCAAACGACCATCTCGGTGGTCTTGGCCATGGCACGCCCTGTCGGCGGCGGCAGCATCGCATCCGCTGTCAGCCTGGCGTTCGAACTGGAGCTACCGGCAGCGCCTGCCGATGGCCGGCGCGCGCCCGAAACACGCGCTTGCGCCGCACTTTTTACCACTTCGCGAATACGCATGCCGCTTTCGGCCAGATGATCGGCAGCGCCGATTTTTGGCTTCAGGATGATATCAACGGCACCGGCTTCAAGCGCCTGCAGCAACGTTTCCGATCCGGTCTCGGTCAGCGACGAACACATCACCACCGGAATGGGATGCTGCGCCATCAGCTTGCGCAGGAAAGTGATGCCGTCCATGCGCGGCATTTCAACGTCGAGCGTGATGACGTCGGGAATATCCTCGGCGATCTTGCGCGCCGCCATGAACGGATCGGATGCCGATCCCATCACCTCGATGTCAGGATCCTGCTGCAGCACCGCCGTCAGAGTCTGGCGGACGCTGGCGCTGTCGTCGATGATCAGAACGCGGACTTTCTTTCCCATATCGGCCTGTCTCTTCAGAGGATGGACCGGAAGACCATTCCGGGATTGCGGATCACGTCCGTTGGAAAACCGTATTCGAGACCTGCTTCAGCGGCAGATCAATGCCGGTGATGGATTCGGAATGGCCGATGAACATGTAACCGCCGGGCAAAAGGCAATCGCACAACCGTGTCAGTACGTCCGACTGCGTCGGCTTGTCGAAATAGATCAATACGTTGCGGCAAAAAATGATGTGCATGGGATTGCCGACCGGATACTTGGTATCCATCAGGTTCATGCGGCCGAAGCCGACCCTGGAGCGCAATCTTGAAGCGATACGAACCTCGCGCCGCCCCTGCTCCTTGGAAGTCATCACATATTTCTTGCGCAAGGCGGCAGGCACCGGCGCCACGATATCGTCGGCATAGATGCCCTGGCGGGCAACCTCCAGAACCTCGGTGGAGAGATCGGTGGCAAGGATCGAATAATCGACATCCGATCGCCCCTCGGCAAACTCCGCCATCACCATGGCAATCGTATAGGGCTCGGCACCGGTCGAGCAGGCCGAACTCCAGACCCGCAGATTATGCTGACCCTTGTTGACAAGGGTTGGCAGGGAAACATCACGCATGAAGTCGAAATGTTTGGATTCCCGGAAGAAATCCGTCTTGTTCGTCGTCACGGCATCGATCAGGTAGACGGCTTCCTGCTCTATCCCGTCCTCATTGAACAGGAAATCGCAATAATCGTCAAAACTGGCGATATTGGTTGCCCGGAGACGCCGGCGAAGGCGTCCCTCAAGCATGGTCAGCTTGCTCTGCGGCATCTTGATGCCGCTATAGTCATAGATGAACCGCGCGAGGCGATCGAAGTTGCGCTTGCTGATATGATCGGAAAGCGACTGTGTCTGACGGACGGCAACATTCATGCTGATAACCTCAGGCGGCGTGCCCTGCCGCACCCGGCAGGGTCAGCAAGGCCGTCTCTTCTCTCGAAAGCAGGCTGGCGAGGTCGATGATGACGACGAACCCGCCTTCCCGGCGCACGACACCGGCAATGTAGCCCGAGCGCCAGCGGATGCCGATATCCGGCGCCGCCTCGATCTGGTCACGCCGGAATGGCGTGACTTCGAAGACGCGGTCGGCAACGAGGCCAAGCGACAGCGTCCGGCTTTCCAGCGGGATGTCCATCACCAACACCCGCGTATGGGGTGTTGGCACGGTTTTCGACAGACCGAGTTTCAGCCTGAGATCGATGGTGGGCACGCCCTGCCCGCGCACATCGCGCAGGCCGAGCAGATAATCGGGGCCGTTCGGGATCTTGAAGGCTTCCTCATAGTCGAGGATTTCCCGAACCACCTCGACGGGGACGGCAAAGACCTCCTCGCCGAGACTGAACGTGACGAACTGGGATTCAAGCGGCGCTGTTGCCATGGTCATGCACTTTCGCGGAAATCGGCGTCGGCTGCATCAGGTCCACCCATCGAAAGATCGAGGGCAAAACCCTTGGCACGCGCCTGCTGGGCGGAGATGCTGTTATGCGATGCGGCCGGTGCCTTGCGGGCAGCGGTATTGTTGAGGGAGCGAGCCGCAGGCTTCTGTACCTGCTTCTTGGCAGCGACGCGAACGCCAGCACCATCGACCTTGAAGAAGGCGATCGAGGTCTGCAGTTCTTCTGCCTGGGCAGCCAGTTCTTCCGAAGTTGCCGACATCTGCTCGGATGCACCGGCATTCTGCTGGGTGACCTTGTCGAGCTGCTGGATGGCTTCGTTGATCTGGCTGGCGCCGATATCCTGCTCGCGGCAGGCAGCGGAGATTTCCGAGACCAGTTCGGCGGTCTTGCGGATATCCGGAACCAGACGATTCAGCATATCGCCGGCTTCGGCAGCAGCCTTAACGGTATCGCCGGACATCTGGCCGATTTCAGCGGCAGCCGACTGGCTGCGCTCGGCAAGCTTGCGCACTTCCGAAGCGACGACGGCAAAGCCCTTGCCGTGTTCACCGGCACGTGCGGCTTCCACAGCGGCGTTCAGGGCAAGCAGGTCAGTCTGGCGGGCGATCTCCTGAACGATACCGATCTTTTCGGCGATCGTGCGCATGGCGCTGACGGCGCGGGCAACGGCTTCGCCGCTGGCTTCAGCATCCTTCGACGACTGGCGGGCAATCTTTTCGGTCTGGGCAGCGTTGTCAGCGTTCTGCTTGATGTTGGCAGCCATCTCTTCCATCGAGGCGGAGGCTTCTTCAGCCGATGCTGCCTGTTCGGTCGCGCCTTGCGAAATCTGCTCGGAGCTTGCAGACAGTTCCTGGCTACCAGCCGAGACATTGTCGGAGGCAGACAGAGCATCAGCAACAACGCCGCGCAGGCGCTCGACCATGCGCTGCAGCGCCAGACCCAGCGTGTCCTTTTCAGACAATGGCGCCGGTTCGACCGTCAGATCGCCGTCTGCAACCTTGTCGGCAAGGCTTGCCGTGTTGCGCAGGTTGGACGTCATGACCTGCATCGAGTTGACCAGATCCTTGATCTCGTCATTGCTCTTATGGGCGATTTCATAGTTGAGATCACCAATGCTGACGGCATCGGCGAGTTCGACGGCGCGGCGAAGGCCACGCGAAATATTCAGCGAAATCCAGACGGCGGCGGCAAGCGAGAACAGCGTCAAAGCGATGGTCGCCGAGATCAGCAGCATGCGCGAGTTCAGATACTGAACGTCGGTCGCATCGTCCGTTTCCTGGACATTGCCGGTGACGACGACATTGACCTCATCGATTATTTTCAGCGCCTTGTTCATCATGTCGCGCCCGGCGCCCATGGTCAGGGCCGATGCCTGGCTGTTCGATTCCATCGTATTCTGGGTCGAAAGATCAGCCACCCGCAACTGGAGCGGCATGTACTGCTCATAGAGCGTGCGAACTTCGGCCGCTTTAGCCTGAACGTCCGGATCTTCGGATTTCGAAAGCGCCGTTATGAACCCGTCCAGCTGAGCCTGGCGATCTTTCATCGACTTGACGAACTCGGCGATCTCCGCCGGGTTTTCACTGAGGATCGCGTTCTTTTCAGCGCGCACAGTTCCGTTGAAGGCGCCGCTGAGATCGGCGACGGTCTTCATGTCGACAATCGGCCCAGTGACCATCTGCGTAATCGCCGCGTTCAGCGATGACAGGTTGAGGACCGCCAGGGTCGCCATTCCGCCGGTCAACAGGATGATGACAGCAAATACTATTGCGAGCTTCAGTTTGATAGTTATACGCACCGTAAGGTCCTTACATTGAGGTCGGAAACACATGGGCATCCCGAATGGGTGCCAATTGACAGGGTGTCCGAGCCAGCAGAGCGGTGCGGTGAGTGATTCACGTCCGCGAAACCGGTAGTTTCGGAGAATTCCTGCCCGCGCATACACACGCGGACACTGCGGCGGCCCCATAAGGGCCGCCGGATTGCGGTCGGTTATGCGCTTTCGCGAAAGTTCTGGTCCTCGGCGTCCGGGCCGCCCATCGAAAGATCAAGAGCAAAGCCCTTGGCCCGTGCCTGCTGTGAGGCAACCGAATTCCCCACCGGCGCCGGCCTGCGGTTTGCAACCGGCTTTGTCATGGAAACCTTCGTCATCGCCTTCGGGGCAACAACCTTCCGGACGCTGGCACCGTGGCTTGCGCCATCGACCTTGAAGAAAGCGATCGAGGCCTGCAGTTCTTCCGCCTGCGCTGCCAATTCTTCGGACGTTGCCGACATTTGCTCGGATGCACTGGCGTTCTGCTGCGTCACCTTGTCGAGCTGCTGGATCGCTTCGTTGATCTGGCTGGAACCGATATCCTGCTCGCGGCAGGCGGCCGAGATTTCCGACACCAGCTCGGCGGTCTTGCGGATATCCGGAACCAGACGGTTCAGCATGTCGCCAGCTTCGGCAGCAGCCTTCACTGTATCGCTCGACATCTGGCCGATTTCGGCTGCAGCCGACTGGCTGCGTTCAGCCAGCTTGCGGACTTCCGAGGCAACCACAGCAAAGCCCTTGCCATGCTCGCCGGCACGGGCGGCTTCCACAGCCGCGTTCAAAGCAAGAAGGTCGGTCTGGCGGGCGATTTCCTGAACGATGCCGATCTTTTCGGCGATCGTGCGCATGGCGCTGACCGCGCGGGAAACGGCTTCGCCACTGGCTTCGGCATCCTTCGACGATTGACGGGCAATCTTCTCGGTCTGGGCGGCATTATCAGCGTTCTGCTTGATATTGGCTGCCATCTCTTCCATCGAAGCGGACGCTTCTTCCGCAGATGCTGCCTGCTCGGTCGCGCCCTGGCTGACCTGCTCGGAGCTTGCCGACAGTTCCTGGCTACCAGCCGAGACATTGTCGGAGGCCGACAGGGCATCGGCAACGACGCCACGCAGACGTTCGATCATAACGTTGACATTGCCAAGAAGGGCACCGATTTCGTCCTGATTGGTAATTTCGGCCAGCTTGGTGAGGTCGCCATCGGCAACATCCGCGACAGCGACCGTCGCCCGGCGCAGGCCCTTGCTGATGGTCAACGAAATCCAGACGGCGGCGGCGATGGCAATCAGCACCGCAAGACTTGCGGCTGCGGTCATCATGAAGCGCGTATCCTGATAAAGCGCATCGGCTTCCGCCTGCGCTTCGGCAAGGCGTGTTTCCTCAAGCTTGACGATCTCTTCGAGAATTGCGTCCATATCATTGGCGCTCTGGCGCGCCGTTGTGACAGAGATATTCTGGGCAGCTGGCGCGTTACCGACATCGAGGAACTTGCGGATCTGGCTTTCGGCCTCGTTGGCCTGAACAGACAGCGCCTGGAGTTTCACCCAGCGTGGCTTGCCCTGCTCGGTTGCCTTGGCTGCTGCTTCGCTCAGCGTCTCATCGAAAAGCTTGCGGTTATGATCGCCCTTGGTGCGCGCATCCATCGATTCCTTTTCGGAGGTCGCGGCCAGAAGGTTCTTCTGCTGGCGAATTGCCTGCAGCTGGTAGATATTGATCTGCTGGGCAAGCTTCAGGCGCTCGGCCGGGCCCTGCAGCACATCTTCGACCGTCTGGTTCAGGTTGCCGAGGCTGACAATACCGTAACCGGCCGTTCCGAGTAGCAAGGTGATGACGAACCCGAAGGCGATCGCCAGTTTGAGTTTAATGGTAAATCGCATAGCAAAAATCCTTAAATATGGCCTCCGCCGGGTGCCGGGTCGCAACCTGCGCGGCGCTAAATCTCTTTCCTGAATGAGAAAATTGCCTGCAGGTTGGGAAGGATGATGAATTGCCCTCCTCGCTTGACCAGGCAATTGATGTAGTCCGGCCGCCACCGCATCCCGACGCTGGGAGGCGCCTCACTGGATGTCTTGGCAAGCGTGGTGACTTCATTCACCTTGTCTGTTCTCAGGCCGACCAGCGTCGGCTCGCCCTGAAGGTCGAGCTCGATGACGATGATACGGCTGTCGATCGTCGTTTCCGCCGCTTCCATACCGAAAGCCAGGCGAATATCGGCAAGTGGAATGACCTTGCCGCGGAAATTGATGACGCTACCGACAAAGGGCATCGCACCGGGAACCATGGTCTCGGGAAGCAGGTCGAGAATTTCCTGAACCATCGTCGCCTCAAGCGCAAACGTCTCGCCGTGAAGGTCGAATGTCAGTACCTCCAGTTCGCCATCGCTGTTCCAGTGCGTGTCGGATTGCAGCTGTCTGTCGTTCGTCTGAACCGCTTCAATCATCCTGCCGCGCGCACCTGCGCCTCCTGTTGCTGACCAGCCGCCACCAGATGGGCGACGTCGAGAATGAGGGCAACGCTACCGTCCCCGAGAATGGTCGCACCCGAAAAGGTGGCGACGTCATGATGCAGCTTCGACATCGACTTGATGACCGTCTGGTGGTCGCCGATGATCTGGTCGACCACCATGCCGACGCGCTCGGTGCCGGTCGAAATGACCACGACCTTCTGATGCGGATCCGGCTTCGTGCCGGTGCGGAACAGATCGCGCAGCCGCAGGAATGGTACGAGACTGTCACGCAGCGAGATGAAGCTGCGGCCACGCGAACGCAGATCTTCCTCGAGCGACAGTTCGAGGCATTCCTCGACAGCCGACAGCGGGATGACATAACGTCCGGTCCCAACCCGCACCAAAAGGCCGTCGATGATCGCCAATGTCAGCGGAATGCGCAGCGACACGTCCGAGCCTTGCCCGGCATGGCTGGTGATGTCGATCGCACCGCGCAGGGTCTCGACCGTCTTCTTGACAACGTCCATGCCGACGCCGCGGCCGGAAAGGTTGGTGACCTGGGCTGCCGTCGAAAAGCCGGGAGCGAAAATCAGCTGTAGCAGGTCCTGATCCGAAAGCACCGCGCCGGGCTGGATGAGACCAGAGGATTCCGCCTTGGCCCGGACACGGTCACGGTTAATCCCGCGGCCATCGTCCCTGATGGTGATGATCACCTCGCCACCGGCCTGACGGGCCGAAAGCATGATCTTGCCCGCCTCGTCCTTGCCTGCAGCACGGCGTTCTTCTGGAGTTTCAAGACCGTGGTCGATGGAGTTGCGCACCAGATGCACCAGCGGATCGGCCAGCCGTTCGATGACGGTCTTGTCGACTTCCGTGGTTTCGCCTTCGGTGACCAGTTCAATGACCTTGCCGGTTTCACGGGCGAGATCGTGCACCAGCCGCCGGAACCGCCCGAACAGGCTGCCGACCGGCACCATGCGCAGAACCATCATCGTATCGCGCAATTCGCCGGAGAGGCGTTCGATTTCTTCTGACACTGAACGCAGCTGCAAATCCATGCTCGAGCTGGCAAGCTGCCGCAACCGCGATTGCGCGATGACGAGTTCGCCGACCCGGTCCATCAGTTCGTCCAGCCGCTCAGCGGGAACCCGGACATTTTCCGCAGCCTTTGCCTGGCGCGTATCGGTGGCGCTTGGCGTTTCGCGCTCGACGACAGGCGCCGGTTGCGTGGCAACGGATGCAGGCGAAACCGCAGGAACGATTGCCGCAATTGGCAGAGCTACCGGTTCTGGCTGTTCTACCTGAATGATCGGCTCAGCAGCGACGGCTGCCGGATCCGTCAACGTCTCGACGTCAAGCTGCATATCGTCGAGCACGAAAATAAAGACATCATCGATCGCCGAGCGTGGCTGATCGGTCGTAACAGTCACATCCCAGGACAGATGCAGGTCCGTCGGAACCAGCACGTCCAGCGATGGAATAGCAGATGTATTCACAGCAATGTGGCATTCGCCGAGATCATGCAGTTCGTCCAGCAGTCCCAGTGGATTGGTGCCATTGACCATTGAGTTGACCGGCAGGCTGAAGCGAATGCGCCAGCGATTGGCAGCGGTTTTCACCGCCATAGCGACCGGCTCTACCGGCATCGCATGTGCAGGCGCAATCACCGGAGCATCGCCTTCAACCGCCTGCTGCAACTGGCGCAACAGAACGTCGCCGATATTGCCGTGATCGTCGGTCGGCCGGTCGACCAGCGCCCGCATATGATCCTGTGCCGCCAGAACGGCGGCGACCAGCTCGCTCGTCGCCGGTTTTTCGCCTTTTCGAACCCGGTCGAAGGCCGTCTCGCAGTGATGCGTGAACGCTGCGAGCGCGTCGAAGCCGAACATCGCCCCCGATCCCTTGAGGGTGTGAAGGCCGCGAAAGACTGCGTCGATCTGGTCCTTGTCGTCCAGGCGGTGTGTCAGATCGAGCAGGCCGGACTCGATCTGCTCAAAAAGTTCCGCCGCTTCCATTCGAAACACTGCGATGGGATCGGTCATGCTCATCGTCCGAGAACCTTCCTGACGATCTTGACCAGGTTTTCCGGGTCAAACGGTTTTGTCAGCCAGCCGGTGGCACCGGCAGCCTTTGCCCGCGCCTTCAGATCGGCGTCGGATTCCGTCGTCAGGAAGATGATCGGCACGCCGGTATGAGCGGGCAGCTTGCGCAATTCCTCGATCATCGTCAGGCCGTCCATGACCGGCATGTTCAAGTCCGTGACAATCAGGTCGAATTGCCCCGACTTTGCCTTTTCCAGGCCCTCGGCACCGTTGACGGCTTCGGTGATGTCATAGCCCGCATTGGACAAGGTGACCTTCGTCGTCAAACGGATGCTGGCCGAGTCATCGACGGTCAATATTCTCGCAGTCATTGTATTGCCTCTTCATGCAACCAGAATTTTTTATCTTCGGGAGAGAACGTTTGTGCGAAGCCACCGCGCTCCAGAACGTTGAGAACCGAACCTTCAGCCGGTTTCGACATTACAATATGAGAACCGGAAGTTTTCGCACGAATTCTCGCGGATTCTATCAGCTGAATAAAGCTTAAATCGGCTTCAACACCCGTCGGAATAGAAATCAATAGTGATTTTCCAGATTCCAATTTGGGGTGAATGAGATCATATACGTTAGATATATTTCTGATATTCAATTTATCTGGCAACTCGACCAAAACATATTCATCGATGAGGGGAGGCATTGCAGTCCTTTGAAGCGATTAATACTTCTTTCTCCCTCCATGGAATCTCACGCCAGCCTTAACGCCGGGTAAATTCAGGTTGTGAGATTCTGCACTTATTACGAGTCTGTTCACTATGAATTCTTACCTGAGAGTTTTTATAGGCGATCATTTACGTGATAAAAAATCATATTAATTCAATTGGTTAGAGAAATTCGATTCCCGGAAACGGGATAAATCTCAATAATTCCCGCAATAGTTGCGACTCTTATTGAACGCGCCTTTGCAACGCAGGCGAGTCCCGCACTTAACCAGACATTTCCATCCTTGCCCTATCGGTGTCGCCAAGACCGCACATGTTTCGAGTTGAGGGCTATTTTGACATACAGCACAGCATTGGCCCACCAGACCGGCGTAGCCACCGTTTCCGATATCGGCCGCAAACTGGAAGCGGCACGAACCCAGGTGGAGAAGCGCTTTCTTGAGGGCGGCAGTGTTCTCCTCGCTGTAATGGACGTTCTCAACAGCCTGCTTGCTTCGCTGGACAACGTCACAAGGACGCTCGACGCCGGCGCTGCCAGCGACACCACGGCTGACCTACTCGCGACAGTGAAGAGCCTGTCCGAGCTGCCGCAGCTGGAAAACATGCGCCAGAGCAATCTTCAGGTTCTCTCCAGCTCCGGTGCCGGACTGCGCACGCATGTGGCCGATATGCAGGAGACCATGCGCTATCTGCAGACATTCGCTGTGACGGTGAAGATCACCGGCGCGGGCATTGCCGAGTTCGCCGGATTTGCCGAGGAAATTCTCGATCGCATCCGTTCCGGCACCAGCGAAGTCAACAATTTCGCCGGCCAGCTCAATTCACTGGAGAAAGAACTGAAGGTTGCCCAGACTTTCGGGTCGGGCATCGCGCAACGCTATGAGCAGACGGTACCGGCAGTGGTTGGCGCTTTGCAGCGCGACGCCCAGACGATCAGCGAACACCGCAAGAAGCTCAGTGAGATCGCCAAACAGGTCGGCGTGCTCGCCCGTGGGGTCCAGAACAAGGTGGCCACCACGCTTTCGGCGCTCCAGATCGGCGACATCACCCGCCAGCGCATCGAACATGTGCAATCGACATTGACGATCCTTGACGAATTTCAGAACAGCGACGAAGGCCGCAGCCTTGACCGGGATGCGCAGTTGCGGCTGCAGAACCTCGTTCACCATCTGGCCGCCGCGCAGATGGTCGACATGGTGCAGGCTTTCCAGCGGGATTCCAGCAGCGTCGTCCAAACCATCACCAGCTTCAGCAACGATACCCGGGACATTCTCAACTTGCGCGCGGAGATGCAGAGCCAGGACGAGACCAAGGGTGGCAATTTCATGCGGGCGCTGGAAGAAAGCGTTTCGGCGGCCCACGCCATCGTCAAGCAGGTGGAAACCGCCAGCCTGCAGGCCAACCATGTCAGCCAGTCGACCACCGCGACCGCAGCCAACCTCTTGACGGGCATCGAGAATATTCGCGCGGTCAAGATGGACATCCACTATATGGCGCTCAACACAAACCTGCGCTGCAGCCGCATGGGTGAGGAAGGCCGGTCGATCAACGTCGTCACCGGCGAACTGCGCATCTTTGCCGCCAAGCTCGACGAATCCGCCGATGCGATCGTCAACGGACTGACGGGTTTCGAAGAGGCAGCCTCCGCGATTGCCGCAACCGACAGCAGCGGTGAACCGGGTCTGGCGGAACGCCTGAGCGCTGCCATCGGCAACATCCGCTCGGCGGCCAACGCCATGGAAACGGAACTGGGCATTCTCTCTGAACACGGCCGGGAAGTTGCCAGCAAGATCGGCCTGTCGATCAGCAAGCTGGATTTCCAGAACGACCTTGGCGAGGTTCTCGCCGCCTGCGCCGACGATCTCTGCGATCTGGCCGGGGACACCATGCCGGCCATCGACGATCTCGGTGAGGTCGTGGCTTGTCTCGGGCCGCGCATCTTCAAGCTCTACACGATGGCGCAGGAACGCACGGTCCACCAGGCGATCATGCCAGCCGGCACAGTCGTCGCAGCGCCGGTTGCGGCAGCCAATGACGACGAGCTTTTCGCCGACGCGCTGTTCTGAGCAAGTGCTCTTGCCGCGCGACGAGCGCTAATTCTCTGACCAGATGAAGGTCGGCAGGATGAAGTCGGGTGTGGCTGCATGTTGGGCAAACAGCGCCTGGCGCTCCGCATCTGTCGCAGTTTCCAGAATGCCGGTTGTCACCAGTATTGATTTCAGTCCGGCGCCCGCTGCCCCGGCAATATCGTGCTCGATACTGTCGCCGATGCAGCAGATTTTATCTGGCGCGATCGATCCGAGAAATTCGCGCGCTGTCGCATAGATGTCTGGAAACGGCTTGCCGATCCAACGCACCTGCCCCCCCAGTTCCTCGTAAAGTTCAGCGATCCGCCCTGCCCCGAAGGCCGTGCCTTCCTGCGTCAGCATGATCTTGTCCGGATTGGTACAAAGGCACGGTACGCCTCGTTTGGCTGCAGGTGCCAGCATGGCTTCATAATAGGACAGCGGCCGCACATCGCCCTCGCTTGCAGCCAGAAGAATGAAATCGGCATCATCGCCACTGTCGGTGCGCATCAGATCGAGCCCGTCCAGCGGCGACGTATCGCCATCGCGGCTGATCAACAGACATTTGCGCCCTCCGCCTTTGCTGCCCCCCCTGCTTTCAGACTGGAGAATGCGCCAGGCTACCTCCCCGGATGTCAGGAACCAGTCCCAACTGCGCGGATCAAAGCCGAGCGCGGTTAGGCGGCGGTCGTTCTCTGCCGAGCGCTTGCCGGAATTGGACAGAATGATGATCGTCTTGCCGGATTGCTTCAGACGAATAAGGGTTTCCACTGCACCGGGATAAGGCCCCCTGCCGTCTCGCAGCACGCCGTATTGGTCGATCAGGAAAGCATCGAACTGCCCGGCAATCTCATCCAGACCGGAAATTGTCAGTGGCCTACCTGTCATAACACACCCGCCGATTTCGCACCGCTCAACGCAAGCCGGGCCGTCCCGGCAGCAGCCTCTTCCGAAGCCACAGCCAAAAAGTCAACTGGCATCGTCCGTTTGCGGATCGCCGTCCAGACCACGTTCTTCGCGCCGCCGCCAACCGTGCGGATGGAGCGCAGCGGTGGACTGCCAAGGGAGACGAGCCGTTGATAGGCCAGCACTTCAACACCCGCGATGCCCTCGAAGATCGCCTTCAGGAACTCCGCATCCCGGTCGGGCCGCGGCGCCATCCGCGGCTTCATCGCCGGATCGTTGATCGGAAACCGCTCGCCGTCTTTGACCAGCGGGTAATAATCAAGCCCCGTATCCGTCGCGGGATCGATTTCCGCCGAAAGCGCTGCGATCCGGTCATTGTCAAAATGTGCCGACAGCACCACTCCACCGGTGTTGGAGGCACCGCCCGCCAGCCACATATCGCCGATCCGGTGGCTGTAGAGGCCATATTCCGGCGCAAACAGCGGCCGGTCGGACAGCATCTTCACGGTCAGCGTAGTGCCAAGCGCCGAAACGGCATCGCCCGGCTGATCGGCACCGGTCGCCAGAAACGAAGCGCAGCCATCCGTGGTGCCGGCGACGATGACGACATCGCCCGAAAGACCGAAGGCTTCCGCAGCAGCATCGGAAATACCTGCAATTGGCGATCCTGCAGGCAGAACGCCGGGCAACAGATCGACCCGCACACCCGTCGCGGCAATCCAGTCCGGCCAGCTGCGCGAGACCGGATCGTAGCCGGTCTTCAAGGCGTTGTTCTCATCGGACACATCGTAGAGCCCGGTGAAATGCCCGGCCAGCCAATCTGCCTGATGGATAATCCGGAAGACGTCCGGAATGGACTGAAACGTCAGCACCTTCGCCAGCCCCGACGTCGCACCATGGGCGGCACTTTCCCTCGGCGCGTGGGCGGCGATGCGGCTGAGGATATCCGCGTCCTCGACCGGATCGTTATACATCATTGGAACAGCAAGCGGCGCACCATCGGCACGGACAGGCAGCATGGTACCGGATGTGCCATCGATCGCGATCGCACGGACTTGCGCCCGGTCGATCGCGTCAAGCACCTGCCCCAATGCTGTCTGTACCGCTCTCCACCAGATGACCGGATCACGGTGATCGCTGGAAAAATCCGCAAGCTTCGACGATCCGGACGAGACGACGTTGAAAGCTGTATCCATCGCCACCGCGCGCGCGCCGGATGTGCCGATATCGATACCGATCACCAGCGGCCTGTTTGCAGCAGTGATCATTGCAACGTCTTTCCGGCCCGATTCAGTTCCTGCCGGTATTTTTCCGCATCCCAACCGAGAAGCTCGGCATTCTCCGCATCTGTCAGATAGCGCAGCCGGGCGCCGTCGCCGATGCGGCCCAGCACATCCGACAGGCAACGCGCCATCGCAAGCGCGCCGGCCGTGATCTCCTTTGAGACCAGCGTCCCCTTGCCTGGAAACAGCAGTGTCGGCGGCATTGTCGTGCCTTCGGCGCGATGCTGTTCCGCAATCGATGCGGCGGTATCGCCGGGTGCCGCGACGAAGGAACCGCGGCCGAGAAAGATAACGTGATCCGGATAAAGACTACCGCCGGCGGCAATGCGGCAGCTTGCCAGATCGGTTGCAGCATCGTGGATGACGCTGTCCTCGGGCAGAGTGAATTGACTGCCGACTGCAAGCCGCGACAAGGCCGAAAGGTCCGCGTCGGGTGCCTTGCGGCGTGGCAAAGCCAGCCTCTGCGAAACCTCGGCCAGCAGGCGTTCCGCCTCCGCCACAGTTTCGGCGGCAACGGCAAGCCCGTGGTTCCCGAGGATCAACACGCTGGTATCCGGCCTTATCCGCGCGGCAATCGCCTTTGCCAATGGCAGACCCGGGCGCGCATAGGGCACGAAGACATGCGGAATGCCAGAGAGTTTCGACGCCGCAACAGTCTCGCCATTGACGTGGACGGCGGTCGCAATGGTTTCGACGCAATGGACGTGGATTACCACCTTCTGCGGCATCAGCGCATGCACGGTCGTTTCGATCGATGGACGAAGCCCGGAAGGATTGCGATCCTTGATGACAAAATCCTGCGCTTTCTCGGTCGAGGGATCGTCCCGCTCCAGCGCGTCCAGCAAGGCATCGAGCGCGACCGGCACCATCACGTCACGCTGGCGTGCCTGCATCAACCAAAGGCCGGACGCCTTGATCCAGAGCGTGCCGCCCTCCTTGATCGAGGTATTGCCACCGGCGGCCTGCACCAGCGCCGGGTCGGCACCGACCCGTGCCGAGACATCCAGAAGAGCTTCGAATTCAGAACTTCTCACCATGATTTCCTCTTCAAGCTGCCTGCGGCTGGTGCAGACACCAGGATGTAAAAGCCTCGCGCTCGGCTGGCGTCATGTGCAGCCCGTGCTTGGTGCGGCGCTCCAGAATATCCTGAGGCGTCTGCGCCCATTCGGTCTCGATCAGAAACCGTGCTTCGCGTTCGCGCAACAATTTTCCGAAGAAAGCCCCCAGATCGTCGAGCGACGCCGCGTTGCCGATGAGGTCATAGGCGCGTGTACCGTAGAGCCTCGCATAGTGCTTGGCGAGATCGGCCGGCAGCCAGCGGTACTTTGCCCTGAGGTCACCAAGAAACTGCTCGAAATCCGCCTTTGGCATATCGCCGCCGGGCAGAATGCCCTTGGACGTCCAGCCCGGCTTCATCGCCGGGAAGAACGGCCGGATCTTCTCCAGCGCATGCTCGGAAAGCTTGCGGAACGTCGTGATCTTGCCGCCGAACACCGACAGAAGCGGCGCCTTGCCATCGGCCGCATCGACCTCGAAAATATAGTCGCGGGTCACGGCAGAGGGGTTTTCGGCATTGTCATCATAGAGCGGCCGCACGCCGGAGAAGCTGTGAACGATATCGCTCTCTGCAAGCTGCTGCTTGAAGTAGCGGTTCACCGATTTGATCAGGTAGGCGATCTCGTTGGCATCGGCTTTCACGTCCTCCGGGCGCCCTTCATAGGGAATATCGGTGGTGCCAATGAGCGCCAGATCGTTTTCGTAAGGGTTGATGAAAATCACCCGCTTGTCCGGGTTCTGCACCAGATAGGCTTGCCGCCCTTCCCAGAATTTCGGCACGATGATGTGGCTGCCCTTCACGAGACGGACATTGCGGCGGGAGTTCAACCCGGCGACACGGCCAATGATATCATTGACCCACGGGCCTGCGGTATTGACCACGCATCGCGCTTTGAGTTCGGTCCTGCGGCCGGTGCCGGCCTCGGTCATCTCGATATCCCAGAGATCGCCATCGCGGCGCACCGAGGTACAGGCAGTTCGCGTATAAATCTTTGCACCACGCTGTTTCGCATCGAGCGCGTTCAACAGCACCAGACGGGCATCATCAACCCAGCAATCGGAATATTCGAACGCTTTGCGATAATCCGTCTTGATCGGCGCCCCTTCCGGCGCGGTGCGCAGATTGAGCGTGCGCGTGCCCGGCAGGCGTTTGCGGCCGCCGAGATGGTCATAGAGAAACAGGCCGAGGCGAACGAGCCATGCCGGACGGTCGGACGCGCTGTGCGGCAGCACGAACCGCATCGGCCAGATGATATGCGGCGCGGATTCGAGCAGCACCTCGCGCTCGATCAGCGCCTCGCGCACCAGCCGGAATTCGTAATATTCAAGATAACGCAGCCCGCCATGCACGAGCTTTCCGGAGCGCGAACTGGTACCCTGCGCCAGATCATCCTTTTCGCAGAGAACAACCGACATCCCCCTCCCGGCCGCGTCGCGCGCGATCCCCGCACCGTTGACGCCGCCGCCGATGATAAACAGGTCGATGATGTCGGCTTCAGCGCTCACGATCGCTTCTCCTGTTGAACGGCACCGGTTCCGTCTCGAACAAGTACACGTCAGATCCCACGGTCTCCGTCATCACCCAGAAGCCTTCTTTGCACCGTCCTGCAATCCGTAGCTCGCAAACCCCTTGCGGACGCCGGTGATCTCCTCCGATGACAACACCACCGCGCCGCCGATCAAAAGCGCATGGTAATATTGCTTGGCAATGGTCTCGAGCTCAACGGCCGCCCACATCGCCTTTTCGAGACTGGCGCCGGTGACGAGCATGCCGTGATTGGCCATCAGGCAAGCCGTGCGGCCTTCCATCGCCTTGAGGATATTGTCCGAAAGTTCCTTGGTGCCGTAGCGTGCATAGTCGCAGACCTTAACGTCGTCGCCACCGAAGGCGGCGATCATGTAGTGGCAGGCAGGGATCGGCTTGTGGGCGATGGCAAGGATCGTCGAATAGATCGCATGCGTGTGAATGACAGCCTGAACCTCCGGCCGGCTCCTCATGATATCGAGATGAAAGCGCCATTCCGTCGAAGGTCTGCGCGGGCCGTCCCAGGTGCCATACTCGCCCTCCAGCGGCAGCGAGGCGATCATATCAGGCGTCATCTCGTCATAGGGCGCTGCCGATGGCGTGATCAGCATCCGGTCTTCATAGCGCGCGCTGATATTGCCGGATGTGCCTTGATTGATGCCGAGAGCATTCATCTTGCGGCAATGGTCTATGATCGACTGGCGAACGTAATTCTCTGTCATGATATGGCCTTAGCAGGGATTGACCGGCGGCAGGCCGGCGATGTAGCGGCGCACCTCTTCGGCCGCCATTTCAGCGGCATAGGTGACGGTGCGCACCGAAGCCCCGGCAATATGCGGCGTCAGCGTCACGTTCGGAAGCTGCAGCAGCGGCCAGTCGACGGGCACCGGCTCGATTGCAAATGTCTCCAGCATTGCCGAACCCAGCGGCCCATTCACCAACGCTTCGTAGAGCGCGTCGTAATCACAGAGCGGCCCGCGCGCCGTATTCACGAAGATCGCACCCGGCTTCATCTTCGCAAAGCTCTCGGCATTCATCATGTTGCGGGTTTCGTCCGATACCCGCGAATGCAACGTCACCAAGTCGGAGCGGCTGAGCAGGTCATCGAAGCTGACATGTTCGACACCGGCATTGCGGTCATCGGCCGATAGCTGGACATAGGGGTCATAGACCAGAACCTTGGTTCCGAAGGCGCGCAGCAGGCGCACCACCTTTGTGCCGATATTGCCGTAACCAACGACGCCAACCGTCATTTCCGAAAGCTCGCGGCCGGTCTTGTCGGCGCGGTAAAGCTCGCCACGCCATTCGCCCTTGCGCAGGGACTCGTGGCCGGAGCGGATCAGCCGGGTTTCGGCAAGGATAGCCCCGAGCGTGAATTCGGCGACGGCGCTGGCATTGCGCCCGGGCGTATTGACGACGAGAACGCCAGCATCGCGCGCGGCCGTCATGTCGATATTGACCGGTCCGCCACGCGAAACGGCGATGAACTTCAGGTTCGGCAGCCGGGAAAACATGCCGCGGGAAAACGGCGCGAGTTGCGTAATAACCAACTCTGCGTCACCGACGAACTCGATAATATCGTCGGCCTTGCCGACATATTCCTTCAGGCCGTCCATGCCCTCGACGGCATAGCCGTGCTCCATCGGCTCATCCGGCCAAGGCTGTTCGAGAAGCCGGATATCATGCCCCTCGCCACAGGCCTCCACGACCTTGTCGCGAAAGACCGTCGGCAGCATGAACCGGTCTCCGATGATGGCTATCTTCTTCATAATGGTCTTTCCTGTTCAGATACCGGGGCATTGCCGTGGGAAAGGGCATGCCAGACCGGACGTAGGGACAGGCGCGATTGCCTGTAGAGTGGAAACGCCGCGTCGAAACGCGCCGCCATGGCTTTGTCGGCAGGTTCGGCCTGCCGCTGATAGGGGGTGACCCATTCCTTGACGCACTCTTCCATCGAGCTGTAGATACCAAGCGAGACGGCGGCGATCATCGCGGTTCCCGCAGCACCCGCCTCTTCCCGCTCGCTGGTCTGCACTGAGGAACCGAGCGCGCCGCCGAGAATGCGCCGCAGGGAAGCGCTGCGCGCCGCCCCACCGGTCAGCCGCACCCGCGATGGAAGTGGTCCCATTTCGACGTAACAATCGCGTGCCGCCATCGCCAGACCGTTGAACACGGCCCGGACCATGTCGGGAAATCCATGCTTCATGTCGAGCCCAATGAAAGACGCCCGCGCCGAAGCATCAACGAACGGACCGCGCTCGCCTGCCTCGGAAATATAGGGGTGGAACAGCAGCGAGGTTTCCTTCGCCTGCGAAAGCCAATCCTCGACATGACCGAGAAGCTCCGGTTTGCTCTTTTCGATACCCATGCCCTTCAGCACGCTGCCTGCCACGGACAGGATCCAGTCGATATTCAAGGTCGCTGCCATGTTCGACTGCATCTGCGCATAATGGCCGGGAATGGGCAGGCACATGGTGTAGCCAGTCAGATCCGTGTTGAGCTGAACATCATCCGCACCTTTCGCCAGACGCATGTGCATACCTGTGGAGCCGATGATCGAGCAGCCTGTGTCTGTGCCCGGCTCGTAAAGACCGGCACCGAGCGAGGTGCAGACTACATCGACATACCCCAGCACGATGGGCGTTCCGGCCAGAAGCCCGGTCAGGGCGGCAGCACTGTCGCTGAGCGCGTGGCGGGTGACAGCACCATCGACAATCTCAGGCAAGAGGTAGCGTTGTTTCCTCAGATCGAGAAAATCGATGACGTCCTCGGAATATTGCCGGGTGCGAAAATCCCCGAAGGTGAAATTGGCCTCGGAGGGATCGGTCGCCCGCTGGCTGGTCAGCTTGAAATAGAGCCAGTCCTTGCAATGAAACCCGGTGGTCGCACCGTCAATCATCCCGGGCGCGTTTTCCAGGATCCATCGGAGCTGCGAACCCATCTGGCAGGCGGCAAGGCCGGAGCCGGTATGAGAAAACCGGGCAGCATCACCACTATCGCGCCGCAACCGCTCCACCGTATCGCCGGCACGGGCATCCAGCCACAGCCAGCCCTTGCCAACGGGATTACCGTTCTTATCGATCAGCCAGGTGCCGTCGCCCTGCCCGGTCACGGAGATCGCCGCGACCCGGCTGGCGAGGTTCTCGACCTTGCCGGCAAGATCGGACAGCGTTTTGGCGGTATCGGCCCAGGTCCGGTCGAGGTCCTGTACGACGCCCCGGCCGCCCTCACTTTCGTAGCTGTTGGCGATGGCGCAGGCGGCAATCTGCTTACCGCCGAGATCGAAGGCGACCGACTTGATGACGGAGGTTCCCGCGTCGATTCCGATCAGGATGTCGCGCATCAGGCAAGCTCCTGCCCATGGCTGATCGCCCGGCCGCTTTCGCCATCGAACACATGCAGGCTTGAGGGATCAAGGCGGATGCCGACATTCTCGCCGATCGCCAGATTGGTCCGGTCATGCTCGACCAGCACCATCGTACCACCGGCAAAATCGGCAGCGATATGCGTCTGGTCGCCGAGCCACTGATTGACGGCCACCTTCGCGCCGACCCCGCCTTCGCTGCGGCGGACGGCATAGGGCCGGATGCCAAGCACGACCTTGCTGCGCTTCATCAGTTCGGCGCGCACGTCAGGCGAAAAATCCGACGCCTTGTAGTCAAGCTTCACGCCTTCATTCAGACCGAAGGATACGGTATCGCCCGAGCCGGAAATCCCCGCAGAAAACACGTTCATTGGCGGCTCGCCAACGAAGGTGCCGGTAAACAGATTGGCCGGGCGTTCCTTGATCATCTGTGGCGTATCAAACTGCTGCAGCACGCCGCCTTCCATGACTGCGATCCGGTCGGCCAGCGCATTGGCTTCCGTCTGGTCGTGGGTCACGAGAATAGCGGTGAGCCCGCGTTCCTTGATGAAATGCTTGATGCGGCCGCGCAGAAGCGCGCGCAGCTGCGGCTCCAGCTGCCCCATCGGCTCATCGAGCAGATGCAGATCGGCATCGCGGATGAGCGCACGGCCAAGCGAAGCACGCTGTTGCTGGCCCCCAGAGATCGAGCTGGGATAACGTCCCATGATATCCTCGATCTCCAACAGCTTGGCGATGCTGGCCACCTTCTCATCGACGACGCTCTGGGAGAGCTTCGAGGCCTTCAGTGCAAAGGCAATGTTTTCACGCACCGTCAGCGGCGGATAGAGCGAATAGCCTTCGAAAGCCATGGCGACGTTGCGCTTGACCGGCGCGAAGGTCTGAACCTCACGGCCCTTCAGCGCGATCGTGCCACGCGAGACGGCCTCGAAACCGGCAATCATTCGCAAGGTCGAAGTCTTGCCGCAGCCGGACGAGCCGAGAAGCGCGATGATCTCGCCCTTCCTCACATCCATGTTGAGCTGTTTGACGGCATGGACACCATGATCGATCGGACCATAGAATTTGTCGACGCCCTTGATGATCAGTGCGGTCTCGCTCATGCCGCTTCTCCATTGCGTGTCATCGCGGTAGCAGTGGAACGGATCAAGCCGCCACTCTCCTTGTCGAACAGGAAGGCCGCCTGGCCATTGACGGCGATATGGGCAGGACCGGATACCGGACCGGGCGTTCCCGCTGGGCGCGACACCAGGATTTCGCGGCCACGCGCGGTCAGAACCAAGGTCACGGTCTTTTCATTCAGCGGTGTTTCCGCCTCGACAGTCACCGGGATGGCGCCCGATGCACCGGCCTCGGTAAAGACGATGGCTTCGGGTCGAAGGCCGATCACGCATGTCTTGCCGACTACATCAGATGGCATGCCGGGGAGTGAAACTTTCACGTTCGAAAGCTCTACATAGACGCCCTCCGGTCCGGATTTCGGCGTGACATTGAGAAGATTGATCGTCGGATCGCCGAACAGCCGGGCGATCTCGATGTCAGCAGGCGCGTTGTAGATATCTTCCGGTGTGCCGATCTGGCGGATGCGCCCTTTCGACATCACGGCGATCCGGTCGCCAAGCGCCATCGCTTCCTTGTAGTCCTGCGTCACATAGACGACGGTCGCACCTTGGGCTGCCAAAAGACGTGGAAGCTCCAGCCGCATCTCGAAGCGCAGTTTGGCATCGACATTGCGCAAGGGATCGTCAAGCAAAAGCAGCGGCGGTGAACCGGCAAGCGCGCGGGCCAAAGCGGTACGCTGTTTCTGACCGTTCGATAGCGCCTTCGGGTGATGCGTCAGCACATGGTCGATCTTCAGCAGCTTGGCGACCTTGTGCACGCCCGCCGAGATCGCATCCTTCGTGGCATTCGTCGCCGTCAGCGGGCTGGCAATGTTGTCGAAGGCGCTCATATGCGGGAACAGGGCAAAATTCTGGAAGGCCATGCCGATGCCGCGATGTTCAGCATCGATATCCGACACATCCTCGCCGCCGATCAGGATTTGCCCCTCCTCGGGATCGATGACACCGGCAACAAGCCGGAGCAGCACGGTCTTGCCTGCACCCGAGGGACCGAACAGAACCAGCGTTTCGCCATCGGCGACATCCAGCGACAGGTTGTCGAGAACCGTATTGGTCTTGTAGCGCTTGACGATATTTTTAAGCTGCAGTGTCGTCATGATTTATCCCTTCACCGCGCCGAGCGACAGGCCTTCGACAAGGTAGCGCTGGGCGTAGAGTGCAAGTGCAAGCGTCGGCGTGACCGAAAGCACGATGGCCGAGGCGATCTGGCCGTACTGGATGCCGGACGAGGTGACGAAGGCGAGCGCACCCACGGTCACCGGTTGCTTGTCCGCCGATGCCAGCACCAGCGCGAAAACAAAGTTGTTCCAGGCGAAGATGAAGGCAAGCAGACCGGCAGCCGCGATCCCTGGTCCCGCCAGCGGCAGGGCGATCTTGCGGAAGGTGGCAAACCAGGAGTGTCCAGCGATGCGATAGGCATATTCGACGTCAGCCGAGATATCCTCGAAATAGCCACGCACGATCCAAAGGATGAGCGGCAGGCAGATCAGCTGGTAGACCCAGATCAGCCCAAAATACGTGTCAGCCAGACCGAGCCACTGGAAATACTGCGTCAGCGGCAACAGCACGAGCAAGGGTGGAGCAAAACGGAACGACAGGAGCGTGAACGCGATATCTTCCGACCCCTTGAACTTGTGGCGGGCGAAGGCATAGGCCGCAGGAACACCGAGGACGAGCGCAAGTGCCACCGAGGTGACCGACAGGAAGATCGAATTGCCGAGATTACGCATGAAGGCAATGTCGAGCGTGCCCGCTGCCGTCGTCAGCTTGCCGGTGATCAAGGCCGCGTAGTTCGACAGCGTCGGCGTGAAGATGATCGATGGCGGGATCGTCAGGATCGTTTCGTTGGTCTGGAACGACATCAGGAAGATCCAGAAGATCGGGAACATGAAAAAGATGACGACGAGCGTGAGGGCAATCAGCCGGAGCGTCTTTTCGAGAGCGGATGTGGTTTCCATGGTTTTCCCCTCACGCTTCGCCGCGGGCGCGTTCGCGCAGCCGCAGCCAGTTCTTGATGAAGATGTTCGACAGGAAGTAGGTGATCGCCCAGAGGATGACCATCAACGCTGCGGAACGGCCGACATTGGTCGACTGGAAGAAGTTGAGATAAGCCTCCACCTGGAAAACGGTCAGCGTATTGCCCGGTCCACCTTGCGTCATCGCATAGATGATATCGAACTGCTGGATACTGTCGAGCAGCCGGAACAGCGTCGCAGTCAGGATATACGGCGTCAGCATCGGCAGGGTGATGCGGAAAAACACGAAAGTCCTTGGCACGCCATCAAGCGCCGCCGCTTCGAACGGCTGGGTCGGCAGCGAGCGCAGACCGGCCAGAAGCAGGATCATGATAAAGGGCGTATAGACCCAGATATCGACGAGAACGACGGTGAGCAATGCCGTGCTCGGGGACGATGCCCAGCGGAAATCGTGGAGCCCGATCAGGCTGGCGAGATAACTGAGAATGCCGAAGCTCGGATTGGTCATCAGCTTCCACATCAGGGCGGCCAGCGCCGGTGCGATCATCAGCGGTAGAAGCAGCATGATCGAGATGAAATTGTTGACCGTCGAGCGGCGCTGCAGGAGCAGCGCGATGCCGAGACCAAGCAGCAGTTCCAGCGTCACGGTAATGCCGGCATAAAGCAGCGACACTTTCAGCGTGTTCCAGAAGGCCGGGTCGGTGAAGAAGTTGAGATAGTTTTCACCCCAGTTGAACTGCCGCGCCCAGGGCTGGCTCAGCCGGTAGCGCTGGAAGGAATAGATCACCGCGGTGAAGAAGGGGATCAGAATACCGATGCAGACGAGCAGTGCCGGAAGGCTGAGCACATAAGGCAGCATCTTCCTGCTGATACGGAAACCTGACGCCGGCTTGCGGAGGGTTGCTGTTGAAGCCATGTCGAGCTCCGTTCTTTGTCTTTGAAGAAAGCGCGCGGCACGCGGATCATCCCGCGCCAGTCCATCGGCATCTCAGGTTGTCTCAAGGCGGCTTTCAGCCGGTGTGCGGGTGCCCGGCGCTCTCTCAAGCGCCGGGCTTCTGCTTGGGAGGCAGATCAGCCGAGGCCGGCTTCCTTCAGCTGGCGATCGATGCTCTCGACCAGCTGGTCGAGACCTTCGTCGACAGGCACTTCCTTGGCGACCATCTTCTGCAATGTCGCCGCCCACTCAGTGGTGACGTCGAAGAACAATGGCTGCGGTGTGAACTTGATCGATGCGCCGGCGGCCGATGCATCGAACATGTCGACATAGCCCGGATACTTGTCGAGCTTGGTGCGGAAGGCTTCATCCTTCCAGACCGACTGGCGGACCGGATCGACGAAGTCCATCTTGGTGGCGCCGAAGATGGCGTGCTCCGGACCGGAAGCCCATTGCAGGAAGTACCAGGTGGCGTCCTTGTCCTTGGAGAAATTGGACATGGCAAGCGACCAGATCCAGATGTTCGGCGTCGAAGCCGTTGCATCCGGGTTGGCGGTAAAGGCGGCATAGGACAGCTGTCCGGCCATCTTGTTGTCGCCGCCGTTCATGAAGTAGCCCAGGCAATCGGCGTCGAAGATCATCGCCGAGGCACCGGCGCCAAGATCGGTACCAACCTGATACCAGGTATAGGTCGACCAGTCCTTCGGGCCGCTCTCCTGGATCATCTGAACCCATTTGGTATGGAAGGCTTTGGAGCCTGCCGTGCCCATCGCCGCCGACAGCTTGCCATCGGTGACGTTCAGGTCCTTTTCGTTGAAGTTAGAATAGGCCGACAGGAAGCCCGGATGGATCGTCGCCCACGAGCGGGAGCCACGAACACCAATACCGTAGATACCGCCGACGTCCTTCTGCAGCTTGGCCGCAACGGAGATCATATCGTCGAGGTTCTTCGGAACGGAAACACCGGCCTTGTCGAACATCGCCTTGTTGTAGGTGATGTTGTTCTGTTCGAACGCCCACGGAATGCACCACTGCTTGGCATCGTCGGAGCCCAGCGCACCGCCGGGCTGTCCGTTCCAGGCGCAGGAGTTTTTCACGCCCGGCAGGAAATCATCCCAGGCATAGTTCGGGTTGGTCTTTTCCGGATCGTTGATCCATTCCTTGAGGTCGGTGATCCAGCCGGCCGGACCATAGGTCCAGGTCATGTAGGCACCGGTCATGAAGGCGTCGTATTCGGTGGAACCGGACGACAGGGCAGCCGTCACCTTGTCGAAATAGACGTCTTCCGGAAACACGTCGTATTTCACGTCCATACCCGTCAGGTCTTTGAAGGCCTGCAGGTTGGCGATCATTGCGTCGGCATAGGGATGCTTGTTCAACAGCAGCTTCACGGTCTTGCCGGAATGTTTCTTCCAGTCGAAATCGGCAGCCATTGCCCTGGTGGACATCATGTTGAGCAGCGTACCGCCAGCACCAGCCGTGACGCCCATGGCGCCGAGGCCCTTCAGCATTCCGCGGCGGTCCACCTCTCCACGCAGGAATGCACTGATCAGGTCTTTCTCTTTCTCATGCATTGGTCTTCTCCTCCTTCACGGGCAAAACATGCTCATTCACTTGAGCGGCACCGGTTACCCGACCGGCATTTCCTCAGATCGCAGCTCATGCCCCGTGGCTCCTGACCAAGCGGGATACTGTCGCTGCGAAAAGACTTGAACCGACCCACTCCCCGGATCAGTCTTCAGCCCTCACTCCCTTCGCCGGGACAGCGCCGTTTCAGGCGGCATCCTCCATCAACGTCTGCGCCGTCTTCTCGTCGGTGATCAGACCGCTGAGAAAGCGGCTTTCCAGCACGGCGCGAATGGCACGGGCCTTCACCTTGCCACCGGCAACGGCGACCGTGCGGCGGTTTTTCAAATTCTCGCGGCTCAGCGTGAACGTGCGGTTGGACAGCGAGGTCTCGATCGGCTGGCCCTTGTCGTCGAAGAAATGGCCAAGCAATTCGCCGGCGCCGCCGCCATTCTTGATTTCCTCGAGCTCGCCCTTCTCGATCATGCCCGTCGCCACCAGCGACGCTTCCCGCTCCACAGTGCCGATACCGACAAGCAGCAGATCAGCGGTGCTGGCGAGCTCGAAGATTTCGCGGACGCCGCGCTGATTGAACAGCACGTCGCGGTCCTCAACCGAATTGGCAAAGAAAGGCACCGGCATGACATAGGCTTCAGCGCCGGTACGCTCGGCCAGCCGGTGGATAACGTCATGCGGATTGGCGGAAAACCGCCGCGTCAGGCCACCGAGCAGCGAGACGAAGCGAACGTCCTTGTTGGTGGTGCGTGGCAGGTATTCGACACAGGCAGCCAGCGTCCGGCCATGCCCCATGCCGATCAGCAGCGAACCTTCCTTCTCGATCTCGCGTTTGAGGAATTGCGCCCCAGAAATGCCGAGCGCCTTCAGCGGCAACTCCTCCGGGTCGAAATCCGGCACGACTTCGCAATAATCGAGGCCATAGCGGGCGGAAAGCTTCTGCTCCAGCTCGACACATTCGGAAACTTCGCCGTCGATATAGACCTTCACCAGACCTTCCTGGTTGGCCTTGGTGATCAGGCGGTGGGCTTTCAGCGAGGTCAGGCCAAGGCGTTTGGCCACTTCGGACTGGGTCAGCCCACCGGCATAATGCAGCCAGGCCGCACGCGTTGCCATGCTCGACTCGTCATCCCGAAGTGAACCGCCGCCCAAAACCATGTCTCCACCCTCGTCTCTGCTATTTTTTTCACAGCATGATATTTTTATCTATTGCTGAAAGAATTTTCATGAGCTGAAAAATTTGTCAAGTATGTTCGATGCGGCGGCGCACCAATTCGATATGCGCTTGCAGCAGCGCCAGGCATCACTAAGGACAAACGCAAAACGCGCCCGGTTGCCCGGACGCGATTGGCTTGAGGAAAAAATGGGAGGGAGGCTTACGCCTCGGTTTTCTTCATCAGCTTAGCCTGCAGGACGACGACGACCAGAAGAAAAGCGCCGCGAATGACGGACTGCCAATAGGCCGAGAGCGAAATCCAGCCGAGGCCGTTTTCGAAATTGAGGATGTTGAAGACCATGGCGAGCAGCAGCGCGCCCGCCAGCGTCGCACCGACCGAGCCAGAGCCGCCGGTCAGCAGCGTGCCGCCGACCACGACCGAGGCGATGGCGAACAGTTCCCAGCCCACGCCCTCGGTCGGCTGCCCTGCCCCGAACTGCGAGGCAAGGATGACACCGGCCAGACCGGCAAGCAGACCAGACAGCGCGTAGACGCCAAACAACGTCTTCTCGACCTTCAACCCCATCAGGTTGGCCGTCGCCTCGCCGTCACCAATGGCCAGCACATGCCGCCCTGCCGGATGCCGCTCGAGAAAGATCCAGCCGAGAACGTAAGCGAGCGCCGCAATCCAGCCCGGGATCGGGAACCCGAGGAAATCGTCCTGCCCGATGGTGGTGAAGCCAGTATCGTAGGACACCGAAACCGACTGGTTGTTGGCCAGAAGCAGGGCCGTGCCATAGGCCGCCAGCATCATTGCCAGCGTCGCGATGAATGGCTGGATCCGCATGCGGGTGATGATCAGGCCGTTGATCGAGCCGGCAATCAGCCCGGCGATCATGCCGCCGGCAAGCCCCGGAACCCAGCCATAGGGCGACAGATAGGCCGCGACCACACTTGCCATCGCCGCCACGCCGCCGACCGAAAGATCGATACCACCGGTGATGATGACGAAGGCCATGCCGAGCGCGATCAGCGCGAACATCGAATTGTAGCGCAGGAAGCTGAGGATATTGAACGGCGAGATGAAGTTGTCGTAGCGCAACGCGCCGAACAGGATCAGCCCCGCCAGTGCCAGAAGCACGCCAAGACGGGCGAAGTCCCCGGAGGATTTGGCCATGAAGGGCCTTGCAAGGGTTTTCAGCATAGGTCCGTTACCCCTTGGCACGTTGCTGGATGAACACGGCGATGACGATCAGCCCCGCCTTGACGATCAGTGCCGCCGCATCCGGCACGCCGTTGGCCAGAAGCGTATAGCGCACCAACTGGATGACGAAGGCGCCAAGCACCGTACCGATGATATTGGCCCTGCCCCCGGTCAGGAGCGAACCGCCGACCGCAACAGCGGCGATGGCATCAAGCTCCATGCCGAGCCCGACCAGATTGGCATCGCTTGCCGAATTGCGGGCGACGACGATCAGACCGGCAATGCCGGCAAGGGCGCCACTGATAATGTAGACGAAGGTTTTCACCCGCCGCACCGGAATGCCGGTCAGCCGCGCCGCCTTCTCGTTGCCGCCGACGGCGATGATCTGACGGCCGATAACCGTATAGCGGATCAGGCAATAGGCTAGCACCGCCACGATGATCATGATGATCACCTGCGCCGGAACTCCGGCGATACGGCCCATGGCGATGAACTGGAAATCCGGGTTCTTGAACACCTGCAGATTGCCATTGGTAGCGACCTGCGCGATGCCGCGGCCAGCGATGAATAGCACCAGCGTGGCAATGATCGGCTGGATCGAAAACCGCGTCACCAGCATCCCGTTGAACCATCCGAATGCCATAACCAGCAACACCGGCAGGATAAACGAGAGAATGATCAGGATGCCCATGTTCTCGATCGGCAGCAGCTTGCCCATGAAGATCATCGGCGCCGCAGTACCAGCAATTGCCATCAGCGAACCGACCGACAGGTCTATACCCCCCGTGGCAATGACCAATGTCATGCCCACCGCAACGATAACGATGGTCGCAACCTGGGTCAGGTTGACGTTGAGTGTTTGCCAGGAAAGGAAATTGGGGGTGACGATCAGGTTGAAGACAACGAGCAGGATGAAGGCCGCGAATGTGCCATAGCGACTGAGAAACTGCGCCGTGTTCAGGCGCGCAGTGCGCTCGGCCGGGGCGGATGTGTCGATTGTCGTCATGTCAGTTCCCCTGATGGGCCATGGCGGAAAGAAGCGCCGTCTCACTGAGTTCGTTGCGCTTCAGGACGGCAACGGACCGGCCATCGCTCAACACCGTCACGCGGTCTGCCGCTGCCAGAAGCTCCTCAAGTTCGGAAGAGATCATCAAGACACTCAAGCCCTCGTCCGCAAGGCTGCGCAGCAGCTTGAGGATTTCCGCCTTGGCACCGATATCGATGCCACGCGTCGGCTCGTCGATGATGAGAATGCGCGGATCGGTGCAGAGCCAGCGGGCGAGCAGTACCTTCTGCTGGTTGCCGCCCGACAATTCCTTGATCGGCTGATCCGGCGAGGCGCATTTAACGCCGAGCGCCTTGATATAGCGAGTGACGATCTCCTGCTGGCGGGCGCGGTCGACAATGCCTGCCTTTTTCAGTTTCGGCAGCAGTGCCAGCGTCATGTTTTCGCGGATGCTCATATCCGGGATAATGCCGTCGATCTTGCGGTCCTCGGAGACCAGTCCGATACCGTCGGCAATTGCGTCGGCCGGTTCGCCATAGCGGCGCTCCTGGCCATCGATACGAATCGATCCCTTCTCCAAGGTGTCGACGCCGAAGATGATCCGCGCCGTTTCCGTGCGGCCGGAACCCAAAAGACCGGCAAGCCCGGAGATTTCGCCTTCGCGCACCGTCATGCTGACATCGCGCACCCGCACGCCGGACCCCGCACTTTCGACAGACAAGCGCACCGGTTTTGCCTCGTCGTCACCGGTATCGCGGGCAATGGCCTGAAAGGCAGCCAGCTCCTTGCCGAGCATGTTGCGGACAAGCTCCATCTTCGGCATGTCCGCCATGGCGCTGTGCGCAACCGTCTGGCCGTCACGCATGATGGTGACGCGGTCGCAGATCTCATACAGTTCATCGAGCCGGTGGCCGATGAACAGCACCGCCACACCGTTTTTCCTCAGCGTCCGGATCGTCTGGAACAGGACGCCGACTTCGCGTTCATCCAGCGACGAGGTCGGCTCGTCCATGATCACCAGCCGGGCTTTCTGGGTAACCGCACGGGCAATCGCGATCATCTGGCGAGTGGCGGCACTGAAGCGGGCAACTGGCATGTCCACGTCGATGTCGAGATTGAAGGTCTTGAGCACGGCAGCAGCGCCTTCGCGCATCGCCCGCCGGTCGAGCAGACCCAGCCGCGTCCTCGGCTCGCGCGACAGATAGATATTCTCGGCGACCGAACGCTGCGGCGCCAAGTTGATTTCCTGGTAGATCGTCGCGATGCCCCTCGCCTGGCTGGCGCCCGGCGTTGCAAAAATGACGTCTTCATCCTCGAAACGGATCAGCCCGGTATCGCGTTGATAGGCGCCGGTCAAAATCTTGATCAGCGTCGATTTTCCGGCACCGTTCTGGCCGACCAGCGCCATGACCTCGCCCGCGGCGATTTCAAGCGAGGCCGATCGCAGAGCAGCAACACCGGAAAAAGCCTTGGAAATATCCTGCATGGACAGCAGCATGTTCCATCCATCCTCAATAAGCAGACATGAAAAGCCGGCCGGAATGGCAATGCCACCCCGGCCGGAAGCGACAGTCTTGGGAAATCAGTAGGCGCTGGAGAGTTCAGTCGATGCATTGGATGCGTCGTAGAACTTATCGGTGTTGATGACCCATGCCTCGATCTTATCACCGGCGGCAAAGCGCGTCATCGTCTCAAAAGCCTTCGGTCCAAAGCGGGGATTGCACTCAACGACGGCAGCGATCTTGCCATCAACGACAGCCTGCACGGCTTCCTTGCCACCGTCGATCGACAGCACAAGAATATCCTTGCCCGGCACCTTGCCGGCGGCCTCGATGGCTGCGATGGCGCCGATCGCCATTTCGTCATTATGCGCGTAGATCACGTCCGCATCTGGATGCGCCTGCAACAGGGCTTCGGCAACCTGACGGCCCTTGTCGCGGGCGAAATCGCCGGTCTGAGAGGCAACGATTGTGAAGCCTCCGGCGGCGGTGATCGCTTCGTCGAAACCCTTCTTGCGATCGTTGGCAGGCGACGAACCAGTCGTGCCCTCCAGCTCGATGATCTTCGATTTGCCATTGGCGTTCTTTGCCAACCACTCGGCTACGCGCTTGCCTTCGTCGATGAAGTCCGAGCCGATGAAGGTCAAGTAGTCTTCACCCGCTTTGGCTAGCGCCTGATCGACATTGCGGTCGAGCAGAATGACCGGAATACCTGCCTTCTTGGCAGCCATGACGGCCGGGATCAGCGGCTTTTCTTCGCGCGGGGCAAGGAAGATAACATCGACGCCCTGAGCGATCATTGAATTGACGTCGGCCACCTGCTTGGCCGCGGAACCGGCGGCATCGGTATAGACCAGCTGATAACCGAGCTTTGCAGCTTCGGCCTTCATGCTTTCGGTCTGGGCGATGCGCCAGGGATTGTTGGATTCGGTCTGCGCGAAACCGACCTTATAGGTGTCTTTCTTGGCCAAAGCCGGCATCTCGGCATAGGCGGCCGAGCCGGCAAGCGCGATGGCGCCCATGGCCGTTGCGGCAGCCAGGAACATGCGACGTGAAATCGTGGACATCGGTATTTTCTCCTCCGAAATTTACCGGTACTCCTCTACCGGGCAGTGAGCATTTTCCGCTTCACATCCGTAAATCTTGCGCTAATATTATTATCAGTCAAGCGCTAATTTATTAGCACGCGCACAAAAAATAATTCTGCATCGCAGCAGAAATCGGGATGGAAGCGAGACAGGACGATGGCAAGAGGAAACGGGCGCAACAGCACTCCCGAAAAGCAGGGAGACGCAGGGCGGCCAACCATGACAGACGTTGCAAGAATTGCCGGCGTCTCACAATCCAGCGTCTCGCTGATCCTCAACGAGATGTCCGGAGCACGCATTTCGGCCGAGACTCAGACGCGGGTCAGAGAGGCTGCTCATAAAATTGGTTATAAATTACCAATGACTCGCAACGAGGTCGATACGACCCCGCATGTGGAGAAGGACACAATCGCCTTCATCGTCGATGAAATTTCCACCAGCCCGCATCCGGTTGTCAGCCTCGACGGCATTCGTGATTATGCGTTCGAGCAGGGGCTTCTCGTTTCCGCCCATGCGACCCGCTCCAACCCAGACCTGCAGGACGCCGTGCTACGCTCGGTGCTGCGCGACCGCTCGATCGCCGGCGTCATCTATGCGACGATCTTCACCCGCAAAGTCACCGTGCCGCCGCAGCTGAAGGGCATTCCAACCGTGCTGCTCAACTGCTATTCGGAACCTCGCCAGCATATGGCCATCGTGCCCGGCGAGGTCGCCGGCGGCTTTACCGCGACGGCGCATCTCACAAGCCTCGGCCACAAGCGCATCGGCTTCATCAATGGCGAACCTTGGATGGATGCGGCGATGGACCGCCTGAAAGGCTACAAGCAGGCACTCGCAACCGCCGACATCGCCTTTGACGAAACGCTGGTGCGCGACGGTGATTGGCTGCCGCTGCGCGGTTACGAGGCCGGACTTGACCTGCTCTCCATGCCCAATCCGCCATCAGCGATCCTCTGCGGCAACGACCTGATGGCGATCGGCCTCATGGAGGCGGCAGCCGAAAAGGGCCTGCGTGTTCCGCAAGACCTGTCCGTCATGGGCTATGACGACCAGGAACTGGCCCGCTACACCCACCCGCCGCTCTCGACACTCGTCCTGCCCAACTACGAGATGGGCCAAAAGGCGGCCGAAATCCTCATCGACATGGCCATTCACGGCAAGCAGCCACGCCCGATGACCATCAAGGTCGATGGCCCGCTGGTGCGGCGTGGCACGACGGCAAAACCGGCCTAGACCGGCCTAGACCGGAGCTTTCGCAGAAACACCTTCATTTCCAGCGCAATCTCGTGTTGAAGAGGATCAGCACACGATGGAGATGGGCAAGGCATGCAAGCGATGAAATCCTGGAAGCGCAGACTGCGCAAATGGCGCAATCGCGTTGCAAAGCGCGTGCTCGCCACCCGCATCGGCCGCGAAATGCTCGTCAATGCTGTCAGCCCGAAAATCCTGTCGATGACCGCCGATTGCGGTGACCATCTGATGACCTTCTCCCCGCACGATTATATTGGCCGGAAAATCTACCGGAAGGGCCATTTCCAGCGCGAAAATGTCGAGCGGCTGCTCGCCGTTCTGCGGCAAAGAAACCTTCTGCCACAGGACAGGATCCTTCTCGAACTCGGCGGCAATATTGGTACCCAGACCGTCTATTTCGCACTGAGCAAGGCTTTCCGCCACATCGTCACGGTGGAGCCGGATCCGCGCAACTTCAAACTTCTCACCACCAATATCGACCAGAACGGCTTGGGCGAGCAAATCACCGCGATCAACACCGCCGCCGGCGAGAGCGAAGGCACGCTCGATTTCTTCATGCACAGGGACAATCACGGCAAAAGCAGCGCACTGCGCCAGAGCGACCGGGATATCGAGATCAAGGTTCCAGTCAAGCCGGTCACTGCCATGCTGGCCGACACGGGCGTCGCACCTGACGACATCGGGCTGGTCTGGATGGATATCGAGGGCTACGAGCCGGTTGCCGCCCGCTCGATGCGGCCACTGCTGGAACGGCGCGTGCCGTTCTACATGGAATTCTCACCGGTCTTTTACGGACCGGCCGGATCGCAGGCTTTCGTCGACTATCTGGCCGGGTTCTACGATAACTGCATCGTCTTTTATGAAGACAGTCAGGTGGAGATGAAGGTTACGGCCCTGCCGATCGAGCAAAACCAGTTCGACGTTCTGCTCTTGCCCTGAAACGCCGCCCGCCTGAAAAGACGGGCGCTCCGCTATCTGCTCAGCGCTTCCTGTAGAAATAGGTCCGGCCCGGATCGGCACCGGCTGGAAGTGGCAGCGGCTCTAGGTCAGGATGATCAAGCGGCAGCCCGCTTGCCGCAACACCGCCAGTCTTCAGCGCGGATGCGATCGACTGCGGCAGCCAGGTCAAGGTCTTGGCATCTTTTTCCGGATAGGCCGTACCGATATCGGCATTCGCAAACGCGATACCCTTGCCGGCAAACTGGGCAATGGTCTCCTTGATGTCGCCAAGAATGAGATCGGCTTCCGGTGGCGTCGAATCGGGATGAGACCCGACGGCCCGATCGAACGCGATAATCCGGTTGTTTGGAAACAGTTCGCGGATGTGGTCATAGGTCCGACCGTTGCCAAGCCCGATTTCCAGGATCACGCCATCCGGCGCGATCATCGAAGCCTCCTTGATATGGTTGAGAACAGCGCGCTGCGAGTGCATGCGGGAGATAAAACCATCAAGGCGACTCATCTAATTCATCCATTCATTCAAATCATGCTGGTTGCATCGCTTAACACGAGATGCAGCGATGGGTCGACCGCGAGGGCGGGAAAATTGCTTCAGGCTCCTATCCGTGATGGAAAGTGATGGGTTTGTTTCTGCCAAGCTTTTCCAACTGCCGGCCGTCAAACCACGTCGCCTGCCCTGCGCGAATATGGTAGCCTCAGAAGCATGAGCCAGCTTTCCAGCGAAACATTCTTCAGCGCGCTTCCCGTTTTCGTCGAATTTGAAGGCGTGGCCAACAGCGACAACTACCGGGCATTGCCCGCCGACTGGGCTCTGGCAACAGCGGACATCGTCGATTCCACCGGCGCGATCGAGGCCGGCCGCTACAAGGCCGTCAACATGGCCGGTGCCAGCGTCATCTCGGCCATTCTGAATGCGCTGGGGAATAACGACCTTCCCTTTGTCTTCGGTGGCGACGGCGCCATGGTCGCGGTTCCGCCCTCAGGTGTGGAGAAGGCCCGGAATGCTCTGTCCGACGTCCAGCGCTGGGTTGAGGAAGAGCTGCAGCTGACGCTCCGGGCTGCGCTTGTTCCCGTTGCCGATGTCATAGCCGCTGGGCTTTCGGTGCGTGTCGCCCGCTTTCAGGTCAATCCGGAGGTGTCCTATGCGATGTTTGCCGGCGGCGGCTCCAGTTGGGCCGAAGCGCGCATGAAGGAAGGTCTTTTTGCCGTACCACCCGCACAGCCCGGTGCACGACCGGACTTGACCGGCCTTTCCTGCCGCTGGAACCCGATACAATCCCGGCATGGCGAAATCGTCTCCATCATCGCAGTTCCCGTCGGATCGGAGAACCTCGCCGCTTTTCAGGCCCTGGTCACCGACATCGTCGCCCTTGCAGCAGGCGAAGAACGGGATGGCCATCCGGTCGCCGCCGAAGGTCCGCAGATGGGCCTGTCGATGGCGGGCCTGACAGCCGAGACCAACACAGCACCAAAGGGAAAACGCTTCACGCACCGGCTTTTCATCGTCGCACAATATCTTCTGATCGTCGGCCTCTATCGCTTGGGGCTGACGCTCGGCCGGTTCGATCCCAAGCTCTACCGGCAGGACGTTGCCCGCAACACCGATTTCCGCAAGTTCGACGACGGCCTGAAAATGACCATCGACGTCGATCCGGAACGGCTGCGCCAGATCGAAGCGCGGCTTGAGCAGGCAGCAAGCGCCGGCATCTGCCGCTTCGGCCTGCACCGCCAGGATTCGGCGCTGATGACCTGCATCGTGCCGACACCGCTCAGCCGCGATCACATGCACTTCATCGACGGTGCCGCCGGTGGTTATGCGATGGCCGCCAGCCGTCTGAAAAAGCAGATAGCAGCCACGCCTTTGGCCGCAGCGACGCCCTGACGGCAATGACGAGGTGAGGTGAGTTACGCCTTGAGGATGTTGGCACCTTCGATGCCACGCCGGGCAAAGGCGTTGCGTGTATCGACGATCAACGGCGCCCAGCGGGCGATTGCAGCATAGTCGACCGCATCGTGGTCCGTTGCGATCAGCACGGCATCGAAGGCCTTTACCGATTGCTCGTCCAGCGGCACCGAGGCCCGCCCCTTCAGCGCCATATATTCGCGCGTCTTTGGAATCTCCGTCACATGCGGGTCGTGGTAGTCAGCGCGTCCGCCCCGCTCCTCGATCAACTCGATCAGCTTCAGCGACGGGCTTTCGCGGATATCCGGCACGTTCTTCTTGTAGGCAAGACCAATCACCAGCACCTTCGACCGGCTGAGCGCCTTGCCAAGATGGACATCCAGTGCTTCGGCAAGCCGCCCGACCACATGCTTCGGCATGGCCGAATTGATTTCACCGGCAAGCTCGATGAAGCGGGTGGGCAATTCGTATTCGCGGGATTTCCAGGTGAGATAGAACGGATCGATCGGGATGCAGTGGCCGCCAAGGCCGGGACCGGGATAGAACGGCATGAAACCGAACGGTTTGGTCTTGGCCGCATCGATCACTTCCCAGATATCGATGCCCATCGCCTCGTAGACGACCTTCAACTCGTTGACGAGGGCGATGTTGACCGCACGAAAAATGTTCTCGGTCAGCTTCACTGCTTCAGCCGTCGCCGGTGATGACACCGGCACGACAGTCTGGACGACGGCGCCGTAAAAAGCCTTCATCAGCTCTGCGGCCGCCTCGCCATCACCGGCCACGACCTTCGGGATGCTTGATGTATGGAAATCACGATTGCCCGGGTCTTCCCGCTCAGGCGAGAAGCCAAGAAAAAAATCCTGCGTCGATGTGAGGCCCGTCTTTTCCAGGATCGGCCGGACAATCTCGTCCGTCGTGCCGGGATAGGTGGTCGATTCCAGAACAATCAGCTGACCGGGCTTCAGCGTCTCGGCGATACGATCGCAGGTGCGGGTAATGAACGACAGATCCGGATCGCGGTGTTTCGTCAAAGGCGTGGGAACGCAGATGACGATGACGTCACACTGAGCAAGTTCGCTGAAGTCGGTCGTTGCCCGAAATCGGCCTTCTCCCGTTTCTGTTGCGAGAACCGCATCGGGAACCGCGGCGATATAGGATTGTCCGGCATCAATGGCGACGATCTTTTGCGGGTCGATATCAAAGCCAGTGACAGTAAAGCCGTTGCGGGCGGCGGTGATCGCCAGCGGCAGGCCGACATAGCCGAGACCGATCACACCCGCACGGGCGCTACGGTCTGCGATCTTCGAAAGGAGAGCCTCGCTCACGGAAGAATGGACGGTCAAATGCGTGTTCTCGACTGGTCGTGACGCGCTGAAGCGCCTTTGCGGATGAGGGTCAGTTGAGGATAAACGGGCGTGAAGTCAAGGACTGCACCGGCGGCGCCTCTTGCCGCACCCGCAACAATTCTCCAATTTTTGTCGCCTCTGAATCTGGTTTTGCCATTTTCGCCACTTATATTGAGCCGGTGCAAACGCCTGATCTATCGAAACGCAGACCGGACCTCCGGCCATCGCCGGGATTTCGTTGAGAAAGCGACGCGCCACACAATGAATATTCATAGAACCACGGTTTCCACGCACCTGCTGGACCGCGTATCGAACTGGCTGCAGCAGGCCGCACTGAATGGCGAAACGCTGGAGACGGTTGTAACCGGCTTCTGCGAAAGACTGGCTGCCTCCGGCCTGCCGCTTAGCCGCGTCCATCTCAGCTTTTCGATGTTGCATCCGCTCTACGACGCGCTGGGTTTTACCTGGTTGCGCGGCCAGGGCGTCACCGTCGAAGGATATCGAGCCGACCCGGCCGACGAAAAGCCAGACCGCTTTCTAAACAGCCCCTATTATTATCTCCTGAGCAATAAACTTGAGCATATGCGCCGCCAGATCGATCCATCGATGCGCTCGGAATTTCCGATTTTCGATGAACTGAAGGAAATGGGCGTTACCGACTATATCGCCTTCGTCCAGTCCTTTGGCGAGACCTCCGGTCAGGGCATGATCGGCTCCTGGTCCACGGATGCCTATGGCGGTTTCAGCGATAATGTCATCGAGGCTCTGCTCCGCATCCAGAACAATCTGGCCGTCGCCGCCAAGATGGCCGTTCTCGGCAAGCTCGCCGATAATATGCTGACCACATATCTCGGTGCCAATGCCGGCAAGCGGGTGCTGTCCGGCCAGACGCGGCGCGGCGATGGTGAAACCATCAGGGCAGCCTTGGTCATGGCCGACATGCGCCAATCGACAGTGCTTGCCGAAAAAGAGGGCCGGCAGGTCTATATCGATACGCTCAACCAGTTTTTCGATGCCATCGCCACGCCGTTCAGCCGCAATGGCGGCGAAATCCTGAGCTTTGTCGGCGACGGCTTTCTTGCCGTCTATCCCTGTGGCCGCCACCGCGAGCCGTCGCAGGTCGCAGCCCTTGCGGCCATGGCTGCCGTTCGTCAGGCAGCCGCGCACATGGCCGAACTGAATGCCGGCCGTCAAAAGCAGGACTTGCCGGAAGTCAGGTACGGGATCGGATTGCACGTCGGCAATGTCATGTTCGGCAATGTCGGCCTCAACGACCGCCTGACCTTTTCAGCCTTCGGCGCCGCCGTCAACGAGGTGGAGAGGCTACAGGGCCTGACCAAGAAATACACCCACCCGATCGTCGCGAGCCAGGCCTTCGCCACCTATTGCGGTGGCGACTGGGTGACGCTCGGCCAGGAAAAGCTGCGCGGCGTCGGCCAGAAGGTCACCGTGCTTCTGCCTGGGGAAGACAATATGAAACTCGACGATGGCGCAGCCATCCGCAACAACGCAATGGAGACACGATCGGAGGCCGAGCAGGTCATGCTGCTTTATCGCAACAGCAAGAAACCGCAGCCGCGCGACCCGCTCTGGAGCAAGTTGCTGCAGTAAAGATCGGCCAGCGGCCGCATATCCGCAGCGATTGATTGGTGGGATAGAGAACAGATCCATCCCGCTCGAATGATTGACATTTCCCCATCACGCCGGCTCGCCGTCGCCGTGAGTATATCCGTGCGAACTTTACCAGCCGAAGGTCATGGACACGTCAATTTCCGTGGGATAGTCTCTTTGTGAGGAAGCCGGGCTGCGAGCCCGGAAGTGTGCTCCGCATGATCGCGGGCCGCCATGAAACAAGGACACCTGCTGGCATGAATTCAGGCGCGGACCTGCTGCGGATCGAGGACCTGAGTATCTCGTTCGCGATGCTCGGCGGACAGTTGGACGCTGTGCGCAACGCCAGCCTGCGCGTGCTACCGGGCAAGGTGACGGCGCTTGTCGGGGAGTCAGGATCGGGCAAATCCGTGATCAGTCAAGCAGTGATGGGCATCCTGCCCAAAACCGCCACCTGCGGCGGCCGCATTCTCTTTCGCGACCCGGCACACGGCGAGCAACCGGTTGATCTTCTGTCCATGCCGCGCGACGGCAAGGAAATTCGCAATCTGCGCGGCAACCGCATCGGCAAGATTTTCCAGGAGCCGATGACGTCGCTGTCGCCGCTGCACACGATCGGCAACCAGATCAGTGAATCCCTGAAAATCCACACCCCCATGTCCAGCCGCGAACGGCGCGAACGCACTGAGGAAATGCTGGGGATGGTCGGCTTTCAAAAGCCGGCGCGTGCCTACGACATGTACCCGTTCGAATTGTCAGGTGGCATGCGCCAGCGCGCCATGATCGCCATGGCGCTGATCTGCAACCCTTCCCTCCTGATCGCCGACGAGCCAACGACCGCACTGGACGTGACCATCCAGGCGCAGATCCTGCAATTGCTGCGCGGTCTGCAAACCAAGCTGAACATGGCGATGCTTTTGATCACCCATGATCTCGGCGTCGTCGCCAATGTCGCAGACGAGGTTGTCGTCATCTATCACGGCGAGATCATGGAGGCCGGCCCGGTCGAGACGATTTTCCGTAATCCCTCGCATCCCTATCTCAAAGGCCTTATGGCCGCCGTTCCGCATTTCGACATGAAGCCCGGCGAACGCCTGAAGGCGCTGCGCGAGGTTCCGGTCAACACCAGCAATCTGCTTGGCAAGAAGAAGGTGGTGGCCGCAGACGAAGCCCTGAAGCCTGAAATACTGCTTTCGGTGCGCGACATCAGCAAGACCTTCACCACCCGCAAATCGAGCTGGATCAGCAAGGATACCTCACCCGCAACCAAGGCGGTCGACGGCGTCAGCTTCGATATCATGCGCGGCGAATGTCTTGGGCTGGTTGGCGAAAGCGGCTGCGGCAAGACCACGCTCAGCAAGATCCTGATGCGCGCCGTGACACCGGACACCGGCGCGGTGATGCTCAACAGCAGCGACGGCCCGATCGACGTCTTGAAGGCGGAAGGTTCCGGATTGCAGGAACTGCGCACCAAGGTCCAGATGGTGTTCCAGGACCCCGTCTCATCGCTGTCACCACGCATGACGGTGCAGAACATCCTGAGCGAGCCGCTGGAGATCCATGGGCGCGGCAACGGCAAGTCCCGCGTCGAGACTGTCAAGGCGCTGTTGAATGCGATCGGTCTCGGCGAACGCCACCTCAATCGCTATCCGCACAGCTTTTCCGGCGGCCAGCGCCAGCGCATCGGCATTGCCAGAGCGCTTGCGCTCGGACCTGACCTGTTGATCTGCGACGAACCGGTCTCTGCACTCGATGTGTCGGTTCAGGCGCAGATCCTAAACTTGCTGAAAGATCTGCAGAAGGAGCTGGGGCTTACCTATCTGTTCATCTCGCACAACCTTGCCGTCGTCGATTACATGGCCGACCGGATCGCGGTCATGTGCGGCGGCCGTATCGTCGAGATCGCGCCGCGCGAGACGCTGATGGAAGCGCCCGTTCACCCCTACACGAAATCGCTGCTGGCCGCCGTACCCTTCCCCGATCTCGATCGGCCGCTCAATTTTTCCATGCTCAACCCAAGCGGCGCTGGCGACAAGCGCAGTTGGGGCAAACATTTTTCCGATGATGGCGATGGAAATGTGCTGGGGACAGCAGACCTCGGCAACGGCCATCTTGTTCTGGCGCGAAAAACCGCCGATGTCAGGGAGCTCGTACCATGATCACGCGACGCACTACCCTTGGCCTGCTTGCCACCGCTCTCGTCCCTGGCGTCGCCCGAGCGACCCCGGAGCCGCCATTCCTGCGGCCCTTTCTGCGGGCTCAGGCCCTGCCTGACCTGCCTGACCGCATTCCGAAGAACCCACGGCTCGTCAATCTGACCGCTATGGGCCGGCAGCCCGGAAAGTACGGCGGCACCGTCCGCATGCTGATCGGCAGCCAGAAGGATATCCGGATGATGACGATCAACGGCTATGCCCGTCTGGTCGGCTATACCGAGGGCCTGCAGTTCCAGCCCGACATTCTGGAAAGCTTCGACGTTCAGGAAGGCCGGATTTTCACCTTCAAGATTCGTGACGGCCACCGCTGGTCGAACGGCAGCTACCTGACGTCCGAGGATTTCCGCTATACTTGGGAAGACGTCATCCTCAACAAGGATTTGCGCAAGGGCGGCATCCAGCGCGAGCTTCTCGCTGACGGCGAAGGGCCGACGTTCGAGATCATCGACGAGCTGACGGTTCGCTACACCTGGAAGGTGCCGAACCCGGACTTCCTTCCAGGCCTTGCCGCCGCGTCGCCGGTCGTCATCCTGATGCCGTCGGCCTATATGCGGCACTTCCATAAAAAATATCAGGACGATTTCCGCCTGTCGGCACTGATGAAGCAGTACCGGGTCAAGAAATGGGCCGATCTGCACATCAAGATGTCGCGCCAGTACCGGCCTGAAAATCCGGACCTGCCGTCGCTGGATCCGTGGATGCCGCGCACCGCGCCGCCGGCCGAGCAATTCGTGTTCGACCGCAACCCCTTCTTCCACCGGGTCGACGAAAACGGCCTGCAACTGCCCTACATCGATCGCTGGCTGCTCAATGTCAGCTCGTCGGAAATCATCGCGGCCAAGACTGGCGCGGGGGAAACCGACCTACAGTCCACCGGCGTCGATTTTTCCGACTATGCTTTCTTCAAGGATGCGGAAAAACGCTATCCGGTGAAGGTCAATCTCTGGAAAAGAACACAAGGCTCTCGCCTCGCGCTTTTGCCTAATCTCAATTGCAGCGACAAGGTGTGGCGCGACCTGTTCTGGGACGTGCGGGTCCGCCGCGCCCTGTCTCTGGCCATCGACCGGCATGAAATCAACATGGTCAGCTTCTACGGGCTCGCCAAGGAAAGCGCAGATACGATCCTGGAGGAGAGCCCGCTGTTCAAGCCGGAATATGCGGCTGCCTGGGCAAACCACGATCCCGATCAGGCCAACAGGCTGCTCGACGAGGTCGGCCTGACGCAACGCAACAGCGACGGCATACGGCTGCTACCCGACGGACGGGAGGCCCAGATCGTCGTCGAGACTGCGGGTGAGAGTACACTCGAGACCGACGTGCTGGAACTCGTCAAGGACCATTGGGCGAAGATCGGTCTGGCACTTTTTATCAAGACCTCGCAACGGGACGTTTTCAGCAGCCGCACGATGGGTGGCGAGATCATGATGTCGATGTGGTCAGGCATCGAAAATGGGGTGCCCACCGCCGATATGAACCCCGGCGATCTTGCGCCGAGCAGAGACGACCAGTTTCAATGGCCCGTTTGGGGTATGTACTATCTGTCCATCGGACAAAACGGCAGTGCGCCGGAATTGCCGGAAGCGATCAAGCTGATCGACCTGGTGAAGCAATGGCGAAAGACGGTCGATACCGGAGAACGGACACGCATCTGGCACGAAATGCTGGAAATCTATACGCAGAACGTCTTTTCGATCGGTATCGTCAACGCCGCGCTCCAGCCGGTGATGCACTCCGCCTATATTCGCAACATTCCCGAAAAAGGCCTCTACGGCTTCGACCCGACCTGTTATCTCGGGGTCTACATGCCAGATACGTTCTGGTACAGCGAAGAGGTTAGCTGACCATGTTGCGTTACATTTTCTGGCGTATCCTGGCGATGATCCCGACGCTTGTGATCATTTCAGCGCTGGTTTTCACGATCATCGAACTGCCGCCTGGCGATTATTTCGAGAGTTACATAGCCGAACTTCGCGCCCAGGGCGAAGCTGTGGACACCGCCGAGATCGACGCTTTGCGCAAGGAGTACGGCTTCGATCAGCCGCCGGTGATCCGCTACTTCCATTGGGCTACAGGCCTTTTGCATGGCGACTACGGCTATTCGTTCGAGTATCAGCTGCCAGTCAACGAGGTGGTTGGCGACCGGCTCTGGCTGACGGTGCTGGTCTCCTTCGTCACCATCCTGTTCACCTGGCTGATCGCCTTCCCGATCGGCATCTATTCCGCCACGCATCAGTACAGCTGGGGCGATTACGGGCTGACCTTCCTCGGATTGATCGGCATCGCCATCCCGAACTTCATGTTCGCGCTGATCCTGATGTATTTTGCCAATATCTGGTTCGGCACCTCGATCGGCCATCTGATGGACCAGAAATATCTGGCCGAACCGATGAGCTGGGAGAAGGCGAAGTCCATTCTCGAACATTTGTGGATACCCGTGCTGATCGTCGGCACGGCCGGCACTGCCGGCATGATCCGCCGCCTGCGCGCCAATCTGCTGGACGAGCTGCAGAAACAATATGTCGTGACTGCCCGCGCCAAGGGCTTGCATCCGTTCCGGGCGCTGGTCAAATATCCGCTGCGCATGGCACTCAACTTCTTCATCTCCGATATCGGCTCGATCCTGCCGGCCATCATTTCCGGCGCCGAGATCACAGCCATCGTGCTTTCGCTCGAAACGACAGGACCGATGCTGATAAAAGCGTTGCAAAGTCAGGATATGTATCTGGCCGGCTCGTTCCTGATGTTCCTGGCATTCCTCACCGTGATCGGCGTGCTGATTTCCGACATCGCGCTCGCATTCCTCGATCCGCGCATCAGACTGCAAGGCGGTAGCACCAAGTGACGGTATCCCTTCCCCAATCCGGCGAACCGCTTTCGCATTACGTCTCGACGGCGCCCTTCGATCCGCACTCCGTCGATGTGATGACGGAGGAACAGTCGCGGATCTATCAGGCATCACAACTGCGGCTGATGTGGTGGAAATTCAAGAAACACAAGCTTGCACTGTTTTCCCTGTATTTCCTCGCCTTCCTCTACGCGACCATTGCCATCGTCGAGTTCCTGGCGCCCTACAATCTGCACACCCGCAACATCGACTTCATCCATTCGCCCCCGCAGAGCGTCCACCTGTTCCACGATGGAAAATTCGTCGGGCCATTCGTCTACGGGCGCGAGATGACGCTCGATATGGACACGCTGCGCCGGATCTATACGGAGAAGCCGGATCAGGTCGAACCGATCCGCTTCTTCTGCCGGGGCGATGGCTATAAATTCTGGGGTCTCGTGCAGACCAATGTCCATCTGGCCTGCCCGGCCAAGGACGGACAGCTGTTTCTTCTGGGCACCGACCGCCTCGGCCGCGACGTGCTGTCACGTATCCTTTATGGAGCCCGGATATCCTTGACCATCGGCCTGCTCGGTATCACCATGAGCTTTGTGCTGGGCATCACCATCGGCGGACTTGCGGGTTATCATGGCGGCGTCTTTGATCTGATTACACAACGCATCATCGAGGTGCTGCAATCGATACCCAGTATTCCGCTGTGGATGGCGCTCGCGGCGATCATGCCGGTCACCTGGAGTCCGATCCTGATCTATCTCGGCATCACCGCTATTCTTGGTCTGCTCGACTGGACAGGGCTGGCGCGCGCCGTGCGCTCGAAACTGCTTGCCCTGCGCGAAGAGGATTACGTTCTGGCGGCGCAACTGATGGGCGCCGGATCGAGCCGGATCATCGGCCGTCATCTGGTGCCTGGCTTCATGTCGCACCTGATCGCCACGGCGACGCTTGCGGTCCCTGGCATGATCCTCGGCGAGACAGCGCTGAGCTTCCTTGGCCTCGGTCTCCGCCCGCCGATCACAAGCTGGGGTATTCTTTTGACCGAAGCCCGCAGCGTCAGCGTCATTGCTTTTTATCCCTGGCTGTTGTTTCCAATCATCCCGGTCATTCTCGTGATTCTGGCGTTCAACTTTCTGGGCGACGGGCTGCGCGATGCTGCCGATCCGTATAAGTGAAGTGGATACCGATATGCTGAGGACACTCCTGACGGAGATTGGCAGCGCCATGGGAGATAAGAGGCTCCGCTCATGACCCGCCGGATCGAAGACGCCCGCATCCTGATGTACAGCCACGATACGTTCGGCCTCGGACACCTGAGGCGATGCCGGACGATTGCGCATTCGCTGGTCGAGGATTATCGCGGCGTCAATATCCTGATCATTTCCGGCGCAACGATAGCCGGTGCGTTCGACTACCGGGCGCGCGTCGATTTTGTAAAGATCCCCAGCGTCATCAAGCTGCGCAACGGTGAATACACGTCGATGGACAGGCATATCGATCTGCACGAGACGATGAAGATGCGCAAGTCGATCATCCGCCACACGGCGGAGACCTTCCAGCCGGACATCTTCATCGTCGACAAGGAACCGATGGGCCTGCAGGGCGAAGTCGAGGAGACGCTGGCCTACTTGAAAAAACAGGGAACCACTCTGGTTCTCGGCCTGCGCGAAGTCATGGACGCGCCGCATCTGCTTGATGCGGAATGGAAACGCAATGACGTCATGCGCAAGATCGGCCAGTTCTATGACAGCGTCTGGGTCTATGGCCCGCCGGATTTCTACGATCCGCTTGTTGGCCTCGACGTCCCCCCGGCCGTCCGCGCCAAAATGGATTTTGTCGGCTTTTTGCAAAGAAGCGTCTCGCAGGATGTCGAATCCGAACACAAGCCGAAGGGCGACTACATTCTGATCACCACCGGCGGCGGCGGCGACGGCTCCGACCTGATCCACGATGTGGTCGATGCCTATCAGGAAGACCCGACCCTGACGCACAAGTCGCTGATCGTGCTTGGCCCCTATATGCCGGTCAAGCAGCGCCACAAACTGTTGCTGAAATGTGCGAAGATCCCTTATCTCGAGGTGATCGAATTCGACAATCGCATGGAGGAACTGATCGCCGGCGCAAAGGCCGTGGTCGCAATGGGCGGCTACAACACCTATTGCGAGATCCTGTCCTTCGACAAACCGGCGCTGATCGTTCCCAGGGTGATGCCGCGTGAAGAACAGCTTATCCGGGCCAGCCGCGCCGCAGAACTGGGCTTGATCGACATGCTTCTGCCCGAGGAAGCCGCTGATCCCATGCGCTTTGCCGCTGCACTCAAGGCCCTGCCGGATCGCGACCCACCGTCCAAGAGCGCCAAGGGCATGACACTCGAAGGTCTGGCGAACATATCGCAGATCGTCGGAGAATGGCTTGGCCGCCGCGATCGTGAACATTTGAGTGTCGCCAAAGGATTGAGCCAGAATTGACCCAACGCCGCAAGATCGTCGTGGTCCTGAAGGGATATCCGCGCCTGTCGGAAACCTTCATCGCCCAGGAGCTGCTTGGCTTGGAAAGAGCAGGTTTCGACCTCGAACTGGTGGCGCTGCGCCGGCCGACGGACAAGAAACGTCATCCGATCCATGACGAAATCCGCGCGCCGGTCCATTACCTGCCCGAATATCTGCACGAAGAGCCTGCCCGGGTTGCCCGTGCGCTTCTCCACTGTCTGGCCAAGCCCGGTTTCTGGCGCGCTTTACCGGCTTTCTTTCGTGATCTCTGGCGCGACCGGACACGCAATCGGTTCCGCCGCTTTGGCCAGGCGATGGTCCTGTCAGCCGAGTGGCCAAACGGCGGCGAGTGGCTGCACGCGCATTTCATCCACACCCCGGCCTCCGTCGCTCGCTATGCCAGCATGATCACCGGCATCGGCTGGACCTGCTCGGCCCATGCCAAGGACATCTGGACGTCGCCGGAATGGGAATTGGCCGGCAAGCTCGCCAGCACGCGCTGGACCGTGACCTGTACGCAGACCGGCTTTGAGCACCTGCGCCATCTGGCCGGCGGCAATCCGAATGTGCATCTCAGTTATCACGGCCTCGATCTGAGCCGGTTCGGCCCGTTTGAGGGGACCCGCCCGGCCTATGACGGTTCCGATCCGGCCCGTCCGGTGACGATCGTCAGCGTTGGCCGTGCAGTCGAGAAGAAGGGCTTCGACATCCTGCTGCGGGCGCTGAGCCGCCTGCCCGCCGATCTCAATTGGCGGTTCGTGCATATCGGTGGCGGCGATCTTTTGAAAAAGTTGCAGGCACTCGCATCGGAACTCGGCATTGATCAAAAGATCGTCTGGCACGGATCCCTGTCGCAAACCGAAGTGCTGCAGCAATATCGCGACGCCGATATCTTTGCCCTTGCCTGCCGCATCACCGCCGATGGTGACCGCGATGGCTTGCCGAACGTGATTGTCGAGGCGTCAAGCCAGGCACTGGTCTGCATATCGACTGATATTTCCGGAATACCAGAGCTACTCGTCGATGGAGAAAACGGCTTTGTCGTACCGCCGGAAGACCCGCAGGCGCTGGCCGCAGCACTTGAAAAAGCCATCCGCGATCCGGCACTGCGCCAGCGGCTTGGGGAAGCAGCCGAACGCAAGGTGCGGAGTCACTTTGATCATCAAACCAGCATCCGTCAGCTGAAAGACCTGTTCGAGAGTGAATGGCGGAGCGCGCGATGACCGATAGCCAAACCACCGGCCCCCGCGCCTTCTTCTACGTCCAGCACCTGCTTGGCATCGGACATCTTGCCCGGGCAAGCCGCATCGCCCGTGCGCTGGCCGAAGACGGTTTCGACGTCACAGTCGTCACCGGCGGAACACCCGTCAGCGGCTTTCCCGGCCCTCTGGTTCATCACGTCGCCCTGCCGCCGATAACCTCGGGCGATGCCGGTTTTTCGGGGCTTGCCGACATCGATGGCAATCCGGTCGACGATGCCTTCAAGGATAATCGCAAGGCGCGGCTGCTCGCAGCGTTTCACCAAAGCCGGCCCGATATCGTCGTCATCGAGGCTTTCCCCTTCGGCCGCCGCCAGGTCCGTTTCGAACTGTTGCCGCTGCTCGATGCGATTGCAGCAATGGACAAGAAGCCGCTTGTCGTCACATCGCTGCGCGATATCCTACAGGAACGCTCCAAGCCCGGCCGTGACGAGGAAACGGTCGCGCTGGTGAAGCAATTTTTCGACCGGGTTCTGGTGCATGGCGATCCGGCCTTTGCCCGACTGGAAGATACGTTTCCACTGGCAGCCGATATCATCGACAAAGTGATCTATACCGGACTGGTGGCAGCCCCTGCCCCCGCACAGCCAACCGAACGGTTCGACGTGATCGTCTCGGCGGGTGGTGGTGCCGTTGGCAACGCCTTGATCCGCGCGGCGCTTGAAGCAGCAAAATCGATCGATAAGCCGCTGTCCTGGGCGCTGATCACCGGCCCCAACCTGCCGCAGTCCGATTTCGACGCGATCGCAGCGGATGCGCCTGCGCATGTCAGCGTCTACCGTTTCCGTCCCGACTTCGCGAGCCTTTTGGCCGCTGCCAAGCTGTCGGTGTCACAGGCAGGCTACAACACGGTTTGCGATATCCTGCGCGCCGGATGCCATGCCCTGCTCATTCCCTTTACCGCCGGTGGCGAAACCGAGCAGACGGTCCGGGCCGAACGTCTCGAAAAGCTTGGACTGGCGCATGTCCTGAGCGAAAACGATCTTTCGGCGGACAGCATGACGCGTGCGATCGAAGCCGCCTTGGCAGCGCCGGACCGTCCGCCCCACAGCCTCGACCTCGACGGCGCACAGCGCACCGCCGAGATTTTGCGGGGGCTTGTCTGACCGCCGTTCAGACCGTGCCGATGACCATGAAACGGGTGTATTTCTTCATTTTCAGCGAGCCCGCAAAAGCCACATGACTGAGCGCTGTCTGTTCCTTGAACGCTTCAAGTGAAGGCACGCAGTTGATGTGGGTGGGTTCGCTGAAATAGTCGTTCGACTGCAGCAGTACCTTCGTGCCGCGCGGCAGGAGCGCAAGCCAGCCCGGCAGATCGGCAATATGTTCGCAACTGGTATTGATGACGAGATCGGCACCCCGCGTGCTGTAGTCGACTGTGTACATATCATGGGTGGTCGTGCGAAAACGCGCGCCGGCCTTGGCATTCAGCGTCGCGGCGATTTCCGCGACGTCCGGGTCGATGTCGATGCTCTCGAACAGGTCGATGTCGAAGCGGCTGTCGTCGAAACACATGGCCGGAAGCACGCCGTACCAGCCGCCGAGCAGGACGATGTGTTTAAATTTTCCGCCAAGGCTTTCAAACAGCTTTTCACGTGCCCATATCTTGCTTCCAACCTGCTTGTGGTTGAAGGCCGTGCCGAGGTCCGCATCCGGATATTTGGCGATAACTTTCGCAAGGCCTTCTATCAGAGAGCTTCCCGTATAGGCGGACAGACCGCGGATAATATCGAAGGCACTTTCGTGCCAATCTGTTGTGTTTGCTTCGTTTGATCGGGTGGTTTTCATCATGCGCGTGTTGTAGTCTGGACTTTTCTGGAGTGCAAGGAATGCAAGTCAACCTGAAGGATGCCGCCTCCGTTTCACCGCCCCTGGAGGCGGGAAAGGATATACCGCATCTGGCAGGCCTGGGCGCAACCATGCGGCAGGTCTTTGCCGCCCACTTCATGCGCGACTGCCCGCACGTCCTGGAAATCGGTGGCCATATCCGGCCAATCACCCCTTATCTGACCCACCATCCGCTGTCGGTCACCTCCGTCGATCCAAAGACGGAAGCCTACGAGGCAAACGAACTAAACGGAAAACAATGCCATGTGCGGCATATTCCGGCCAAGTTCCAGCAGATCGACTATCATTATCAGCCGGGAAGCTACGGCCTCGTTCTGCTCGGCTACTCGCTGAAACCTTTCGGCCGCAAGGACCCACTCGGCGACCTGCTGTTCTCGCTGATCGAAAATGCAAAAGTCGTCGTCATCGAATATGCCCCTGAACTGGAACGCGCCGCATCACAGGTCCCGCATATCGTCAGCCGCCCGGCCGTGACGATCCGTGGACAGTTCGATCTTCATCTGCACGACCCCGAGATCGCCGGAACGCCCTATGCTGCCCGGCGCTTCTACGTCCTTGACACCCGCTACACGGCCAGTTGAATCTCCCCATGGAAAAAAGCATCGCCCGCTACATCTGGACGCACACGAGAGGCCAGCAACTCTGGATCCTTCTGGTTGTCGCCGTCTCGATGATACCCTACTTCCTGTCGTTCGACCTGCCCAAGCAGATCGTTAACGGGCCAATCCAGGGTCAGGGTTTCGACCAGCCGGGCGCCACCCAAACTTTCATGAACATCAGTTTCGACCTGCCATGGCTCGGAACGGTGACACTGTTTGACGGGGTTGATCTCACCCGCATGCAGACGCTGTTTGCGCTCAGCATGGTTTTCCTGCTGCTGGTGATCATCAACGGCCTCTTCAAGTTCTATATCAATACCTACAAGGGCCGGCTCGGCGAGCGCCTGTTGCGCCGCATCCGTTTCGAACTTGTCGACCGGATTCTGCGTTTTCCGCCCGGCCAGTTCAAGCGCATGAAGGGCGCGGAAGTCTCCAGCATGGTCAAGGATGAGGTCGAGCCTCTCGGCGGCTTCACCGGCGATGCTTTCGTCCAGCCGGCGCTGCTCGGCGGGCAAGCCCTGACGGCGCTGTTCTTCATCTTCATGCAGAATACCTGGCTTGGTTTGATCGCAGCGGTGATGGTCGGCGTTCAGGCAATCATCATTCCGCGTATGCGCCGGCGCCTGCTGGTGCTTGGCCGCGAACGCCAGATCACCGCTCGCGAACTGGCTGGCCGGGTCAGCGAGATCGTCGATGGCATCGGCACCATCCACGCCTATGACACATCCAATTTCGAGCGCGCCGATATCGCCTCGCGCCTCGGCCGCATTTTCAAGATCCGTTATGACCTCTACCAGTGGAAATTCCTGGTCAAGTTCATCAACAACTTCCTCGCCCAGCTCACCCCGTTCCTGTTCTATTGCATCGGCGGTTATCTGGCGCTGCAGGGCCGCCTCGATATCGGTCAGCTGATCGCCGTTATCAGCGCCTACAAAGACCTGCCCGGCCCGCTGAAGGACCTGATTGACTGGGATCAGACCCGCCAGGATGTCCAGGTGAAATATGTGCAGGTGGTCGAGCAATTCAGCGTCGAGAACACCATAGACCCGGCCATCCAGGCCATCGCCATCAAGGACGCGGGCTCGCTGAAACATCCGCTGGCGGCAGTCAACCTGTCGCTTGCCGATGATAGCGGTGCCAAACTTCTGGAGCGCGTGTCGGTCCAGATTCATCCCGGCGAGACCGTTGCGATCGTTGGAGGCGCTGCCGGGGGGGGCGACATGCTGGCGGAAGCGTTTGCGCGCCTCACGTGGCCGGAGAGCGGCAAGGTAACGGCGGGCGGCGACGACCTGCTGGAGCTGCCTGAATCTGTCACCGGGCGGGCGATCTCCTATGTTTCCTCCGACGCCTATTTCTTCTACGGCAGCCTGCGCGACAACCTGCTTTATGGTCTCAAACATGCTCCGCTGAAGGAAGCCGTTTATGAGGGCGCCGGTGCAACGCATCGAAAATGGCAGATCAACGAGGCGAAGCTGGCCGGAAATCCGGACTTTGACGTCAACAGCGACTGGATCGACTACGACGCTGCCAATGCGACAAACAGCGACGATCTCTTCGCGCCGGTTCTCTCCGTGCTTGATACGGTTCAGTTGTCGAAGGACATTCTCGACCTTGCCCTGCGCAGCACCGTGTCTCCGAACGATCATCCGGGCCTTGCCGAGGGTATCGTCGAGATGCGCCACGCTCTTCGCGACGAATTGGAAGAGGCAGGCCTCAGCAGCCTCGTCGTGTCGTTCGAGCCGGGTGCCTACAATACCGAGGCGACGGTCGGCGAAAACCTTTTGTTCGGCACGGCAACCGGCCCGGCGCTGATTGGCAAGGCCATCGGTAAGAACGCCTATTTTCGCTCTGTCGTCGGCCGCTCCGGCCTCGACCGTATCCTGTTCGACATGGGTTACAGCATCGCGGAGAATGCGGTCGAACTGTTCGCCGACCTGCCGCCGGATCATCCGTTCTTCCAGCAGCTGACCTTCATGACGGCGGATGACATTCCCGATTACCAGCTGCTGCTGCAAAAGCTGAAAGGCAAGGGCTTTGACGCGGCATCAGAAGATGACCGCGGACAGATCATTCGCCTGAGTTTCCGCTATATTGAACCACGCCATCGTTTCGGTCTGTTGACCGACGAACTGATGGCGAAGATCGTCGATGTCCGCCGTCAATTCCATGACGGGCTGCCGGAGAACATGCGTGGCGATATCGAGCGCTACGATCCGGAACATTATCTGGCGTCAGCAAGCCTGATGGACAATATTCTGTTCGGCCGCATCAGCCACAAGCATACCGACGGATCAAAGCGCATTCGTTCCATCGTCACTTCGCTTTTGAATTCGCTCGGTCTTCTGGAGCGTGTCATCGATATCGGCCTCGATTTCAATCTTGGCGCCGGCGGCAAGCGCTTGACGGCGGTACAGCGCCAGAAACTCAATCTGGCGCGCGCCCTGATCCGGCGTTCGGAGTATTACATCTTCAACAGGCCGCTGCCTGGCCTCGATCATCGTCTGCAGGACGAGATTGTCCGCGACGTCCTCAAGCTGGTCCGCAGAGACGGACGCGATCCGGCGGTGATCTGGGTGCTGTCCAATACGGGCCTGGCAAGCCTGTTCGACCGCGTGCTTGTCTTCGACCGCGGCTTGCTTGTGGAAGAAGGAACGCACGCAACGCTGGTCGAGAATAACGGTATCTTTAAGGAGCTTGTGTCATCATAATATCAATGGTGAAGTCCATGCGTGCGACGGGGATGCAGGCAGGGGCAATCTTCCCGATGACAGTGCCGGTGACCATCAGCGGCACATGATCCGGGAGGCAGAAAATGGGGAATGGGCACGACTATGTTGTTGAAGGATGAAGTTCAAATGCTGCGGCGCGTGCCGCTGTTTTCGAATGTCGAACCGGGCAAGCTGAAGCTTCTCGCGTTCACCTCCGACCGTGTCAGCTATGATCCGGGCGAAGCGATCTTCCATCAGGGCGACGCCGGAGACGCAGCCTATGTCGTCCTGGCAGGCAAGGCGGACATCTTGGTCGATTCCTCGACCGGCCCGATCAAGATCGCCGAAGTCGAGACCAATTCCATCGTCGGCGAGATCGCCATTCTCTGCGATGTCTCGCGAACTGCAACCGTGCAGACGACGACGCCGCTGGAAGCCCTGCGCATCCGCAAGGAACATTTCCTCAAGCTGCTCACCGATTTCCCAGAAATCACAATCGAGATCATGCGTGTGCTGGCCGATCGTCTCAGCCACACGACAAGCGAACTGTCCGAAGCCCGCAGCCGCGCACGCAAGGCCGATTAGGCCTTCGCAAGGATCGGCTCGATCGCTCCACTGGTGCGGTCGAGGCTGAAATTGCGCGACGGCAGGCCAGAGATATATTTCGTAAACATCCGGAATATCAGGGTAAACTGTGTTTGCACTGCGCCGGACTCGTGACCGCCGCAATCCGCAAACAGTTGCCCAACGGCCTGGTAGGACGCTATCTTTTGCGCACTGATCCAGTCCAGCGCCAATTCGCTGCCCATCCGCACCCGGTACCAGTCCGCCAGAAACGCCAGCGCGGAAATGCCCCGCAGCAAACTGATGTCCGCTCCGTGTTCGATCAAACGTGCCGCCAGCCGCTGCTGCAGCCCTGTGTCATCACGGGCGGCGGCAATTGCTGCCATGGCATCCACAGCGGCCACCGGTTCTTCAATCAGCCCCAGCGTCGCCAGATCGGCGAGATCGAGACCGCGGATCATCGCCGCGATATTTTTCGGCCACTCCCGCTTGAGGTAACGGCGGCCGACCAGATGACCGATGTGCTCGTATAGAAAACCACCATAGTCCTCTACCTCCAGCAGCCCCCCCGCCTCCAACCGCGACGGCACCACTTCCAGCCGGTAGGCCTGCCGCAAATCGTCGTCGAGCAACATCGCGTCGATCCCGACTGTCTTGATATCGAAACTGCGTTCGCCGATTGTCAGCACCTTGTAGGCGCCGGGGAAAGCGACAAGTGACGGCATGGCGATATTGGTCAGGAAACGTTCGCCGCTGCGGTACTGCGCCGTATCATTGACATGCAGATGCCCGCTGAAATGGATATCGACGCCAGCCGCGATCAGCGCTTCCGCAACAGCGGCTTGTGGAATGCGCTCCGACATTCCCGTCACCCCGAGCAGTGCCACCTCGTCATCGACCGTCGCATCGAGCGGATCGAGAACGGGATAGTGCGAAAACGCCAGGAGACACTTGCCCCCAAGCCGCGCACGCCGGGAAACATCCGCCATCCAGTCGAGAACGAACCGCTTGTGAACCAGCATCGCATTCCAGCCGGCACTGGTGCTGTCGGCAAGATCTCCCTCCTCGCCCGGCGTCACGCCATCGACGGGCACGAAAACATTGGCGTCGATCATCAACAGCCAGACGCCGGGAAAGGGTTCGACCAGATAGGAGGCGTCCATCAGCCTGCGCGTGGTTTTTCCATCCGGCGAATGGACCTCATAGAGCCGCGCTGCCGGATCGCCATCCGTGCCGAACGGGGTTTCCCAGTGGATATCGCCGGGCCGTGGGTAAAAACCGAAATCCGCCATGGCATCGAGCCCGCCCGGATAGCCCTGACAATACATCAGCTCGCTGGCAATGACCGCATGTGCGCCACGATCGCGCAGTTGCGGATCGCTGCTGAGGATACTGTAGCCACCGTCCGCGTTGAGGAACCGTTTGGACCGGTGGCGGCCATCCGCTCCGAAAATATCGTGGTTGCCAACAGTCGCATAAAACCGCATGCCGAACCGTGCCGCATAGCTGTCAAGCACGCGCTTGACGCCCCTGACGGTCTCCACCTGTCCGTCATCGGAATAATCGCCGAGCAGAACCACATGGCGGATGCCGCGGGCGGCAATATCGTCCAGTGTATGATGGAGTGCGAAATAGCTCTCGTTGAAAACGCGTGTCGAGCGGGCCGTATCGGCAAGTAGCCTGAACGTCAGCCGCCGGCCATTTTGAACAATGCCGGGAAAGCCGTAATCGGCGTAGAGATCATGGAAATGCGCGTCGGCTATGACGGCAATGCGCGGGTGCTTTACGGGCGGCATTCTGTCGGTATTTTCCGTCTGCACGTTCAAACCGGATTCGTTTCTCTCCGTCTCTCGCATATGTGGAAAGAAAAAGCGAATTGAAGTCTCGCTTAACCCAACCAGTTTAGCTAACATGGCCGAAATGCGGCTTGGTTAATCAAGCACGACAAAAGACGACCTTAATAAATAAGTGGGACAGTTGCAGACGGAAAGGCAAAGTAGTTTTCCGTGACTGAGGCGAGAGAGTGAACGAAAACGTGTTTCGGGTGCGGTTATGGGGAGTGCGTGGCAGCCTCCCGGTCTCGGGGGCCGAGTTCCAGAACTATGGCGGCAACACCATCTGCATCGAGATGCAATGCGGTCCGCATAGGCTATTGTTCGATGCCGGCTCCGGCCTGATGCCTGCTGGCCAGGCGCTGAAGTCCGAAGGCGTTTCCGATTTCAACCTGTTTTTCACCCACTGCCATTACGATCATATCGTTGGCTTGCCCTATCTGCCGGCGCTGTTTGATCCGCATGCGTCAGTGACATTGTGGTCCGGGCATCTGGCTGGGCGCATGTCCACCCGGCAGATGATCGGCGAATTCATGCGGCCGCCATGGTTCCCGGTCGAGCCGGATATCTGCCGCGCCTCCATCAACTGTCGCGATTTTCGCTCCGGCGACGCGCTGGTTCCTTATCCTGGCGTGACGATCCGCACCGGCAGTCTCAACCATCCAGGCGGCGCAATCGGTTACCGCGTCGAATGGGGTGGGCGCGCGGTGGCGCTGATCACCGATACCGAACACAAGCCCGGCACACTCGATCCGGCCGTGCTCGACCTGATCGATGGTGCCGATCTCTTCCTCTACGATTGCATGTATACCGACGACGAGATGCACCGCCATGTCGGCTATGGCCACTCCTCCTGGCAGCAGGGCATCCGGCTCGCCAAGACAGCGAAAGCCAAGCAGGTGGCTTTCATTCATCATTCGCCACTGCGCACCGACATCGAACTCGATGAAATCCAGCGGCTCGCCGCTCGGGAATTCAACGGCGCCATCACCGCCCGCGACGGCCAGATCATCGATCTCTGAGACAGTCTTATCCGTCTGACACTTGCTGTGTTCGCAGGATATCCGCAACCGGTGTCCAACGGCAGGCAGGATGATCCGCCGTCACCTTGAACAGCACACTCATGAAATCCCAGACGGCTTCGTCATGAACCAGATGATGGGTCAAAAGCCCCATCGTGCCGCCATGATCGAACATGAACCGCAAACGCGCGGCGATCTCGCCAGCCAGCGCCAGGGGGTCACGCCCTCCCCGCGTCCCATGCCAGTCCATCACGTCCACATGCGCATTGATCAGCGGCAATGCGGCCGGCGTTTCGGGGCCGTACACCGAGAGTGCTTGATAACCGAGCCCGGCCAATTGCTGCAACAGCGCAGTGTCAATCCGGTTCCACGGCGGCACCAGCATCGGCACGAACCGTTCGCCGTGCAGTTCGGCAAGACGATCAAAACCATCTTTCAACTCGCCGAGAACGTCAGCCGCCGGGCGGTGACGGCCCAACTCCTGCTTCTTTTCATCAGGACCTGCATAGTTCCGGTGCGACCAGCCATGCACTGCGACGGAGCACAATGGTTCCCGCCGCAGCCTATCGGCGAGCGGCTCACCGGTGTGAGCCGGAACAACCGCCAAGGTCAGCGGCACGGAAAACGCCGCTGATAAATCCAGCAACCGGTCAAGCGGCGCGGTCGGCTCGACGGCATCATCATCCCGCAACCAGAACTGCGCAACCTTGCCCGCCTGCTGCCAGCGATCCAGCTCGCCACCAATCGTTGCTTTGAATTCATCCATCATGCCGTGCCCATTTTTATGTACTCGTTGAGAATGGCGTCCAACCGCACCGCCGCGTGGTCGAGCGAGCGCTCCTCGCCTGCAAAGCACCGGGCCAAGCGGGCAAGCGCCATCCGTTCATCATCATCTGTCAGCAACCGCTCGATCATCTGCGCGTAGGCATCGACATCACCCGGTGGTGTCAAGAGACCCGTCTGGCCGTGCATCACCACTTCCGGCACTCCGGCAATCTCCTGCGCAACAACGGGCAGACCTGCGGCCTGCGCTTCGAGATAGGCAAGACCATAAGCTTCACCGCAACCCGGCCAGACATAGAGCGCTGATTGGGATAGAAGATTGGCGACTTCAGTTGCCGGCTGTTGACCATGCCAGATGATCCGGTCTTTCTCGAACCCGGCAAACAGCGCCCGCACATCGGCGGCACGTGGACCATCACCGACAACGGACAATTGCCACGGCAGATGCGTCAGCCGCGACAGCGCATCGGCCAGCATGACATAGCTGTCCATCTTGTCGCCGGACCGCATCATCGCCACGGTGATCAATCGTCCGGGTTCAGGCTTCGGCTGTTTTTCGAGAAACAGTTCCGGGTCGATGAAAGGCGGCAGCAAAGCCAGGTGCGCGCCGGGTGCCGCTGTAGCAAGTCCATCACGGTCCCGTCGGGTGAGGCAGATATTCACCGACGCCTGCTTCACGGCATCCAGCACATGTTGCTGCGTCTCCGCCCAAAGCCCTTTATTGCGCCGGGCCGAATAGGATGCCTCGGCCGTCACATAACCCAGGCTGAATTCCCGGGCGAGCCCCGGGCCAAGCAGATCGGGCGCCTTGTAATAGGGATGGTAGCAAAACCAGAGATCCGGGGCGCCATGCTCCCGCCAAAGCGCCGACAGCCGCGCCCGCTCAGCCTCCATCACTGCTGTCCGTGCCGCAATCGCATCTGCAGAATCATCCGGGAGGAAAGCCCGCAACTCCGAAGCGATCTCCACCTGATGCCCTGCCCTAACCAGCGCTGCCATCAACAGGCGCGCCATCAGCCGGTCGCCGGAAGGAACGGGATGATTGGGAGATTTGAGCGGACTATAGAAAGCGATCTTCATCAGATGCGGTTCTAGAACATAGCACCGCCCTTGTGAACCAGTCCTGCCCAGCCGATTTGCGGCTGAGACGAAGTGTTGCATCAGACAGCCGCAAGCCCCTCCTCGCTATTAGGGAATGCAGAGCTCGACAGATGACGCATCGCGCTGATCAATCCACAACGCCCCCTTCCATGCCATGGGCAGGATCGACGGCTTTACCCACGCATTCCGCGAAACCGGCTGCGTGGGATCATAGGCAACAGCGCGCTGGCCGGGAGATCCGGTCAGCCCAACGCCAGCTCTGTCTGCGTGTCAAACAGATGCAGCGCATCGTCATCAAAACCAAAAGCCTGCTTCATGCCGACCGTCAGCTTGGTGCGCGGCGGCAGGCATGCGGTCACCCGCTGTCCGCTGACCCGGCCGGTCACCACCAGTTCCGGGCCGGTCAATTCGACAACCTCGATCTCGACCTCCAGCAAAGGGCTTTCGGCCATGCCAGAGGCCAGCTGAAGTGCCTCCGGGCGAACACCGAGCTTGACCCGCCGTCCCGCCGCAGCCGCATTCTTGAGCCGCGCCGGCAAGGCGATGACTGCGCCCGATCCATCCAACTGGACGCCCTCGCCCGTGGCCACACCATCCAGCACGTTCATCGGCGGTGAGCCGACGAAACCGGCAACATAGAGCGTGGCCGGATGGTCATAGACCTCTTCCGGCGTGCCGAGCTGCTCGATCTTGCCGTTGCGCATGACAGCAATCCGCGTCGCCAGCGTCATCGCCTCGATCTGGTCATGGGTGACGTAGACGATCGTCGTGCCGAGCATCTGGTGCAACCGCTTCAGCTCGGTCCGGGTCTCCATGCGCAGCTTGGCGTCGAGGTTGGAGAGCGGTTCGTCAAACAGGAAGACCTGTGGCTTGCGCACCAGCGCCCGGCCGATCGCAACGCGCTGGCGCTGGCCGCCGGAAAGCTGGCCTGGCTTGCGGTCCAGCAAATTCTCGATCTGCAGCAGCTTGGCCGTTTCCTGCACGGCCTTTTCACGCTCTGCCGCAGGCACCTTGCGCATCTCCAGCCCGAAGCCGATGTTGCGATGAACTGTGAGGTTCGGATAGAGCGCGTAGGACTGGAAGACCATGGCGATGTCGCGGTCCTTCGGATGCACGCCGAGGATCGAGCGTCCACCGATCCGGATATCGCCACCCGATGCCTCGGCAAGTCCTGCGATAATGTTGAGCAAGGTCGACTTGCCGCATCCCGATGATCCAAGCAGCACCAGGAACTCGCCGCTTTCCAGCGAGATATCGATGCCCTTCAAGGTTTCGAGTGCGCCATAGGTCTTGCGGATATTTTCGATTTCGAGCGCGCTCATGGTGCGGTCTCTCCGGTCGCGGCCACCAACGGGCCGCCATAGCTGCGGGGAAGCGTAGAAATGGCGCGCGAGGCGACAGTGGTTCCAGCGTGCAAACAGTTCTGCAGCGGCTGGCCTTCGGCAAGGGCTGCAAGGAAAGCCGCATTGAAGACATCGCCAGCACCGATCGTATCGACGACCTCGACGCCGGGTGCCGCCGCAGACACGAGCTCGCCATCGACACCGATGGCGAGCGCTCCGTCCGGTCCGCGCTTGACGACGACAATGGCGTCCTCCCGCATATGGCGCTTCAGTTCGCGGGCGGCCTCAGCGGGATCGGTGAGGCCGGAAAGCGTTGTCGATTCCACTTCGTTGAGCAGGGCGCAGCCGCATCGTGACAGCCAGTCACGCGTCGCCTGGCGGTTTTTCTCCGTCCAGCCGTCGAGCGGCCAGCCGGTGTCGAGCGCCAATGTAATTTTATGATGATCGGCCCAATCGAACAGAGAGGGATAAGCCGCCGTCAGATCGTCGGTCAGGAAGGAGCCGCAGAGCAATGCGTAGCCGCCGGACAGGCGTGCTCCGTCGAGAGCAGCAAACACGCAATCGAGCGAAAACCGCGGCAGGTGACCGCGCGTCGTAAAGAACGTACGCTCGCCGTCGGGATGGGTTATGCCGACCGAAAGGGTCGTCCCCTCCGGCCGGACCGGCCATTTTTCCGCCCGATGGCCAAACGCTTCGCGCAGCCAGCGGCCGAACTCGTCGGTGCCGGTATTGGCGGCGATATCGAAATCGACCCCTAGGGCTTTCCAGGCAAGTGCCGAATTGCCAGCCGAACCACCGACGCGCAATTCGTCATGATCGACAATGATCTCGGTGCCCGCCTTCGGCCAGGGCTCGGCCGGCCCGAGGATCAGGTCGACATTGACGTTTCCGATCACGGCAAGCGGGCGCATGTCATTCGCTCCGGGTGATCTTGGTGGAACGCACCGGGGTTCCGGCATTGTCGACGCGGGCTTCTGCAAAGGCAATCATGAAGCGCTGGGCAACCGGCAGCATCGAGAAGATCGCCGCGAGCCCCGTCGCCGGCGCAAAGCCGATCGTCGTCGTTCCCTCCACCGGGGGCTGACCTGATGCGTCGAACACGACGACAGGCGCCCCGGTCTCAACGACAGATACGGCCATCGCGGTCACCAGGTCGGCGGTTGCATCATTGCCGCGGAAGAGCACGACACCGACCTTCGGTCCCAGCATTTCCATCGGACCATGCCGAAGCTGTCCGCCCTCCAGCGAAAAGCAGGGGTAGCGCGAAAGTTCGGTCAAGCCCAGCGCCAGTGCTTCCGCCAGGCCCTGCAGACGGCGGCCGGACGTCACCACGGTCGCGACATCTTCAAAGGCAGCAAGCGCTGCGGCGATAGCGTTGGTCGCAGGGGCTGAGAGCACGGCCAGCGCTGGTGCTGAATCCTCACCCAACGCGGAAAGGATGGCCAGATGCAGCGCAAAACTGACCGTCAGGCTGCGCGTCGCGGCAAAGGCCAGCTCCGTGCCACCCGCACCGACAAGGCAAGGCGCCGTTTTCGCCAGAAAGGAAGTCCCCTCCAGCGTCAGGCCGAATGTGTCCGCGTTACCGCCGGTCTCGGTAAACCAGCGAACGACTTCGGCGCTCTCTCCCGATTGCGACGTGATCAGCACCGAACGCCCGTCGATTGACAGCGGCTCGCCCAGATGTTCCGACAGGGTGATGGCGATCGCCTCGATGCCAAGCGCCCGGTAAAGCGGCTCGACCGCCCTGTTGACGGCGTGCGAGCCCCCCATGCCAAGCAGCAGCACGCGGCCGGTCGATCGCATCGATGCGGCGGCCTTTGCCGCCATGCCGGCATTCCCTTCGAAAGACGCGATGGCATCGGCATTCTGCCGGGCCATTTCGCGATCGATCGCCTGAAGCCCGATCGGGCGCTCATCGTTTGAAGTCATGGTCATCCCTTGACGCCGCCGCTGGTGAGCCCGGAAATCAGAGCCCGTTGCATGACAAGACCAATCACCACGGGCGGCAGGGCGGCAAGCACGCCCGCCGTGGCGATCAGTCCATAATCGGAAACGCGGCCACCAGCGAGATCGGCGATGGCAACGGTGAGTGTTTTCGCGCGCAGGTCCGAGGTGAACAGCAACGCGTAGAAGAACTCATCCCACGCCAGCAGGAAGGCAAACAGAGCCGATGTCGCCATGACAGGTGCTGCCAGCGGCAAGGTGATGATCCGCAAGGTGGCAAACAGCCCGGCCCCGTCCATCATCGCCGCCGCCTCGATCTCCTTGGGTATGGCATCGAAGCCGGACTTCATCAGCCAGGTGGTGAACGGTGCAAGGATGGTCAGATAGACAAGCGCCAGCCCGAAAACGCTGTTGAGCAGGCCGAGATGCGCAAGACCGAAATAGAGCGGCACGGCCAGTGCCACCGGCGGCAGCATATAGGTCGCAATCACCATGTAGAGCGACCAGCCGACGGATGGCGTGCGCGACACGGCCCAGGCGGCGGGAATGGCAAGCGCCAGAGCTGCGATGGTCGCCATGCCAGCGACCAGGATACTGTTGATCAGCGAAGCGACAAAGGCGGCACCCGCGCTGTTTTCGACGCTGGAGAGCAATATGCCATAGCGGGAGAAATCGACCGACTGCGGCCACCAGACAAGCGGCTTGGCCGTCAGGTCGGCGGCCGGCGAAATGCTCATGATGAACAGCCAGGCCACCGGCGCAAGGATGATCACAGCAAGCAACAACGCGCAGGCGTGGAGGAAGAAGGAAAACAGGAAGCTCTTGCGTTCCATTATGACGTACTCCCCGCAGTCCGCCGCACGAGAACGGTATACGCCGCCGCCAGCACCGCCACGAGCAACGTGACGATCAGCGCCAGCGAAGCACCGGAACCCGCTCGTTGGAAGGAAAATGCCTCCTGGTAGACAAGGATAGACAGCGTGCGCGTGCTGTTGGCCGGGCCGCCGCGGGTCATCACCCAGATGATGTCAAACACTTTGAACGCTTCGATGGTTCTGAGCACCAGCGCCACGATCAGCGGACCGGCCAGGTATGGCAAGGTGACAAACCGGAAGCGGGCAAAGGGTCCGGCACCATCGACCAGCGACGCGGCAGTGATATCGCGCGGCACAGCCTGCAGCGCGGCAAGCGCAATCAGTGCCACCAGCGGGAAGTTCTTCCAACAGTCGGCGATGATCAGCGACGCCAGCGCCGTGCCGGGTTCACCGAGCCAGGAACGGTAGGCATCGAGCATGCCAATCTGGGTCAAAGCTGCATTCAGCGCGCCATATTCCGGATTGTAGATCAGCCGCCAGAGTGTGGCGTTGACGACGGTCGGCAGCGCCCAGGGCAGGATCATCAATCCGCGCAGTACAGTGCGTCCGTAAAATTGCTGATTGAGCAAAAGGGCCGCGAAAACGCCCAGAACCATTTCGGCAAAGACGGAGATGACGGCAAAGATCGTCGTGGTCACCAGCGTGCGCTGGAAATTGGAGCTGGCAAGCGTCTTCACATAATTGTCGATACCGACGAAATTGCCAGCGGTTCCGACCAGCTTGGCATCGGTGAAGGAAAGCCCGACGGTATCGACGAGCGGCCAGCCGATGACGGCGATCATGACGGCGAGCAGAGGCAGCATCAGCAGCCATGCGCGTGTGGTCATCGATGTCCCGGACATGGGGCAACTCTTCCTGAAAATATCATGGGATGCAAGGGGGACACAAAGTCCGGGCGGCAGGAATGCCGCCCGGAGATCGATGGATGCGAAGGGATGAAACCTAGCGCCTTAGAGACCGCTATTGTCGGCGGCAGTCTTCAGGGCATCCTCGGGGCTGGTCTGTCCAAGCAGCGCTTCCTGAATGGCCTGCTGCAGCGCAACGGAGAGTTCCTGGTACTTCGGCGTCGTCGGGCGCGGATACATCGCAGCCAGTGACAGCTTGGCAGCAGCGATCAGCTCTTCCTGATCCTTGCTGACGGCTGCGTCCTCATAGGACGACGCCCAGATCGGCAGGCTGAGCTTGGCATACTGGTTCTGCACGGCCTGCGAGGTCATGAAGGTAATATACTTCCAGGCCTCGTCCGGATGTTTGCTGGTCGTCGTGACGCCAAGGCCCATCGAGCCGTTGACGGCCGAAACCTCGCTCTTGCCCGCAACGCCCGGCGCCGGAACGACCCCGACCTTGCCGGCCACCTTGCTGTCCTTGCCGGTATTGGCGAGGTTGTACATATAGGTCCAGTTCAGTGCAAAAGCGGCTTCGCCGTTTTCAAAAATCTTGCGGACATCTTCCTCGAGGAATTCCTTGGAATTGGGGTTGGAGATACCCGACGAATAGCTCGACACCATGTATTTCAAGGCATCGAGGCCGCCACCCGTCTGGAAGTTCGGCTTGCCGTCCTTCAGGAAGTCGCCGCCATAGGCGCTGACCAGCGTGGTGTAGTCACAAACAGCAGCTTCCGCCTGCGACCAGCTCCAGGCGATCGGGGTGGCCAGAAGGCCCTTGTCCTTGATGGTCTTGGCCTGCTCGGCAAGCTCGTCCCAGGTCTTCGGCGGCGTCTTGATGCCGGCCTTTTCGAGAATTTCCTTGTTGTAGAACAGGTATTTCGTATCGAGGATCCACGGCATGCCGTAATAGGCGCCGTCATACTGAACTGTGGTCCAGGCGCCAGGCAAAACATTCTTTTTCATATCGTCGGTGACGCGCGAGGACACGTCGACCAGAACCTTGTTGCTGGCATATTCGGCCGGCCAGATCACGTCGAACAGCACCACATCGTAGCCGCCGCCGGAGCCCTGCGCCAACACGGTCTTGTCGTGCAGACCTTCGTAAGGCACGAATTCCAGATTGACCTTGACGTCCGGATTGGCCTTGGCAAAGGCATCGGTCATGGCGCGAACATCGGCCTCGCTATAGGCGGCCTGCGCCATGAACAAAGCGTTGAGCGTCGTTTCGGCATAGGCATTGGTCGCGAAAAAGGTGCCGACCAGAGCGGCCCCCATGAGTGCATTACGTTTGGATTTCAACATATCTTTTCCCTCCATTATGAAACAGCAGTCGTCTTCTCGGCCCGCAAAAACACGTGCCTTTCCGCAAACCGTTCAAGCGGTGTCCGGCATGCCTTGTCGAAGTGTTGTCCGGCCACTAGGAGTGATCCCCTGATGCCGTTTGTTCCCTAAAAGCTCTTCGGCTCTTTTTATTAAGTCAATTGCTTTGACTTAATTCTTGTTCAATATTCTAATGGTGTCAAGAGGGTTTCGCGGGATGAATGAGATGCGACCGATCCGGGCCAAGAGTGGCACCAATCAAGAGGGCACCAGTGCCCATAACCGCCGCGTCATGATTGATGCGCTGCGGCTGAACGGGCAATTGTCACGCGCCGATCTCGCCCGGGCGACCAAGCTCACCAAACAGACCGTATCCAACATTATCGAAGATCTGGAGCGGGACGGACTGGTGGTGTCGCTCGCCGCGGTACGCAATGGCCGTGGCCAGCCCTCGACGCCCTACCGGCTGGTTCCGGACGGGGCATTCGCGATCGGCCTGCAGATCGACCGGCATGTCACACGAGCGATCGCGGTCGATCTCGTCGGCACCGTTCTGGTACGCGCGCAGGCAAACCTGCCGCCGGGCGGCCCGGCCAATGGCGCCAAGGTCATTCTCGACCTGATCGAGCACGTCCGCACGGAGCTTGCCGCCAGCGCCGAACAGGCAGAGAAGCGGCTTGTCGGCCTCGGCGTTGCCATGCCAGGCCCTTTCGGCCTTGCCACCGACAATGACGATCAGTGGATGATGGCCGCCTGGCAGAATTTTCCGCTGCTGGAAACGCTGGCTGCCGGCACCGGGCTGGAAGTCGCATTGCAGAACGACGCCGCCGCCTGCGCCACCGCCGAGCGCATGGTTGGCGCCGCCCATGGCATCGATCATGCCGTCTGTCTTTATGTCGGCTTCGGCATCGGCGCCGGCCTCATTCTGAATGGTGAACTCTACGCCGGCGCCAACAGCAATGCCGGTGAAATCGGCATGGTGCTCCTGCCCCCCACCCTGCGGCGCGCGGACCAGACGTCGCTCGAACATCGCGCGTCGCTTGCCTCGCTCTATCAGCATCTCGGCGCCGACCCGTCCGATCCCGGCCTGCCCGAACGGCTGAACATGCTGGTGAATACCGGGGATCCTTCGATAGTATCGTGGATCGATGCGGCCGCCGAGGAACTGCGTTGGGGGGTGCAGATTATCGAGACGATCTTCGATCCCCAGACTGTCATCCTCTGCTCCACCGGGCCGGAGGCGCTGACCCGCAAGCTTCTGGAGGCCATCCACCCCCTGCTTCCGTCCAACGCAAACCGTCCGGGCCGCTCGATACCGCGCCTGCAGCTGGGCATGACCGATCCCTGGTCCGTGGCACTCGGCGCCGCCGCCGAACCGATCAGCCGCGCCTTTGACCCCCGCTTTTCGGCCATCCTGAAGACACGGGCCAATGCACTGAGCTGACGTTGCGGCAGCATTGACGAGCAACATTGACGGCCCGCTCTTGACCCGGCAGGCCATCCCCGTGAATTCCGATCAGTTCAAGTAATCAGCCTCAAATGGCAATGCTCAGTCCACCGTAACGTCTGATTTCGCTGCCAATTTCCGCTACGAGCGCATCGAGAACCGGATTTCTGGCTTTTCTTGCGCGCCTAACGACATAGGTCAAAGCTGGAGGTGCTGGCAGGCAGCCGGTGATGATCTCCATATCGGAACGCAGATGGCGCTCGTTGAGGAGTGCAATGCCCATGCCCGCGCTTACCGCAGCAATTATTCCGGCCGAGCTCGAACATTCGAAGACTGTCTCAAGCGTCACCCCGTCATCCTGTCCGATGTCGAGTGCCCATTGGCGATAGAAGCATTCATCGTCAAAAGACAAAAACCGAATGGCACCGCTTTGTGGCAGGGAAAAATTCGGGTGTTTTACCCAATGAAGTTTTTCCTTGAAAAGAACCAGATCGCTCGGACGGACGTCGTGGGCAAAGACCTGCATGATCGCGGCGTCGAGTTCCCCGCGTTCCAGCATTGCGCGGAGGACGAGGCTCATGCGGACCTTGGTGCGAACAGAGACGGCCGGATGCAGGCGGTGAAACCGCCCAAGAATCCGGGCAAGATCGGAGCATGTCGTGTCCTCGGTCAGCCCAAGTGCAATCCGCCCCGCAAGGGTGGTTCTGGACAAACTCAAAAGTGCTTCGTCATGCAGACCGATGATACGGCCGGCATAGTCGAGCAAGTCCTCTCCAGCCCCCGTAAACATCGGCGCGCCGGGTTTGCGATGGAGGAGGTTGCAGCCAAGACTGGTCTCCAACCGCTTGATCTTGTGGCTTACTGCCGATTGTGAAAGGCCCAGTGCTTCGGCCGCCCGGGTAACGCCGCCATGATGGCGGATCGCCCATAGTGCCCGCAACGAGTCGATTTCCAAACGCCGGTTGTTGAAGTCGATCATCGGCCTGTTGATGTTGGCTGCAAAGAACCGACACCATGCGGCAGAGGGTGAAATTTTGCAACACGCAATGACCATTGAGAATTGATTGTCATGTCTCGATTAGTTTTTGTCATGTGTGAATTGAACGATTACGTTCTATGGGCTGATGGGCAACCGATACTCATGCGAGAACCCTGTGCCCGATCAAATCCTGCCTCAGACTGCTCTAAGCCAGCGTCGTTACCTATGGCCCATGATGGCGACCTTGCTGGTTATCGGATGGAGTTCCGGTTTCGTCGGCATTCGTTACGCCAGTGAAGAAGCAAGCGTCACCCTCGTCCTGTTCTGGCGTACATTGTTGTCGGGCTTGATCCTTCTTCCCTTCGCCCTGGCCATCGGCCCTCGCATGCGGTTGCGCGGCATAGTCGAGCAGATGCTGTTCGGTGTGATGTCGGTCTTCCTCTATCTGGGCGGCTTTGCACTCGCCATAGAACAGCATGTGCCGACAGGGCTTGTCGCCCTCATCGCCGACCTCATTCCGCTGGCGATTGCCGCCTTGTCCCAGCCCGTTCTGGGAGAACGGCTGAGCCCGCGCCAATGGTTGGGAACGGCGACCGCAGTGGTTGGCGTACTTATCGTATCCGTCGATAGTCTGAGCTTTGGAACAGCCCCGTTATGGGCATATGGAGCGACCGTGGGCTCGATGCTGGTCTTCGCGCTCGCCTCGGTTCTGTTTCGGTGGCGGCGAACGAAGCACATGCCCGTGCATCAGAGCCTCTGCGTGCATAGCCTGACCGGCTCCCTCCTGTTTGGTCTATGCGCAACGTTCCAGGGTGATCTGGCTCCGCCTCTGACGCAAAACTTCGCCATTGGAATGGTGTGGTTGGTTTTCATTGCGACCTTCGGCGCATATTCCGTCTATTACACGAGCCTGCGCATGTTCCCGGTGGCGAAAGTCAGCTCCGCTATTTACCTGAGCCCACCTGTCACAATGTTATGGGCGTGGGCGATGTTTTCAGAACCTCTGACAATGGCAATGTTCATCGGCCTCGCGATAACCCTTGCTGGCGTCTGGATGACTTCGCGGGCATAAAACTGACATTCAGACTGCCCGAAAGGCCATGACGAAGCAGCCCAATGCGCCGGTCGATGACAGCGTCCGCACATGGTTCCACCGAACCCAGTCGACGAGATAGGTCGATGACCACAGCCTGGCGGCTTCATCGCTGCCCGGCTGCAACGCTTCGAGCGCGTTGTTCATCGGCACATTGACGATCATCGTCACCAGGACCACCCCGCCGAGAAACAACAGCCCGCCAGCGATCAGATAGAAGCGCGCCGGACCGCCGTAGAGGACGCCGCCGGCAACGAGGATAAGCGCCAACACCGCCGTCCCCATGAAGGCCAGCATGAACCAGGGATTGAGGATCACGACGTTGATCGCCTGCATCGCTGCGATGCCTTGCTCGGCCGGCAGACGCGCAAGCGCCCCCATGATGCAAACCGAGAAGATAAAGAACAGGCCCGCATTGAGCCCGGCCCCGAGTGCCGCTGAAAAGATCAGCCAGGGAAAAAGTGCGGCAATCATTTCAGGTTCTCCCAGACACCGGTTGCAGCCGTTTTACGCACAAAATCGGCAAAGTCGCGCGGCGGACGGCCAAGCGCCTGGACAACGCCATCGGTCACGCTCTGGTTGCGGCCGTCGAGAACGCTGGTGAACAGGTAACGTATCAGCCAGATGTCGTCAGCCGGAATCTGCGCCTCCTCCAGCATGGCAACATAGTCGCCGATCTCGACCGTCGTGAAGCGGATATCACGTCCCGTCTGCCGGGCGATCTCGGCTACAGCCCCGCCAAATGTCATCAGGCGCGGCCCCGTCACCTCATAGGTCGTTGCGGCATGCCCCGGCTCCGTCAAGGCGGCAACCGCAACATCGGCGATATCATCGGCATCGATAAATGGGTCCCGCACATCCCCGACCGGCAGGATCAGTTCGCCAGCCTGAATGCCCTCCAGCAGGAAGGCCTCGCTGAAATTCTGGAAGAACCAGCTGGCGCGGATAATGGTGTAGGCAACGCCAGAGTGTTTCAATGCCTCTTCGGCCGCCAGAGCTTCGTCTTCTCCACGCACCGAGAGCAGGATCAGATGTTTGACGCCCTTCTCGATTGCCAGCCGCGCCAACGTCCCGATTGCCTCGACAGCCCCCGGAACCGCGAGGTCCGGCTGATAGCTGATATAGGCTGCATCGGCGCCTTCAAGGGCCGCTGCCCAGCCCGACGGATCGGTCCAGTCGAACGCCGGGACCGTCGACCGCGACGCAAGCCGCACGTCTTTTCCCTTTGCCGTCAGACGCTCCGCTACACGGCGGCCGGTCTTGCCATTGCCACCCAGAATCAAAATCGTTTCGCTGCGCATCATCCCGCTCCCGTTGATTTCTAAAATATGAGCAATACTCACATTTGCCAAATGTGATAAACCCTCGTATTTTGATGGTCAAGAGAAATATCGAAAGGACAGACCTTGGCCGTGGACCAGACAGCCGCCTCGCCAGCCTCTGAGGACGATGGGGCGATGCGCAAATCACCGACGCAGAAGCGCAGCCGCGAACGGGTCGAACACATTCTCGCCAGCGCCTGCCGCCTTATTGCCGAGCGCGGCAGCGATACGATGCGGATGAGCGAGCTTGCCGAACTGAGCGGCATCTCGATCGGCTCGCTCTACCAGTATTTTCCCGACAAGGCGGCGGTGGTTCGCACGATCGCCGAGCGCTACAACGCAGTCTCGCGCACCTGCATCGCCGATGGTCTCGCCCATGTGAAAACGACCGATGATCTGCGGCAGGCCTTTTCGGTGCTGATCGACGAATATTACGAGATATTCCTGGCCGAACCCGTCATGCGCGATATCTGGTCCGCCATGCAGGCGGACAAGGCGCTGCGCGACATCGAACTGGCCGAAAGCCGGGAAAATGCCACCCTGCTTGCTGCCGCCATGAGCCGGGCGCTGCCGAATGAAAGCCGTGAGAGGCTTCAGGTTTCGGCCCTGCTGGTGATGTATTTCGGCGAATGTGTCATGCGGCTGGCGATCTCCACCGGAGAGACGGAAGGCCGCGCGCTGGTCGAGGCTTACAAGCACATGGCCTATCAAAGTTTCGAGCCGGCACCCCGCACGGGCCACGCCACGTCTTGACTTCCGCACGCAAAATCACTATAACTGAGCATGTACTCACTCATTGGAATGATCTTTGGCCCGCCCCCTTAGCGAAGACAAGCGCAACGCCATCCTGACCGCCGCGACGGAAGCTGTCGCTGCGCTCGGTCTCGGCGCCTCGACCGCAAGGATCGCCAAGGATGCGGGCGTGGCGGAAGGGTCGCTGTTTACCTACTTTACCAACAAGGATGATTTGCTGAACCAGCTCTATCTCTCCTTGAAGGCGGGGTTCCGCAACGTGCTGATCACCGGTTATCCCGCCGGTGCCAGCGTCAAGGATCGCTGCCGCCATCTCTGGGATCGCTCGATCGACTGGGGCGCAACCAGCCCGGCAAAACGCAAGGCCATGCGCCAGCTGACCGTTTCGGACAAGATCACCGAACAGACCCGCAAGACGGGAGCCGAAGGGTTTAGCGATATGGAGGCGATGCTGAACGAAGGCTTTGCTTCCGGTGTCCTCCGCCAGCAGCCGGTGGCTTTCATCGGCGGCATTCTTGAGTCGCTGACGGAACTGGTTCTCGAGCATATCGCTCGCGATCCGGCTGAGACGGAAACCTATAAGCGTTCGGGTTTCGACGCGTTTTGGGGCGCGATCTCGGCACGATAAACGCGCCTTATTTTTGCGGAAAAAATGAGTGCGTACTCATTCAATACATTCAACACCGAAAGGAAACGACATGTCTAAAGTATGGTTGATTACAGGAAGTGCCAATGGTCTTGGCCGCAACATCGCCGAAGCTGTTCTTGCCAGTGGTGACCGCCTCGTTGCCACGGCGCGGGATCCGCAGCGCCTATCTGCCCTCAAGGAACAATATGGCGATCGGGTCGTCACCGCAGCGCTCGATGTCACCGATCCCAACGCCGCCGAGGCAGCGGTAAAACTCGCCGTCGATACGTTCGGGACACTCGACGTGCTCGTCAACAATGCGGGCTACGGCAATGTCGCACCCTTCGAGCAGACCACTGCGGAAGCCTTCAAGGCGCAGATCGACACCAATTTCTACGGCGTCGTCAATCTCGCCCGTGCAGCACTACCGGTCATGCGCAGCCAGCGCTCCGGCCATATCATCAACATTTCCTCGGTCGGCGGCCGCATCTCAACGCCCGGCCTCAGCGCCTATCAGTCGGCCAAATGGGCCGTTGGCGGCTTCACTGAGGTTCTGGCACAGGAGGCCGCCGCCTTCGGCGTCAAGGTCATCGCAGTCGAGCCGGGCGGCATGCGCACCAACTGGGGCCACACGGCGCGCGACAACGTTCCGGCCATCCTGCCGGACTACGAACCAAGCGTCGGGGCAATAACCGCGCTGCTTGCAGCCTATGTCGGCAAGGAATTCGGCGATCCCGACAAGATCGCGCAGGTCATCATCGACCTCGCCAGCCGTGATGACCTGCCACCACATCTGCTTCTCGGCAGCGACGCCCTCTACATGTTCAACCAGACCGAAACCGCACGCCAAAAGGCGGCCGCCGATTGGGCTGATGTCACGACTTCAACGGACTTCGACGGCAGCGATTTTTCGGTGTTTGTTGGTGACACGAAGGGCTGAACCGGTAAAAAAATCAGGCTGCGCGGGTGCGAGCCCGCTCCGTCGGACCACGGACAACCGTCACATCGACAGTTCCCACAAGGCCCGTAGTTTGGGCAAGAGGCCTCCCCACTCTCCGTCATCCTCGGGCTTGTCCCGGGGATCCAGCCACGCGACGTCTGTTGCGTGAGAAGAGTCTTTTGCGTTCAAAGACTTGAACGCACTGGATGCCCGCCACATGGGCGAGCATGACGGAGGATGAGGTTCCCAAACGATCAACAATGATGAGGCTAGAACCTCAAATCCATTAGGTCGCGTTTTGTCAGCTATCTAAAGGCAGCGAGCCTCTCACCCGCTCCCCAATTTCGTCGGCCAAACTGGTAAGAAAACCCGGCAACGCCGCCTTCAGGCCCCGGCGCGAATAAGCTCCGCCGCCTTCTCCGCAATCATAATCACCGGCGAGTTCGTGTTGCCGGAAACGATCGACGGCATGATCGAGGCATCGACCACCCGAAGCTTGCCTAACCCATGCACCCGCAATTGCGGATCAACCACTGCCATCGGATCGCTGCCCATCTTGCAGGTGCCGACCGGGTGAAAGATCGTCGTGGCGATGTCGCCAACGCGGCGGATCAGGTCCTCGTCGCTTTGGTACTGTGTGCCCGGCAGCATCTCCTGCGGCTTGTATTTGCGGATGGCACCAGCCTCCATCAGGCGGCGGGCGTGACGGATCGAGCTTGTCGCAACCATCCGGTCGCCGGCCGTCGAGAGATAGTTCGGGCGGATTTCCGGCGCAACGGAGAGATCCGGCCCACCGACATGCACCGTCCCCCGGCTCTCTGGCCGCAGGTTACAGACCGAAACGGTGACGGCGGGGTATTTGTGCAGCGGTTCGCCAAGGCGGTCGGTACTCAAGGGCTGCACATGATATTCGAGATCGGCGGTCGCCAGCGATGGATCGCTTTTCGCAAAGATGCCGAGCTGGCTCGGCGCCATCGATAGCGGCCCGGTCCGGCGCAGCATATATTCAAGCCCCATGCCCGCCCGGGTGAACAGGTTGTGATAAAGCTGGTTCAGCGTCTTCGCGCCCTCGATGCGGAACACCGTGCGGATCTGCAGATGATCCTGCAGGTTTTCGCCGACGCCCGGCAGATGATGGGCAATACTTATGCCTGCAGAGGACAACACATCCGGCCGGCCGACACCGGAAAGCTCCAGAATCTTCGGCGAATTGATCGCCCCGGCCGACAGGATCACTTCGCGGTTGGCGTGGGCGACATGCGTCTGACCATTCACCCGGAAGCGAACGCCCGTGACCGCCTTGCCATCAAGCTCCAGCCGCTCGGTTTCGGCACCGGTCAGCACCCGCAGATTGGCCCGCTTCATCGCCGGGCGCAAAAAGGCCTTGGTGGTGTTCCAACGCAGGCCACCACGCTGGTTGACCTCGAAATAGCCCGAACCCTCATTGTCGCCATCGTTGAAATCGTCGGTTTTCGGAATACCAAGTTCTTCAGCTGCATCGCGGAAGGCATCGAGGATCGGCCAGGACAGCCGCTGCTTTTCCACCCGCCATTCTCCGCCTGCACCGTGCATGCCCGACTTGCCACGATAATTGTCCTCGGACTTGAGGAAATAAGGCAAAACGTCGTCCCAACCCCAGCCGGTGTTGCCCGCCTGCCGCCAGCCATCATAATCGGCCGCCTGCCCGCGCATGTAGATCATGCCGTTGATCGACGAGCAGCCGCCCAGCACCTTGCCGCGCGGATAGGGCAGCGACCGGCCGTTCAAGCCTTCCTCCGCCGCCGTCTTCATCATCCAGTCGGTGCGCGGATTGCCCATGCAGTAGAGATAGCCGATCGGCACATGCACCCAGTGATACCGGTCGCTGCCGCCGGCTTCGAGCAAAAGCACGCGGGTTTTCGGATCGGCCGACAGCCGGTTGGCGAGGACGCACCCCGCCGATCCCGCGCCAACGACGATGAAGTCGTAGCTTCCCGCATCAACCGCCTGATCATTTACATGCATGTTCACGCCGCCACTCCAGCAACAACAGGCTGCACCGCCGTCAGGCGCCGCCAGAGCGGACCCATCGCCTCGGCGATATCCTGATAGAGAGCGTAGCGCCGCGCATAATGCGCCTCAAGCGAGACGTTCGGACGGTAATGCCGCTCGGTCTTGACCATGGCCGCCGCACCGGCTGCGAAATCCGCAAAGATACCGACGCCGGTTCCAGCCGCAATCGCGGCCCCCAATGCACCGGTTTCCCGCGAGCGGGCAACGGTCACGGGAACGCCCAGCACATCGGCAAAGATCTGCGGCCAGATCAGGCTGCGCGATCCACCGCCGGACAACACCGCTTCGTTGAACACGGCACCGGCCTTGCGGATTGTCTCGATATGGGCGCGATGACCGAAAGCAACGCCTTCAAGCAGCGCACGAACGAGATGCCCCTTGGTGTGCCAGCCGGCAATGCCGTAGAAGCCGGCACGGGCATGGCCATCCTGCTGGGCGCCGTAGAGATAGGGATGGTAGAGCGGGTCATCCGAGGTGGGCTCGATGGCGCCTGCCAGCGCGCAGCAGGCATCGAAGGGCGAAACGCCCTCTTCGTGCTCGCCTTCGAAGAACTCCTTCACCAGCCATTCGAGATTGGCGGCCGAGGTGGCGCTGTTCTCCATCGCCATGTAGCGGCTGCGATCGAACGTCGAGGACATGAACACCGGCCCGTCGAGATCGGGACCGTCGATGATGACCTGGTTGATGCTCCAGGTGCCGGCAATGATCGAGGCGCTGCCTGTACGTGTAACACCCGAGCCAAGCGCCGAGGCGACGACGTCGAACAGCCCGCCGACCACCGGCGTGCCAGCGGCAAGCCCGGTCTGCTTGGCCACTTCTTCCGTCACCCTGCCTGCAATATCGGCACTTTCGATCAGCGGCGGCAGGAGGTCCATGCAATTGCCGAGCCCGTAAGCCTCCATCAGCACCTTGTCGTAGCGGCGCGCGGCAAGGTCGAGCAGACCGGCACCCGACATGTCGGAGACTTCGCTGACGCGCTCGCCGGTCAGACGGTTGACGACGAAATCCTTGGAGAAGAACACCGTACCGATACGGCTGAACTGTTCCGGCCGGTGGCGCTTCAGCCAGGCAAGCAGCGTCGGCGTCTGGGATGGCCAGGGCTTCTGGCGGGCAATCGGATGGGTCCGCTCGCCAACACCTTCAGCCGCCCATTGCTCGACAAGGCCGGTCGCCCGTGTATCGATCGACTGGATGCCGAGCAGCGGAGCCCCTTCGCGGTCCAGCGCGTAGAGGCCGTTGCCATGCCCGGCGCAACCGATCGCGGCGATCTCCTCCGGCTGGATCTTCGCTTTTTCGATACAGGCGCGAATAACCTGCCGGGCATTGGTCCAGAGTTCGTCCAGACCACGCTCGACATGCCCCGGATGCGGCATGCGGCTGTGCCCCTCTTCGGACGCAGCCGCGATTTCGTTGCCCACCCGGTCGAAAATCACCGCCTTGATGACGGTGTTTCCGGCGTCGAGCCCCAAAAGATAGTCTCCCATGCAGAACCCCTCCCAAGGTTCGAAATCGTAGCTCAGCCCTGCTGATAGACTGCGAAAGCCTGTTCGCCGCTGGCGTTCTCGTGGATGATCGCCATCAGCCCGCGCACCACCGCACTCGGATTGGCGTGCTGATAGATGTTGCGCCCATAGACCATGCCCATTGCGCCCTGCCGCATCAAGGCCGCAGATTTATCAAACACCGCGCGCAGATCTTCCTTGCCGCCGCCGCGCACCAGAACCGGGCAGCGCGCCGCTTCCACCACCCGGTGAAAATCCTCGGCATTGTCAGTCGGGTCGGCCTTGACGATATCGGCGCCCATTTCGCGGGCAAGCCGCGTCAGCGTGACAATCTTGTCGGCATCGCCATCAACCATGTAACCACCCTTTTCGGTGACCGGTTGCATCACCAGCGGTTCGATCATCAGCGGCATGCCATATTTGTCGCAATCGGCCCGGACGCGGGAAATGTTCTGCACGCACTGGCGGAACAGATCCGGCTCATCCGGCAGCATGAAAAGGTTGACGACAACGCAGGCCGCGTCCATCTCAAGCGCACCGATCAGCGGCTCGGCCTCGTTCTGCAACACCGCCCACATGTCGCGGTGGCGGATGCGGTTATAGGGATTGCCCATGTCGATGCGCATGACCAGCGCCGGCTTGTCCTTGCCGGGAACGTCCTGCAACAGGTCCGCCTGGCCGTAATTCATCTGGATCGCGTCCGGTGCGGCGGAGACCAGCGCCTTGACGACAGCCTGGATATCTTCCAGCCCGCTGAGGAAGGACGGTTCGTTGCAGACGCCGTGATCGATCGCCACGTCGAGGCAGCGGCCGCCGCCGAACAGCCGGTTCATCCGGACTTTGCTGTTGTGTCGCATTCTGTGCTCCTTGGTTCGTTCCTTGCGGAAAGCATGGTCTCATCGACGCCGTGGCGTCCGGTGAGAAGGGTGAGAAAACGGGCGCGCTCGGTGGAACGCTGCGCTGATGTCCAGCGTTTTTCCTGCGTCAACAGGTCAAGCACGGCGTCCATCATATCGAGCGAAAGCTCGCCCGAGACAGCCAGCGTCGTGCGCCGCAAAAGCAGATCGTCCAGATGTTCCACCGCTTCGTCGCGGATCAGAAACTGGAATTCACGCACCGAGTAACCGGGATGCGGCAGCGGCGCATCGGGGCCTGCCGTAATGAAACCGGCGATGGCTTCGGCATCCGTGCCGTAGCGGCCAAACAACTCGGCCATCCGTTCGCCGGAGATACCCTTGGCAACAGCGACGCTCGCAAGCCAGACCGGCGCATTGGCGGGAAATGCCCGCCCGCCGCCGATCGACCTATCGGTTGTCGTAACGCGGCGCTGCCTGCCGAGCCGTTCCAGCGCCATATCAGCCGCCATTTCCCCGAATGACCGGAACGTCGTCCACTTGCCGCCAATCATGCACAGCACCGGCGGGCCACCATCCTTGGGTTCAACGACGGTACAGAAATGATCGCGCGGAATACGGCCGGTAAAACTGTCGGTGCTGGCGGGAAGTGGCCGCACACCGGCAAATTGGAAGACGATTTCTTCCGGCCGGATGGTGATATCCGGCAGTACGAAGGCGAGCGATTGCAGAATGTAATCCCGCTCGTCTGCCTCGCAGCGCACCGTTTCCGGATCGTCAACGCGGATATCGGTGGAGCCGACCAGCACCTTGCCGAGATAGGGAAACAGGATGCAGATTCGCCCGTCCTCGTTCTCGTAATAGATCATGTGATCGGCAAGTGCGTCGCACAGCGCCGCATTGTCGATAATCAAGTGCGATCCCTTGGTGCCGCCCATCAAGGGTGCCGGGCGCGCCTGCGGCGAAAACAGGGTTTGGTTGGCGATATCGATCCAGCCGCCGGTGGCATTGATGATCAGCCCCGGTTCGACGGCAACGGATGCGCCACCGATCTGGTCTTCGATGCAATACTGGCCAGTCTCCGTCCGGCGCAGTTCGGCATAATTCAGCGCCACCGCCCCGGCCTTTGCGGTGAGACCGTCCTGCAGCAATTCGATGCCCAACCGTTCCGGATGGCTGACCCAGGCGTCGAAATAGGTGGCGGAACTCTTGATATCCGGATTGAGCGCCGGCCACTTTTGGAGTGTCGTGCGCCGGCCGCGAAACTGGTGGCGCGGCATCATCGCCCGCTTGCGCGTCAGGAAGTCATAGATGCTAAGACCCGCCTTGATGGCGATCGCCCCCCTGCGGCTTGGACGGCGGGTCAGGCCGAGGAACCGGACGAGACCATTGCCGAGACCGGAAAAGATATCGAATACCGGCACCGTCGTCGGCAACGGTGCCACATAATGCGGTGCGTTGCGCAACAGCCGGTCACGCTCGACCAGCGATTCCTGCACCAGCTTGAACTCGCCATTCTCCAGATAACGTAAGCCGCCATGCACCATGCGCGACAGTGCCGAACTGGCGCCGGAGCAATAGTCGTGCTTCTCGACCAGCAACACATTCAGCCCCTGCAGCGCCAGCTCCCGAAAGACGCTGATGCCGTTGATGCCGCCGCCGATGACACACACGTCCACCTTCGGGCTCTGGCGGAGCCCGTCCAATATCTCTTCACGTTTCATGATGGCGATCCGCTACCTGTCCATATCAGTCAGTTTCGCCGCGATGGCTGCATCGATGGCCGCAAGATCGGCCGCATCCAGCCGGATGGTGCCCGCCCGCGCATTGTCGATTGCCTGTGCCGGATTGCGTGCACCGCAGAGCGCAAAGGTCACGCCGGGCTGCGACAGCGTCCAGGCGATCACGGTCTGGGCGATGCTGGCCCCGTGTTTTTCGGCAACCGGCCGGATGGCGCTGGCAAGTGCCGTTGCCTTTTCGCGGTTAGCAACCGAGAAACGCGGATTATCCTTGCGCTGGTCATCGCCGGAAAACACCCGGTCCGGACCGATAGCCCCGGACAATAGCCCCAGCGCCAGCGATGAGTAGCTCAGCGTCGCGATGCCGTTGGCCGTAGTCAGCGGCAGAAGGTCCACCTCGATCTCGCGATCGATCATGCTGAACCGCTCCTGGATCGCGTCGAGACCACCAACCGCAATATAGGCGTCGAGGTCGTCTTTGCTGACATTGCTGGCCCCGATCGCCCGGATCTTGCCGGATGTGCGAAGATCTTCCAACGCACGCATGGTCTCCTCGACCGGTGTCGTCGGATCCTGCCAATGGGTGATGTAAAGGTCGATATAATCGGTGCCGAGCCGCGTCAGGCTTTCCTCGACTTCATGCATTATTGCATCGCGGCCGAGATAGCGATGGACCGGCTTGCCATCCTGATCGAAGAAATGCCGGCCTTTCTGCGTATGCCAGACCAGACCGCATTTGGTGGCGATCACTGCCTTGTCACGCCGTCCCGCCAGCGCCTTGCCGACGATTTCCTCGGAGCGTCCAAGCCCGTAGGCCGGTGCCGTATCGATCAGCGTTACACCGGCATTGAGCGAAGCCTGGATTGCGGCAATCGATTCCGCTTCGTCGGTCCCGCCCCACATCCAGCCGCCGATCGCCCAAGTACCGAGCCCGACCGCCGAAGCGGAGACGCCCGATTTGCCGATCTCGCGTGTCAATTGTTGCCCGCTCATGCCCATTTTCCTTCGCCATTCGCCAGTGCCAAAACGCGCGCACCCGTCGCCTCGTCGGTCACCAGCGTATCTAGATGATTGCCGCGCAGAACGCTGAGGATCGGTCCTGCCTTGTTCGGACCGCTTGCCACACCGATCTTCGTCGGGATCGAGGCGAACTCAGGCAGTGTCAGCGACACCAGCGACCGGTTGAGGCTGTAGTCGCAAACCTGCCCCTGATTATCGAGCAGATGCGCCAGCAGTTCGCAGGACGCACCGGAGCGCTCGATCGCGGCGCGATCGGTGCTCGAGGACGGATGCAGGTCGTAGTAACTCGAGTCGTCCGACAGGATCGAACCGATACCAACAACCGCGATCTTCGCCTCGCGCGCCCGTTGGAAAACGTCGGAGACGGAACGCATGTTGATCAGCATGTTCCGCTCGGCCGCACTATCGGCAAACAGCGGCGCGTGGATTTGATAGGAACGCCCGCCCAGCCGGTCGGCCATCATCGTCGAAACGTGGTTGACGTCGGTGTAATGTTTACCCTGCACACAACCGGTGGCGGGGATCACCTCGACATCGAAACGGCGCTGCGCCTGAAGTCCGGCAACCACGGCGCTGACGCCCTTGCCACCTGTAATACAAATCGTATCGCCGTCGATGATCTCTTCCAGCAAAAGCCGTGCCGCCGCCTCGCCAACCGCCTGAAGGGCTGTCTGCGGATTGTCGGACACGGTCGGCACCACCACGGCGCGGCTAATGCCGCCGAGCGCCCGCAGCTGTTCTTCCATATCGACCAGCGGCTCGACCGGCGACTTGATCTTGATCTCGACCAGACCGAGCTGACGGCCGCGCTTGATCAGCCGGTTGACGGTGGCGTGCGAGATGCCGAGCTGATCGGCGATCTGCGCCTGCGTCAGCCCTTCGAGGAAATGCAGGACCAGCGCCTGGTGCATCTGCCGGGCGATGACGATTTCCTCGCGCGGCGCATTGGCGGGTTTGAGTTTGGCAATCGGCATCAGGCAGCCTTCCGCTTGTGCAGGAAATGGTCGATCGAGACGGCAGCGAGCAGAATGCAGCCTTTGATCATGTCTTGCCAATAGACGGAGACGTCGAGCAGGATCAACGAACTTGTGACGACCGAGAGCAAGGCAATACCAAGGATCGCGCCAAGGATCGTTCCCGAGCCGCCATTCAGCGATGCCCCGCCGATCACCGCAGCCGCGATAATGTTCAGTTCCATGCCGACGCCGAAGGTCGGGGTCGCGGCACCGAAGCGGGACATGTAGATGACGCCGGCAACACCGGACAGCGTGGCGCAGAGTACCGTCACCCAGAATTTCACCTGATTGGTCTTGATGCCGGAATAGAGCGCCGCCTTCTCGTTGCTGCCGGTATAGAACACCTTGCGGAAGGCGGTTGCCCGGCGCAGCAGGAAATCGAACACCACGACAACGGCGACGAAGATCAGGATGACGAAGGGAACGCCGTAGAATGTGCCCTGCCCGACCGCCTTGAACGAGGGCGGCAGCGTGAACAGCGATAGCGGCGTACCCTTGGTAATGATCAGGCAGAGACCGCGCACGATGACCATCGCGGCCAGCGAGGTGATGAAGTGATTGAGCCCCACCACCGTCACGAAGAAACCCATGACGCAGCCGATCAGGCCGCTGGCGATGATGCCGATCAAAGAGGCACTCCAGGGATCGAGCCCCATCAGGAACAGCGAGCCGGATAGCACCATCGAGAAGCAGACGACCGAGCCGACCGACAGGTCGATGCCGCCGACGATTAGCAGGATAGTCATGCCGACGACGACGATACCCTCGACCGAGAATGACATCATCATCGCCCGGAAGTTGCCGAGCGTCAGGAAGTGCGGCGAGGCAAAGCTCATGGCGATGCAGAGCGCCAGGATGATGGCGATCAGGCCCGCCTCGCGCATCGTCCCAAGCCGTTTCCAGCCGGGCGCGCGTGCCTGATGTGCCGTTGTCAACGTAGCGTCCGCCATGACCTTGTCTCCTGCCCCTGCTTGTTCTTTATGCGGCATGCTCTGATGCCTTTGAATTGTTGTGACTGCCGATGCCGGATGCGAGCCGCATGATCGCCTCTTCCGTCATCGTCTCGCCCTCGACCTCACCTTCAACCATGCCTTCGCGGATCACCAGAACCCGGTCGCAGAGACCAAGCAGCTCCGGCAGTTCCGATGAAATGACGACGATGCCGATACCGGAGCGCGCAAGATCGCGCAGAAGCCGGTGGATTTCCGATTTGGCGCCGACATCGATACCGCGCGTTGGCTCATCCATCAGGATGACCTTGGGATTGACCGCCAGCTGCTTGGCAATCGCCACCTTCTGCTGGTTGCCGCCCGACAGCGACGAAACCGGCATATCGATGCCGCCCATCCGCACGCCAAGCCGCCGGGTAAGATCACTGGCACGATCAGCTTCCGCCTTTGAATTTAATAGCCCCAATGATCCGGTCAGCGACTTCAGATCGAGAACAGCAATATTCTGGGCGATGGACAGTTCCAGGAAGACGCCGGAACCTTTCCGGTCCTCCGAAAGATAGACGACGCCCGCCTGCACGGCCTGCGCATAAGAGCGAGCCCGCAGCCGCTGTCCATGCAGCTGCACTTCGCCTGTTGTCACCGGCCGCAATCCGCAGATCCCTTCGGCAATCTCGGTGCGGCCCGAACCAATCAGCCCGCCAACGCCCAGAATTTCGCCCTTGCGCAATTCGAAGCTCACACCCTTGAACCGATTGCCGTCGCCAAGATCGCGAACGCTGAGAATTGTCTCGTCCGTCCGTTCAGCCAGCGCCTGCTTTTCCGGATAGAGCTGGGTAATCTCGCGCCCGACCATGCGGCGCACGATATCATCCGGCGTCAATTCGGCGACGTTCTCCGTCGACACATAGCGGCCATCACGAAAAACGGTGACCCTGTCGCACAGGCTGAAAATCTCGGCCATGCGATGGCTGATATAGATGATCGAAATGCCCTGCGCCTTCAGATCGCGGATGATCCCGAACAGCACCTGGGTTTCCGATTCCGTCAGTGCCGCCGTCGGTTCGTCAAAGATCAGCACGCGGCAATCGAGCGTCAGTGCCTTGGCGATCTCGACCAGCTGCTGGCTGGAAATCGGCAGGTCGGCAACCTTGCGGCGCACGTCGATCGGCGCCAGCCGGTTCATCACCACCTGCGCGTCCCGCTCCAGCCTGCCATAATTCATGAAAGGCGAGCGGCGGCGGTTCGTAGCGGCCATGAACATATTCTCAGCCACCGTCGCATCGGGGCAGAGCGCGATTTCCTGATGCACGAGCCCGAGCCCGAGCGATTGCGCCACGGCCGGCGACGTGACTTTCACTGGAGCCCCATCGACAAGGACGTCGCCCTCGCTCGGTTGCAAAACACCGGCAATAATATTCATCAGCGTCGATTTACCCGCGCCGTTTTCGCCGCAAAGCGCATGGACCTCGCCTTTTTTCAGGCTGAAGCTCACGTCCGTCAGCGCTTTCACCGCACCGAAGTGCTTGCTGACATTGCGGATTTCCAGAACCGGCACCGACGCCATAATAGTCTCCTCCCCAGCGCTTGCGGTGGTTGCCCGGGGCATGAAGCCCCGGACAGCCGATACAAAAGGCTTACTCCTCGATGCCCTTCGTACCACGCCGCTTCAGGTACTTGTCCCAGTAGAAGTCGTCAGCATTGTCGGCCGTGACAATCGACAGGCCGTTATCGACGAAGGGAATGCTCATCGGGTTGAAGCCGCCGCGCTTGGCGTCGTTCATCGGGTCGATCAGTTCCGGATGCTTGGCAAGCCACAGCAGCATGAAGCCCATGTAACCCTGCATGCCCTGGTTCGGGTTGATCGAGCCGAACACTTCGCCAGCCTTGATCATGTCGAGAATGTTGGCGTTGACGTCGGCACACATCACGAGGATCTTGCCGCCGTTTTCCTTGTTAGCCTGCGAAGCGCCAATCGCCGAGTTGGCTTCCGGCATGAACACGGCACCGAGGTTCGGATTGGCCTGGATAAGGCTCGACAGTGCCTGATAGGCCTTGGTCGGATCCTGATTGGAGGCGGCGCGGCCGACCAGCTTCATGTCCGGATACTTTTCCGTCATGCGAGCGATGAAGGCAGCGATGCGCTTGTCGTGGTTGTCCTGGCCCGGGTTTTCCAGAACGGCATATTCGCCCTTGCCACCCATCTTTTCGGCAATCGCATCGGCGGCATAGGTGCCTTCGCGGGTATTGTCCGAGGTGATGAACGAGATGCGCTTGGAGAGCGGCGCATCGGCTGCGAAGGTAACGACGGCCGTGCCCTGATCGATGGCGCGGTTGATCGGTTCGATGAACGGATCGGAGTTCATCGGGTGAACGAGAATACCGGCCGGGTTCTGGGCCAGTGCCTGGTCGAAGGTAGCGATCTGCTTGTTGACGTCATATTCCGGCGTGCCGGTATAGGCCGTCTCGCAACCGAGCTGCTGGCCCGCCTGCTTGAACATTTCATAGACCGGGAACCAGTATTCGACGCCCGAGACCATGACGTTCATGACATATTTTTCGCCAGGCTTGCAGCGGAACGGATTTTCCGTTTCAGCAGCGGCGACGCCGGCGAACAGCGTGGATGCAAGGACCGCCAATGCGGTCGTGCTTAGAAATTTGCGCAAGTTTCCTCCTTGAGGCCGAAGCCCCTCCCAAATACCCGGCGGCGCCTGAGCGGCGGCCCGATGATCCAATGAAGACCGGAGTTCCTCCTCGAAATCCGGTATGGGCAGATAATCGCAACAACAGAACCGTGTCAATATAATTCATACTATGAAATATATTTCACACATTCAAGCGTGGTGTCGTAGAAAACAGGAAATTCGGTGCGTTTGCCCTGAACATCCCCGGCTTGGCCTTCCCGGCCGCTCTCGCACCGTCGCCACAGATATCATCACACGCTGTTCAGGCTGTTGTCAGCCAGAACGGGAAAAGTGATCTCACCGAAACGATCACTGGTGGAATGATGTACAGGATCTTGAAGCTGGTGGGACTGGCAGGCTGCGCGGCAGCTGTGGGACTTGGAACGTATCTGTTCGCCATTCAGGCCTCGGGTAATTTTTCCGAGGTCGTGCCGGGCACGCTCTATCGTTCGAACCAGCCAACGGCGCTGCAATTGGCCGATTATGCGCAGCGCTATGGTATCAAGACCATCGTCAACCTGCGCGGAAGCGGCGAAAACGCCGCATGGTATAAAAACGAAGTCGCCGCTGCCCGTGCCCTCGGCATCAAACATATCGACTTCAGAATGATCGCCAGCAAACAATTGACGCTGGAGGAAACGCAGCAGCTCGTCACCCTGTTGCGCGACGCACCCAAGCCCATTCTCATCCACTGCAAATCTGGTGCGGACCGGACCGGCCTTGCCTCTGTTCTCTATCTGAACCGGATCGCAGGTGTGGATGAAGACACGGCCGAGCGGCAACTGTCGATCCGCTTCGGCCATTTCAGCGTCCCGTTTCTCTCGCCCAGCTATGCGATGGACGAGAATTGGGAAATGCTTGAGAAGGCCTACGGCCTTTCAGGCTGATCACCGGCCAAGATTGAGACGGCCGCCGTTGCTTCAGGACGCAGCCCGTGCCCGGGCGATGTCGTTGATCCCTTCGGCATCCGGCGCATGCCCGTAGCTCATCTTGCGCATCTGCTCGATCACCCGCGCCATTTCGTCGTCCGGCAGAACCGGCGGCTCGCCAAGTGTCAAGGCCTGCACATACATGCGCGACAGGGTTTCGATCTCGATGGCCAGCCAAAGCGCGCCTTCCAAAGTCTTGCCGAGCGATATCTGCCCGTGCTGACCGAGCAGGCAGGCGAGCCGGTCTTTCAGCGCCACCAGTGCGTGATCGGACAGGGCCTGCGTTCCAAATGTCGCATATTCGGCGCAGCGTACCGTCGTTCCACCGGCAACACCGGTCATATAGTGGAAACTCGGTATCGTCTTGTGATGGCAGGCAAGCGTCGTCGCATAGATCGAATGGCAATGCAGCACGACGTTGATATCCGGCCGGTTCTTCAGGATATCGCGGTGGAAGCGCCATTCCGAGGACGGGCGGCGGCCAGCATAGGTGCCGTCGAAATCCATCTCGACCAGATCGTCCGGCGTCATCGTGTCATAGGCAAGCGAGGACGGCGTCACGAGGAAGCCATTTCCCGTACGCACGGACAGGTTCCCCGCCGTTCCCTGGTTGATACCGCTGGAGTTCATCCTGCGGCAAGTTTCGACCATATCGCGGCGCAGCGCTGCGATATCAGTGTGGTGAGTGCTCATTGGGAGGACCTTTCGTAAAGCACGTTGAAATTCGAAGCCTGTCTGGCTATGGCCTGCCAACGATGGGCATAGGCCGCGAGATCGGCGGGTGGATGATCGAAAACCGGCGGTTTTTCGAGCGCTATTGCTGCGCGTGCCTGCCGGGTGCCATGGCTGGCAAGAAGCGCCGTACCCGAGGCGACCCCATAGGTATCGAGATTGGAAACCGTGTCGCCCTGCGGCCTGAACGCAGCGACCAGCGCCGCATAGAGCGGATCGCGCAAAAAGCTGCCGTCGAGGATCACCCGTCCGCTGCTTCCCAGCGCATCGAGGCACTCGACTGTGAGCAACGCCGTATAAAGAACGGCCAAGGCCTTGCGCTCGGCCGTGTCGGCTGGCTGAGGTCCGGCAATCCGGCCTTTGCCCGCACTGCCGGGAAAAAGGCCATCGTCATCGCCAAAGGATGGCAGCGCCATGGTGCCCTGCCCGATCATCCGGCTGACGAGAGTGGCATTAGCGTTGAGATGGGCATCATCACGGCCGGCGACATGGGTGAACTCCCGCCCGCCCATGGTCAGGGCACCCCCGACAGGATTGCCATCGACATCGCTGTTGCAGGTCATGCCGCGATGTTCGTCCAGCCGGGAAAGCGGCGTCTTGCCGCTGAGCGCAACGATCCAGGTGCCGGTGGACACCACGGCCGCCTCATCAAACCCAGCCGCCTGATATCGATAGAAATTGGCACTGCTGTCATGAATGCCTGCAAGAACCCGCATATCCGGTGGCAGGCCATACCGTTGCACCAGTGCTGGGCGGATTGTCCCGACCGCCTCCCATGCCTTGGCAAAGGGCGGCAGCAGGCTTTGCCAGCTCTGCTTGCTGACGATCGGCGACCAATGCCGTTCAGCGACATTCCAGAGATGCGACTGCGCGCCAAGAACGGTCGCTTCCGACACCGCAACGCCCGACAGCCGCCATGCCCAGTATTGCGGCACGCCCAGAAACCAGCGCGCCCGGGAAAAGGCATCCGGTGCCGCCTGCTGCATCCAGAACATCTGACGGGCATGGTGGGTCGCGCCGTGCATCATCGCGCTGCCGCGGTCGAAGAACGAGCCGGACAGGGACGCATAGCGAGCGCGGATATCACCAGGCAAAGCCTGCTCGTAATCGATCATCGGCATGGCGGTCCCGTCACCAGCATCGGGATCGGGGCCAACCAGAACACCGCCGGAGCCATGGCCTGATGAAACGAAGGTCGAAAGCGGATGGCGCTTTGCCAGACCGGCAAGCGTGCCGAACACCCAATCACTGAGCGTCAGCAGGTCATGATGTCTCCACGGCCCGCCCTCAAGCACCGGGTTGGGAACAGACAGCGTCTCAAAGATGGCGCCGGATGCCGTGACGGCATTGAGCTTGACGTTGGTCTTGCCGACATCGAGGACCGCGACAGTCGCCGGCTGCCCGTCATCCCTTCGATCGTTCCTCTGCCCGTCCGCCATGTCCGTATCCCGCAACTGCCTATCCCTGCGGCTGTTCCCACCGGTGCGGGAACAGCCTTCTTCGTCAGATCAAACCGTATTGCCGCGCCTTGTTGCGCAGGAACGGCAGGCCGTTGCCCATCACCTCGGCCTCGTCCTTGGCCACCGGACGCCAGACGGCAAGGCCATAGGCCACCTGCGGCGGCATGTTGATGAAGCTTTCCATGGCAAGGCCGCCCTTGAAGCCGATGGCCGCAAGCGCTGCATAGATCGCGTCCCAGGGAATGTTGCCGTAGCCCGGCGTGCCGCGGTCGCTTTCAGAGAGGTGGATATACTTGATGTGGTCCCGGGCAACGAGAATGCCGTTGGCGGCGCCCTTCTCCTCGATGTTCATGTGATAGGTATCGAGATGCACGAAGACGTTGTCGGCACCGACGCGCTCGATCATGTCGACGGCCTGCTGTGCCGTGTTGATCAGGTGGTTTTCGTAGCGGTTGACCGCCTCGACACCCAACTGGATGCCACGGGTTTTCGCATGTTTCGCGGCCGCCTGCAGGGCGCGCGCAATGTTGTCATATTCCTTTTCCGTCGGTGGAACGCCGGTACGTTCGCCGATACCGCCGAAGATGACGCCGGACAGCGCTTCCGCGCCCATATCCGCCGTCTTGTCGATGGCGACCTTCAAATGCTCGACGGCCTTTTCCGGATGCACCGAAGCCCAGGTACCCTCCGGCAGGCCGAGTGAGCAGACCGAGCGCAGCTTGTGTTTCTGCAGGAGCTTGCGGCTATGCTCGGCATCGACGGCCGGAGCATCGAGAAGTGCGATTTCGATGAAATCCATCTCGTATTTGACGGCGGCGGCAATCGCCTTTTCCGCCCCTGCCCGGTCCCATTTCATGGTCCACATGCTGGTATGAACGCCAAAACCTTCCATGGTTTTATCCTTTTTTTCGCTTGAGAGATTTGAAGTGGCCCGCTGCAAAACGCAGGATCATCACGGTGATGAGCAGGATGCCCCACACGGCCGTCGCCAGATGCTGGTTGGCACCGAGGATATTGAGGCCGGAGGACAGAAGCTGCAGCACCAGCAGTGCGACAGCCACCGGAATGACCCGGCCGAAACCGCCGAACGGATTGACGCCGCCGAGGAAGCAGGCAAGCACAGTGATCAACAGGTAGGATTCACCATGGCCGACGCGCACCGAGTTGAACCGGGCAAGCATGATGATACCGGCAATCGCACACATGGCACCCGACAGCGTGTAGACAAGCACGATGACCTTGCGGGTGTTGACGCCGGAATAGCGGGCCGCCTCGATGTTCGAGCCGATCATATAGGTGTTGAAGCCGAGCTTCATGCGGGTCAGCAGCAGATGCCAGATCAGCACGCAGCCGATGAAGACGAGCAGCGGCACCGGAAAGCCCAAAATGCTGCCGTGACCGAGCGGCTGCAGGAAAGCAGGAAAGCCCGAGACATCGCCGCCACGCGTCAGGAACTCGCCGAGCCCGCGCAGAAAGATCATCATCGACAAAGAGACAAGGATCGGATGCGCGCGGGTATAGGCAATCACCAGCCCCATCACCACGCCGCTGAGCGCCCCGACGCCAATCCCGAGGATGGATCCGAGGAAAAAGGCGAACGGTCCGGCATCGGCGCCGCCATTCTGCTGCAGAACCCAGGCGACGGTCAGCCCGGCAAGATTAGCGGTGAAGGTGATCGCAAGGTTGAGGCCGCCGGTCAGCACCGGCAACAGCATCGCAAGGGTCAAAAGCCCGAGTTCCGGCAGCTGGAAGGCGACGGAGCCGAAGGTAGCCCGGCTGAAGAATTGCGGCGAGGCAAGGCTGAAGATCACCAGCACGGCGATCAGTGCAAATCCCGGCCCGGCCATATCAGGCCCAAGTGCCGTCTTGATGCGATTGAGGATAACGGTCATTTGCGGCCCTCCTCCTGGCGCATGAACGGCAGCAGTTTTTCAATGCTGGTGTTGGACAGGGTGATGGCGACGAGAATGATGGCGCCGACGATCATCTTGAAGGCATAGGGTGAGACGCCTGCCAGATTGAGCCCGTTCTGGGTGATCGAGATCAAAAGCACGCCGAGAACGCAGCCGAGCACAGAGCCCTTGCCGCCACCAAGCCGCGCGCCGCCCAGAACCACCGCAGCCAGCACATCCAGTTCGCGGCCATACAGCGCGTTCGGCACCACTTCCTGGGCATAATGCGCCTGCACCAGCCCGCCGATCCCGGCCATCAGCCCGAGCCAGCCGAAAGCGATGAACTGCATCGCGCCGATATTGATGCCGAACCGGCGTGCGCCTTCCGGGTTATCGCCAAAGGCATAGAGCTGCCGTCCGGTCGTCGTGCGGGTGATGAAAACCCAGGTCGCCACCACGCAGATCAGCATGACCAGCACCGGCAGGGTGATCTCGATCCAGCTGCCATCGGCCATTTCGTGCTCGAACAGGACGACGCGCGAGGTCAGCCAATCCGGCAGATTGTAGATCGACACCCCGCGGGTGAAGAACATCAAAAGGCCGAAATAGATATTGAATGTGGCGATGGTCGCGACAATCGAAATGATCTTGAACCGGTGGATCAGGAAAGCGTTGATCGCACCGAGTGAGACGCCGAGCGCACCGGCAATCAAAAGCCCGCTGATCCAGCCGCCGCCACCCATCCAGCCGAGCGCAAGAGCCGCGACATACTGGACGACGGAAGCAGCGACGGCAAAGGAGATGTCGATACCGCCGGAAATCAGCACCACCAGCAGGCCGACGGCGAAGATGATGTTGACGGAGCTTGTGTTGAGCAGATCGAACGCGTTGCCGAGCGAGAAGAACCGGTCGGTTGCGAGGGACAGGAACAGGCTGATAACAGCCATGACGGCGAGCAGCGCAAATTCCGTTGCATGGGATTGAACGACCTTACGCATAGACGGCAGCCTCGATCTCTGCGAGCGAGCAGTCCGCCGGCATGTACTGGTTGACGACACGTCCCTGCGCCATGTGCAGCACGCGGTCCGCATTGAAATAGACCTCCGGCACTTCGTCGGAGATGAGGATGATCGCCAGTCCGGTCTCGGCCAGCTTCGCAACGATATCGAAAATCCCCGCACGCGCCCCGACATCGACACCGACAGTCGGCGCATCGAGGATGAGCAGTTTCGGATCGGTCGCCAGCCATTTGGCGATCGCGATACGCTGCTGGTTACCGCCCGACAAGGTCGAGATCGCATCGCCCTGCTGGCCGATCTTGACGCCGAGATCGGCGATCCATTGGGCAACGAGATCGTGCTTGCGGGTGTCGGACAACAACCCGCCGGATGTGATCTTGTCGAGCGAGGCAATCACCAGATTGTCGGCGATCGATTGCGGCTGGATCAGCCCGAGCGACAGGCGGTCCTCAGACAGATAGGCGATACCGGCTGCGATGGCGTCACGATTGGACGAAAAATGAACGGGCTTGCCTTCAAGCTTGACGGTTCCGGAGCGCGGTTTCAGCATCCCGAACAGCGACAGCGCCAGTTCGGTGCGCCCAGCCCCGAGCAACCCGGTAATCCCAAGCGTTTCGCCCTGCCGCACGGTGAAGGCAATGTCCTCGAACTGGCCGGGCCGGGAGAGCCCCTCGACCTCCAGCACCACCGGATTGGCACTGACGTCACGAGCGCGAACAGTCTGGTCGAAGGTCTTGCCGGTCATCAGCTCGGTAATGCGCGACTGGGTCATTCCTTCAGTCGAATAGACGCCAACCAGCGCGCCATCACGCAACACCGTCAACCGGCTCGAAATCTCCAGCACCTCGGCCAGCCGGTGACTGACGAACACCACAGCGACGCCGGAAGCAGACAGCGTGCGGACGATATCGAGAAGGTGATCGGTTTCCGATTGCGTCAGCGACGCGGTCGGCTCGTCCATGAACACGAGTTTCGCCTCGCCAACCAGCGCGCGGGCGATCGCCACGATCTGGCGCTGGGCGATGGCGTAATCCTTCAGCGGCCGGTCGACGTCGAGCGTCACGCCAAGCCGCGCCAAGGCTGTGATCGCCTTCTCGCGCATGCCGTTGTAATTGACGAACCGCGGCCAGCGGCCAAGCAGCGTCTGGAACGAAATATTCTCGGCAACCGTCATTTCCGGAAACAGCGCCAGATCCTGCCAGATTACTTGAATGCCGGAATTCTGCGCCGTCACCGGCGACATGTGCGAATAGGTCTGTCCATCGAAGTCGATGACCGCGCCGTCCTGCGGACGGTAAACGCCGGTAATGATCTTGATCAGCGTGCTCTTGCCCGAGCCGTTTTCACCGGCCAGGCAATGCACCTCGCCCGGTAGAACGTCGAAGTTGACGCCCTTCAAGGCCCTGACGCCACCGAACGTCATGTTGATGTTGCGCAGGGACAGAAGCGGCTTTTGGCCACTCTCCCCGCTCGCACGGTCCGTCATGATATCAACCTGTGAAAATGCCAATCGGGCAGAAAGCTCCGGGCACCGCCGAGCCGGCCGAAGCCAGCCCAGCAGCCCGGGAGAACCATTTTGGGAAAGTTACAGGCCCATGCCTGCAAGCTCGTCCACAGTATCCTTGTTGATCGGCAACAACTGATCGACGATGATGTCGTTACCGGCCGGCTTGATCACACCGAGACCCGGAATGTCATCGCCGTCCTTGACACTTTCGCCCTTGATCAGACGATCGGCCATGGTGACGAAGACCTCGCCAGCCTGTTTCGGATTCCACATGAAGCCGCCGGAAATAGCACCGGACTTGATCAGCTTCTGGCCCTGACCGGGCGAGAATGGCCCGAGAACGAAGATTTCACCGGTCTTGCGGCGTTCTTCAACCGCACGTCCGGCACCGATCGGACCTTGGCTACCGAAAGCAAGGAATCCCTTTATATCCGGGTGAGCCGAGATCAGATCGAGCGCCGTAGACCGGCTCTTGTCCACATCTTCGGCGACGCCGTAACGTTCGCCGACCAGCTTCATGTCGGGATAATTGGCCTTGAGATAGGCGACAGCCGCATCAGCCCAGGCATTGTGCAGGGGAACGGTGAGCGAGCCGACAAACACGGCATATTCGCCCTTGCCGCCCATCTTCTCCGCCAAGAGCTTGGCATGCGCTTCACCAAAACCGGTCGAAGAAGCCAGCTCGAAATTCCAGTCGGCGCCCTTTTGACCAGGCGATTCATGGGTGATGACGAAAATGCCGGCTTCCTTGGCTTTGGCGAGAACCGGCTCAAGCACCTTGGCATCATTGGGAACGACACCGATAACCTTGACGCCTTGCGCAATCAGATCTTCGATAGCGCGCACCTGCAGCGCCGGATCAGCGCTGGTCGGGCCAACCATGAAGGCATCGAGACCGAGTTTGGCGCCCTGCTCCTTGATCCCGGCATCCATGGCGTTGAACCACGGAATGCCGCCGATCTTGACAACAACGCCGACCTTGTCGGCGGCCAGTGCCGCAAACGAAACGCCAAGCGACAGCGATGCAGCAAGCGCTGCGATCATAAACTTTTTCATGCTCTTCCTCCTCCAAACGTTTCCGCGCAGGCAACAGGACCAGGCCGCAAGAGTGGCGGTCGCTGTCAGTTCACCTCAGGTCGGCGCTGGAAATCGCATCCTCCACGTTACCGCCTCCTCAAGCGGACCTCGCTGCACAATCGATATTTCTTTTTTGCACAATCGATGGTGCAAATAATATGTTTTGGATTTAAACTTTCGTCAAGAGGAAATTGGCACTAAGGAAACGAAAGGAGGATTGGATGAAACATCAGGGAAAAAAGAAGGCGACGATCTACGATCTTTCGGTCCTGTCCGGCTGCTCCGCCTCGACGGTCAGCGCCGTGCTGAATGGCACGTGGCGCAAGCGGCGGATCAAGGAGAGCACGGCCGAACTCATCCAGAACCTTGCCGAACAGCACCAGTATACCGCGAACCTTCAGGCCCGCGGCCTGCGCAATTCCCGCTCCGGCCTCGTTGGCCTGCTGCTGCCCGTCCACGACAACCGCTACTTCTCATCAATGGCGCAGACCTTCGAGGCTGAGGTCCGCAGTCACGGGAAGTGCCCCGTTGTCGTCAGCGCCTCGCGGGACCCGCAGGAAGAACTGGCGACGGTCGCAACGCTGATTTCCTATTCGATCGATGAGCTGTTCATCGCCGGCGCCACCGATCCCGATAGCGTCCATGACCTTTGCGAAGCGGCGGGTATCCGCCATATCAACATCGACCTTCCCGGAACAAAAGCCCCCTCGGTCATCAGTGACAACTATCAGGGCGCCCGAATGCTGACGCAGGCGATCATCAAACGGTTCGACGACGCAGCCGTCCCGCTGAAGCCGGAGGAACTCTTCCTGTTCGGCGGGCGCAACGACCATGCCAGCCGCGAACGCATCAAGGGGTTTCGCGACATCAAGACCGAACTGCTCGGCCATGACAGCGATGCCTGCATCCAGCCGACCGGCTACTCTCCGAACATGACCCAAAAGGCCTTCGAAGCGTTCTACGAGCGCGAGGGGAAACTGCCGCGTGGACTTTTCATCAACTCATCGATCAACTTCGAAGGCCTGCTTCGCTTCATGGCGCAGCATCCGCACGAGACCTTCGCCGATATCGTCGTTGGCTGCTATGACTACGACCCTTTCGGCTCCTTCCTGCCCTTTCCGGTGATCATGATCCGTCAGGATACCGAAAGCATGCTGGCCAAGGCCTTCGAGCTGATCGAAGAAGCCCGCCCCGCCGTCAAAATCCACCTGATCCAGCCCGAACTGGTCCATCCCCGCACCGCGCTCAAAGGCCCGCTCGATTCCATCCGCGACATCGACGCCTGACCGGCCTCCGCCAGAGGGATGGCGGCGTTCGGCATGAGCCGATGTCTTCGATCATTTCGGGCCTGGCCCGAAGACCAGTTGATGAAAGCCCTTGACGTCTACTTCTGAAGCTCCACGGCGGGCGGTGTCCAGGAACCTTCCATCACTGCCGCCTTGGGCCAGTACGATCTGATGTAAAGAGAGAATTCCTCCCGCGGCGAAGGCAGCCAGTTTGCCTCCTTGTCTTTCCCCGGCGAAGCTGCCTGGACATAGAGGGTCAACGAGCCGTCCTCGCCATACTTCAGATCTTTGTTCTTGGTACCGAGCGAATAGCGCTTCAGGTCATTCGGTGAGAAGAAATGGTGCTCATTGTAGAGCGTCATCGACCAAAAACCGTTGACCGGCGGCGTTTCTCCCTTTGGAAAGGTCACCGTGTAACTCTTTGCCCCACTCAATCGCCCACCAGCCGCATCGAGGTCCTGATAGAAATATTTGGTCTCGTTCGGAGAGTTGACAAAGATATTCGACTTGGCAACCGCCGTGCGGGTGAAATAGTCGGTTCCGAAGGCAGCTTCGTTCGAGATCGTGCTCCAGTGATGTGGCAGTTGCTGCCCGTAATTGCGAAACTGGAACAACGGCGTGACGATATTCTCGTCCGCATCTTTTGCACCTTCCGTCAGGGCAGCCTTGATCTTGGCATCGGTCTTGGCGGCTTCGAGCACAGCTGAAATCTGGGCATAGCGAGCCTCCTCGCCCGGCAATGGCGGTGCGTCGGCCAGCACCATCGGTAGCTCGTCGAAGAACTTCTCCGGATCAACCCATTTGACTTCCTGTTCGCCAGCTGGGGCCGTTTCATCACCACCGCCAGGGAGCTTGGACCAATCGGTCGACTTCATCTTTCCGTCAAACTGATCGACCGGGTACATCATGATTTCCCGGAGCACGCTTTGGATGGCTTTGCGGTCTTCAGCGGTGTCATCCATGAAGACGCGCGGCGCGACAAACCCCGTTCGTGTCGGCGAGCGGAAGACCTTGGTGATGCCCTTCGGGACCTCACCCGTCCAGTCAGGACCGACGAGCAGGTAGAAGCCCGGCGTCGACGCATACATCTTGCCGAGCTGCACGAAACTGTCGGTGCGCAGATCGACCATCTGGTAAACCCAGAAACGGTCACCGAAATCGGGCACCTGAACAACGACGGCCGACTTGTCGAGCGCCAGCGCTCCAGCACCATAGACGACATCCTGATTGGGGCAGGCAACGATGCGCTCTTCCGCCACGACGTAGTCGGTCAGCATGGCAAACGTGTTCAGTGGTGCCATCACCAGCGGGCCGGACTTGACCGGCGCCTTGAGCGGCGCATAGGCAAGCCGCCGGTTGTAGACGTTGACCATGGGCCAGGCCCAGAAATAGGCATCGCGTCCGACCTGCTTGGCATAGGCCTCCGTGATTTTCACGCGGATGTCAGGCCCCGGTGGAAGCGCCCGGCTCCAGCCAGGCGAAAGCGTTAGCGGTTCTGCAGCTTGCGCAGCCGATAACGAGAGCAACGCCGCAAAGAACAATGAGGTGCGGAGATGCGAAGGAAAGCGCTGGCTTCTGTTCTTCGTATCCATGTCAGTTCACCTCCGTCACGGGAGCGGGCGTCCACTCGCATCGTTTGACGACATCCTTTGGTACGTAGGTGCGGAAGGTAAGAGAAAACGGCTTACCTTGCGCCGACGGCAGCCAGTTTGACTCCGCAACACCAGCAACCGGCTTCGGTCCGATAGCGATTTTGAGCGAGCCGTCCGGCTCCTTCTTCAGGTCGGAATAGCTGTTGAAGTTGTAACGCTTGAGATCGTTGGGAATGACGCGATAGTCCGGTACGCTCACCAGAATGACCGACCAATAGGCATCGACAACCTTTTCCGGCAGGGCATCAGCCGGAAAATGAATGACGTAGTTCTTGCTGCCATCGAGCAGCTTCTCGTTGGAATCGCGGCTGGCGGGAAAATAGATTGCTTCAGCCGGATTGTTCGCCCAGATGCCGGCATAATTGGCAGCTGTTCGCTGCTCGAACTTGGTTCCGTAATTGCCGCCGAAAGCACCACGCAGCCAGTGATTCTTGTAGGGTGCGGTCTTCGTCAGGACGTCTTCCTGGAATTTCGGCACAATCGTCTTCAGCTGATCGGTAACCGCCGCGCGCGCATCCTTTCCCGACGACACGTAATTCGCCACGGCGTGGACCTTCGCCTGCAGCTCGGCGGCATTGGGCGCGACGTCGAGGGCGCTGGCAAGCAGGCCGTTCGCGTTGTCGAAAAGATCAACACCGATCAGGCTTTTGTTGTCGAACGCAGCCAACACCGGCGGCTTGGCAATCTTGGGCTTTCCGATGACGCTGACTTTGAAGGCATGCTGAAGTTTTTCAGCGCCTTGCGGATCGCCTTTCAATTCGACACGGCCAAGCATCTTGGCTTTGTTCGAATGCAGGATGATCGGCATCACATCCTTCGGCAGCTTGACCTTGGAGTTTGGAGAAACGAGAGCAAATTTTCCAAAGGGCTTGGATGGCATTGTGCGCTCGTTGATATTGGCGATCACTTCGCCCCATTCATCGAGAATTTGCGCCGTGTAATAGCGGCCCTCGATATCCGGCACTTCCAAGATCGCCGCGGAGTGCTCGTCAACTGCGAACCAGGCTTCAAGATAGGCAACGTCAAAATTCGGATTGACGAAATCGGCCGAGCCGAGAGGGTTGTATTTGATGGTGTTGAACCGGACACCTTTTTCCTTGAGGTCACCGACCTCCTGGCGAACCACAAGCGCACGCCCCAGCAGGTAGACATAGGCATCGGTCAAGGTTTCGGAGTTGGGGGCCACCGGCGCGGCCAAGGCCCCCGCCGCAGACGTCAACGATAGGGCAACCGCAGTTACCAGGGTCAACGGTTTGATAGGGTTGAGAGCGACGAACATTGTAAGGGTCTCCAGCTATGCAGCGGATGGTGCCGCCTTAATCGATCGGCAGCAAGTACGTAACAGTAACGAAGGACGTCAAATCCCCGACCGGACGGCCGAAAATGGCCATTGGCGGACAAGCTCACTATGCTACCGCGGTTCAGCCCAGTGATGAAAAATCGCAATGGCTGTTCGGTTTTTTGTTCTTACATTGCACAGCATTGGGCAATTGGCCGGAAAAAAGCGTTGTAGTTGTAACTGATACACTCAGACACTCGCAAACATCGCACTCCGTTCGAAGGATCCGCAATGAAAAAAGCCCTGTCACTTTTGACGGCCGTCTTGATAAGCGTACAACCGATTGCCGCCGCTGCCATGCCGATAGTTCAGGCGCCGGAAGCAATCTCGTTATCGACGTTTGGTCAGGTTGAGCAGGTCGTTCAGCGAAAAACCGTCCATCGGGATGTTCGAGTGAACAAGAACACCACGGTGAACCGCAACGTGCGTAAAGCTCCGGTCGTTCGCAACAATACCGTGGTGAAGAAAACGACCGTCGTTGTCCGCCGGCCTGTTCGCCCCTGGGTCCGCCGCCCCTATTATGGTGCCGTTGTTGCCGGCGTGGCACTCGGCACCGTCATCGCCGTGAGCACCATACCCTCCCCGCCAAGTTCGGAACTGTGCTGGTACTGGTCCAACAGCTCGATGACCCGCGGTTACTGGGATTACTGCGTCCCGCGGTGAGGACGGCCACGCTAGCCGGAGCAGTCAAGACGACCGTTTGCTAAAAGGCGAAGGGTCGCTGCGGTTGGCCAAACTGTCAGACATCCCATGGGCCGTTGACCACGTGGGATGTAGCCGGTGACTGCGGCTGAAAGCATGGCGCAGGCTACAGATACCAGATCGTTCACGCAAACAAACGAGTGACGGAACCATGACAGACAGCGTTCAAGGCACTGGCATCCATGAGTTTCTCGCTGCACGCGGCGGACCGTTCTACGAGTTGCAGCACCGGCTGAAACTCCTGCATCACAACGCATTGAATGTTGGCAGACGGACGTTGATCTTCGTCGCCCTGGCCTGGGGCGTGCCGTTCATTCTGACGCTTCCCGGCAGTTTTTCGCTCGCGCAGGACCAGAACTCGTTTCTTTCCGATCCGGCTGTCTGGGCGAAGTTCATCATCGGCATCGCCGCATTCATCTTTGCGGAGCAGCAGGTCGAACGGGGCCTTCGACTCAAGCTGACGCAATTTCTTCGCGCGCCTCTCATCGCCCCCGCTGCCGTTCCGGCAGCCGCGAAAGCCGTGAATACCGCACTGAAACGACGGGATTCGCATATTGGTGAGATCATTTGCCTGATATTGGCGGCGATTGCCGCGGTCGGCTCATTCCTGAATTTCCACACAATCAGCGAATCCTCGTGGGCGGTCACGCACCTGCCGGAGGGCAATGCGATCACGCTGGCCGGATGGTGGTGCGTTCTCGTCAGTCTGCCACTGTTCGTTTTCCTGTTTACACGCGGCATCTGGCGCCATTTCGTCTGGGCACAACTGCTTCGCAAGATCGCCTCTCTCGACCTTCGCCTTGTTGCCACGCATCCAGACGGCAAGGCGGGTCTCGCTTTCCTCGCTGACTATCCAAATGCCTATGTCTTCTTCGTCTTCGGCATCAGTTCGGCGGTGGCTGCCGCCCTTGCCAAGCATGTTCTGCAGACCGGCGTCGATGCTAAAACCTTCAGCATGATTATGGCCGGATGGCTGGTCATCGTCATGGCGCTGTTCGCATATCCGCTGTCGGCTTTTTCAAAGCCTTTGGCACGCCTGAAAGAACAGGGGTTGCTGATGCTGGGGGCTCAGGCTACCCGCTACCAGCGGCAGGCGGAACGCAAGACTGCGGGCCAGAACCTGGTTGCCAACGATCCGGCCGAGGCACAGCAACAGGTTGATGTCGAGGATCCGTCCAAACTGTTCGAGGCAACCCGAAAGCTCTCGACCATGCTGATCAGCCGGAAAGCAGTCGTTCCGGTCGCGGCGGCAGCCCTGCTGCCCTTTGCCGCCGCCGGCGCAACGCAATTGCCCTACAAGGAAGTTTTCTCCGTTCTGAAGAAATTGCTACTGCTCTAGATTTCCATGATCAAGGCGGCGGCGTTAGGGATGATCGCGTTCGTAGAGAATGACACAGTCGATGAGAAACTGGGGCCTGAGAACGGTCAGCCGTTTGTAGGCAATTTCAATGATATCAGCGCGCTCCAGTTCACGCAGGATCGGTCCGACGGCATTGCGTGACATATTGGCGAGGTGCGCAAGTTCCTCTTGGGTCAATTCAAGTTCCGGTTTGCTCTCCATCAAAGGTGTGTCGCGCTTGTATCCGCACAGCCGCAGCAACACCGCAAAGCAGCGAACCTTGGCGTCCCGGATCATCAGGTCACGCGCAGCCGCAACCGCGACGTTTTGGTTGTAAACAACCAGCCGCGCAAACTGCCTCCAGGCATCATGGATGCTGGAAACATCATTGAGAATGATGTCGATCTCGCGTAGGGGCAAAACGAACATCTGCAGCGGAACCTGAGCCGTCACACGAACGTTGCGTGGCTCGCGCGTCAGGACAGCGGCAGCGCCGAACCAGTCGCCGGGGCGCAGAATATGGCCCAGGCGCGGCAGTCCATCCGGCGTCGCCGTCGACACCGACGCATAGCCGGAAACGGCCCCCATCACTGCGCCCGGCGGATCTCCAATGTCGCAAACCATCCTGCCGGGGGGAAACAGGGAAAGATAACCGCGCGCCAGCACTGAATCCTGAAACGACGTTGGCGCTTTGCTCAACCAATCCGTCGCCCGCAAAAAGTCTTTCTCGGAACCATTTGGCATGGACGACCTCCCCCGATATCGCTGTCGACCAATTGCAACGATTGTCATGGACACTCAATCTGCCATCGTAAATTCGGGGACATTGCACAACTTTGAGCAATGTCGCCTAAAAATCCACGCTATCATAGCAAAATATTAGAAATACATTGGGGAATGGAATGGCGGAACCGGGGCCACCGGACTTGAACCAAGAACCTCATACCACCAAGCATTTCGCCTCTTTGCGTGCGGCAGCTTTGGCGGCACTTGCCCAGGAGCCCGGTGGCGGACAATCGCTCGACCAGGCCGCGAATGACCCGACGGCATCCGTGACGTCCTTGCAAATCGGCGATTGGTACACGCCGGATTACCATCATCTGGACGGCGGCCATGACAATTCGGTCGCCTTGCGCGCCGCCATTCCCTTCGAACTTGGCGGTATCAACAACATCTTTCGGATCACCGCCCCGATCATCACTGAGCATCCGGCGCTGGACAGCGGCCTGGGTGACATCACCGTCTTCAATCTCATGACATTCGAGGAATCCTGGGGACGCTGGGGTGCCGGCGCGGTCGCATTGCTGCCGACCGGCGGTCAGTGGCGGGGCTCGGATCAATGGGCTGTCGGTCCAGCATTCGGCTTTACCGCCCGACCGTCTGATGATTTTCTATTTGGCCTCTTCAACCAAAACCTTTTCCATGTTGGTGGCGAGCAAGCGCTCGGCCAGGCCGACGTCAATGTCAGCACATTTCAGCCGATCCTGAACCACAAGCTCGGGCAAGGATGGTCGATCGGCTTTTCCGAAATGCAGATCGCCTATGATTGGGAATACGGGCGCTTCTCGAGTTTGCCGCTCGGCGTACAACTGTCAAAGCTTGAACGGTTTGGCACGCAGCCGGTACAATTCAGCTTGCAGTATGAACACAACTTCGCCGATAGTCAGATCGCGCCAAGCGATACTATTCGAGCGACCATAAAATTCCTGTTCGCCTCACGTTGAACGAAACAGGGAAGTGCCTAGACGCCGGGGAAATTTATGACCATCAAAATTTTTTGGGCCGCAGCCTCAATCCTTGCAGCCTCAACCGTATCAGCCTACGCCCTCGAAGGTGGGACCGGGGCTTATCTGCTGGGGAGCCGTGATACGGTTGCCGGTATCGTCGGTGCGCCTGGCTCTACGATCATCACCAACAATTTCTTCTATTGGCATGGCAAGGGACCTACGCTTCCAATTGGCGGCTTCGCGGTCGCCAATCCAGAAGTCGACATTTCTCTCTACCGGCTCGACATCGCCCATTTCTTCGAAGCTGAACTGTTTGGCGGCACGCCCGGATTTGTCGTTTCCTTGCCTGGTGGCACCGGCACACTGGATGCTTCCGGCGTCGTCGGTAGGTTCAACGGAAATGTCGAGGACAAGAATACCGGGTTCAGCGATCCGATCATCACTGGCCTCGTCGGTTGGCATGATAGCAATCTGCATTACAGCGCCAGTGTTTCGTTCTTCCTGCCCTGGGGCAAGTACAATTCCTCGACGGTCAATGTCGGGCCGCCGCCCGAGATCGACAATTTCCTCAACTTCGGCAAAAATCGCCTGACGATCATGCCGGTGATCTCGGCAACCTATCTCGACCCTTCCGCCGGTCTCGAATTCTCGGGCGCCCTCGGCCTTGAATTCCCGCTGGAGAACAAGGCAACAAACTGGAAGACGGCGCCGATCCTCAATTTTGAAGGTGCTATCCTGCAGCATCTGCCGAACGGACTTGCGCTCGGGGTCGCCGGATATGCCTCAAGCCAGATCGGCGAAGACAGCGGCTCCGGTGCTGACGCATTCCGGTCGACGATCGGTGCGAAAAGCCTGAAGGCCCGGGTCTTCGGCATCGGGCCAATTTTGAACTACTCGACGAAATTCGATGAGACGCCGGTGAATTTCAAGGTGAAATACACCCATGAATTTGCAGCAAAGCGCCGTTTTGAAAGCGACATTTTCCAGGTCTCGGCCAATGTCTCGTTCTGAAAAATAAGGATGGACGGTCGAGGACGATCGGACGGAGTATCATAAATCATCCCAACCCAGGCCTTGCGGCGATCAAACAGACGCCGCGTTAGAAAAGGAACTGTGATGTCGACCAGGAAACTCAATATCGAGCGGATTGCCGGGCGATCCCTGCTACCCGTCACGCTTTCGCTGGCGATCGGTCTCGCGTCTGCGGTCTTCCCCGTTTTCGCTCAATCCGTCCCGACCGATGGCTCGGTACTGCCCTTCCCGGCAGAACCGATGAAGGGCGTGGCGCAGCCCCGGCTGCAGGATTCCACCATGGAATGGCCGGCAGCAGCGCAACGGCTTCCGGAAAAGGCACCCAATATTCTGATCGTGCTTCTGGATGATGTCGGCTTTGGCATCTCGGAAACATTTGGCGGGGAAGTACACACGCCAACCCTGTCACGCTTGGCCAAGGAAGGCATCAGCTATACCGGCTTCAACACGACATCCATCTGCTCGCCAACGCGGGCATCTTTGCTGACCGGCCGCAACCACACCCGCGTCGGCTCCGGCACGATCGCCGAGCGTGCGGTTGCCTTCGATGGCTACACAGGCGTGATCCCGAAGACGGCAGCAACCCTTGCGGAAGTGCTGAAGAATTATGGCTATCACACCTCTGCCTTCGGCAAATGGCACAACACGCCGGCCATCGAAACGACCGCCATCGGCCCGAAGGATCATTGGCCGAACGCCTATGGCTTTGAATATTTCTACGGCTTTCTCGGCGGTGAAACCTCGCAGTGGGAACCGCGCCTGACCGAGAATTTCGATGCCGTCGAGCCGCCGCACGACGATCCGAAATACCACCTGACCAACGATCTCGTCGACAAATCGCTGAAGTGGCTCGACAATTATCGCGCCTTCGATCCCGACAAGCCCTTCCTGATGTATTGGGCACCGGGCGGCGTTCATGGCCCGCACCACACGTTTCCGGAATGGACGGCGAAATACAAGGGCAAGTTCAACACCGGCTGGGATGCCTATCGCGAACGCACCTTTAAACGTCAACTCGACATGGGTGTCATTCCCGCCGATACCAAGCTGACCGAACGCGATGCTACCATGGCATCCTGGGACAGCATCCCGGATGCACAGCGCCCCTTCCAAGAACGCCTGATGGAGATCTTTGCCGGGTTCGTCGAACACACCGACACGGAAGTCGGCCGCCTCATCGACGGCATCGAGCAGCGCGGCCTGAAGGATAACACGCTGATCATCTATATTTTCGGTGACAACGGCTCGAGTGCCGAAGGGCAACAAGGGTCGATCAGCGAGCTTCTGGCACAGAACAATATCGCCAACACGGTCGAGCAGCAGATGGCGGCGCTGGACAAGATCGGTGGCCTCGATGCGCTGGGCACCGGCAAGACCGACAACATGTATCATGCGGGCTGGGCCTGGGCTGGCGGCACACCGTTCAAGGGCACCAAACTGATGGGCTCCTATTTCGGTGGAACACGCAATCCCATGGTCATTTCCTGGCCGGGACATATCAAGCCTGACGGCAAGTTCCGTCAGCAATTTTCCCATGTCGACGATATCGCTCCGACGCTCTACGACATCCTGAAGATCACACCGCCGAAAGTCGTCAACGGTTACGATCAGTTGCCGATCGACGGGACAAGCATTGCTTACACATTCGCAAATGCCGATGCTCCGACACAGAAGAAGGAGCAATTCTTCGACAACAACGGCAGCCGCGGCATCTATCTGGATGGATGGTTTGCGGACGTTCCGGGACCGTTCATTCCCTGGGATACGCCCGCTTCGGTCAAACGTCTCGCCAACTGGGATTCCGCCAAGGATCAGTGGGAACTTTACAATCTGAAATCGGATTTCTCGCAAGCCAATGATCTTGCCGCCAAGGATCCAAAGAAGCTTGAGGAACTGAAGGCACGATTCCTGGCCTTGGCTGAAGACAACAAGGCTTTCCCGATCGGGGCAGGAAACTGGCTGCGTCTGCATCCGGAAGACCGGATCAAGTCGCCCTATTCGAAGTGGACGTTCAGCCAGACGACACGCCGTATGCCGGAGTTTGCGGCACCCGGTGTTGGACGCGAGAGCACCGACGTGAAGATCGAAGCGGAGTTCTCCGATAACGCTAACGGCGTGCTCTACGCGGTCGGTGGCGCTGGCGGCGGTCTCTCCGTCTACATGGATGACGGACATCTGGTCTACGAATACAATATGATGATCATCGAAAACTATCAGGCGCGCACCAGCAAGATCCCAGCCGGCAAGCACCAGATCGAAATCTCCACCTCGATCCCGAAACCGGCAGGCCCGGGCGAAGTCGTCATCAAGGTTGACGGCAAGGAGGCCGCCAGGACCACGGTCGCGCGCACTGTTCCGGCCGCCTTCACAGCAACGGAATCGTTTGATGTGGGGGCCGATCTCGGCTCACCGGTATCACCCGTCTATGCCGACAAGCGCCCCTTCGAATTCACCGGCAAGATCGATGAAGTCAAGGTCGAACTGGTCAAATAGGGATCGGCACGACAGGCTTGCCGCAACGGCAGGGACCACTGGAATGTCCTTCGCCCCGTCAAAGGGGCGCAGGCGCCGATTAATTTGCGAGTAAACCGACGAGCGGGAGATTGACATGAACCTCAAGACACTTCGCACCCTTGTGCTGCAGACCGCGATCCTTGCCGCGATCCCCACCTTTGCGCCAGCGCAATCGGTGCTGACCAAGGCCGAGAGGACGAGCGAAAGCATGGAGCCGGCCTTGGTGCACGCCGACCAGGCAGCTGCCGCCCAGAAGAAACTGGATACGCTTCTGGCGCAGGCAGGCAAGCGCCCCAACATCGTCTGGCTGGTTGTCGACGACATGGGCTATGGCGATCCGGGCGCCTATGGTGGCGGCGCTGCCATCGGGGCGGCAACCCCGAACATGGACCGCTTGGCGCATGAGGGACTGCGTCTGACCTCGACCTACTCGCAGGCCACCTGCACACCGACGCGTTCGGCAATCCTGACAGGACGACTGCCGGTTCGCACCGGCCTGACCCGGCCGATCCTGGCGGGCGACAAGATCACCAAAAACCCATGGGCTGATGAAACATCGCTTCCGACAATCCTTGGCGAGGCCGGCTATACGACTGTGTTGTCCGGCAAATGGCATGTTGGCGAAAGCGTCGGCATGCGGCCGCAGGATATCGGCTTCGATGAATTCTACGGTTTCTACGAGGCAGAAAAGGAAATCAGCCAGGGCGTCGACAAACGCGGATACCCCGATCTCGTTCTCAATCCCGAACGGCTGGCAATGTTGCGCAAGACCGGTTCGAGTACCGCCCTGGTGCACGGCTTCAAGGGCGGCGAAACAAAAGACGTCGAGGAGATCGACAGCATCGAGAAGATGGCCGAGGGCGACCGGATGCTGAAGGAATTCAGCGTTGAAAAGATCAAGACGCTTGCCGCAGCCGGCGCTCCGTTCTTCCTCGAGCATGCCTTCATGAAGGTGCACGCCGACAATTTTGCCTCGAAGGCGTTCGAAGGCAAAAGCGCCAGCAAATATCCGTATAAGGATGACGTGGTCGAGGTCGATGCCTATATCGGCGAGATCGTCGATGCGCTCGACAAGGCCGGTGTGCTCGACAACACCTTCATTTTCGTGACCTCCGACAACGGCCCGCAACTCGATACCTGGCCGGATGCTGGCTATACGCCGTTCCGTGGTGCCAAAGGGTCGGCCTGGGAAGGCGGCGTGCGGGTGCCCGGCATCGCCTATTGGCGCGGCATGATCAAACCCGGCCGCGAGAGCGATGATCTCTTCGATCTCATGGACCTGTTCAACACGTCACTGCATCTGGCAGGTGCCAGCGCCAAGATCCCGGCCGATCGCTACATCGACGGCATCGACCAGACCTCGTTTCTGCTTGCCGATAACGGTCAGTCCAACCGCGAGAAGGTTTATATCTGGAACGAGCAGAACTTCATGGCCATGCGCATGTACGAGTATAAGATCCACCTGAAGGTTGTGCAGGAACACGCCCAATGGCTGAACATCGACATGACCACCGTCAGTGACGTCGGCCTCGCGCCATGGCTGTTCAACCTCTATATCGATCCCAAGGAACAGTATCCGGTCGGCCACCGCATGAACGCGTTCCTGGCATCGATGGCCGCCGAAATGAAGGCCCACGCCGCCACCTACAAGAAGTACCCGCCGAAGAATATCGGATTGGGACAGTAGTGCCGGAATGTCATTTCAACCGGCTGCCTGAGCGGGCGGCCGGATTCCAAGGCATCGGGACATGCGGCTCGCGGAAAATAGTGCAACCAAATGGCGAGCTGGTTGAAAAGATTAAATATTCATTAACCAGCGCTGGATAAGGATTGGTACCTATTGCGCCAATGATTGGCGGCACCAATTTGCATCGGCTGATCCATGACAACTCCACTGCTTCCAGCATTCTCGCGGCGTCTGGGCTTTGTCACAGCGTTGGTTTCCGTTGCCTTGACTGGACCCTCTCTTGCTCAGTCCGTATGGTCGGGCAGTGCGGACAACGAGTTCAGCAACGGCTCGAACTGGAACCCTGTCCTACCGGCAGGGGACGATACAGCCGCCGTCAACACTGGCTCACCGCAGGTCACCAACGACATCTCGATCGGCACGCTGGACGTGAACGGCGGCAATCTCACGGTCACCAATACGGGCGCGCTCACCGTCAAGAACGGCAGCACGATCACGTCGGGCAGCGTTGGCATCAACGCGGGCGGCGTGTTGAACTCGGATGTGGACCTCAACGGCGGCAGCCTGTTCATCGATGGCAATCTCAACGGCCAGCTGACACTCGACAACGGAAACGTCGCTGTGAATGGCACACTCGGTGGTGCAACGGTCGGTACAGGCACGTCGCTCTCCAACAACGGTAAAGTTGGCGATGTCGCCGTCTCGTCCGGTGGAACATTCGTCAACAACAGCACCGCCACCGCCGGCAAACTGACCAATGATGGAACGGCATCAAATGCCGGAAAACTCGAAGCCCTGACGAACACTGCAGGCAACTTTACCAACAATACCGGCGGCACCATTGCCGGAAAAACGACGGTCTCAGGCGGAACGGTTACCAACAATTTCATCATAACGGACGCGGACGTCGCAGAAGCTGCTGCGTTCACGAACAACAACGGTGCGACGGCAGGTGCAATCCGCAACTCCGGAACCGTGTCGAATGCGGGCACCATCGGCTCGCTCCAGAATGACGCCGGGGCGGCCGTCAACAATTTTGGCGGCGTGGTAACGGGTGAAACGACCATCGCCGGCGGCAGCGTCACCAACAATGCGACCCTCAACGGCGTCAATGTTGGCGCGGGCGGCATCTTCACCAATGCAACGGGCGCGAGTAGCGGTGCGGTTACGAATGCCGGAAACGCATCGAATGCCGGTTCGGCTGCCTCACTCTCAAACACTGCCGGAAATTTTACCAACAATGCCGGTGGCACGATCACGGGAAAAACGACGATTTCCGGCGGAACCGTTGCGAACAATTTCGTCATTTCGGACGCTGACGTCGAAGCCGTGGCCAAATTCGTCAACAACAGCGGTGCCACGGCGGGCGCAATCCGGAACTCAGGCACCGTATCGAATGCGGGCACGGTCGCATCCCTTGAGAACAACGCCGGCACCTTCACAAACAATGGAGGCGGCACGGTCAGCGGCACCACGGCGGTAAACGGTGGCAACGTTGTCAACAACGCGGCGCTCCATGACGTCAGCATCGGTACGCAGGGCACGTTCACCAACAATAGTGGCGCAACTGCAGGCGCGGTTGCAAACGCCGGCACTGCTCTGAATGACGGAACGATCGCATCGCTGGTGAACAGCGACGGGACGTTCTCCAATTCTGGCACGGTCAACGGTACAGCTTCGGTCACGGGCGGCACGTTCATCAACCAGGGAACAGTCACCGGTACGATCGACGTCTTTGACGGCGGGCTGTTGTCCGGAAGCGGGGTCGCGGGCGGACTGTCGGTCAATGCCGGCGGCATCCTTGCACCTGGACCGGGTATCGAGACACTGGCGGTCAATGGCAACCTGACATTCCAGAGCGGCTCGACCTATGAGGCCGATATTGACGCGACCGGTCTTTCCGATCGAGTGAATGCCTCCGGCGCGCTGGTGATCGCAGGGGGCACATTGGATATCAAGGCCGCAAGCGGCACCTACGGCCTGACCAACGACTACACGCTCCTGACCGCCGGCAGTGTTAGCGGCACCTTTGACAAAATTGCCGGTAACAACTTTGCCTTCCTGTCGCCGACGCTGACCTACAGCCCCACGGCGGTCAATCTCGATCTCGATCGCAATGACGTGCTCTTTGCAGATGTCGCAGCGACCGCGAATGATCGCGTAGCGGCGGCTGCCGTTGAGGCTCTGGGGGTGGGAAACCCGCTCTTTCTGGCTGTGTTGCCACTGGACGCGCAAACCGCTGGCAGTGCCTTCTCGCAGCTAAATGGAGAGGTTCATGCCTCCCTCAAGAGCGAACTGTTGTGGGAGAGCCGTTTCCAACGTGACGCGATCATCGACCGGATGTCTCTTTCTAACGGGCGGCACTCCGCGCAGACCGACGATGTGGCATTCTGGGCATCGAGCTTCCTCGCCGCAAACAACATCACCGGCGACGGCAACGCGAGAAGCGTCGATGGCCGTGCTGCCGGCGCGATTTTAGGGGTCGATGCGGCGATTTCCGATCAATGGCGTCTGGGCGGACTGCTCGGATATAGCCATCTCTCGATGGAGCCGCAGGCACGGGCTGAGTCCTATCACGCCGGTCTCTATGCATCGGGCGATATCGGCCCGCTGGACTTCACCGGCGGTGCCATTTACGCGCGCAACGAGGCGGAAATCCATCGCAGCGTCTCGTTTGCCACGTTTACCGACCGCCTGACAGCCAATTATGATAGCGCCACCACACAGGTTTTCGGGGATCTTTCCTGGACACTGAGGATGGATGACATCAGCATCCAGCCTTTCGGAAATCTCGCCTACATCCATCTCAATACCGACGGGTTCAAGGAAAATGGCGGTGCGGCGGCATTGTCAGCTGCCGGCAGCTCGGACGCGGTCACAATAGCGACGGCGGGCGTCCGCTTTTCCGCCGATCTGCCAACCGGCGAACTCCCCGTTGCTCTGACGGGCATGCTGGGTTGGCGGCACGCCGCTGGCGACCTGAGCCCATCCTCCCGCCTCGCCTTTTCTGGTGGTACGCCGTTCATGATTGAAGGCGTGGCAATGCCACGCGATGCCCTGGTCGTCAAAGCGGGCATTTCCGCCGAGCTCTCCAAATCCGCACGCCTGACACTCACCTATTCAGGCGAATTCGCCAATGGCATGCAGTCGAATGCGGCGCAGGCAAACCTGCTGGTCGACTTTTAAAGCCCATCGCGATCCTTCAGAATTGCGCGCGCGCATCAGGTCCTTGTTTTTACGCATGCCGTTGTGCGCAAAACCACTGCACACTTTTGCGCGTCATGTTTTTGGGTAGCCTTGCATGGACCTTCGCCGCAGCCATTGTTCACCTGGCGGCGGCTTTTCGGGGACGCGAGTGCAATCGGAATCCGGTTAAGGCTGCTCCCCTATTCATGCCCGCGCTTGCCGATACTTCCAAGGAGTTTGGGGCAGCAAAAGTCCGGATAGCCCAGTCGCTGCGAAGGTCTTCAACGCGTGCCTCCATCGATCCGAAGATTAATGGAGCGGAAGTGCGGATCGCCGCCAGATCTGCGGACACAGGTGTTCGATTTGCCTGAACAGTTTGGAACGTTTTGCTGCGGGTATCTCCGCCTTGATTATGCAGCCGATACCACTAGCATGAGCACGTTGACGTCAGCCGTATCCGGCGCCTGCCGGCCCAGAGAAGAATACGCACGTCGGCTGTGGTAGACGCTCACATATCGACCGATACAAACGCGGTCCTCGGGTACGGTCTTGCCTGCGTGGGAACAAGACCTTCCCGTACGTGAACGACAGCCAGAGCTGCTTGGCAAGGACATTGTCCCGCATACCCCCTTGCCCGCCCAACGCAATGCTATCTCGGCCTTCGTTGGCATGGCAGTGAAGCCGATCGAGGTGACCTGCGAATTCCCCCCCAAACGCAGAAAAGCCCCATTAGCTTTCGCTATTGGGGCTTTTGATTTGGTTGCGGGGGCAGGATTTGAACCTGCGGCCTTCAGGTTATGAGCCTGACGAGCTACCGGGCTGCTCCACCCCGCGCTATCCGTGCAAATCCCTACTGGGATCTGTCGCGTTTGTGCATTCGGCTTCGCCGAATGTTGGTTCTACCAGCGTAAATCCTGCGGATTTATCGCCTTTTCTACCAGCGCACGTTCTTAGGAACTTGTCGCTTGTGCACTTGGACATTGGTCCAGCTGCGATATTTCATTATCCGGCTTATGATACCGAAGCAAAAAGGCCGCTTGAGGGCGGCCTTGCTTTTCGGCAGAGCCGACTGAGTGTCGAGAAGATGATTTGGTATTTTCTTGCCATTAATAGACCTGGCAGCGACCTACTCTCCCGCGTCTTAAGACGGAGTACCATTGGCGCAGGGGCGTTTCACGGCCGTGTTCGGAATGGGAACGGGTGCAGCCACC